>NZ_WQFQ01000009.1:0-170403 GCF_013034245.1 Ruegeria sp. HKCCA4812 | reverse complement strand
ACACGCTGTGACCGTTGTCCCAAGGTCTTCCTATCAGCCATCGCACTCGCGGCAACCGTAATTTACTGGTTATGGGTCCTGACCTAGCCAGAGCCCAAAATTGCTTCAAT
This sequence comes from Ruegeria sp. HKCCA4812, assembly GCF_013034245.1. Taxonomy (NCBI): domain Bacteria; kingdom Pseudomonadati; phylum Pseudomonadota; class Alphaproteobacteria; order Rhodobacterales; family Roseobacteraceae; genus Ruegeria; species Ruegeria sp. HKCCA4812. The sequence continues at coordinate 170,293 of NZ_WQFQ01000009.1, read as the reverse complement.
CTTTGACAGGGTTGCGGAGTTCACTGCGACTCCCGCTTTGCTTGACGAAAGCCGGCTTTTGCGGCGGCCATCACCTGGCAGATGCGCGCCGTCCTGAGATCTGATCGACTCAACCAGAGTTGCCATGGCATTTGAAAACAAACCTGCGGAGGACGCCACGGGATCAATCGCAATGAAGAACTGCCCCGTCTTCGGGGGGCCACCGGCCGTTCCGGAAAAAGGCGATGCGTTCAACCCAAGTGTCGATCCGGTAAGGGCTGCGGCCATGACTTCGGTCAGCAAAGCAACACCCACGCCCTTGTAGCCGCCCGAGGGGGCCATGCTGCCTTTCAGTCCAACGTCAGGATCCGTTGTCGGGTTGCCGTCAGCGTCCAGCGCCCATCCGACGGGAATGGCCTTGCCTTCCCTTGCATGCTTCATCACTTCGCTTTTGGCGATGGTGCTGGCGCTCTGATCTATCAGCAGTGCGGGTTGACCATCTGTTCCCGGTGCAGCGATCGAGAACGGATTGGTCCCAACGACAGGTTTCGATCCGCCCGAAGGTGCGATGGATGCTGGCGCATTGGTGAACCCCAATCCGACCAGCCCTGCCTGGGCCAGCCGATACGTGTGATAGCCCAGCACACCGCAATTGTAGCTGTTTGTAATCGCCAATGCGGCGATGCCCTGTTCCTGTGCCGCAGGGATCAGCGCCTCGAAACCCAGATCAATGGCCGAATGTGCAAACCCGGTTTTGGCATCGACGCGGATGAGGCCCGGACGCGGGGTTTCAAGGGCGGGTTTTGCCTGGCCGTCCACCTTGCCGCATAGAACATGCTCGCAATAGATCGGGATATACGCCAGCCCATGGCTGGCCACGCCGTCCGCTTCGGTCGCGGCTGTGGCAACAGCCAAAGGGCGCGCGTTTTCTTCGCTTGTGCCGGCCGCAACCAGCGCATTGAATGACAGCTCTTCGATTTCGGCAAGCGAGAGGGTTCTGGTTTCGGTCATCGGGTGGTCCTTCAATCGTTGTTTGACAAGCCTGAACCAGCGCCAAGCAGCCGGGATTCTTCAGTTGCGGGGGCATAGGTGCGATGCGCCACAGTGTTGAGGAATTGCCACGTCCCCGGATCCGGGTCAGCGCGGCTGTGCAAGGAACGGGTGGGTCTGATGCGGCCGGTTTCGGTTATCCCGACGCGATTTGCCCTCTCCATTCCGAAATCTTCACAGCTGAGATGAACACCATCAGTGGTCGTGGAAACCCCGTCCAAAGTGATTTCCACAGTCGATTTTCGCTTTTTCGCCATGGTGGCGACAAAGGGCAGTAACAGAAGAGGTGCGGCAACATTGGAAATCAGAACTTTGCCCTGCGACAGGGCGTTCGGGAAATCGGATAATGCCGATCCGGTCATAAGGGGGCACAGATCCCGGGCGCCGGACCACATGCCGTCCCGGGCCTCTGGGATGTGATGTTCCAGGTGGGGCGCAAATTCCTGCTCAAGCAACTGGGCCAGGATCGCAGGCCCGTCAAACCCCTGGACGCACAGCCATCGGGTTGCTTTCGCGGCTTCCTCCGCCACACCCCAGGCATATCCAGCCCCACGGGTTGCGCGTTTGGCGGTGGCTTCCACTTCGTTCAACGAGAAGGTCATTGCACAACCTCCGGATAAATCCAAAGATCGGCGTTCGCGGTGTTCAGCTCTTCCGGGTAGGGCGCGCCCGCATACATGCAGATACGCACCCACCGATCCGAACGCGGGTCGAAATGCGTCGCCCCAAAGAAGGACAGTTTGGCGCGCAGCATATCAATGGGCATCACCTGCGCGCTGATCGTGTTGTCTCGAATTTCACCGTACGGAGCGATACGGCTGATTTGCGCGCGGCGCACGCTGTGGCGGTGTTCCGGATGGCGCAACAGAAACTCTGCTATCGGAGCGTCATCTGGCCAGTTCTGCAACGCTTCGAAAGCCAAGGTTGCATCCCGCGCCGGTGCAAGAGGTTGTTCATAATCCGAGATCGGCTCTTCGAACCGCTCGCCCAGCCGGGGTTCCAGCTTTTCTTCGGATACGTACCAGGCCCGCGCGCAGTTTTCGGCGGCGGCCCAATCAAGGTTCAAAGCCCAATCAAAGCTGTTCCGGATCAACGCACGCACCGCTGATACCGGCATGGTCCCATCAATCACCTGTGCAGAGGCGTCGGTGTCTGCCATGCAGCTCGCAAGCCCGTCAACAAGCGCGCCGTAAGGTTCAAGGATCAAAGAGGCCAGCAGCTCCTGACCTTCTTCGGTCAGCGCGGTTTCGGACCAAAGGATCAGACGGTTCCAGGGGTGATTCTGTGTCAGATCATCCTTGGCCAGGTATTTTTCGATTTCTTGCAGATCCGAATTCAGCGCCGCCAGCTTTTCCATCTGCACCGGGTGTTCAGATCGCCACCAGGCGATTGACTGTTTGCAGCGTGCAAAGACATCGCAAAAGACACGTGCCTCATCCGCCGAAGCCACATCAATGGACCGAACGCGCGAGATCGCCTCCTCGCGCACTATGATCCAGTTGTTGAACAGTACCGGGTGATTGACGATGAACGGTGCCATACCCAGGCCGGTCGAATTCCCGATACCCAGCCAGCGCGCGATGTCCGGATCAAGCTCTGCGGTCTGGTCTCGGCCTTTGACCCATGCCATGTGCTGTACCAGATCGCGCACAAAGGCGCGGGTCAGATAGACCGACAGCATCTCGATCTGGAACGGACCGCTGACTTCGGACCGGCCGGCTGTCTTTTCGCGGTCCGCCGCGCCGAATTTGCCCGAACCATAAACGGCCGTGGTCCGCATCAGATAGCCGACCTTGTAGATCTGTTCGAGGTCGGGTTGCCGTCCCGCAGCAAGCTGATCCACCACATGAGCCCAAAGCCGCACGGAACGGTTCGCCCGCGACAGGGACAGTTCGGCTTCGCTGACGCGTCCGGCTTCTTGCAAAGGAACATTCTGCGACAGACGGTCGATATCGTCCGCCGTTGGAATGCCGTCAAACAAGGTAAAGGTGGCATCCCAGGCCTCGGCAATCACCCGGTCCGATCGTTGTTCGGGCGGCAGGTCATGGGCAAAGGCGACCAGCGAATAGGCCCGATCGGGGCCTTGCGCGGTATAGACCGCATGGCCCACACCCTTGTTGTCAATTTCGAACGCGGGGCGCGAAAAGCTCCAGTTTTCTTCGGCCATGCGACGCGTCAGCTGCCGCATAAAGCTGAGCCGACATTGGTGCAACGATCCCAAACGTGACAGCCGCATGACCGTGGATGGGTCACGTCTGGCGATCTCTGTCTGCGCGTGTGGTTCCATTTGGTTACCTTTGTGGGACGAAGTTCTCGGCAAAGAACCGATACCAGTTCCCGCCCATGATCCCGGCCACTTCGTCATCGTTCAGGCCGGTCGCGCTTAACCCTTTTTCGATGTTGCCAAAGTCCCGGTTGTCCTGAAACCAACCCGGCATCGGTGGGAATCCCGGCGCCGAGGCCGAGCCTTCGCCATAGTCGATCTCTTTTGTCCAACGCCCCACACGCATCCATTCCACGACGCTGTCGGGCTGATCCTGACACAGGTCGGTGCCGATCCCCAGATGTTCGGCCCCGTATTTGTCAGCAGTGCGGGCGATCATTTCGCAGAAGCTCTCCAGCGTGCAATCGGACTTGTCTTTCAGGTGGTGAGGGTAGACCGAAAAGCCCAGCATCCCACCTTTTTCCGTTACAGCGCGGATGACGTCATCTCGCTTGTTGCGCAGGGCCGGGGACCATTCGTGCGGATTGGCGTGTGTAATCGCGATGGGCCGGTCCGAGATTTCAGCCGCCTCGATCGTGGAACGGTCCGCCGAATGGCTCATGTCGACCACAAGGCCCACGCGGTTCATCTCTTTGATGACCTGCTTGCCCATGCGGGTGATGCCGGTGTCTTCGGCCTCGTAGCAACCGGTCGCCAGCAGGGATTGGTTGTTGTAGGTCAGTTGCATGAACCGCGCGCCCAGATCGTGCAGGATTTCGACCAACCCGATATCGTCTTCAATGGGCGATGGGTTCTGAAACCCGAAAAACACGGCGGTTCGGTCCGTATTACGGGCCGTGTCGATATCGCTGGCCCACCGGCCTTTCATGATCAGATCCGGATATTGCTCGAACCAGCGGTTCCATTTCTCGAAATTCAGAACCGTTTCGCGGAAATTCTCATGATAGGAGATGGTGACGTGGATCGCGTCCACGCCCCCTTCGCGCAGCTGGCGGAAGATCTTTTCCGACCAGTTGGCATATTGCAGGCCGTCGATCCGCATCAGACGGGGCCGGCGCTGATATAGGCGGTTTTGACGGTCGTGTAGAACTCGGCTGCTGCTTTGCCCTGTTCGCGGGGACCGTACGAACTGTCACCCCGACCGCCGAATGGCACGTGGTAATCGGTGCCTGCGGTGGGCAGGTTCACCGTCACCACGCCGGTGCGTGCGTTGCGGCGGAAATGGGTTGCGCGAGCCAGCGACTTGGTCACGATGCCCGAGGTCAGGCCGAAATTGGTGTCGTTCACGACGCTCAGCGCCTCGTCATAGCTGCCGACCTTGATGACACTGGTCAGCGGTGCGAACATTTCTTCGCGGTTGATGCGCATATCGTTGGTGGTGTTCAGGAACACCCCCGGCGACATGTAGAAACCGTCATGGGGCATCTCCAGCCGCTGACCACCACAGGCCAGCTCGGCGCCTTCGGATTTGCCCAGATCGACATAGGCGAGGTTTTCATTCAACTGCTGCTGGCTGACGACCGGACCCATCTGAACGCCGTCCTCCAGCGCGTGGCCGACTTTCATCGCCTGTGCACCGGCCACCAGCTTTTCGACGAAGGCATCATGGATGCCCGCGTGGACGACCAGACGCGACGAAGCCGTGCACTTCTGACCGGTGCCGCCGAATGCCCCGCCCAGCGCCAGCGTCACCGCCAGATCCAGATCGGCATCGTCCATCACGGCCAGCGCGTTTTTGGACCCCATTTCCATCTGCACCTTGGTCAGGTTCTGGATCGCTGCGGCGGCGATACCTTTGCCCACGGGCACCGATCCGGTGAAGGAAATCGCATTGACCTTGGGGCTTTCCACAAGGCGTTGACCGATGGAACGGCCCGAGCCCATCACCAGGCTGAACAGACCCTTGGGGATGTCTTGCCGCGCGATGATTTCGGTCAGGGCCACGGCCGAGGCAGGGGTGATGTTGGCGGGCTTCCACACAACCGCGTTGCCATAGCAAAGCGCCGGGGCGATCTTCCACGAAGCCGTCGCGGTAGGGAAGTTCCACGGGCTGATGATGGCAACCACGCCAACAGCTTCGCGGCGCACGTCAATTTCGATGTCCGGGCGCACGGAATCGGCATTCTCACCGATCTGTCGCAGGCATTCGGCCGCATAGTAGGTGAAGAACTGACCGGCGCGGTAGACCTCGCCCTTGCCCTCGGCCAGCGGTTTTCCTTCTTCACGGCTGAGCAGAGTGCCGAGCTCCTCGGCGCGGGCCATCAGTTCGTTGCCGATGGCGTTCAGCACGGCCTGCTTGCGCTCCAACCCATAAGCCGCCCATTCCACCTGGGCCGCGCGCGCCTGATCCAGCGTTGTCTCAAGCTGATCAGCACTGGCCTGCGCGAACATGCCGACCAGATCGCTCAGATCCGATGGGTTGCGGTTTTCGATTTCGCTTTCGCCAGCCAGCCATTCGCCGGCAATCAGATTCAGTTTGGTCACGTCGGGCCCCAAATTCGCAAATTTCAGTTTGCGAAAGGATGGAACTTGCCGGCGACATCAGTCAAACTCAAATAACTTTAGAAAACTTCAGAAAGATTGAAGCATGGCCGTGAAAATTGAAATGCTGCGGTGCTTTTGCACCGTGGCCCAAACCGGAAATCTTGCCGAGGCAGCCAGCCGTTTGGGCCGCACGCAATCCGCGGTCTCAATGATGTTGAAACAATTCGAAGAGCATCTTGGCAAGAAACTGTTTGAAGGCGAACGGAAAAACCACCTTACACCGCTGGGTCAGCAAGTTCTTGAGCTTGCGCTCAAACAGGTGCGGGATTTTGACCAGGCCGTTCAGAATATTGAACTGGCGGCACAGGCCGAGCACGGGTTGATCCGTATCGTATCCGTGCCGTCCGTGGGGGCGTTGGTGTTTCCTGCCCTGCTGGATCATATGACGTCTCGCTTTCCCGGCCTGAAGATCGAGCTGCGCGACGGAGATTCGCAGCAGGTTCTGGATGCGGTCGCCGGGGACACGTCTGATATCGGCATAGCGTCCGGCCATTTTCCACTGAACGGGATCAGTGCAGAGCCGCTGTTTCAGGACCGTTTCGGCTTGGTTGCAGCGTCCGATCATCCGCTGATGACACGGGCGGAACCGCCAGCCATTTGCGATCTGGTGGCTCAGCCTTTCGTGCGAAACGCCTTGTGTGACTTTATCGAGTCCGCGCCTTTCCGAGAGATTTTGGACAGGGCCGAGGTCACCATTCACAACACGCATTCCCTGATCACGACTGTCAGGGCAGGCCAGTGGATCACGGTCCTGCCGCAGACCGTCGCGCAATTCATCCCGGACGCAGTTGCCTTTCGTCCGATTTCGGATTTGCCGGACAGGCGCGAAGTGTATCTTTATGTCAGGGAAAGAGCGCGGTTTCGCGAAATCTCCGAGGCCTGTCGTTCATTTGTCCTGTCGAGTGGATTTGGAAATTCAAGCCTGTGAATGCATCAAAAGGGGATTAACCCTGCTCAAAATCACAAATTAATTTGGTTTTTGCAGACTCACGTCCGCTGCCATGCTAGGTTCTCGTTTGAAGTGGGGGACTTCAGAGGGGCGATATGTCTCAAGACCTGAGGGGCTGGTTGAGCGCAAATGGATTAAACGAGTACGCGCAGGCCTTCATTGATAACAAGATCGACTTTTCCATTCTGCCTGATTTGACGGCCGAGGATCTGATCGAAATCGGTGTGACCGCTGTCGGCGATCGTCGGCGGCTTTTGCGTGCCATCGAGCAACTTGATTCCTCGCAGATCGCCGCAGAGCCTGAACCCGCAGCGCCGCACGAACCTGCGCGGCGGCAGGTCACGGTGATGTTTGCGGACCTGACCGGGTTCACGAAAATGTCCAGCAAGCTGGATGCCGAGGATCTGCACGCGTTGCTCAATCAGTTCTTCAGCAAAGTGGACAATGTGGTCGAAAAATACGGCGGACGCATCGACAAGCATATCGGTGATGCGGTCATGGCCGTTTTCGGAGCGCCGATCTCACATACCAATGACACGGAAAGGGCAGCACGGGCGGCAGCTGAAATCCACTCGGTTCTTCCGACGTTATCGCCGCCGCTGTCCTGCCATATCGGTATCTCTTCGGGTCAGGTCATCGCCAGTACGACAGGCAGCCAGTCGCATACGGAATATACGGTGACAGGTGATGGGGTGAATCTGGCGTCTCGGCTGACAGATATCTCAGGGGGCGGCGAGACTCTGGTCTCACATGACATTCAACGCGCGCTGGGCCCGTTGTTCGTGGGCGAATCCATCGGGGTCAAGGCGATCAAGGGGTTGAACGAGCCGGTTGAGGTCTGGCGTCTGGACCGGTTAGCCAGGAACATTCGGACCAGACGGCACAAATTCATCGGGCGCGAGCGCGAGATGTCGATTTTCTCGGCCACATTCGACCGATGCCAACGCCACGGAAAAGGTGAAGTGCATATCGTTCTGGGCGAACCCGGAATTGGAAAAACCCACCTGTCCGAGCAAGTGGCGGAACTGGCGACAAGCCTGTCCTACACGATCCACAACGGCGTTGTGATGGACTTCGGCGCGCGCGAAGGTCATTCAGCCATTCAGACCGTTGCACGCAGCATTCTGGGGCTTGAAGCGTCAGACGGGGCGGAAACCGGGGCGGCCGTTGCTAAAGAGGCCATTGCCAAAGGCTGGGTCAGCCCTTCCAACGCTGCGCATCTCAATGCTTTGCTTGAACTCGAGCAGGATCCGGGCCTGGCCGAGGTCTATGCGGTAATGGACAATAAGACCCGTCTGCGCGGGCGGCGTCAGGTGCTGGAGGAGCTGCTTTCCGCCAGCAGTCGGGAATCGCCCTTGCTTATTCAGATTGAAGACATCCACTGGGCGACGCCCGACATCCTGGCGGCGTGTTCTCATATCGCCGCGGTGACGCGGAACACGCCCTGTGTGTTGATGATGACCAGCCGGGCCGAGGGCGATCCGATCGACAGAGACTGGCAGATGGCCACGGATGGCGCGCTGGTGTCAAAACTGGAACTGGCACCGATGGGAGAAGAGCACGTCAGGCAACTGGTCGAAGAGTTCCGGGCCATCGATCGCGACTTGCTGGAAACCTGCGTCCAGCGCGCCGGTGGAAATCCGTTGTTTCTGGAACAGCTGTTGCGAAATACGGATGTGCTCAAACAGGAAACTGTGCCGGGCAGTATTCAGGGTATCGTTCAGTCGCGATTGGATGCGCTGGATCGCGCCAGCCGAACCGCCATTCAGGCCGCATCGGTTCTGGGTCAACGGTTCTCGCCCGAAGTTCTGAATTTCATTCTGGGTGAAGGGCATCTGGATACAAGCAACCTGATCCGCTCGGCGTTGATCCGAGAGGCAGGGCCCGATTTCATGTTTACCCACGCGCTGATCCGGGACGGGTCCTATGCAACACTGGTCAAATCCGAGCGCGCCCGTCTGCACCGGCAGGCGGCTCAGTGGTTCGAAGACAAGGATGCAACCTTGCGCGCCCAGCATCTGGACCGGGCCGGGGCCAATAACGCGGCGCAAGCCTATCTGGAAGCAGCCGACAAATTGATTCAGGCCTTCCGGTTCGACGATGCCAGCCCGCTGATCGAGCGTGCTTTGGAATTGCCGTCCCCGGCGGGTGTCCGATTTGACCTGCTGTGCGCGCGGGGCGAAACCCATCGGTTGCAGGGGTTGTCAAACGAAGCTTTGGACGAGTTCAAAGACGCCGCCCGTTTGGCTGAAACAGACGAGCAAATCGCCCGGGCCCATATCGGGCTTGCGCAGGCGGCGCGGCAAGCAAGCCTGTATCAGGACGCGCTGGAAGCGCTCGACACGGCCGAGGCAGCAGCACAGCGCTGCGGGTCCGAGGAAGATGAGGCCCAGATAAGCTATGTGCGCGGCAACGTCTATTTCCCGCTGGGCCGGAACAAAGAAGCGCTGAAGGCCAACGAGCGGGCGCTCTCGCTTGCCCGCAAGCTGGAATCCCCGCGCCTTGAGGTTGGGGCGCTGAGTGGATTTGGCGACGCCAATTTCATGAAAGCCTCGATGAAGACGGCGGCGGGGTTCTATACCCAAGCCGCTGAAAGGGCGCGCGAAAAAGGGCTGGTTCGGGACCTTGCGGCCAATTTGCACAATCTCAGCGTGGCGCGCAGCTATACTGGGGATGTCGGGCAGGGCCGAGCAGATGCCAATGAGGCGATTGAAATCTCGCAGACCTATTTCGCCTTCGTTCCGGAATGTGTCGCGCAAACATGCCTTGGTGTGGCCGAGACCTTTCTGGGCAGCCTCGACCGTGCGCTGGAAGCCTTTGGGGTTTCTGCCGAAATCGCAGAGCGCGTGGGCGCAAAACGCCTTGAAGCGCAGGCGTTGGAACATCTGGCCAGAACGCAGGTTTATGCCGGCCAGGTCGGGCGCGCACGTGAAACCGGTCTGCGAGCGGTCGAAATTGCGCTTGAACATGGCCGCAACTTTGTTGGACCCAAGGCCCTTTCAGCCCTGGCGATGGCCGAAACGGACCCGGATGAGCAAACGCGCCTTTTGAAACTGGGTTCCGAGATCATCGCCGAGGGATGTGTCGGCCACAGCCATCTGCACTTTTTCCCCGATGCCAGCGCCGTCATGCTGGCGCGTGGTGATTGGGATGCCGCACTTGAATATGCGGAAGGCCTTGCCGCGTTCACCAGGAACGAGCCGTTGCCGATGGTTGACTTGTCCATTCGTCAAACACGGTTGTTGGCCGAGAGCGGAAGGCAGAATACTCCACCGTCACAGCATAGCGGTTTTGCCGGTATGACCGAGCATTTTGCCGCGATGGGCATTACCCAATCCTTGCTGGGCCGCGCGGATTTTCTGACCGGTTAGGCGGCAAGGCAGGAGGCTGAATGAGCGTCGAAAAAAAGGTTTGGCTTATCTCTGGCCTGCTGACCTTTGGGTTGGCCGCCTTGTTGCTCAAGCTTTGGATCGAACTGAACCATTTCGAGGAAGACCTGACGCAGCTGCCCGATCAGGCTTCGGTAGATGCGTATCTGTGCAGAATGGACGTGGCGCCGGACTATCGTTTGAGAACGGGGATTTTCATAAAGTCGTTCAGCTTTCTGGGCGCCAGTGACGTGCGGCTTACCGGCTATATCTGGCAGCACTACAAGGAAAAGGAACATGATGCGATCCTTCCCGCCGAAGGTGAGGTTGGATTTCTTCTGCCCGAAGCGGTCGATACGGCAAGCGGCCTAGTTGAAGAGGCATACCGCTTGTCACAACCCGAGGGCGTCTTGATTGGTTGGTATTTTGAACAAACTCTGCGCCAGAGCTTCGACTACACCAGCTATCCCTTCGATCACAAAACGGTTTGGGTGCGGTTCTCGCCCGCTTCTTTCGAGGTCAATATCGCACTGGTTCCTGACTTCGAGGCTTATCCGGCGACCGGACCGGATGACATTTTCGGGATCGACAACCGGATCGTGATGGGCACGTGGGAGCGAGAAAACACCTATTTCGACTACAAGCTGTCGAAACTGGACACGACGCTGGGCATCCGGCAGAACGCTTACCAGACCAACACGCCCGAGTTGCATTACAACTTCGTCATCAAACGCAATTTCGCAAACGCGTTCATCGTTCACATGATCCCGTTGCTGGTCGTGGTGATGCTGCTGTTCGGTGCGGTCATGACAGTCACGCGCCGCGAGGGTCTGGTAGAGCGGCATGACTTCAGCACGTCCAGCGTGATCGGCACCTGTTCGGTTCTGTTCTTCGTGATCCTGCTTGCCCATGTACAACTGCGCGAAGGATTCGCCGGATCGCCCGTGATCTACATGGAGTCGTTCTTTTTCCTTATGTATTTCATGTTGTTGGCAGTTTCGATCAACACGTACCTTTTCGCGTCAGAGGCGGTAACGTCGCTGCGGATCATCCATTATCGGGACAACCTGATTCCAAAGGCCAGTTTCTGGCCCTTCGTGCTGCTGTGCATGGTGGCGATCACGGCCTATAACCTCAGCATCAAGGATAGCGCGGAACCGCCACCGATCAGCACGCGGGAGTGTTAGGCCACGGGTTCAAACCCGGGTTTGGGTTCGCCTTGCGCCATATCCAGCGTGTAGTCGCTCACCACTTCGGACGTACCCTCGCGCCAGCTTTTCAGGTATTTTTCCGGATCCGCGATCACATAGGCATATGCGGGTTTCATCGCCCCGTCGATGACGACGTTGATTTTCTTGCGCACATAGACATTCTCGGGTGAGCCGGGGCCGTGATACCCTTCCAGCCTGTCCAGTTCGCCGAGGTCGGATTCGGTGACACGGTAGACCTCTCCACCCACTTGCTTGCCCATCCCCTGCTGATCCACAAGGGTTGCCATGCGATGCAGATACCCACAGTTGGGATTGTCGCAGAATGGTTCCTTCGGGATGATCAGGGGCATTGGCTGCCGGGTGCGCGCCGTTCCCACGAATTCATTCAGGACCGCGCTGTGTGCGTCATGATTGGGGAACCCCTGCTTCAGTGATCCATAGGTGAAATACAGGTAAGAGGGTTCGTTCACCGCCACGAAGCTTTCGTCACGCCCCTGTTCGGGGTCTGCCATCTTCAGGTTGTGATCTTGCGCCCAGGCGTCCAGCATGGAACGGATTTCCGGTTCGATCTGCATGCCCTGAACGAATTCGATGCACGGGGTCGCATCCATGTCTTCAGCCCGCAGCAGGATTTCCACCATCTTCGGTGCCTTGTTCATCACCGCCACATGCAATGCGGTGAACCCGTGATCGTTGACAATGTTGACGTCGATATCCCTGTCGATCAGGTCTTGGGCGGCCTCATAATCCGGCTTGCCCAGATCATGGCCGCTTTCGCCCAGTTCGCCTTCACCGCCTGCTGCATAGTGCAACAGTGAATCTCCATGGGCCTCGTCCACGATGTTGACGCCCACTACCCCTTCGTCGATGGCACGGAACACGCGCTTCCATTCGTTGATGTCATCGGCGGCAGCGGCTTCGCGCGCCCATTTGCAGACGCGATACTTCTGGTCGTCCAATTCCTCGAACGCATCCGCCAAAGCTTCCATGATCTGGTCCGGCGTTGCCATCATGCCGATGCCCATCCGGCCGTTCGACAGGCGGCCTTCGCGCGGTCCGACGAAATCGACCCCAAGGGTCTTAAGCTTGTCGACGTTGTTCTGCGTGGTGATATTGTTCCACATATTAGTATTGCACGCGGGGCAGAGGATCACGGGTTTCTTCTGGTATTGCCAGGCCACGAAGACCGAGGTCAAAAGATTGTCGGCGATGCCATTGGCAACTTTACCCATCGTGTTGCAGGTGATGGGGGCCACGATGACGCAATCTGCCCAGTCACATAGTGCCAGATGCGAAGCGCGCACCGGCATGTCGAAATTCAAATAACGGAAATTCCACTCGTCATCATCGCGGTAGTAGTCATTGTGGGTGATCTTGGCGTCGATCCGTTCGGCACCGAAATCCCGAAAGAATTTCTCGGCCGAAACAGACGGGATCAGTTTCACGTTATGCCCCGCGTCGACAATACGTTCGACAAGCTCGGGGATCTTGTCCGCCGCCGACGACCCGCAGGCACAGAGCAATACGTTTCGCTTTCCGGCGTTCACTTGATTCATCACCCCCTTGGGGTAGCCGAACGGGTTCTTCTCAAGGCTTGGGGTTTCATTCAGTTCGGATACCGGCAGCCCTTCCTTGCGCATCCTGGCCTGCAATTCACCGGCCTGGATCATGTCTACGATGTCTTCCAGCTTTTCACTTTTGCTGATGCATTTCCCTTTGAAAAACAAATACGGCACGTCCGGTCTTTCGCCCAGCGTCACCAGTTGCCGCCGCATCCTGATCATATTGGGATCGCGCCCGCCCACGTCGATCTGCTTGACGGTCGTTGCCCCGATATTCGAAAGAATGCTGCGCAGCATATAGGACCACGGGTCTTCGTCCTCGTAGAACAGAACCATCGTATTGTGCTTGATGATGCTGGCAACATCGCTTGGGTTTTCGGGCGGTTCGACCTCTTCGATCACCAACAATGCAGGGTCTTCGAGATCCCGCAGACCACGGAAGATGTTGCTGCGCGGCGCTTGCCAGACCTGCGAGGTTGCCGGGCTCATATCGACTATGGTCACAACGTCTTCATCGTCGTCATAGTCTATGCACAGGCACCAGAACTCTTCGAGCAACGCAGTTTCCCGGAACACGTTGTCCGGCGGGCGGATCGCCTCGATCCCGGTGACGCGATTGAAGTCGATGTTGATCATCAGGTGGCGATTGCTGTCGGGGGTCAGGCTTTTCAACTGCGCCTTGAACCAGTCTTCGGGGGTTTGGATTGATTTGTCATCGCGGGTCTCAAAGCTCTGGAACGAACTGCTCAGATGCAGGTTCTCGGATTGTCTGATATACTTTTCGACCATGTCGTGCATGTCTTTGGCGGTGGCGACCCGGCGGACAGTATCCGTGAACGACACCTGGGCCGCCCGCAGCAACTCGTCCTCGTCCACCCTGTAGTCGCCGTGAATGGCGAGGCTTTCCACCAAAACGCCGATCGAGTTCATGTTGGGCGTTGCCCGGCGGAACAGGTTGCGGCGTTTCTTGGGATCTTTCGCCAGATAACGTGTGCTGTCGACGTAATTGCACCGCTGCTTGAAGGTCTTCAGATGCGTCTTGACCGCGGCCCGTGCCGAAAACCGCAAAAGGCCGCGGGACCGCATCGAGGTTCCGTCACGATCCGACATGGCTTGCCACAACCGTTCGACGGTTGTCACCCAAAGCTTGCCGTATTTCTCAGGGTGCACATCCATCATATGCACCAGCCCCGTGCTTGGATTGCACTTGGCGATGACGGCAAAATGGCCGCCGGGCATAGTCTCGTTGCCATGGGCAAGACCGACCTGGAAATTCGCCACCAGAATGTCGTTGTCACCGCCCAGCCGGTTGGATTCGTCGATCGCCTCAAGCAGCAGCGGCACATTGGTTGTGTCTGCGTCCATGAAATAGGCCTGAACCTGAACCCTCTCGCGCAGCCCCTGCGTGTGAATGTAGGTGCAGGCGACGTCAAAAAGCTCGCCCAGCGAGATTCCGTCGTTCACGACAAAGGACGAGGGCAATGCGCATTCGCGGAAGATGTCATTCACTTCGCAGCTGAACCCCAGCGCCGACATGCTGAGAGCGGCCGCCGTGACACTGCAACAATTGATCGGCTGCTGAAAATTCTGCAACTGAACGCTGACCAGATCACCAAACATCGTTGCAAAACAGGGTTGCCGGACGCTCTCTGGTATCTGAAGCCAGTTCTGGCTGGATAAATACGCCAACCGGGTTCCATCCAGCGCAAGCGCTTCAAGGCTGACAGGGATATCCGAGATCTGAAGGTGTTCTTCATAGAAGTAATCACCGACATCCGCGCTGGCCAATGGTTTCCCGTTCTGGCGCAACTGAACCACGCCACGCAGCACGATATACATGCCGTTCGCTGGCAGAACCGCGTTTCCGGTCACCTCGATACATTCGAATTGTGGGTTGATGACGGCTGGGTCGGCGATCTGAGCCTTGCCCGGAAGAACATCATATATCATCTTCCAGTCTGCGTCGCTTGGGGTGTAAGGTCTGGATTTGGAAATTTGATCTATGGTCACAACTGTGTCCCCCCGGAGTTGCGTTGCAATACTTCAATCTTCGGTCAGCCAGTGCCTCTGGTTCTTCGAAGCTCGGACACCGGTCATTCAGAATAAAAGACCTGCCTGTTTTCCGTGTTTGTTCCTGGCAAGGGCCGTGTTGCTGATGGAAAAAGTATGAACAAAATGGCCCAATTGGCTGCACAGTATCCGATATTTGAATAAAAATCACGAGTGCAGTTGCAGCGGTTGCTGCCTTGCGTGGCGGAACACCTGCCATCCGCGATTTGGATTGCGCGGGTCACGGGTGCCAGCCTTCGGGCAGACAATCTGTGAAGGGCTTTGGGGATCAGTCGAGGAAAAGGTAATCCAACTGCATAATGGCTTGGGCTTTGTCTTCACCAACCCCAAGAAACTTGGCAATAACCGCTTCATTGTCGGCGCGCGTGGCCGTTTCCCGTAGGCGCAGGTAATTGTCCAGCCGGGCGGCGCGGATCCGTTCGGATTCATAACCCAGATCGTTGCGAAGGGTCGGCAGCAAGGAAGCAACGGTTTCCGTTGGGCTGTTGTCTCCGGCCAGCCCGACGCGACGCGCGTGGCCGATCAGATAATCGTCCGAGTATTCGCATTCTATCTCAAGCACGTGGGTTTTGGCTTGGTCGCCGCAGAAATCCTCGAGCGCGTCAAGATAGGCCGGGTCAAGGCACAGCACCAGCTGATCCGACCCGAAACTGTCGAACAACAGGCGCAGAACGGCGCGCCGGTGACGAGAGCGCTTAGTCAGTGTGGATTCGATCCCGCCCAGGTCCGGCAGCAACGTTTTTTCTTCGTTGAACAGGTATTCTACGCAGGGAATATCCGTTTCAGATGCGATCTGATCCACAAGACGTTTGGCGACATGCCATTTCTTGCAGACGATCACGAACAGTTCCCGTTCCGGGCCGAGTACGCTCCCGGCTTCCCAGAAGCGTTGTCCGAACCGGCGGCCGATGCGTCCGCGGCCGGTGAGAAACGCGTACAGATTGCGCCCCTCGTTCGAGATCGGGAAATCGACACCCTCACTGGCATAGAGCGAGCCGAGCCGGGCCTTCAACTCATGCGCCTCGGCGCTGATCTTGCGGGCGAACAGATAATCCTGGCCCAGCAACATGTCATAATGGTCATTGTAGAACGTGACCGGCATTCCATAGTCCGAGAACATCAGGAATGTCGGCGTTCGGTTTTCAATCTCGTTTTTTGGGATCAGGTGACGCACCAGCGTCTGAAAGAAGGTTTCATCAGGGATCCACGTGGTCGAAAAAAAACGGATCACATCCCGGCGCTGACGCAGGAAATCCAGAATCATTTCGACGGTTCTACGACGCAGGCACCACCATTGGCTGCCAATCATCATCTGAATGTCCTGGGGGATGTCCCGCGTCAGACCGAGGCGCTTTTGCAATTCATAGGCGGCATAAAACAGCTTGGACTGCGTGCGCTCGTTGAAGTAGTGGCGATAGATCAGCCGGTCTTCCTTCATGCCGGTCTTGATCCAGTTGCTTTCAAAGAAATCGTGACTTTCGATGAAATCCTTGTCGTTATCGTCGAGGTAACGGTGCGTGTATTCAGCGGTTTTAATCGCCATGCAGTCACCAGACAGCATGTAGAAATGTGTGGCGCGCGGGAAATTTTCCACGGCGGCTTCCAGGGCGTTCAGCGTGGCCCGGACCAGCGACCATTCTCCCCAACCGCATCTGACGCGTTTTTTTGCAAAGGTCACATTGGGGTTCTGATCCAGTGCGGAACGAATGCGCTCATAGGCTTTGGCGCTGGCGCTGGCGTCAAAATGGATGGCCATGCAATCGCTGACAGCGGTCAGTTGTTCGGCCTGTGCAATGATGGCTTCAGGGTCCTTGTGACACAGCAATATATAGGCGACTTTTGCCATTGAGATTACGCAATATCCGTTTCTGCCTGATTTCAACCGTGATACTGAGGATGAACGATTGAATAAACAGAATAATTTTGGTTCTTTGTAACCAAAAGCTGGCGTGTCGGATCGAGACCTGGCCAGCGGAGGAGGCACAGCAGATGGGGTTTCCCGGTACCTGGATGACCGAGAGCGAAAGCATGGTGTACCGCGTGGTGCCCAAATGTGCCTGCTCGACCATTGGTCAGATCATGTATTTCTCGGATCATGGTCAGTTCTTCGACGGTGATATCCATGATGCCAAGGACGGCATGCACAAATGGGCATTTGATCAGAGCCAGGAGCTGATCTCGAACAATGTGCGCAATCACGCGTCCTATTCGTTCACTTGCGTGCGCAATCCCTACACTCGCATCCTCAGCTCATTCTTTGACAAGATCTGTGGCATTCAGCGCAACGGCAAGAGATACCGCGGCAATCTGGTGCCGACGCTGATCTATAACTACGGGATCGAAGTGGGCGGCGACGACGGCAAGGGAGAGTTTGACCAGATCGCCAGCTTCCGCCGGTTTCTGCTGTTTGCGCGTGATACGATCCGGTGGCGGCGCCCGATGGACCCGGACATTCACTGGTCTGCGATGTCAGGCCACGTGTCCACTTTCATCGTGAACGGCGGTCACTATGACCGGATATTCTGGACAGAAGCGTTCAATGACGGGATGCAGGATGTTCTGGACAATGTCGAGCTGAAGCACCCGGTCAAACTGTCCGAGATTCCACGGTTCAATGAATCCGAAGGGCACGGGCCAAAACGTGCGCATCCGGTCGAGGACTACTTTGACGATCTGTCAATGCATCTGGTCTACGAGATCTACAAGCAGGATTTCGAGCTGTTCAAATACGACTTCGAAAACCCGGCGAACAAGATGCCGATCGGTGAAATCGATCTGGATGAAATCCACGCCAAATTGGGCGACTGACGGTGGGGTGCTCCCGCCCGTCGTCGATATTTCTTGCGAAGCATCTCCTCCGGTTGGGCCCGGCGCCGCGCGTTGCGCGGCGCCGGGCCCAAGGCCAAACGTGGCATCAGCGAAGCTGATGGTGCGATTTGGGCGTGGGAGGGTCTTTTTGCGTTTCAGTCTGAGCTCAGGTGCTGTTTGAGACCGTTGGGAAAAAGCTGCGGTCCGTCACGTGTGCCCAGTTTGCGGATGTCGCGCCAACGGGCGGTGCAGATTACCCCGTAGTCTTCGCGGAACGTGATGGGTGCTTCCGGCAACTCTGCTGGATTTGCAAGGCGCACGTCCGCAGCGAAAATGATCTCATGCCCAAACGATCCTTCGTGGGTGTAGATGTTTTCGAGCACCAGCGGCGCATCTGATACTTCGACATCAACTTGGAGTTCTTCACGAAACTCGCGTTTCAGCGCAACTTGCCAGGTCTCGCCAAACTCGATGCTTCCGCCAAGCGGGTGCACACCTTTCAACACGTTGTCGTCGTCACGAACATCTGCCACAAGCAGCCGGGGTCCCCGCCAAAGCAAGCCAATGGCTTTGACACGAATACTATTTTGTGGACGCCAGATAATCATGTCTCAGCACCGGAACAGCTGATTGGACGGAAGAAGGCCCCGCTGATTTTGAATAGCGAGGCCTTTGAAGCTATTGCGGTTTTGATGATTTGAAAACCAATTCGTCAGACTTGACGCACAGCCCCTTTTGCTGCGCTTGTCGTCAGCTTGGCATAGGCCTTGAGCGCGGTTGACACCTTGCGCTTGCGCGGTGCGGCGGGCTCCCACCCCTTTGCGTCCTGTTCTTCGCGGCGGGCGGCCAGCTCTTCATCCGAAACCGCCAGATGAATGGTGCGGTTGGGGATGTCGATCTCGATCGTGTCGCCATTCTGAACCAGACCGATCTCACCGCCTTCGGCCGCTTCGGGTGATACATGTCCGATCGACAGGCCTGATGTGCCGCCCGAGAAACGGCCATCGGTCAGCAACGCGCAGGCTTTGCCCAGGCCCTTGGACTTCAGATATGACGTCGGATATAGCATTTCCTGCATCCCCGGGCCACCGCGCGGGCCTTCATAGCGGATGACGACCACATCGCCTTCTTTCACCTTGCCCGTAAGAATGTCGTTGACCGCCTGATCCTGACTTTCGCACACGTAGGCCGAGCCAGTGAATTTCAGGATATTGGCGTCCACGCCGGCAGTTTTCACGATGCAACCGTCGCGGGCGATATTGCCGAACAGAACGGCCAGACCACCATCCTGGCTGAACGCGTGTTCTTTCGAGCGGATCACGCCGCCTTCGCGGTCGGTGTCCAGTTCCTTGTACCGGTTGGACTGGCTGAACGCCTGTGTGGTGCGCACACCGCCGGGGGCGGCCTTGAACAGCTCCTGCGCCTTTGGATTGTTGGCGACCTTGATGTCCCAGTTGGCGATCGCTTCACCCATTGTGGCCGAATGTACCGTGTTGCATTCCTCGTGCAGCAGGCCTGCGCGGCTGAGCTCTCCGAGGATCGAGAAGATACCTCCGGCGCGGTGGACGTCTTCCATGTGCACATTTTCGGTGTTGGGCGCGACTTTGCACAGGCAGGGAACGCGGCGGCTCAGGCGGTCCATGTCGGACATGGTGAAATCAACGCCGCCCTCATGCGCGATGGCCAACAGATGAAGCACCGTATTGGTGGACCCGCCCATGGCGATGTCGAGGCTCATGGCGTTTTCGAATGCTTCGAAGGTGGCAATCTCGCGTGGGAGAAAACCTTTTTCATCCAGATCGTAATGGCGCTTGGTGATCTCGACGATCCGGCGGCCTGCCTCAAGGAACAGCTCTTTGCGGTCGGCATGTGTCGCCAGTGTCGAGCCGTTGCCCGGTAGAGCCAGGCCCAATGCTTCGGCCAGGCAGTTCATCGAGTTCGCAGTGAACATGCCAGAACAGGACCCGCAGGTCGGGCAGGCATTCTCTTCGATGTGTTGAACCTGTTCGTCGGTGAATTTGTCGTCCGCCGCGGCGACCATGGCGTCGACGAGGTCGATTTTCTTGGCATCCAGATCTGCGATATCGATCTTGCCGGCCTCCATCGGCCCGCCCGAAACAAATATGGCAGGGATGTTCAGGCGCATCGCGGCCATCAGCATGCCGGGGGTGATCTTGTCGCAATTCGAAATGCAGACCATCGCGTCGGCACAATGCGCGTTGACCATGTATTCGACCGAATCCGCAATGACTTCGCGCGAGGGCAGCGAATACAGCATCCCGTCATGGCCCATTGCGATGCCGTCATCCACCGCGATCGTGTTGAATTCTTTTGCAACGCCACCGGCGGCCTCGACCTCGCGCGCAACCATCTGACCCAGGTCCTTTAGGTGGACGTGACCGGGCACGAACTGGGTGAACGAGTTGACGATGGCAATGATCGGTTTGCCAAAATCATCGTCTCCCATGCCGGTGGCGCGCCAAAGGCCGCGTGCGCCAGCCATGTTGCGGCCGTGGGTTGAGGTTCTGGATCGGTACAATGGCATGATGCTGTTTCCCTGTTGCCTCGGGTTGCATGTCTTGGGGTTCGTACGTTATAGCGCACGTACCACATGTGCGCTATAACGCACAAGAGGATTCGCGGGACGATGAGATGAACTCTGACGATATAACGCTGAAACTGCGAGACGTGCGCGCGGCATCGGGCCTGAGCCTGTCGAAAGTGGCCGAGATGACGGGCGTGAGCAAAGCCATGCTGGGGCAGATCGAGCGCGGCGAATCCAGCCCGACCATCGCAACGCTGTGGAAAATTGCCAAGGGGTTTCAACTGCCGCTCAGCGCGCTGATCGATACGATGAACGGGGATCCTTCGGTTTTTCAGACCGTAACTTTCCCCGGCACGATCGAGGTCAAGATCGTCTTTCCATTCGATCCCGCTCTGGGGGCCGAGACGTTCCACGTCAACCTCAAGCCGAACCAAAGCCACGAGTCGCCCGCCCACGCGACAGGCGTGACCGAGGAGGTCTTTGTTCTGAACGGCACGCTTGAGATCCTGCGCGGAGACGAGTGGGTTTCCCTACAGGCCGGGCAGGGGTTGCGTTTCGCGGCCGATCTTCCGCACGGGTATCGCGCCGGTCCAACGGGGGCGGCCTTTCTGAACATGCATCATTACGCCCAACACACCGAATTTGTAGAGAACGGCAAGGCCCATTCATGACCGCATTTTTCGACAGCCTGACCATCGTCGACGCCATCGGCTCTTTCGGGGCTCTGATCGTGATCGCCGCGTATTTCGCAACACAGATGCGGATGATGAACTCGGATGATCTGGCCTTTCCCGTGATCAACCTGCTGGGCTCGGTGCTGATCGTCTATTCCCTGCTCCAGAACTTCAATCTCGCATCAATGTTGATCGAAGGGTTCTGGATTCTGATCAGCCTCATTGGGATTATCCAACATTTCCGCCTGCGCAGCGCCAAGTGAGCGCTATCCAGCCTTGAACCCCTATGCCGCCGGGTATAGGGAAAAATCAAGCGCGCTTAGGGGAGGCTTTGATGCAGGACGATCCAAAAACCCTCGTATCCACTGAATGGCTGGCCGCGCATATGAAGGATCCGGATCTGCGGATTCTGGACGGGTCGTGGTACTTGCCCGCGCAAAATCGTGATGCACGGGCGGAATATGACGCAGGCCACATCCCCGGGGCGCGGTTCTTTGACATAGACGAGATATCGGATCACCGTTCCGACTTGCCGCATATGGCGCCTCCGGTCGAGAAATTCATGTCGCGCCTGCGGGCGATGGGTGTGGGTGATGGTCATCAGGTCGTGGTTTACGATGGCGCCGGGCTGATGTCGGCCGCGCGCGTCTGGTGGCTGTTCCGTCTGATGGGGCAGGAAAACATCGCGGTTCTGGATGGTGGATTCCCCAAATGGCAGGCGGAAGGGCGCGAGGTCGAAGACCTGCCGCCGGTCATCCGTGATCGTCATATGACCGTCCGGGTGCAAAATCAGCTTGTCCGGGATGTCACGCAAGTTTCCGCCGCCGCCAAGCTGGGTGATCATGAGATCATCGACGCCCGCTCTGCCAGCCGGTTTTCCGGGGCCGAGGCCGAACCGCGCGAGGGGCTGCGCTCGGGGCATATTCCGGGTTCACGCAATGTCCCCTTTGGCCAGTTGCTGAACGCCAATGGTACCATGAAGTCGCCGGAAGAGTGCCGCGCCATATTCGAGGCCGCGGGCGTCGATCTGTCGAAACCGGCGATCACCTCGTGCGGGTCTGGCGTGACCGCCGCGATCCTCAGCCTTGCGCTTGAGCGCATGGGCAAGAAAGACCACTCGCTTTATGACGGCTCATGGGCTGAATGGGGCGCCTTCCCGACCCTGCCCGTCGCAACCGGAGAGACCTGATGTTCGAGAACCTGAAACCGCAGCCTGCCGACAAGATCCTGGCGCTGATGCAGATGTACCGCGAAGACCCGCGCGATCAGAAGATCGACTTGGGCGTCGGCGTCTACAAAAACGCGGAAGGCATCACCCCGGTCATGCGCGCCGTCAAAGCGGCCGAGCAGCGCGTCTGGGACGAGCAGGAAACCAAAGCCTATACCGGGCTGGCCGGCGACCCGGCCTATGCGGATGCGATGATCGGGTTGATCCTCGGCACGTCGGTTGAGCGCGGCAATATCGCCGCCGTGGCGACACCGGGCGGCACCGGCGCCTGCCGTCAGGCATTCGAGATGATCCGCATGGCCAACCCGTCGGCGCGTGTGTTCGTGTCGAACCCGACCTGGCCGAACCACCTGTCGATCCTGAACTATCTGGGGATGGAGGCCGTCCCGTACCGGTATTTCGACGGCGAAACCCGTGGTGTCGATTTCGACGGCATGGTCGAGGACCTGAAAACCGCCAAGGCAGGCGACGTGGTCCTGCTGCACGGTTGCTGCCACAACCCGACCGGCGCCAACCTGAACATGGTGCAGTGGC
Organism: Ruegeria sp. HKCCA4812; assembly: GCF_013034245.1. NCBI lineage: Bacteria > Pseudomonadati > Pseudomonadota > Alphaproteobacteria > Rhodobacterales > Roseobacteraceae > Ruegeria > Ruegeria sp. HKCCA4812. The sequence goes on along the minus strand of NZ_WQFQ01000009.1, from coordinate 147,547 downwards.
AAGAAGTTGTGAACATCATCAACGAGCTTGGCCTCGTGGCGATGATCGACATTGCCTATCAGGGGTTTGGCGACGGTCTGGAAGAAGATGCGCAGGCGACCCGTCTGGTGGCCTCGTCGGTCAAGCGCTGCCTGATCGCGGCGTCCTGCTCGAAGAACTTCGGTGTCTACCGCGAGCGCACCGGCCTGCTGATGGCGATCAGCGATGATGCGGCGCAGACGGCTCTGAACCAGGCGACTTTGGCGTTTTTGAACCGCCAGAACTACTCGTTCCCGCCCGATCACGGCGCGCGGGTTGTGACCACGATCCTGACCGACGACGCCCTGCGTGCCGACTGGAAAGCCGAACTGGAAGAGATCCGTCTGTCCATGCTGGGTCTGCGTCAGCAACTGGCCGATGAACTGCAGCGCCTGACCGGCTCGGACCGCTTTGGCTTTGTCGCGCAGCACCGTGGCATGTTCTCGCGTCTGGGTGCAGCACCGGAACTGGTCGAAAAGCTGCGTGCCGATCACGGTATCTACATGGTCGGCGACAGCCGCCTGAACATTGCGGGCCTGAACGCAACGACCGTGCCGATTCTGGCCAAGGCGATTGTCGACGTCGGCGTCTGAGCCAACCATCCGAAATTGACAAAAGCCGCGCTGACCAGCGCGGCTTTTTTTGTTTTCTGGCCCTATCTAAAAGACCCTGCCCAAAAGAAAAGCCGGGCGCGAACGCCCGGCCTTCGAGTGGTTAACTCAGGTTAGCCCTTGGAGAACTCGGGGTAGGCTTCCATCCCCAGCTCGCCCATATCCAGGCCGTTGATCTCTTCTTCTTCGCCAACCCGCAGGCCAACAGTTGCCTTGAGGATCGAGAACAGGATGAAGCTGACCACGAAGACAAAGATGCCGATAGCCGCGAAGCCGATGATCTGGGTCACGAAGGACGCATCACCGTTGGTCCAGGCCACGATGAAGGTGCCCCAGAAGCCTGCGATCAGGTGAACCGGGATGGCGCCGACCACGTCATCGATCTTCATCTTGTCCAGCAGCGGCACGGTGTAGACCACGATCACGCCGCCGATGCCGCCGATGATCAGCGCCTGGAACAGCGACGGTGCCAGCGGTTCGGCGGTGATCGAAACCAGCCCGGCCAGCGCGCCGTTCAGAACCATGGTCAGGTCGACCTTGCCATACATCACCTGCGTCAGGATCAGGGCGGCGACGGCACCGGCGGCAGCGGCCATGTTGGTGTTGGCGAAGATACGGCTGATGTCGGCCATGTCACCGATCGTGCCCATGGCCAGCTGCGAGCCGCCGTTGAAGCCGAACCAACCCAGCCACAGGATGAACGTCCCCAGGGTTGCCAGCGCCAGGTTCGAGCCGGGGATAGGCACAACTTTGCCTTCCTTGTTGTATTTACCGATGCGCGGGCCCAGTACGATGGCACCGGCCAGAGCTGCGAAGCCACCTGCGGCGTGAACCAGGGTCGAGCCGGCGAAGTCGCTGAAGCCCATCTCGGACAACCAGCCGCCACCCCACTGCCAGGACGCTTCGATCGGGTAGATGATGCCTGTCAGGACGATCACGAAAAAGAAGAAGGGCCACAGTTTGACGCGCTCGGCCATGGTGCCCGATACAATGGACGCGGTGGTGGCGCAGAACATCAGCTGGAAGAAGAAGTCCGATCCGACGGACGCATAGGACAGGTCGGTTTCGACACCTTCCAGACCAACCGGTTCCAGTGACGTTGGCGAGAACGCGCCCAGAATGCCGGTGATGGTCCAGCCGTCGCCCGGATACATCAGGTTGAAGCCCACCAGCCAATACATGATGGCTGCAAAGGAAAACAGGCCCATGTTCTTGATCAGCTGCATGGCAACGTTCTTGGAACGCACCAGGCCGGCTTCGAGCATGGCAAAGCCCGCGGCCATCCAGAATACCAGAAAACCGCCGACCAGAAACAACAGCGAAGTCAGGATGTATTGCGTATGCTGCGCAGTCTCGCCGGTGGCCTCTTGCGCCAGGCCCATCTGCGGCAGCGCGACGATCGCCGCGGCAGGAATGAGAGTTTTCATCAGGTTCATGTTCAGTCCTCGAATGATTGTCGGTCGCGGCGCCTACAGCGCCTCTTCGTTGGTTTCCCCGGTCCGCACGCGCAGCGCCTGCTCGACATCGAGGACGAAAATCTTGCCGTCGCCGATCTTTCCGGTCTTGGCGGTTTTGGTGATGGTCTCGACGATCTGGTCGGTCATCGCGGCAGGCACCACGATTTCCAGCTTGATCTTGGGCACGAAGTTCACCGCGTATTCGGCCCCCCGATAGATTTCGGTGTGGCCGGATTGCGAGCCGAAGCCCTTGATCTCGGTTACCATCATGCCGCGCACGCCGGCCTCGGTCAGTGCTTCGCGCACCTCCTCCAGCTTGAACGGCTTGATTGTCGCAATGATCAGTTTCACGTCTTTCCCCTCTGGTTCTCCGGTGGAACCGGTTTGTTTGCACCTGCAGAAAAATGCGCGACTGATCGTGGTAAGAAACGGCTCTTGAGGGCCAAAGGATCGCCAAACGGCGAAAAATTGCACATTATTTGCACAAAATAGGCACGCTGATTAAATAATAGGCAGTATTGTGAGGGGAAATTTCGGAAATTCGGACCTCTACATACTCAGATCACCGGGGTATGGTGGCGCAAAAGAAAACCCGGGCAGAGTTTGAGCATGACTGAGTCCAAGCGACGCAAGCCGAAATTGGTTGCGGATAAAAGGTACCCGCCAAAGGGTCGTAAACCGTCGGCATCCAAGCGCCCGGCGGGCAAGAAGGCGACGGCTCGCAAAACCACCTCACGCAAAACTGCGCGCAAAAAGACGCGCAAAAGATCGGGGGGCAAAGGCGGCGGCATCTTGCGTCGTTTCTTCCGTTGGGTCTGGCGCATGGTCTGGGGTCTGACCTGGCGGGTCGGAGCGGTCGTGGCCATCCTGATCGCCTTGGCGGTGGGTGTCGTCTATTCCTCGTTGCCTGACTTGGATGCCTTGTTGGACGGCCGTGCGCGCGGGTCTGTCACGCTGCTGGACCGCGACGGCAAAGTGTTTGCCTGGCGGGGCGACCAGTTTGGCGGGGTGATCACGGCTGATACGGTGTCGCCGCATCTGAAAAACGCCGTCATCGCGACCGAGGACAAACGGTTCTATCGCCATTTCGGGGTCAGCCCGCGCGGTGTGGCAAGCGCCGTGCGCATCAATCTCAGCGAAGGGCGCGGCCCGTTGTCCGGGCATGGCGGGTCAACCATAACGCAGCAAACGGCCAAATTGTTGTGTCTGGGCGTGCCTTATGATCCGACAGAATGGGAATCAGAGGCCGCCTATGAAGCCGATTGCCGTCAGGGATCACTGTGGCGCAAGGCCAAAGAGGCCATTTATGCAATGGCGATGGAGGTGAAATACTCCAAGGATGAGGTTCTGACGATCTACCTGAACCGGGCTTTCCTTGGTGCAGGCGCGCGCGGGTTCGAGGCCGCAAGCCAGCGGTACTTTGGCAAGTCCGCCGCCGAAGTCTCGCCGGCCGAGGCAGCGATGTTGGCCGGGCTGTTGGTTGCGCCCACACGCTATGCGCCGACGAACAATCTGCAACGGTCGCAGGACCGGGCCCGCCTTGTAATCGGTCTGATGGAGGATCAGGGCTATCTGACCGCCGCGCAGGCCAGCGAGGCGCGGGCGCGCCCGGCCCAACTGTCCGAGGCGGCGGCTGCCCGGGCCGGGGGATATTTTGCAGATTGGGTCATGGCCAGCGGGCCCGAGTTCTTTACCCGCAACACGACCGAAGATGTGGTGATCCGGACAACCTTGGATCAGCGCATTCAGACCTCTGCGGAAGAGGCGCTGAAGTTCATCTTTCAGGAAAAAGTGCGCGAAGGATCAAAGGCGCAGGCGGCCATTGTGGTGATGTCGGCCGACGGTGCGGTGCGTGCGATGGTTGGTGGGCGCAAGACACGCGTGTCTGGCGCGTTCAATCGGGCGACGCAGGCGTTGCGACAGACAGGGTCATCGTTCAAGCCATTCGTTTACGCCACCGCGCTGGAACTTGGATATTCGCCGCTGGATACGGTGATGGATGAACCCTATTGCGTCGATATTCCGGGGTCAGGCCAGTGGTGCCCCAAGAACTACACCAACAAGTATTATGGGCGGGTGACTTTGGCGGATGCGCTGAAAAACTCGCTGAACATACCGGCGGTGAAAGTGGCCGAGATTTCCGGCCTGGACAATGTTCGGACGGTCGCCAGCGGCTTTGGGATTGCCAGCGACCTGGCACAGGGGCCTGCGCTGGCGCTTGGTGCATCTGAAAGCACGTTGATCGAGATGACCGGGGCTTATGCAGGCATCCTGAATGGCGGTTCACAGGTTGAACCTTATGGGCTGACCGAACTGAAGCTGCTGGGCGACGAAACACCCGTCATGGTCACGACGACCGGTATTGGCGAGAGGGTGATCAATGAAAAGGCTGCCAAACAGCTGACCTGGATGATGGAGCGCGTGGTCTCTGAAGGAACCGGCGGGCGGGCCAAATTGCCCGGCTGGCAGGTGGCGGGCAAGACCGGCACGACCCAAGCCGCGCGCGATGCGTGGTTCATCGGGTTCACGGCGGATTATGTGACCGGGGTCTGGATGGGGTATGATGACAACACGCCCTTGTCCGGCGTGACCGGTGGTGGCTTGCCGGCCGAGATCTGGAAAGAAACCATGCTGCGCGTGACCGAGGGCATGACGCCCACGCCCTTGCCGATGATGGCGCCGGAACCACCGGTTCAGGTTGCCCAGCCGCAGCCCCGTCGAAAGCGCGGAGGTTTTGCCAATGACATCAACAATCTGCTGAAGAACATTTTCGGCGGCAATTAAATCAATCTCGAAAACGCCAAAACAAAAAAAGGCGGTGCCCGGTGCACCGCCTTTTGTTATTTCTTACTTTCGTTACTTAGACGCTTGCGTCCAATGCAGATAGGATCGCGTCGCCCATTTCGCTGGTCGAGACGGGCTGAACGCCCTCATCCGCAAGCAGGTCGCCGGTGCGAACGCCGTCGGCCAGAACCTTCTCGATCGCAGCTTCCAGCCGATCCGCTTCCTCGCCCTGATCAAAGCTGTAGCGCAGAGCCATCGCAAAGCTGAGAATGCAGGCGATCGGGTTGGCTTTGCCCTGACCCGCGATATCGGGGGCAGATCCGTGTACGGGCTCGTACATTGCCTTGGGGCGTCCATTGGCCATCGGCGCGCCCAGGGACGCCGACGGCAGCATACCCAGAGACCCGGTCAGCATCGCGGCGCAGTCGGACAGGATGTCACCGAACAGGTTGTCGGTCAGGATCACGTCGAACTGTTTCGGCGCGCGCACCAGCTGCATGGCACCGTTGTCGGCATACATATGGCTCAGCTCAACTTCGGGGTAGTCAGCGGCAACACGGTTGACCACTTCGCGCCACAGGATACCCGATTCCATCACGTTGGCTTTTTCCATCGAGCACAGCTTTTTGTTCCGGCGCATCGCCAGTTCAAAGGCCGAGCGTGCGGCGCGTTCAATCTCGGATTCGGTGTAACGCTGGGTGTTGATGCCGACGCGTTCATTGCCTTCCTCGAAGATGCCGCGCGGTTCACCGAAGTAGACGCCCGAGGTCAGTTCGCGCACGATCATGATATCCAGACCGGCAACGATGTCTTTCTTCAGCGACGAGAAGTCAGCCAGCGCGTCAAAGCACTGGGCCGGGCGCAGGTTCGAATACAGGTCCATTTCCTTGCGCAGGCGCAGCAGGCCGCGCTCGGGCTTCAGGCTGAAATCCAGATCGTCGTATTTCGGACCGCCGACAGCGCCCAGCAGAACCGCGTCGACCTCTTGCGCCTTGGCCATCGTCTCATCGGACAGAGGCTTGCCGTGGGCGTCATAGGCGGCACCGCCGACCAGATCCTCGCTCACGTCAAATTGAAGACCGCGATTGGCGCCGAACCAATCGATGATTCTGCGCACTTCGGCCATGACTTCCGGGCCAATTCCGTCTCCGGGCAGGATAAGGAGCGAAGGGTTGGACATGAAGGGTCTCCTTGCGTTTTGTTGCACAGGGCCTAGCGTCTGCGTTGCATCGGGTCAATGAGACGAACCTGCCAAAACAGAAGGAAAACACATGCTGACTCCTGGAAATCCGGTTCCTGCGCTGAAAATCGAAACTGTTGCCCATGGCAGCTTCGATCTTGACGCGGACAAGGGCGAAAACGGGACGCTGGTGATTCAATATCGCGGGCTGCATTGCCCGATCTGCATCAAGCAGATGGCCGAGGTCGAAGCGGCGCTGGATGACTTTGCGGCGCTGGGCGTCGAGGTCATCATGATCACCACCGATACGGCCGAGCGCGCGGCGGAAACCGCCGAAAAAGCCGGAGCGTCGCGCCTGCGTGTGGGCCACAGCCTTCCCCTGTCCGCCGCGCGGGATGATTGGGGCCTTAACATCTCGACCAAGCGCGAAGGCAGCGCCGAACCGGACTTGTTCGCAGAGCCGGGGCATTTCTACATCGCACCCGACCGCACGCTGTACTATGCGTGGCAACAGACCACGCCTTTCGGTCGCCCGTCCATGTCGGATATTGCGGGTGGTTTGAAATTCACATTGGGCAACAACTATCCCGCGCGTGGAACTTATACCGGTCCGCTTTGACCCTCAAAGAGCGGCTTTGAGCCCTTCTGCCAACAAATCCCAGACCCTGCGGATGCGCGGGGTCTGGCGCATGGCCTGAGGTGCGGCCAGCCACACGGGTAGAATCGGGATGTCTACATCCAGCGGCAGGATTTCCACGTCGGGGTCGGCTTGGGCAACCTGTACCTGGCTGAAGCCTATGCCACAGCCCGCCCGGATCAGTTCCCAATAGGCGCTTTGCAGGTCACAGCGGGTGGCAAAACTGTCGCGGCTGGCTGGCCATCCCTTTTCACGCATGGCTTTGATGATCTCCTGGTTCGCGTCAAACCCCACCAGATCATGCGTAAACAGTTCTTCGGGTGTCTTGGGGCGCCCCTTCCGGTCCAGATAGGACTTTGCCGCACAAAAGCACAGCGGCACATCCCCGAGATAGCGGGAAATGAGATCCACCTGCGCAGGACGATACATCCGCACGGCGATATCCGCCTCGCGATACAGCAGATTCTCGGTGGTGTCAGTGGCCACCAGTTCAAGCTGGATCGTGGGCTCCTGCTTGCGGATGGACGCCAGTATCGGTGGCAGCAGGTGATGCGAGGCAAAGACGGATGCGGTGATGCGCACCGAACCTTCAAGCTGTTGCGATTGCCCAGCAGCGGCAAGACTGAACGCGGTCATGGCGCTGTGCATCTGCTGGGCCATCGGCAAAAGCTGTGAACCCGCTTCGCTGAGCTTCAGACCACGCGCGTGGCGATCGAAAAGAGAGACACCCAGCTCGTCCTCGAGGTTTTGGACCTGCCGCCCTAAAGTGGGTTGGCTGCGATTTAGATGCCGTGCGGCGGCGGACAGCGATCCCGTCTCGGCCACGGCCAGAAAGCATTGGATCAGAGACCAATCTGCATGTGTCAGAGCTTTGTCCATTCAGAAATGAATACACGTTCTGCGAATTGCGGCAATTCCTTGCGCGAAGTGAATGGCTAGATTGATCTCAGTCAGGAGGCAAACATGGCACAATCTGCACTGGTACTGGGCGCAACAGGTCGTTTTGGACGCAACGCAGCCCTGGCGTTCAGGCGCGCGGGCTGGGACGTGACGGAATTTGACCGCAGGTCTGATTCGCTGTCACAGGCGGCGCGCGGCGTGGACGTCATCGTGAACGGATGGAACCCGCCCTATCCCGATTGGGCACGCGATGTGCCGGTACTGACCAAACGGGTGATAGATGCGGCCTCAGATACGGGGGCGACCGTGATCGTACCGGGCAATGTCTACGTATTTGGTGGAATTACGCCGGGCCCATGGTCGGGCGGGACTCCGCATCAGGCCAGCAACCCTCTGGGCCGGGTTCGGATCGAGATGGAAGAGGCCTATCGCGCGTCAACCGTGCGCACCATCCTTTTGCGCGCCGGGGATTTCATCGACACCAATGCATCCGGAAACTGGTTCGATCAGGTCATGATCAAGCGTCTTTCGCGTGGTCAGTTCGTTTATCCCGGTGATCCGCACGCACCGCATGCGTGGGCCTTTCTGCCTGATCTGGCCCGCGCCGCCGTCGCGCTGGCTGAGATGCGGCAAGACCTTCCCCGTTTTTGCGATGTTCCATTTGAAGGGTACACTTTGACCGGGACGCAGATTGCTGAATCGCTTTCGCAAGTCACCGGCCGGCCGGTTGCAGTGCGGCGCATGAAATGGTGGCCTCTGCAATTGGCCCGCCCGTTCTGGAGCATGGCCCCTCATTTGATCGAGATGCGGTACCTCTGGCACGTGCCGCATCAATTGGATGGCGGCTATATGAATGAATTGCTGGCCTCGTTTTCTGAAACGAACCTGGAGGATGCCTTGCGTTCCGCCATTCCGCCCCAACGTGCCGCTTCATCGTCAACAGCCGGGAACGGGGGCGAGGTTCTAGGGTAGGATTATGTCAACCCAGACCAGTCGATGCCTGCTGGCGCGTCGGGCACTGTCGTACAGCGTGTCACCTTCCACGGGCCAGACAATGCCGGTTTCCAAGATTTGCAGATCACTGGACGGCAACACATAGTCAACGCGCATTTCCCCGGTGGCTTTCCATTCGACCGTTGCTGATGACCCCGATGGGTCCTTTGGCATCGGGTCCTGCACCTTGGGATCGGTCAAAAGCGCGCGAATGGCCTGTTTGTGGCCTTCTCCGCGGGTCGGGTCGAGATTGGCGTCCGCAGCCATCACGAAGGGGCTTTGAGGAACTGGCCCCAGACCGCCATTCAACAAAACCGACCACAGGCGAATCTCATCCCCGTTGCGCAGACCGTTGCGATCCTCGGGTCCGTCAAAAACCGGTGGGGCAGCGTGAAAGGTCATCAGGCTGAATCGCCCCTGCGGGGTTTCGATCGGAAGCACCCAATGCACGGTCGAGGACAGGCGCTGAATGTCGTGCGCAGCTTCAGACGGGAAGGGAAGCCCATCACTGCGTGGCAAAGCAGCCCCAGGCAGATCTTTCCACCGCAGATCGGTGTAATCCTGAACGTCATCGGTCATGATTTCGAAACGGGACAACACCGCCACCCCTCCGTGGCCGGTGAACTTCCCCCAGCCCTGCGCGTCTCCGGGGCCTTGCGTTTTGCCATCACCGTCCAGATCCAGCGGCGTTTCCAGCCCAGCATTTGGTTGGGCGGAAAAGTGATAGGGTAAATCCAGGCCCGCCTCGCGCAGTTTCTCGGACAGGGCGCTCAGGGCCGCGCCTTCCAGATCCCAGTCGATGCCTTGCAGGGCAATGACATCAGGTCGCGCAGCGGCAATGACCTCGACAACGGCTTCAACCTGCGCATCATCCCGCTGGATGTCGCGCAGCAGCAGGCCGGGGCCGTTTCTGCTGAGTTCAGTGTTGTAGGTGGCGATGCGATAAACCTCTGCCTGCGCCGATAAAGGCAGCAGCAGGGCAAGGGCACGGATCATGCGGCTTGCGTTGTCTCGCTTGTCGAATAGGCGCGGCGCTTTTCTACGATCAGACCCGCGATGCGAAGCGTCGCCATGCCGCGCATGATCATGCTGGCGGGCAGGAAGGCCCAGGCGCACATTGTCCAGATCAACGTTTGCGGATTGCTCAGCGAGATCGGGGCGACGACGCTGCTCATGAGCTTGATTACAGCCGGAATGAGGAAGGGAAGCAGAACGCCAATGCAGATATTCAGGCGGCCATCGCGTTGCAGACGGGTAACGACATCGCCGCCCTTGGTGGGATCAAACAACGGTAGATTGGTCCACACGTTGAAGGCGCCATTGCCCGTGGGCCAGCCACGCACTTTGACCGCATAGGCAAAGCTGGCGACGGTGACCAAGGCGGCCACATAAGCCACACTGGCTGCGATCCGAACCAATTCGATCAACGGCTGGCCCGCATCCAAGGGCAGCATCAGCACGATCAACCGAACCGGGGAATAGGGAAAGTCCGCGACATTCGCGACGGCCAGACCCGCGGTGTAGGCGAACGCGGTCAGCTCAGTCGGCTCATAGGCGTTTTTGCAAACCAGGGTCAGAAAGGTGACCATCGACATCAGCCCGACAAACCGCAGACGGTTCACCGGCGGCGCATCGCGAAATTCAATAAAGCTAGGAAAGGCAGAATTGTACTCGGCGAATGTCAGGATGAACGCGAGAATCGCGAGGAAGACCAGAATCTCGGTCCCGTTCGTCGATGATACAGGCAGGTACAACGCGGGTGTCAGCACCATCAGTGCCACAAGTATTCCGCGTATCGCCGCCCCTGTTGTGCGCGCAATCACTATCCGAACCCTTTTTCAAACCGGATAAGTCGATCTTCGCCGACTTACATTCCAACTTGTGCCCATCGTCTCGAGTTTTTGACGGATGCCTCTTTAGCGCCAACATGGACGATAAGCGGCATTTCGCTCAAGACAGGGTGCAGAAAACACGTGATTTCGGGCAAAATGATGGCGCAACTGGTGCGGGATTGCATCATTTTCGACGCAAATCCGACGTGTATCTCAATGTGAGACCAAGATGTTGTGGTTCTGGTAAAATCAACCCCAAGAATGAGAACGGGGCCGCCTTGGCGACCCCGTTAGGTTGAGTATCCAAAGAATCGGCTAAGGCCTTACACCCAGGGGCGGGCCTGACTTGCGTGATCCTCGAATTTGTCGATGTGGTGGTCTTTCTCCATGGTCAGACCGATATCGTCCAGACCGTTCAGCAGACAGTGCTTGCGGTGCGGATCGATGTCGAATTCGATCACGATCCCATCCGAAGTGGTGATCTGCTGATCTTCCAGGTGCACGGTCATGCGGGCGTTCTCTCCCTTATGTGCGTCTTCCATCAGGATCGCGTGGTGTTCTTCTTCAACCACGATCGGCAGGATGCCGTTCTTGAAGCAGTTGTTGAAAAAGATGTCGGCAAAGCTGGTCGAGATCACGACCTTGATGCCGAAATCCTTGATCGCCCAGGGTGCGTGTTCGCGCGACGAGCCGCAGCCGAAATTGTCGCCGGCGACCAGAATTTCGGCCTCGCGATAGGCGGGTTTGTTCAGGACAAACTCTTCGTTCTCCTGCCCGTCATCATGATAGCGCATTTCATCAAACAGCACGACGCCAAGGCCGGACCGTTTGATGGTTTTCAGATGCACTTTGGGAATGATCATATCGGTGTCGATATTGATCAGTGGCATCGGGGCGGCCACCCCGTGGACTTTTTCAAACTTTTCCATGTCTGCACTCCTGCAGGAGAGGGCCGCGCCCGTATCCCGCGATTAAGCTTCTTTCGCTTCTGTTGTTTCGTCATTGGGTGCGTTCTTGACGAAGAACGCCATGAACACCAATCCGAACCCGTTGAACAGCATCTCGATGCCCAGCAGGATACCCAGAAGGCTCAGCAAAGCGGCGGGTTCGCTGCTTGCATAAGACCAGATGATACCTGCGAGGATGATCGACAAGATGCCCGAGATCATCGTGGGCCAGAAAAACTGTGTTCCTTTCATCTGGAACGACAGAATGACCCGCGCGATGCCGCCTGCCATGAACAGGATCAGCATCACGGTTGCCAGCGTCAGTGTTCCCTGTAGCGGGTGATCCAGAAAGGACCAGCCCAGGAACAGCATGACCGCACCCATGATAAGTGACAGAATCTTGTTGCCTGTGCCTTCGACGGTGAAACCGCCGACCACTTGCATCGCGCCTGCAATCAGCAGCAGCGCACCGGTTACGACCGTTACGGCAAGCGAAGCCGCAATCGCATTGCCCAGCGCAAAGACGCCGAACGCAATTGATAGAAGCCCCAGCAGGAGCCATTTGACCCAGTCACTCATTTGTTCAATCCCTCAAATATCTAGATATGAGGGCACCTTACATCAATTCACGGACGTCTGTCAGCCGTCCCGTGATTGCCGCTGCGGCAGCCATTGCCGGGCTCAGCAGATGTGTGCGCCCGCCCCGGCCCTGACGGCCTTCGAAGTTGCGGTTCGAGGTGGCGGCACAGCGTTCGCCCGGTTGCAACTGGTCGGGGTTCATCGCCAGGCACATCGAACAGCCTGCCAGACGCCATTCGAACCCGGCCTCTTTGAAGATGTCGGCCAGGCCTTCTTCTTCGGCCTGGGCGCGGACCAGCCCCGAACCAGGCACGACCATGGCGCGCATCCCGTCCTTGATCTTCTTGCCTTTCAGGATTTCGGCCGCGGCACGCAGGTCTTCAATACGTCCGTTGGTGCAGGACCCGATAAAGACGGTGTCAATCTCGACATCGCTCAGCTTCTGACCGGCTTTCAGACCCATATACTCGATTGACCGGCGGGCCGCCTCGACCTTGCCGCCTTCGAAATCCTCGGGGTGCGGCACGGTTGCAGTGATCGGCAGAACATCCTCGGGGCTAGTGCCCCAGGTGACGACAGGCGCGATGTCTTCGCCACGAATCGTGACAACCTTGTCGAAATGCGCGCCTTCGTCGGTGTAGAGTGTTTTCCACCAATTCATCGCGGCTTCCCACTGCGTACCTTTCGGCGCATGCGGACGGCCTTTGACATATTCGAACGTGGTCTCATCCGGTGCAATCAGCCCTGCGCGTGCGCCGCCTTCGATGGCCATGTTGCAGACGGTCATGCGGCCTTCCATCGACAGGTTGCGGATGGCTTCACCGCAATACTCGATGACATAGCCGGTGCCGCCGGCGGTGCCGGTTTCGCCGATCACGGCCAGGGTGATATCCTTGGCGGTCACGCCCGGCTGCAATTTGCCGGTGATTTCCACCTTCATGTTCTTGGATTTCTTCTGGATCAGGGTCTGCGTGGCCAGAACGTGTTCGACCTCGGACGTACCAATGCCATGGGCCAATGCGCCGAATGCGCCATGGGTGGCGGTATGGCTGTCGCCGCAGACGACGGTCATGCCCGGCAGGGTCCAGCCTTGTTCGGGGCCGACGATGTGCACGATGCCCTGACGGACGTCATTCACCGGGTAATAGTGAATGCCGAAATCCCGGGCGTTCTTGTCCAGCGCTTCGACCTGAATGCGCGATTCGGGGTTTTCGATCCCGTTCACCCGATCCGGTGTGGTCGGAACGTTGTGGTCCGGCACGGCAATGGTTTTTTCTGGGGCGCGCACCTTGCGGCCTGCCATACGCAGGCCTTCGAACGCCTGCGGGCTGGTGACCTCGTGGACCAGATGGCGGTCGATATACAGCAGGCAGGTGCCATCATCGGCTTCGTGCGCGACATGGGCATCCCAGATCTTGTCATAGAGTGTTTTGGGGGACATGTGTCCTCTCCCGTATGTAATGAGAAATAGCTGGCGAGTTGGCTCAGGCGACGGGTAGGCGCGCCAGGACCGTGCGGGCAGCCCCAAAGAACCGTTCGCGCAGACGCGCGCGGTCTTCCAGATTCTGTTCTTGGGCCACATTGAGTCTCATGCGGTTCAGATATACCGCGCCTTTGCTGCAATCAAGGTTCAAAACTGGTGTCAGACTTGCATCGCCTAGCATTGCTGTCCAAGCTGCCGTGCAGGAGGCGCGTATGAACCAAGACCTGATCCCCAGCTCGCTGACAGACCTTTACAACAACATGGTCGCGGGGTTCTCTTCCGAGCTTCAAGAACTGGTCGAGTTGGTGGTTACGCCGGGCTGGCGGCAGTATCAGTTGGTCATCATCCTTTTCATTTGGGCGCTGGCTTTCCTTCTGAAAGTTCTGACACAGCCGCGATGGGATGCTTGGACGCGCGCACGCACCGGATGGCCGAAATGGCGGCTTCGCACCATGGTACAGCTGATGCAGCGGCTGACACTGGTCTATTTCGTGCTGCTGTCCTGGCTCTTGTATCAGGTTATGCAGCATGTCACCTGGCCGTCGCGCAGTTATCTCATTGGGATCATTGCAACTCTGGCAACTGCGTGGCTGGCGATTGCACTGGTGGCGAGGCTTGTCCGCAACCGGACGCTGCGACGGATATTCAAGTGGGCAATGTGGGTCTATGCAACGCTTGTTGCGTTGAATCTGACGGATGACGTGGCCGAATTCCTCGATGGGGTCGCGATTTCCGTCGGTGACCTGCATATTTCCTTGCTTGGCATTCTCAAGGCCATCCTGCTGATCGGGGTCCTGTTGACGCTGGCCCGCATCGGCACCCGCGCGGCCGAGCGTGGATTGCAGAGCAATGACGACATCACCCCGTCCATGCAGGTGTTGTTGGCCAAGGGAATTCAGGTGCTGCTGTATGGCGCGGTCTTTCTGGCTGCGATCCGCACGCTGGGCTTCGATCTGACCGGCATTGCGCTGTTGTCGGGCGCGATCGGCGTGGGCATCGGGTTCGGCCTGCAAAAAGTGGTGTCGAACCTCATATCGGGGATCATTATCCTGATGGATCGGTCGATCAAGCCAGGCGATGTGATCTCGCTGGGCGATACGTTCGGTTGGATCAATGCGCTGGGCGCACGCTATGTCTCGGTTGTCACGCGGGACGGGCGGGAATACCTGATCCCGAACGAGGACCTGATTACCAACCAGGTGGTGAACTGGTCGCATTCCGACAAATTCGTGCGGTTGGATCTGGATTTCGGCACCAGCTATGAGGATGACCCCCACAAAGTGCGGGCAACGGCGATCCGGGCTGTAAAGGCAGTGACCCGCGTATTGAGTGGCGGAAAACATGAACCGGTTTGCCATATCACCGGTTTTGGCGACAGCAGCGTGGATTACGTTCTGCGGTTCTGGATCAGCGATCCGACCAAAGGGCTGACCAATATCAGGGGCAATGTCTATCTTGCGCTGTGGGATGCGTTTCAGGACGAAGGCATCTCGATTCCCTTCCCGCAGCGCGAGGTTCGGCTTTTGTCGGAAAACGCAAACATGCAACAAATCGCAGAAGAGTGATCAACCCTGCGCGGGGCCGGACGCGCTTTCATTGAAATGTTGCATTCCCCTTGTTACTTTATTAGTACCCCGGCGCCGGGGTTTCACGGCGCGCAGCAAAGGAGGACTATGTCCTGTCACTACATACACAGGCGGGTTTGCCTGCCGAAGACGGGTCCCGTGTAATGGCCCACTCTCAGTCAATCAGCGACAAGCTGCTTGAGCGTATCCTTTCCTCACTTTCCGATGACAAGGCCGAAGACGTCGTGCAGATCAACCTGCAAGGCAAGTCGTCTGTCGCGGATCACATGGTCATTGCTTCGGGTCGGTCGACCCGTCAGGTCTCGGCCATGGCGGAAAAGCTGACGGATCGCATCAAGCAGGAATTCGGTTTCACCTCGAAGGTCGAAGGCAAGGATGCCGGCGATTGGGTGCTGATCGATACGGGCGACGTGATCGTCCATATCTTCCGCCCCGAAGTGCGCGAATTCTACCAGCTGGAAAAGATGTGGCTGCCCCAGGGCGGCAGCGCCTCGGCGAACTGAGGCGCCATCCCGGCCCGTATTGAGGGGCCGGAGGCGAGAGAGATATGCGTATCAGCATAGTTGCGGTCGGGCGATTGCGCGCCGGACCGGAGAAGTCCCTGCTTGATGATTACCTGACCCGCTTTGACCGGACCGGCCGTGGCCTGGGCCTTGGTCCCGCGCGGGTGATCGAGGTCGAGGACAAGAAAAACGCAGGCATGGGGGCCGAAGCCGCGTTGCTGCGCAAGGCGCTGCCCAAGGGCGCGGTGATCTGTACGCTGGACGAACGCGGGCGCGTGATGTCTTCGCCCGATTTTGCCAAGAAACTGGGTAGTTGGCGCGATGCGGGGCGGCAGGATCTGGCGCTGATCATCGGCGGAGCGGACGGAATAGACCCTGCTTTGCGGGCCGAAGCCGACTTTTCCCTCTCGTTCGGGTCGATGGTCTGGCCTCATATGCTGGTCCGTGTGATGCTGGCTGAGCAACTGTATCGGGCCGCGACCATTCTGTCAGGTGGCCCCTATCACCGGGTCTGACATGGCGCAGCTTCTGATCGTTTACCATTCGCGCACAGGTGGTGCCCGGCAGATGGCCGAAGCGGCGGCTGAATCGGCACGGGCAGAGACCGAGGTTGAGCTTGTGCCTGCGGATCAGGCGGGGCCGGAGGATGTGCTGGCCGCCGACGGCTACATCTTCTGCGCGCCAGAGAATCTGGCGGCGATCTCTGGCTTAATGAAGGAATTCTTCGACCGCTGCTATTACCCGGTTCTTGGACAGATCGAAGGTCGCCCATATGCGCAGATGATTTGCGCCGGGTCGGACGGAGAGAATGCAGCCCGCCAGATCGCACGGATCGCCACTGGCTGGCGGTTGAAAGAGGTCCAGTCGCCGTTGATTGTCTGCACGCACGCGCAAACGCCCGAGGCCATTCTGGCCCGAAAAACCATTCCGGAAGATCAGCTGGATCGGTGTCGCGAGATCGGCGCCGCGTTGGGTGCGGGCCTTGCCATGGGGATTTTCTGAAGGTTAGTTTAGTTCGACCAACGTCGTGTCTTCGTTCCAGCCATCCACATTGCACCGGGCCTGAATCTGCACCTGTGAAACGTTTTCCGGAATCACCACGCCGCCAAGCGAGCGGGTAAAAGGTTGCTCTGTCTCATGCGGGTGGTGCAGCACACGCATTCCCAGTTCATTCCCGTCCATGTCCAGAACGCGCCAGCCGTCGGCGTAATGATCCCAGCCTGTATCGGGATGCCGGATCGTCACGTCGAACCGCCATGTGTCACCGGTGGCACTGGCGCGGACCTGTTCGATTGTCGGCGGGTCGGCAAGGGCAGGTGCAGCCAGAAGGGCGCTGAGAATCACATATCGCATGGTTCGAACCTAGGGTTTAATGCCGCGCTTGGGGATCACGTCTCTGTGTTCGACGTTTGGGCCATGAGGATCGCGCGGGAATGCGATGCAAACTCGCGGCGATACAGGACACCGAATGTGATCATTGTGCCCAACACCAATGCCATCGGCCCGAGAAACCAGGCCAGCGAAGCAAGGGCGAAATAGGTGGCGCGCAGACCGCGGTTGAAGCTTCGGGCGGCGGTCACGCAGATCTCGGCCGCCTGACCGGCCCGAGGATAGGCGTTTGGGTCTTCAGGATCGTTTGGAACCGAGGCCATCAAAACGGCGCAATACCCAAAAAGACGATGTGCCCAGACGTATTTCAGAAAAGCATTGGCCAGCAGCAGGACAACCACAAGTATCTTGATTTCCCAGACCATCGCCGGTGCGCTGCCGATGGCAAGATCCGTCGCCACCCCGGCCAATCGCTCGGTATTGCCCAACAGGGCCAGACCACCCCCGATGGCAATCATCGTGGTTGAAGCGAAAAAGGTGCTGCCTTGCCGCATGGCAGCCACGACCTGCGCATCGAACATCCGTGGCTGGCGCGTCACCATCTCGTGCATCCAGTCGCGGCGGTAGCCATCCATCACAAGGGCGACGGACGGCTTCTGTGGTGACGGGTGTTCGATCTTCCATCCGATCCACAGCCACGCACCCAGCAACATTGCAATGGCAGCATAATCCAGAGGGGAAAATAGGGCGGCACGTTCGATCCAGGTCATGGCGCGACAGTACGACCGGACATCGGAACTTGCCAGAGTGGTAAATTGGTAATATTATTTTACCAAAGGGAGGGATGCCATGGAAATGCCAAAGCCAAGCCCGGACGTACTGAACCGGAAAAGCGCGATCGTTTCGCGGCTGTCGCGGGTTTTGCCAGATACGGCAATTATCCATGATCCGGCTGAAACCCGAGCCTATGAGTGCGATGCCCTGACGGCCTACAAATGCCCTCCGATGCTGGCCGTGTTGCCGTCGAGCACGCAGGAAGTCTCGGACGTTTTGCGCATTTGCCATGAAGAGGGCGTGCCGGTCGTGCCGCGCGGTGCGGGTACGTCGCTGGCCGGTGGGGCATTGCCAACGGCTGATTGCGTCATTCTGGGCGTCGCGCGGATGAATGAGGTGCTGGAGGTTGACTATGACAACCGTTTCATCAGGGTGCAGACGGGCCGCACAAACCTGAGCGTCACCGGCGCGGTCGAGGAAGAGGATTTCTTTTATGCGCCTGATCCTTCCTCGCAACTGGCATGTGCCATTGCCGGCAATATCGCGATGAATTCAGGTGGCGCGCATTGCCTGAAATATGGCGTGACAACGAACAACCTTCTGGGCGTGACCATGGTGATGATGGATGGCAGTGTCGTCGAGATCGGCGGCGCGCATCTGGATGCGCCCGGTCTGGACCTTTTGGGCGTCATTTGCGGCTCGGAAGGTCAGTTGGGCGTGGTGACCGAAGCAACACTGCGCATTCTGCGCAAACCCGAAGGCGCGCGGCCGGTTCTGATGGGGTTCGACGACAACGAAGTCGCGGGTCAGTGTGTTTCGGACATTATCAAATCGGGCATTCTGCCGGTCGCGATCGAGTTCATGGACACGCTGTGCATAAAAGCCTGCGAAAACTTTGCGCACGCCGGATATCCCGACTGCCATGCTCTGTTGATTGTCGAAGTGGAAGGGTCGGAAGCCGAAATTGACCATCAATTGTCGAAAATCATCGAGATCGCCAAACGCCACAACCCGGTCGAGCTGCGAGAAAGCCAGTCAGCCGAAGAAAGCGCAAAAATCTGGCTTGGTCGGAAATCCGCATTCGGCGCCATGGGGCAGTTGAACGACTATATGTGCCTTGACGGTACGATCCCGGTGTCGGCCCTGCCAACGGTGCTGCGCCGTATCGGCGAATTGAGTGAAGAATTCGGTCTGCCTGTTGGGAACGTATTTCACGCAGGTGACGGGAACATGCATCCGCTGATCCTTTTCGATGCCAACAAACCGGGTGATCTTGAAAAATGCGAGGCATTCGGGGCCGAAATTCTGAAATTATGCGTGGACGAAGGCGGTTGTCTGACCGGTGAGCACGGCGTGGGTATCGAGAAGAGGGATCTCATGTCGCATCAATATGCGCCTGCCGATCTTGAGGCGCAGATGGCGGTCAAGGACGTTTTTGACCCCAAATGGCTGCTGAACCCTGCCAAGGTGTTTCCTTTGGATGTGTCTCGGGCGCGGCGCATTGCGGCGGAGTAAGGGGGCTCTGCCCCCTTGCCCCCGGAGTATTTTGGAAAAGATGAAGCAAATGAGACCTGAGACGGAAGCCGAATTGGCCGAACTGGTGGCCGGCCTGAACGGCCCGGTGCGGATCGCCGGAGGTGGCACGCGCGGTGTGACCGGGAGAGAGCCTGAACTGAACGTGTCCGGGCTGAGCGGTATTACCCTCTATGAACCCGGTGCGCTGACACTTGTGGCGAAGGCGGGTACACCCCTGGCTGAGATTCAGGCGGCCCTGGATGGGGAAGGGCAACAACTGGCCTTTGAACCGATGGATCACCGGGGTTTGCTGGCGACCCAGGGTGAGCCGACGATTGGTGGTGTTGTGGCGGCCAACATCTCGGGCCCGCGGCGGATTCAGGCCGGGGCATGTCGGGATTTTCTGCTGGGTGTGCGCTTTGTCGATGGGCGTGGGCGGGTGATCAAGAATGGTGGTCGGGTGATGAAAAACGTTACCGGCTACGATCTGGTCAAGCTGATGGGTGGGTCGTGGGGCACTTTGGGCGTTCTGACCGAGGTGTCGTTGAAGGTCCTGCCCAAGCCGGAGCGAAGTTCAACCCTTTCTGTTGCAGTCTCGGACATCGGCGTTGCTGTGCGGGTTCTTTCGGCAGCACTGAAATCTCCATTCGAAGTGACGGGCGCGGCATATGACCCAGATCTTCAAAAAGCCCTGATTAGGGTCGAAGGTTTTGTGGATTCGGTTGCATATCGGACAAGCAGATTGATTGCTGAGTTGGAAGGTTTTGGGGACGTTGCCGAGGAAAGAAAGTCCGACGCGCTGTGGGCTGGAATACGTGACGTTCATCCATTTCAGGGCAAGGACGGGGACGTCTGGCGGCTTTCGGTAAAACCGGGTGACGCGGCGGAGATTTCGGCGCGCGCCGAAGCGGATCAAGCGCTGTTTGACTGGGGCGGCGGTCTTGTCTGGCTGCGGGTCCCGGCAGGCACGGATGTGCGTGCGCGGCTTGATGCGTTTTCAGGTCATGCCACTTTGGTGCGATCCGACCCCGGCACGATCAGAAAACTGGGGCGATTTCATCCGGAACCCACATCAATATCGGCTCTGACAAAGGGCTTGCGAGCGAAATTTGATCCTCGGGGTTTGTTCAACCCGGGGCTGATGGGATAGGGCGATGCAGACAACATTCACCGATGAGCAATTGCAGGACCCGGCGATCCAGCGCTCGAACGAGATTCTGCGAAGCTGCGTCCATTGCGGATTTTGCACGGCCACGTGTCCGACATATCAGGTGCTGGGAGACGAGCTCGACAGTCCGCGTGGGCGCATCTACCTGATCAAGGACATGCTGGAAAACGAGCGTGTGCCCGACGAAAAGACGGTCAAGCACATCGACCGCTGCCTGTCCTGTCTGGCCTGCATGACCACCTGCCCGTCAGGTGTGCATTATATGCATCTGGTGGATCACGCGCGCGAATATATCGAGGCCAACTACAAGCGCCCGCTGACGGATCGGGTGTTGCGCTGGGTTCTGGCGCAGATCCTGCCTTATCCGATGCGGTTCCGTTGGGCCCTGATCGGGGCCAGGCTGGGTCGACCTTTCCGGTTCCTGATGCCAGATGCCCGGCTGCGCGCGATGTTGGAGATGGCGCCCAAGCATATCCCGTCTGTCAGCCGCAACGATGATCCGCAGAGTTTTGCGCCCGGCGGTGAACGAAAAATGCGGGTGGCGCTGATGACAGGCTGCGCACAAAAGGCGCTGAACACCGATATCAATGACGCCACGATCCGCCTGCTGACACGGTTGGGGTGCGAGGTCGTGGTCGCCGAAGGTGCCGGGTGTTGCGGAGCTTTGACCCATCACATGGGCAAGGTCCAAGACAGTCATATGGCGGCAACCGCCAATATCAGAGCCTGGAAAAGGGAAATGGACGGTGATGGGTTGGACGCCATCGTCATCAATACCTCTGGCTGTGGCACCACCGTGAAAGATTATGGGCATATGTTTCGCAATGGCCCGCTTGCCGAAGATGCAGCGCGTGTGTCTGCAATCGCCATGGATGTCAGTGAACTTCTGATCAAGCTGGACTTGCCGGCGGGGGAAAACCAAAACCTGACCGTCGCCTATCATGCGGCCTGCTCATTGCAGCATGGGCAGAAGATCAAATCCTATCCCAAAGACTTGCTGAAACACGCGGGTTTCACGGTTGTCGAACCCGCCGACAGTCATTTGTGCTGCGGCAGCGCGGGAACGTACAACCTGATGCAGCCGGACATATCAGGCCAGTTGAAACAGCGAAAAGTCAGAACTCTTGAGGCGAAACAGCCTGATATCATTGCCGCTGGCAATATCGGGTGCATGATGCAGATCGGTTCTGGTACGCAACTGCCGATCGTTCATACAGTAGAGTTGCTGGACTGGGCGACCGGCGGGCCAAAGCCACCGGCCTTGCAGGGAACAGGGAACCCGGTTCCCGTCTTGCGGTGAATCATGCTGATGCCAGCGCGCATCATTTCCCAGGGAAATACCTTTGGTGCATGACCGCCCTATTTTCGCCCAACGC
Organism: Ruegeria sp. HKCCA4812; assembly: GCF_013034245.1. NCBI lineage: Bacteria > Pseudomonadati > Pseudomonadota > Alphaproteobacteria > Rhodobacterales > Roseobacteraceae > Ruegeria > Ruegeria sp. HKCCA4812. Next base: position 125,875 of record NZ_WQFQ01000009.1, on the reverse strand, counting down.
GGCGCGTAGGACAAAAGCTTCGAAGTGAGTCTCGGAGAACCGCGTGCGTAGCTGGATCAAGGCGATCGTGCTCTGTGTCTTGCCATTGGCGGCCACGGCGCAGGACACTAGGCTGGAAAGCCTGGATACGTCGGATTCCGGGCGCGAGTGGATGGCTGTCGGGCGGTTGGATATCGCCGGCGCGGGGTTTTGCACCGGAACGCTGGTGTCGCCGACGCTTGTACTGACAGCGGCGCATTGCCTGTTTGACAAAAGATCCGGACAACGGATCAACCCCGCGGATATCGAGTTTCTGGCCGGGTGGCGTTTGGGACGTGCGTTGGCCTATCGGACCGCGCGCCAGGCAGTGATCCATCCGGACTACCAATATGGCGTCGATTCTACGGCCGACCGGGTAAGCGCGGACGTGGCTTTGATCGAGCTGTGGCAGCCGATCCGTAATACCGCCGTCATTCCATTTGAGTCGGGCGATCAGCCCAAACGTGGCGCTGAAGTGGGCGTTGTGTCTTATGCGCATGACCGGTCAGAAGCTCCGTCGCTGCAACAGGTCTGCTCGGTCATGAACCGGCAGGCCGGGGTTATGGTCATGTCCTGCGACGTTGATTTCGGGTCTTCGGGGGCACCCGTTTTTTCTTTCACGGGCGCGCGCCCTCAGATTGTATCGGTGGTTGCGGCCAAGGCCAGTATGGACGGCCAGAGTGTCGCAATTGGAACCGCGGTTGAGCATTCGCTGCAATTGCTGCGTGACGAACTTTCTGCGGGGCGGGGATTTGGGCTTTCCTCGTCCGGATCGGGAACGAACAAGAACATAGGCGCAAGGTTCATTCGACCATGATGCGAGTCTTCTGGAGCCTGTTATTGGGCCTGAGCGTCTTGGCAACATCGCCGCAAGCGCAATCCAACAAGCGCAAGCTGACCGACCGGGATGACCTTTATGGTTGGGAGGCTATCGGTCGGCTGGATGTCCGCGATGCCTCGTATTGCACCGGCACGTTGATCGCGCAGGACATGGTGCTGACCGCAGCCCATTGTGCGGTGAATCGTCGTACCGGGAAGACTTATGTGCCCGAAGATATCACGTTTCGTGCAGGCCTTAGCAACGGCAACGCCTTGGCCGAGCGTCGAGTCACGCAAATCGCCCTTCATCCCAGCTATGGGGCGCAGAACCCGCTGTCGCACGAAGGTGTCCAGTTGGACGTGGCCCTGATGCGGCTGAACGAGCCTATCCCGTATTCGGTCGCCGACCCTTTTGCACTGCACAGCGGCCGTGTTCCGGGCAACGAGATCAGCATTGCCTCGTATGGGCGCGGACGGTCCGAGGCGATCACCCGAGAACGGTCCTGCCGTATCATCGACCGCAGGCAGGGTCTGATCACCTTTGATTGCGACATTACTTTCGGGTCTTCCGGGTCTGCAATTCTGGCGAAAAACGGTGCGCGCTGGCAGATCCTGTCTGTGGTATCGGCGGTAGGCACGAACGGCCGTAGAAAGGTGGGGTTTGGCATGGAGCTTGGCGGGATCGTCGCCGAGCTCAAGGCCATCATGCGGCGCGATGCACCTCAGCCCAAGGCGTCGATCCGCCGATTGCAAGTCGGGTCCGGTAAGTCAGGATCTGGTGCGAAATTCATCAGTTCTGGCGGGGGTTGAACTCGGCGAAATCGCTACCCATGTGATGTGTATCGGACCGCCACAACGGGGTCCGGTACAAGAAATCGCCCGTCCAGTCGGAGGGCACTTATCGCAAATCGCTCAAGAATGAGGATATGACACATGCGTACGTTTGATTTTGCACCGCTGCACCGCGCCACCATTGGCTTTGACCAGATCGCCGACATGATGGATCGCGTTCTGACCAACGATGGGGCCCAGCCCAGCTATCCACCCTACAACATTGAAAAAACCGATGTCGACACCTACCGGATTTCGGTGGCCGTTGCCGGTTTTTCGGAAAACGACCTGACCGTGGAAGTGAAAGAGAACTCGCTTGTCGTGTCAGGCAAAAAAGCCGCCGAAGACAAAGAGCGCACCTATTTGCACCGTGGCATCGCCACCCGCGCGTTCGAGCGTCGGTTTGCCCTGGCGGATCATGTCCGCGTCACCGGTGCGAGCCATGAAAACGGCATGCTGAACATCGAACTGAAGCGCGAGGTTCCAGAGGCCCTGAAACCGCGCCGGATCGAGATCACCTCGGCCAAAGCCATCGAGAAGGATGTGGTGGACGCCAAAGCCGTGAACTGAGGCTTCTGAATATCCCGCGGCAGTTCACTCCTCCCGGACTGCCGCAACACACGCCCCGCGTTCCTCCAGACGCGGGGCGTTGTGTTTTGGGCGTGTGCGAAAACTGGTTCCCAGCAAATTATCCGCCTGATAGTCTTCGGTATTATGGAAAGCCGACCAAAACGTCGACTAGCAGCTATCCTGGCAGCCGACATCGCCGGCTACTCAAGATTGGTTGGTCTGGACGAAGAAGGTACCATCGCAAGGCTTCGCCTGATCCGCAGCGAAGTCATAGAGCCGGCGATCGCCCGGCATTCAGGGCGCATCGCGAACACTGCGGGAGACAGCTTTGTGATCGAATTTCGCAGCGCCGTCGATGCGGTTCACGCTGCCGTGGAAATTCAGGCCGACCTTGCAAAGAGAAACGCGGGTACCGATCAAGATAGCGTCATCACGTTTCGGATCGGCCTGAATGTCGGCGATGTGGTTTCGAACGGGGATGACATCCTTGGCGACGGGGTGAACGTTGCCGCGCGGCTCGAGGCACTGTCAGATCCCGGTGGTATCATTGTTTCACAATCCATCGTCGATTATGCGCGCAACAAAGTGCCCTATGGTTTTGCCCCGATCGGGCCACAGAACGTCAAGAACATCGCAGACCCAGTTCAGGCCTTTCGCGTAGAAGCGGAAATTTTGCCTTCACCGCGAAAAAGCCGCACACTGAGGAAATCCCGCTGGCTGCCGCTGGCGGCTCTGCTGGTGATGTTGGCGGCAATTGGCCTTTTTCTGACGAAACCGTGGAAGACTGGCCAATTGCGCGCCTCAGAGGCGCAGATGGTTTACCCTTTGCCGGACCTGCCTTCCATCGCTGTGTTGCCGATTGCGAATTACACCGATGACGCGTCCAAGGACACGCTGATCAACGGTATCTCTGAGGATTTGATCACGGACCTGTCCCGAATATCCGGATTGTTCGTCATCGCTGGGAATTCATCCTTCGCATACCGCGACAGGAACATAGATATCGCACGTTTCGCTGAAGAACTTGGGGTTCGCTACGTCGTTGACGGCAGCGTGCGACGTGCGGATGAAGACTTCCGGATCAACATTCGCCTGACCGACACATTGAGCGGGCGATTGATCTGGGCGGACAGGTTTGATGGCGCGATTGATGACATCTTTGAAGTGCAGAAAACCATTGTTCTCGCAATTGCTCAGGAGCTGGATCTTCCACTCGACCCTCAAAGCCGGCAAGCCATCGAAAGCGTGGAAACCCAGACCATTGCAGCACGCGAAGCCTTCCAACGCGGGTGGGAGTTGTATTCGCAGTTCAACGAACAGGACAACCTTGCGGCAATTCCCCATTTTGAAAAGGCCGTGGAACTGGACCCGGATTATGGGCGTGCCTGGGCGACGCTTGCTCTGGCGCATTTGCGACCGCACATCTTTCATCATTGGAATGGGTTTGCAGAGTCAGGCGCGCAAATGCATATCGGCCTGTTTTACAGATATTACCGGGATGTGATGGAGCAGGATACCGCCCTGGTGCACGTTATCCGGGCTATTGTCAGTCTCAACCTTCCGGATTGGGACAGTAACCTACGGGTAGGTCGGGGGACGGAAGAAGCCAGACGAGAAGCAGCGAAAGCCATCGCGCTGCAACCCAGCGACCCCGAGGCGCATCTGACGATGGGATGGGCGCTGATTGCAGCTGGTGAGCCCGAGGAAGGATTGGCCTTTGTACAGGCTGCGACCCGGCTGGATCCCAATTATCCCAGCCACTACGCGCTGTTTGAAGCGGCGGCTCTTTACGCATTGAATGACCTGACGGGTGCGGCAGATGTGATCGAGAAAGAGTTGAACAGAAATCCGCAGGCAACTGAGCTGATGCCATTTGCAGCCTCGGTTCTGGCCCTGAATGGAGATCGCCGTGCGGGTAGGGCGATCATCGACCGATGGCAAAAGGGCAAGCATGCCGGTGTCATTCAGGACGCCGTTCAGAATTACTTTTTCATCATTCGCTGGGTCGGTGAGAACCAGCATTTGAACGCCCGGCTGAACGACGGGCTGCGTCTGGCGGCGTTGCCTCCGGAAAAGACCATAGCAAGCCTGAGGGCGGATCTGTCACGGGGGGATGCCAAAGATCAGCGGACGGCAGCCCAATCGCTGGCCCTGTTCGGTCCCGAGGCAGAGCCAGCGGTGCCGGAATTGATCGCGCTTCTTGAAAGCCCGTCGGTGTTTGTCCGCAAAGAGGCAGCTATTGCATTGGGGAAAATTGGTGGCGCGGCGTCCTCTGCATTGCCCGCGCTGGAAGCCATGGTTGACGGTTCGTTGCAGGGAAAGTTCGCGACCCGTGCAATCGAACAAATCCGCGACAAGTCCGCAGAATAGCCGTGTCAGCGTCGACTGGGCCGTCGCCATAAACAGTCAAAAGACGACGCGATCCCGTTTCCGGATACGGGGTCTCTGCCCACCGCAATGGGACAGAGACCGTGTTGGATCAGACCGACATGCAGACGTATTTCATTTCCAGATAGTCTTCCATGCCGTGATGGCTGCCTTCGCGGCCCAGACCGGATTGCTTGACGCCGCCGAACGGGCCCAGCTCGGTCGAGATGATGCCGGTGTTCACGCCGACGATACCGTATTCCAGCGCTTCGGCCACCTTGTAGACTCGGCTCAGGTCCTTGGCATAGAAATACGAGGCCAGACCAAAAATCGTGTCATTGGCCATGGCGATCACGTCGTCTTCGTCCTCGAATTTGAACAGCGGGGCCAGCGGGCCAAAGGTTTCGTCCTGCGCCACCAGCATGTCCTGCGTCACGCCGGTCACGATGGTTGGCTGGAAGAACGTGCCGCCCAGATCATGAGGCAGACCACCAGTCAGAACCTCGCCGCCCTTGTCGGTCACGTCCTTGATATGTTCCTCGACCTTGGCGACCGCGTCGGCGTTGATCAGCGGGCCGGTGGTGGTGCCTTCGGTCAAGCCGTCGCCGATCTTGAGTGCCTCTACTGCCGTTTTCAGTTTGGCCGCGAATGCGTCATAGACGCCGGCCTGCACATAGATACGGTTCGCGCAGACACAGGTCTGGCCATTGTTGCGGAACTTGCACATCATCGCGCCTTCGACGGCGGCATCCAAATCGGCGTCGTCGAACACGATGAACGGTGCGTTGCCGCCCAGCTCCATCGAACATTTCATGACCTGATCGGCTGCCTGGCGCAGCAGGATGCGGCCCACTTCGGTCGATCCGGTAAAGGTCAGCTTGCGCACACCGGGGTTTTCGCAGAACTCCTTGCCGATCTCACTGGCCTGCGACGAGGGCACCACGTTGAACACGCCCGCAGGTACGCCGGCCTGTTCCGCCAGCAGCGCCAGTACCAGCGCCGACAGGGGCGTTTCGGTGGCCGGGCGCGCCACAAAGGCGCAGCCAGCGGCCAAAGCCGGGCCTGCCTTGCGGGTGATCATCGCGTTGGGAAAGTTCCAGGGCGTGATCGAGGCCGCAACGCCGATCGGCTGCTTCATCACCATGATCCGCTTGTCGCGCTGATGGCCGGGAATGGTCTCGCCATAGACGCGCTTGGCCTCTTCACCGAAGAACTCGATGAAAGACGCGCCATAGCCGATCTCACCGATGGCCTCTGCCAGGGGTTTGCCCTGTTCAGCGGTCAGGATCTTGCCCAGATCCTCGGCGTTTTCCATCATCAGATCGAACCAGCGCCGCAGGATGGCTGCACGTTCCTTGCCGGTCAGTTTGGCCCATTCCTTCTGCGCGGCTTCGGCCTGTGCGATTGCTCCGGCGACCTGAGCGCGGCTGACGTCTGCCACTTCGGCGACCACATCGCCCCGAGCGGGGTTTGTGACTTTGAACGTGCCATTGTCACCGTCCACCCACTGACCGCCGATATAGGCTTTGGTTACAAGCAATTCGGGGTTCTTCAGGATTGACTTCAGATCGGTCGTTGCGTCCAGCATGATAAGCCTCCGGCGTGAATTGGGTTGCGCGCACCCAATCAGGTGATGTCTCAATTGTCTATGGCCACTCTGGATGTGGAATCAATCCAGATTTGATCAAAAAATACTTAACAAGTTAATTTAATTGAGTCACCCGAAATCTGCGCGTTTCATTGGCCGGTCTCGCCTTTCTTTTTGCCAAGGAGTTTGCCAAAGTCTGGGTGAATTTTGAGACCCGGGGGATGTAAATCAGTGTAACATTCCCTATCTTATTGGGTAATAGAAGAAAAAAGGGATAGAAGCGATGTCGAACCAGCAATTCGAAGCGTTGATAGAAGAGACTCAAGCCAAAGTGCGCGAAAGTCAGTCTCAGATCGAAGGGCTGACCTCGCGCATTGAAGCGGCCCGCGCCAAGATCGGCACTGCCGAGGCCGATATCGACATCGAAAACGCCACGCTCGAGGATGTGCACGCCCATACCGAGGTGATGAACGCCAATATCGCCGAACTGATCATGGGGCTGGACGACGTCACCAGCGCGTTTTCCAAGGATTTTGACGAGATGCGCTCGAAAACCGGGTGGGAGTCGTTTGTCGGCATCTTCTCGAAAGGTAAATCCGAGTCGATGCGGCAGGAGCGGATGCGCACCGCCAATATCGATGACAAGCTGCAAGACCTGATCGCCAAATCCGACGTGATCGTCAAACTGCTGCAAGGGCAGTTGGCCGTGCTGGAGGAACAGCGCGTCAAGGTCGAGGACAACCTGACCGTCACGCTGGACGATCGCGAGGCGACTGTGGCGGAACTCGAGGCGCTGCGCGCCGAGATTCAGGGTATGGATCCGACGATCATCACGCTGGAAAACAAGATCAGCGTCGAACAGGACGCCGCCGCGCGAACCCAGTTGGAAACCGAACTTGCCGAGTTGAACAAACAATACAACGCCAAGGTTCAGGAAGAGCAGGTCAAGCTGGCCAAAAGCCAAACGCTGGAGCGTTACATCGAAAAGGGCAAGACCTGGGTCGATTCGCTGCAAAACCAGGCGGCGACGCAGATGGTGCTGATCAACAAGCTGCAAACAGACACGCAACAGCGCGTGGTGCTGTACGATGCCCTGACCAAATCGTTGAAAACCGCGCAGCAGCAGGACGTGGCCCACCGCATCAACGAGATCGGCGTGCAGACCGACCAAGAGGCGCAAACCGCCATGGCCGCCATCGGCACCGCGACCAACCAGAAAATGGCCGACATGCTTGAGGCACACGAGGACCACATGGTCTTTGCCCGCGACGTGTTGGAGAAAAAGGCGAAGGCGGATGAGCGTTTTGCCCGCCGGTTTGCCTCGATTGTCGAGAAGCATGATAAGAATTTGTATGGCGGATGAATCTCCCTGAGTTCAATTTAGTGGGGCGTCCAAGAACGTTGGGTGAGTGGGCATACCAATCAGCATTAGGTGCCTGCCTCATTTCGTTCATAGTTTGGTTAGCTCCAAACGATGTGTCGAAATGGATACTGCTTTATGCTGTGCTCTGCTTTGGCAGCTTAGTTAGGCTTTGGTTTTCTAGGCTGAGTTCAAACAATTTTGAAGAAACCATCAAGGATGACTAACCCCTCCCAAGACCATGTCGGCCTGACCGACACTTTCGCCTCGCGGCGCTACTTCCGCAAATTCGAGGTGATCACCGTCCACCTCATGCGCGTGGCTGCGACGATGGAGGCTGAGGGCGCGATCAGCAAACAAGAGGTGCGGATCGTGTCGCGCTACCTCTCGGGACTGCTCTACACCTTCCGCGCGCTGAGCATGAAATATCTCCTGGTTGGGCGCGATACGGGGCGGTTCTTTGGTAGCCTCGCCATGGACAAGCGCGACAGCGGATTTCCGGTCGCGGCCGAGCTGCTGACCATGGCCAATGACGCGCAGCAGGCGCAGGTGCATCTGGCGAATATGCCCTCGGAAGAGGATCTGAAAACCGACATGGTGCGGACAATTATTGGCGACCGGGAGATTCCCACCAAGCTGCAATTCGCGCTGTCCCAAAGGCTCTATTACGAGGAATTGTTGAAAGGTCAGCTGTTCTGGGCCCGCAACGATCCCGAATGCCACTGGATCGGGAATGAGGGCGAGCGGCGCAAGTTCCTGATCCACTGGGCGGTCTATGACAGCCAGATCAACCTGCCCGTCATCTATCTGATGCAGTTGGAGGACAGCGGCAAAACTGCCCTGCCCAAGGATCAACGCCGCTGGCCCGAGGTACAGGCGCATCTGATGGCGCAAAGCTTGGGAGGGCTGAAACTGGTGACGATCGCCAAGGGGTTCGATCAGGATTTCGACGACCTGCACCCCAAACACATGCGCCGCATCCATGTGGGCCCGATGTATTCCTCGGCCTATACCGAGCAATCCGGCCCCCTGCGGCAGGTGTTGGAGGACGCACAGGCGCCCGAAGGTCAGGATTGGGCGCTGGCCTGGACCACCGAGGAGCTGGAAAGCGAAGAGGTCATTGAAGAACGCGCGGGATGGTTTTCCACCGTCGAACGCGAGGTCTTTGCACTGGACCCGTTCGGCGGGCAGGGGGCCGAGACTGGGGCTACGCGCACCCAGCGGTCGATCATCCTGCCCCAGCGGCCGTTTCAGGTGCTGGCCGAGCGCAACCCGCCAGGCTTTGCCGATGTGCGCAAGTTCGTCGTCAGTAAGGCCGGGCAGGTGCTGAGATATTGAATTTTCCGCCTCCGGCGGGAGAATTTTTGAAAAGATGAAGCAAGGGCGGTTATTGAGATGAGTTTGACGTCAGATCAGATGGAATTGCGCGAAGACGATATTCGCAAGCATTATCCTGCTGCAACAGCCTTGCTAAACGGGTTCGAACATGCGCCCCGGATTGCGAAAGTGGCAGAGGCGGCGGTTGAGCGATCTCCGGGCGTTGCGACCGGGCGGCGGTTCCGGTCGACCACGCCGGGGTTGGCGACCCGGCGAGTGGCGCGGGCAGACGGGGTGCATCTGGTCGAACGGATCGAGGCCTCGGATGATGGTGATACGCTGGTCTCGCCACCTCAGGCGACCACGCAGCAGGCCATTCGCCGCGCCATTGCCATCGCCTTGGCTGTGGCTGAGACCTATGCGCAACAGACGTCGCTGGCTGATCTGAAACGTGCGAACCTGGCAGGCGATTTGCCCGCCGCCCGCAAGACCGAATTCTCGGAGTTGCTAACGGCCGAGGCGCTGATCACCTCGCACACGTTCGGCAATGCGCTGGCGTACTTGATGTCCTCGCATTTGGGTGAAACCACCGCCGATATCAGTGAGATCGAAGAGGTTTTGACCGATAATGGCCAACTTGCCCTGCATGGCGCGCTGTGGGAGCTGGACCAGACCCTCGCCAAACATGCCCCCGACGATGCCCACCTGATTGCCGCCACCAGCGCCTATGCCGAGCAACTGATGGAAAAGGCCGCGCTGCGCGCGCAGTCAGCAGGCCATCTGGCCCCGTTCCAGAATGCCGCCTGGCATATCGAGGCTGATGATCTAACGATCCGGGGGTTCGAACCAGCTTCAAAGGCGAAGTCCACCACCCTGACCATGACGTTCAAGAAACCGAATGAGGTGGTCGGCAACCATATCGCCAAATATCAGGCCATGAAACTTGCCAAGATGGTGATGGCCTACGACTTCGACCGCCGCCTGAACCCGTTCGCGGAACTGGGCGGGTTCATCTTTACCTTCATGGGCGACGGCAAGCCGGGCACCGGCAAGACGACCCTGATCCAGATGATGGCCGGGCTGATCAACGACTACTGCCAGAACGCAGGCTATCCATTCCGCTATCAGAACCTGAGCACCGATAATATCGACAGCTATCAAGGCAAATCCGGCCAGAACGCCAAGGCGTTCATCAACACGATCATCGACCCCTCGGTCATCGGTTTCGGCACCATCGACGATATCGATCAGCTGGCGGGCAAACGCGGCGACCGACAGTCGTCAGCCGGACAACTGGAAATCACAGCCGTGCTGATGGAGAGCTTTGCGGGTGCCAACACCGTCGTGCGCGGCAACTGCACCTTTGGCATGTTCTCGAACTACCCCGAGAATGTGGACGACGCTCTGCGCCAGCGGGCGGGCGCGCGGTTCCTGGTGGACGGGCCGCAAACGCGCGAGGATTACATCGACATCCTGCACCTGCTGATGGGCCGCAACCACGACATTCCGCTGGGCGAGCACGAAGCCTATGCCGCGCAGGAGATCAAAAAGGCTGTCGCCGCCAGTTTTGAAAGCCACTCGCGCCCGCATGAGGACGCTCTGTTGCAGGTCTATGACCGGGTCTCCGGCGAGATCGGCCAGATGGACACGATCGCCAAGCTGGGCACTTACCTCAAGGCGATCCAACAGGCGGATGAGCGGTTCACCGGCCGCGCGATCAAGAACATCACCGACGCTGTCAAGGTCCGCGCGATGGATTTCGAACTGCCGGACGAGTGGATGGAGAACCCCGATCTGTTCCTGTTCCGCGACTATGACACCAAGAAGGCGATGATCGAGGACCTGCGCCAGCCGATCACCGTCGAGATGGTGATCCAGGAGATCAACCGCTACGCCGACAGCGAGTTCCGCTATGCCGACAAGAGCGACGAGGTCGCCATCGAGAACGCGGTGCGTGAGATGGGCCGGATGGAAGAGGCCAAGCGGCGGTATTTGGAGGGGAAGTAGAAGCAAGTGCTAACGGACGTATTTTTTGTCAGATACGAAGAAACCCCGCTATTCAGGAGCTTCCTTAGGCGGGAAAAACGAGCTCTTCATCAGTGCTTTACTGTCCTCGAAGAATTCCACCCCTATTGGGGCGAAACTGACGATGCTCAAAAAGCGAGTGGCAAGTTTTGGGAAGAGATCCACAAAAGGCTAGCAAATGAACTCGGTGTTCGTTGGCTGTCTGACGCATGGTACGAAACCCACGTTGGACTAGGGGAGTACAAGCGCAAAGAACATAGAAAGAGAGCGTTTATCGAAATCTGCCGAAACTGGTATAATAATCACGCACTTCAAAGTGCCGATATTGATGAGTTTCTGAAAGAACGGCTTAGCCTTATCGAAGTCGGGTTACGCATAAAGTACGATAGAGCGGATTCTTGCAGAAAGTCTCTAGAAGCTAGCAGGCCTTCAAGTTCTTTGGTGGCTAAGGCATATAAGAAAACGGTCGACGAATACGAAACCGCGTCGGCAGAAATAAACGAGAGATTTCGCTCGGCAAGGTTTCCACTCAACTATCACAATGGTTTTTTCCAGATTGAAGCTGATCTTTTGGTTTCAAATGAAATCGAGCAACCTTTTTGGAGCCTTGTATCCGAACCTGTTTGGCAAAACGTGGACCTCGATATGAAGGAAGCGGTTGACCAACGCGACAACGGTGGCAAAGACCCAGCACTTTTTGCGGCAAAAGCGCTCGAAAGTACGGTTAAAATCATATCTGACAAACTCGGTGTTACGCACGGCGGCGAGAAGGGAGCGCATAACTACATCGATAACCTTTCGAAGAAATCAGTAGTTTTCTTGGGTGATTGGGAAAAGGAACTGTTGAAGGCCTACTTTACTAAGGTGCGCAACCAATTGGGTCACGGCCCCGGAAGTGAACCCATGCCACAGCTTTCGCCAGATCAGACTTCATGGGCAATTGAAAATGCTATGTCATGGATAAAGTTGCTCATTCTCAAGTTTGAAACTCAAAAGGCGAAGGCCCCATGATCCGCCTCATCGAAAAAGGCCTGATGTTTGGCAACCTCGTCCACATCTCCAGCCCGGCTCTGGTCGAGCGGTATAACCGCGCGCTGCAGCACCTGGCGGGCAAGACCACTCAGCTTTCGGATTTTCATGTCGATATCTCGGGCTATTCGCCGGAGGTGGGGATTGAGCTGGACGACCCGCTCTACCTCAACCCCAACGGGGTCAACCGGCAGTTCATCCTGCTGACGACCGAACAAAAACGCGCGCCTCTGTTGAACGTCAAATTCTCGACCTCGCGTGATATCCTGCGCGAATTCATCGAGATGAACGAGGCGCAGCTATTCGCCCTGACCGCCACCGATGCGGTGGCCGGAGAGCTGGTGAACTCGGTCTTCAAACTCACCACACCGCGCGACCTGTTGAACCTGCGCAAGATCGAGATCGAGGCCGACACGGTTGGCGGCACCCTGCGCAAGGCCCAGCAACTGGCGGGCATGGTCGAACAGTTCAAAACCGAAGAGGACGCCTGGTTCGACGATGTGCTGATCGCCAAGATGATCGAAACCGCCAGGGAAACCGGCGACGTCACCCGCAATCCGGTGCGCCTGCGCCACACGGAATTTGAGCAGCGCAATTTCTGGACCGCGCATTTTGGCGGGCTGTACCTGTTTCCGGATGTGGATCACCCGGCGGCAATCTGCATGGGCGAAAAGCCGGATGATCTGCCAATCAAATACACGTTCGACCCGTCACAGCGAAACCAGATTGCCAAGTTTCTGGACTACAACGATCTGGTTGAACCGATTGTCAAAGCGCGTGGCGTGGATGCCGCCGCGATCTTGCAGCAGAAGATGGATTTCCTGACCGTCGATGCGGCGGCGGATGCCGATGTCAACCTCACCGGGCTGGATCGCAGCGACATGCGGCGGTTGGCGCGGAACCACGCGGATCGCCTGCCGCAGGCCTATCACGGGCTTGCGCAACTGCTGCGCTGGGCAAGTGACGGGGGTCCGTGGCCGCGCATCACTTCGGACCACCCGGCCTATTTCTACACGCTTCGCGCCGCCGATACGCCGAACCGCGATCTGGTGAACATGCTGTTGTCCGAATTGGCCCCGCTGGACCCGCGCCAGATGTTCATCTGCCACAAAGAATTGTTCTACCGAACATATTCGGGCTGGCCCGAGAGCAAGAAGGCCTATGTGGCCGACTTCCTTGCGCGCGAATATCAGGTGGACAAGCAAGGTGCCCGCGCCGCCCTGTTCGGACATGAGCCGGATATGAGCGGCGACGATCGCGTCAGCGATGACATAATTGCCCGGGTCGGTCCGTGGGGTTCGGTGAGGAAAGGTTGAAATGATTGGATTGTTGCGCCTTTTGCTGATCTTGCTGGTGATCCAGACGATTGCCTATGTCGGGCTGTCTTTCTATTCGCGCGGCATACGCCGGCGCAAACTGGAGAACTGGTGGGACGAAAAGGGCAAGACGGGCAACAAAGAAGCCTTTGTCGAACGCGGATTGCATGTGTATGACAACTCGTTTCGGCGTAAACTGATCCTAGGTGTCTATATCGTGCCGTGGGTGGCGATTGGCGCGCTGATCTACATCGTGAATTACATGTGAGGGTTTAGGCATGGCCTATGTGAAATGGGCGTTCATTATCATCTTCTGGGGTGCGATTGCCGTGATCCTGCAATATTCTCTGCCCCAGCATGACATTGTGCGCATCGTCAACACCTATGAAGAACGGCAGGATCTGAATGACTGGACCCGGATCTTTTGGTCAGAGCCGGAAGATCAATCCACCAGCCTGTCCAACCGGGATGTGCAGTTCATTCAGGCGGTGCGGGCCAACGGAAAACCCATCGTGTACCGAAATGAGGATACCGGCTGGGGATGGCCCCCGTATTTCAAGTTCGACACGGCGAACCTGTATACCGAGGCCAATGATGCGAAATCCACCAAGGAAAACCCGAAATGGGTGGTCGTAACCCACTACGGGTGGCGCAACGAATTCATGTCGATCTTTCCCAACGCCATTTTCATCAAAGACGTTGAAGGGCCGGATGTTCGGATCATTCCCTGGTTCAATATCATCTTCCTGACGATCTTTGCGGCGTTCGTCTGGGCGATATGGGTGCGTTGGCGCAGGTTCCGGCAAGCACGGATTGATCCGATGATCGAAAACGTGGAAGACGGCCTATATGCGGCCGGTGACGCCATAGAAGAGCGACACAACAGATTTCGACGCTGGCTGGACAGTTGGAAATCGAAATAGATACAAGCTTTGGCGGGCGTGCCAGCAGCACGCCCATCCAGTTGGCGGTGCCCTTCACCTGACGATGAATTCCGCATGCAGCGCGCCTGCTGCCTTGATCGTTTTCAGAATGTCGATCATGTCCTGAGGCGAGACCCCAAGCGCGTTCAGACCTGCGACAACCTCGGACAACGTGGTGGCCTCGGGGATTTCGGCGAGGCCGGTTCCCTCTTCTTCCTCGATCCCTGCGATTGTACGTGGCACGATCACTGTTTCACCTCTGGCGAATGGGTTGGGCTGCACCGCAATCGGTGCTTCCTGAACCGTCAGAGTCAGGTTGCCTTGAGACACTGCAACACGCGAAATTCGGACCTCCTGCCCCATGACAATGGTGCCAGAGCGCTGATCGACAACAACGCGCGCTTTCGATTCAGGTTCGACCAGAATGTTTTCGATACGCCCTATGGCGTGGGCTGTCGAAAGCGCCTGCGTCGCCGCGACGTTGATCTCAACCGTGCCGGAATCCCGCATGATTGCCACGGCTCTGTTGAACTCGGTGTTTATCGCGGTTTCGATGCGCGCGGCTGTGGTGAAATCGGGCTCTCTGAGTGCAAGGCGCATCTGAGTGAGAGTTGACAAATCGAAGTCAATTTCACGCTCGACCCTTGCACCGGATGGGATCACGCCCGAAGTAGGCACCCCTCGCACGACCGAGGCTGCCTCTCCTTCAGCCGACACGCCACCTGCAAGGATTGTGCCCTGCGCGACCGCATAGATTTGGCCATCGGCAGCGTTAAGCGGGGTCATGATCAATGTTCCACCCAACAGGCTGCTTGAATCGCCTATGGCTGAAACCGTTACATCGATTTGACCCCCCACCCGTGCAAAAGGCGGCAGGCTGGCCGTGACCAATACCGCTGCCACGTTTTTGGGCCGGAAATCCTCACCTGTGACGTTGACGCCAAGACGTTCGAGGATATTGGACATGATTTCTTCGGTGAAAGGCGCGTTGCGTAACCCATCGCCGGTTCCGTTCAAGCCGACCACCAGGCCGTAACCCACCAGATCGTTGCCCCTTACACCGTCAAAATCCACGAGGTCCTTGAGACGGATTGTCCCAGCCCAAGCCATGCCGGGAAGGAAAATCAGGAGAAATATCAGCGCCCTCATCTCAGAAAGTTCACCAGCGACAGGTTCGCATTGCGAACGGTTAAGGAATACAGGCTTTCCAGCTGAAATTGCACCGTTTGCAGTTTCGCTGCCGTCTCATAAGGATCGGCCGCGATCAGTTCGTTTCGGCTGAATTCCAGGCTGGTTCGGGCCGACGAATTGCGTGTTGCCGCCTCTTCGATGCGGGCTTCGGCCGCCCCGACCTTTGCCCGGAGTTTGACGGTGGCATCCTGTGCGTTGGCCAGTTCGACCCCTAACTTCGTGAACAAAGCGGTGCGTTGATCGGGCGAAAGTGCCAATGCGCTGTCGGTGGCCAGCGCCGCAACGGCGACATCCCTGAGTGCGGCCTTGAACGCCGGGTCCGTTGCCGTGATCGGCAGCGTGACGCTTTCGTTTTCCGAAATCTGCATCGGAGACAGGGTGCTGTTTGACCCCTGATAAATCACGGCGTCGAAACCGGCTGGGTCATTGAACCAGTTTTCTGCCGCCAGCCTGATATCAGCGACCGTGGCAAGCCCCGTCAACTGCGATTTCAGCGCCGTCAAAAGATCGTTCGAAGATTGCAGGGGCGACACATCGGTGGCGGCACCGGAAAACAGGCTGCGCCCTCCTACGCGCGTGTTCAGTGCCGAGATCATCGTGTCCAGCTCATTCTTCGCCTGCTGGGACGCTTGTTCATGATTGACGGGCTGATTGGCGGTTCCGTAAGCCAGCAAAGACGCGGTCATGTCTCCGACCGAATCTCCGAAGGTTTTCAGGCTCAGTTGCATGGTATCGGTGAACAGGGCCGCTTCGGACGTTGCGATGCCAAAGGCGTCGAGTCTGGCGAGGCTGCGGTCGAGATCCAGAATGTGCGAATAATCCCCGCCAAGCCGCCCCGACACGTCCTGTACCCGCCCGGTGGACATTTCATAAGACAGGGTTTCGATCTGGGTTTTGATATCTGTTGCGCGGGTTCGCAAGGTCATTCCTCGCGCCAAATCGCCGATAGAAGTGATATTCATGGTCACAACCTCAGAACAGTTTCCATAAGCTCGTCAACAACCGAGATGACACGAGCGTTTGCGGCATATGTCTGTTCGACCTGCATGAGCCGCTGTAGTTCCTGATCGGTATCTACTCCCTGCGCGGCCTCGATCTGCGCCATTTGCCGCTGGAAGCTGTTTGCAAAAGCCTTGCGTTGATCTGCGGCATGGGCGTGTGCGCCCGCTTTCGACAACAGGGCCTCGGTCAACTCGGCAGCGCGCATGTTTCCCGTGCCGAACAGCCCGCCGGGTACCGGACGTGCGTCGTTCAATATGTTCCCGAACGCGCGCAATTGAGCAGCCTGCCCGGGGTCACCCGGAGTTGCGGCACCCAGACCCGCGCGCAGTTTCCAACTGTCCCCGCCATCGTCAGGGTCCACGGTTGAATTGAGTGAAATCCGTGAAGCAAGCCCGACAACAGATGCAGGATCAAATCGGTTGCCGTCGTCGGTGAACAGACCAGGATCTGTCGCAATAGCCGACGAATCCAAACCGGGCGTTTCAAATCGTTCAATCAGGTCCCTTGCAACCGTGTCGAGCTGAACCTGCGCCTCGACTGCCAAGTCGTCGCGGATGGTGAACTGCGCCATCAGTGCCCCGCCGCGTATTTGAGCGTTGTCTCCACTTGTCCGTACCGGGTTGCCGTTCATCTCCAGACCGGACAACAGACCATTTGCCACAGTCATGTGAGGCTTTGTTTCGCCGGTCGTGGAAAAAGTGAACTCCGAGGCCGTGCCTTCCAGCAGGATCAGCCCGCCCTCCGAGTACAGGGATACCTGATCATTGGCGCGCGGCACGACATTGACCGGGATCAAGGTATTGACCTGGTCGATCAGGACATGCCGCTGATCCAGCAGGGCACCGATGTCACCGCCAGAGTTTTGAATGGCGGGAATCTTGGCGTTCAGGTCTTCGATATCTTTCAGAGTCTGATTCAGAGTGTTGATCTGGGCGCCAATTTTTCGATCAGCATCCGAGCGTGCCTGGCGTACGCCTTCGGACGCCGCGTTCAGCTCGTTGGTCAGATCGCGGGCCGAGCGCGCAACCTGATCCAGCCGTTCGATCGAGTCAGGCAAACTGGCCGCCGTGATAAAGGCGTTTTCCAACGAGGACAGACGGGTAGACAGCGAAGGGCCGTCATCAGGAGACCCCACCAGTTGTTCGAACCGTGCGTGAAAATCTGAAACGTCCGACCGAAAGGCGAGTTCGGCATCAGACGAACGTCTGTTGGCGGTCAAAACCGGATCCTGATGCCGGATCACGCCAACGGTGCGTACGCCATTTCCGGATATTGGGCTTGTTGCAAGTTCCAGGGACCGGCGCGCATAGCCGGGGGTCAGCGCATTCGCGATGTTTCCGGACACCACAGCGGCCCCGCGACTGGCCGCAGTCAGCCCGCCCAATGCGTTATTGAGTGCTGTCGACATGTTCATGAGGCCGCTCCTTTCTTTGGGTCAGAGCTGGATTAACGTTTCAGGTTTGTCGTTTCCTGCAACATCTCGTCCACCGTCTGGATCACCGTGGCGCTGGAGGAGTAAGCACGTTGCGTCTGAATCAATGAGGTCAGCTCGGTCGCTACATCCGTGGTGGATTCCTCACGCGCGAAAGAAACAAGATCCCCGGTCGGGCCTTCGCCGGCATTCCAAAGAAAGAACGTACCGCTTTCACGGGAAGGCGCGTAAGTCTGGCTGTCCAACGCGGTTAAACCGTTGGGATTGGGGACATCTGCCAACGGAATCTGGTACATCCGGCGACTGACGCCGGTGTCGTAGAACGCGTAGACATATCCTCTCTCATCGACCTGAACGCTGGTCATTGTTCCCACGGCAGAACCGTCACGTGTGATCGAAACAGGCGCGAACGTGTCGGACAATTGGGTTATCCCGTCTGCATCCCCGATCAGGCCGATATTGACCTCCATCGCTCCGCCGGCGACGTTGACCATGACACTGCCCGTTGCTGGATCATAAGCTCCGCCAGAAACAGGTGTGACGCTGGCCAGAGTGCCGCCTGCCGTTCGGTTGTCGGTGAATGTCAGCGTGTATTCACCGATGACCGCGCCACCCGACGCCGAGTCACGCAAGACCATAGTCCATTCGTTGCTGCTGCCGGTTGCGGGAACCGTTGGGATCAGCTGGATATCGACGCTTTCAGACTTGCCGAGATTATCGAAATACTCAACCGACAAAGGTTGAATGTCGCCCGGCGCGCCCGCATTTGTCGCCGTGGCCGGAAGGTTCATACGCAGTTTCATTTCTGTGGTTGGTGAACCCGACAGCTGGTTCACGCTCAGCTGAATGGGTTCAAGCGCGGCGGGAGTATCTCGCGAAACCGGTGGAATAGTGCCATCAGGTGCCGCGGGCCACCCCAGAAGAACAAGGCCGGATTCGGTAACCAAATACCCTTCTTCGTTGGTTCGGAACGACCCGGTTGTTGTCAGCAGCATCTCGTTCGAACTATTCCCGATCTGCGAACTGGGGCGCACAGGCAGCATGCCGCGCCCGCGAACTGCCAGATCGGTTGAGTTGCTGGTCGTCACCAGGGGCCCGCGTTGATCAATCATGCGCTGGCTTGTCGTCCGCACGCCGCCTGCCGAATAGCTGCCACCCTGGCCCGACGTGACCATTGAATGAAAATCCGTCTCGACCCGTTTATACCCGTAGGTTGAAGAATTCGCGATGTTGTCGGAAATCGTCGCCAACCTGTTGGCATTGGCTTTCAGCGCCGCCACACCGGCATTGAGCGAAGAGGAAATGGTCATGGGTGCGCCCTTCTGTTGCGTCCGTCTTTGATGCAACAGGTAACGCGCTGCCCCTTAACAGCGCGCTAACATGTAAAATACGCTCTATCATTTAGGGCTGGCGCAGAAAGATCACTTCGATCCTGTTGTTCCGCGCAGCCATGGGATTGTCGGCGAACAATTCTCGGTCTGCATGGCCCGTCACACGATCCATCCTTTGTGCCGCAACGCCCTTGTCCTGTAGCAATTGACGCAATTTTTGGGCCCTTGCCGTGGACAACTCCCAGGCTGTGTTGCGCGCCTGTACGACCGGAGACGCGCTGACATGCCCTTCGACGGCGATCGAATTGACGACAAGATCCGAGGCTCGGGCGATGATCAGGGCCAGGGACCGCAGAAAGCTGGTTGGCTTGTCAGAACCCGATTCGAACAATGCCTGATCGTCGGTGTCGAACAGTTCCACCACCAATCCTTCATCGGTGACCCGTGTGACGATATGCTTGAGCAGTTTGTCCGAGACCTCGCTTTCACCCGTGCGCCCCAGCAGTTGCGCCTCCAACGTAGAGAAATCTTCCTTGGCCCCTTTGCCGCCGCCCACGGCTTTCACTCCGATCGAACCACGGGCCTGATGCGATTCGGTCGGATGTGTGGTCGTGGCACCCTGACCGTCTCGCAGCAGCACTTCTTCAGACAGCATGCTGTCGCCGCCAAACGCCCCGTCCCCGCCGCCGGATTCCGGGCTTAGCGGGATTGTCGGTGCGAAAAAATCCGCCAACCCTTTTCGTTGCTGTTCCGTTGTTGCGTTCAGCAGCCACATCAACATGAAGAAGGCCATCATGGCCGTCACAAAGTCGGCATACGCGACTTTCCACGCGCCACCGTGATGGCCATCGCCACCCGATACACGCTTCTTCTTGATGATGATTGGCGCCGCATTGGTTTGCGCACCCATCTCCACCACCTTTTTATCACCCGACTATTGGAATAGCAGTGCAGGTCTTAAGGCGGCCTTAATACTTAAAACTGTTCCGAGTTCACTAGCGCGGCAGGCCGGCCGAGGCACGGCGCAGAATCAGGGACAAGCGGTTAAAGCTGTTTTCAATTCCTTCGGAATCGGGTTTGCCGAAAAACGCGTCCAACTCCTCATGAACGCGCACGGCCTGATCCAAGAGCGGATCTGATCCTTCTGAATACAGCCCGGCCTTTATCATGACTTCAGATTGTTCGTAGCTGCCGACAAGTTTGCGGGTTTCGTTGATCATCTGGTTCTCGGCCTCTGACGCGGCCTCTGGAAGGCTGCGGGATACGGATTTGCTGAGGTCGATGGCCGGGAAGCGCCCGCGTTCTGCAATCTCGCGGCTGAGCACGATATGCCCGTCCAACACACCGCGCAGAATGTCAGCGATGGGTTCATCCATGTCGGACCCCGCAACCAGGACGCTGAACACGGCGGTGATATCACCCTGCTCCTGCGTGCCGGGGCCTGCGCGTTCACACAGGTTGGCTATCAGGGGGGTGACAGAGGGCGGATACCCTCGGAGTGACGGGGCTTCGCCCATGGCAACGGCGATTTCACGGTGCGCTTCCGCGAAACGGGTTACCGAATCGGCCAGAAACAGAACGTTCAGCCCCAGATCCCGCAGGAACTCGGCCGCCGACATGGCCGACCACGCGCACCGTCTGCGCGCCAATGCAGACTGGTCGGACGTCGCAGCGACCACGATAGTGCGCTTCATGGCTTCCGGGCCTATGGCGCGGGCAACAAACTCGTTCACTTCACGCCCACGTTCGCCGACAAGAGCCACCACAACCACGTCAGCCTGCATGAAGCGCGCCAGCGTCGACAGCAGCGTCGATTTCCCCACACCCGATCCAGCAAACAACCCAACGCGTTGACCGCGTACAATCGGCAGCATGGTGTTGAGAACCGATAGTCCGGTGGCCATCCGCTTTCCCAATGGCTTGCGCGCCACCGCAGGCGGGGGGGCTTGCATGATGTCGCGATCCTGCGGCCCGTTCAGCAGGGGTTTTCCGTCCAGCGGTTTGCCAAACGGATCAATGACGCGCCCAAGCCAGTACAATGCGGGCGCGAAACCCGGCGAGGGATCAAGATACACACGGTCCCCGAGGCTGACACCGTCCGGGGCGGAACCCGGAATCATGTGGATATGGTCTGCACCGACATGCAGCACTTCGCCGGCCAGATCGGGGCCCGTGCGCCGCCGCAATATAAGCAAGTCTCCGATTCGCGCATGTTCGTTGAGGCCACTGATCTCGATCAACCCTTGTGCGACGCTACTGACCAGGCCCACGTGGCGGATCGAAGTCATCCGATCGAATTCATGTTTCAGAAGCATCGGGTCGAGATCGGACATCTTGGGTTCTCCAATTGGGTTCTGAAAACGGTTTCTAAAGGAATCGGGGTTAAGCCTTGATTGAAATTGATCGAGGGAGAAGCCCCGATGTTCTATGACTTGAACGTCCTTAAGACCGCGTACGCAATGGCAACCCATGCCGGGCAACGGCAGGCGGTGATTGCGCGCAACATGGCCAATGCGGATACGCCGGGCTACCAGCCGCGCGATATCGAGCCCTTCCATACAGCACTTGAAACCTCGGGACGCGAAGTGACCATGATGGCCACGCGGCGGGGTCATCTGCACGGCGGTACGGGTGCACAGCCCTGGGCAGAGCACCAGGCCGCTCCGTCGGGTGATCCAAATGGCAACGGCGTATCGCTTGAAGAAGAGATGCTGAAATCGGTCGAGGTCAAACGACAGCACGACCGCGCGTTGGCGATCTACAAATCCTCGATGAACATCCTTCGCACCAGTCTGGGGCGTGGATAAGGAGGCCGAGGATGAGCGATTTTTCCCACTCACTTGCGGCATCCGCCAGCGCCCTGCGTGCGCAGGCAGCCCGTCTGCGCCACTTGTCCGAAAACATATCGAATGCAGATACGCCCGGGTACCGGCGCAAGACGGTGCCGTTTGAGACCATAGAAAAAGATGGTCAGAACGTGGTGCAAGCTGGCCGCGTAAAGCTTGATCGACGCGACCTGACACGAATTTTCGACCCCGGCCACCCGATGGCAGATGCCAGTGGTCACTATCTGGGATCGAATGTCGATCTGATGATCGAAATAGCCGACGCGCGTGAGGCGCAGCGGAGCTACGAAGCCAACCTCAAGATGTTCGATCAAACACGGCAAATGTCGTCGTCATTGATGGAACTGCTCAGAAAATAAAGGACAGCCAGAATGGACATCCGATCCTTGACCGCCGCGCAGAATTATGCCGGCGCCCGTCCTGCAACCCAGGCCGACCCAGGTCACTCGGGCATGGTGCAGGGGCTGAAGGCAAGTTTTCAGGACTTTGCATCCACGTTGAAACACAGCGAGCAGATGTCGCAGACCGCGATTGTCGGGCAAGCCGACCCGCACGCGCTGGTGCAGGCGCTGGCACAGACCGAACTGGCCGTCGAGACAGCTGTGATCGTTCGCAACAAGGTGGTAGAGGCCTATCAGGAAATCCTTCGGATGCCGGTCTGATACCATGCTGAGCGAAGGTCTTTTCTATGACATCGTGCGTCAGGCTCTCTGGATCGCCGTCATCACATCGGTCCCGATTCTGGCAGTTGCTCTGGTGTCAGGCCTGATCGTTGGTCTGTTTCAGGCCCTGACGTCGATACAGGAAATGACGCTGACCTTTGTTCCCAAACTGATCGCCATCGTCGTCGTGTTCTGGGTCTCGATGGGGTTCATGACTCAGACCCTTGTTACGTTTTTCACCGGTACGCTTGTTCCATTGATCGCAGGAGGTCGCTGATGGACACCGCCTATGTCACCCTGTCCCGCCAGTCCGGGCTGATGAATGAAATGCGCCTGGTGGCGAATAACATCGCAAATGCCAACACGACCGGCTATCGCCAGCAGGGGCTGGTGTTCTCGGAATACATTCGAGATATGCCGAACAGCCTCTCCCTCTCCATGAGCCGGGCCGAGGCGCGAAATACGTCAATGCGACAAGGCGTGCTGACGCAAACCGGCGGGCAATTTGATTTTGCCATCGAGGGCGACGGGTTCTTCATGGTCGAAACCGAGAACGGCAACCGGCTGACGCGGGCTGGCAGCTTTTCTCCCAATGCCGATGGCGATCTGGTTTCAATGGATGGTGCGCGCGTGCTCGATGCCAATGGCGCGCCTGTGTTCATCCCGCCTGATGCCGCGTCAATCGATGTCGGCAGCGACGGAACGCTGAGTGTCGATGGTCAACTTCTGGGGCAGCTGGGCGTTTTCAACGTTGCCGACACGAACGAACTTGTACGCGAAGGAAACACTCGTTTCCGCACCGACGGTGCGATTGAGCCGGTCGACGAGCCGGTGGTTTTGCATCGCTTTCTCGAAGGGTCAAACGTGAACGCGATTCAGCAAGTGACCCGTTTGGTGGAAATCCAGCGCGCCTATGAGCTGGGGCAAAGCTTTCTTGAGAGTGAAGATGAGCGCGTACGTGGAGCACTCAAGGCGCTGATGCGCTGATTTGGATGAGGAGAGTTAGACATGCGGGCCCTTAAAATTGCCGCCACCGGGATGACAGCGCAACAGATGCGGGTCGAGACGATCTCGAACAACCTCGCGAATATGAACACCACCGGCTACAACGCCCGACGGGCCCAATTCGCCGACCTGCATTATCAGCAGATGGCGCGGGCCGGCACCGTGAACGCGTCGGACGGAACGGTTCTGCCCACGGGTATTCAACTGGGTCTGGGTGTGCGACCGGCCGCGGTGACAGTTCAATTGGAACAAGGGGCCTTGTCGGCCACCGGGAGCGATCTGGATGTTGCAATCGAAGGTCGCGGATATCTGGAGGTGACCTTGCCCAGCGGTCAGGCCGCGTATACGCGCGACGGCAGTTTGAAGCGGTCGGCAGAAGGTCTGATCGTCACCTCTGACGGGTTTGCGGTTTCGCCGGAAATCACCATCCCCGACGATGCGCGTTCTGTTTCGATCAACGCGTCGGGCGAGGTCTATGCATATTTTGACGATTCCCCCGAAGGTCAGTTGCTTGGGGAGTTTACGCTGGCCAGTTTTTCGAACGCCAAAGGCCTGGAAGCCGTCGGAGGCAATCTGTTCAAGGAAACCGAAGCTTCGGGTGCTCCGGTTCTGGGTACGCCGGGCGAAGACGGTCTGGGAACTTTGCGGCAGGGTTATCTGGAAGACAGTTCGGTTGACGCCGTTCGCGAAGTTACCGAGCTGATCGAAGCGCAACGCGGCTATGAGATGAATGCCAAAGTCATCACGGCGGTGGACCAGATGATGAGCGCGACAACGCAGGTACGGTGATGCGACATCTGGTTCTTTCTCTGGTGCTTGTGGCGCCAATTGCCGCCCAGGCTGACATTGTGGTGCCGACAAGCACGATCCGGGCCAAGGAAGTCATTTCTGCGGCCGATCTCGAGTTGAAGCCAACAGATGTTGCCGATGCAATTTCAGACCCTGATCTTCTGATCGGACAAGAGGCCCGGGTGGCGCTCTACCCTGGTCGGCCAATTCGCGGCTCTGATGTCGGGCCACCTGCCATCGTGGATCGAAACGATCTGGTCGTGCTGGTGTTCAGCAGCCAACCCTTGTCGATCACCACAGAGGGCCGGGCCTTGGGGCGCGGCGCGGCGGGGGATCGCATTCGGGTCATGAACCTTTCATCCCGAACAACCGTAACAGGCCGAATCCGTCCGGACGGTCAAATCGAGGTACAGTGATGCACGGATTGCCAAAAACCCTTGTCCTGACGGCTTTTGTCTTGTCCGCATGTGGTCGAATGGATCATTTGGGCAAACCGCCAAGTTTCACACCCAACGAGGATTCCCCGGAACAGGTTGCAATGTTGTGGCCGGGTTTGCCATTGTACACCCAACCCCAGCGAAACGTCGACCGGTCCTCTTTGTGGAGCGGCGGGCAGCATTCGTTGCTGGGCGATCAGCGGGCGATCAAGAAAGGCGACATCCTGACCGTCGTCATCGAGCTGGACGAGAAGGCAGAAATTTCGAACAATACCAGACGATCCAGATCTGGGTCCGAGACCCTCGAAGTCCCCAGCCTCTTCGGCCTACCTCAGCGCGTGCAAAAGAACCTGCCCCAGGGCGCGTCGTTGGATGAAGCCGTTTCGATTGAAGCGGATTCCTCGAGCTCTGGCCGGGGATCCGTCAGGAGAAACGAAAAACTGACTCTGCGTGTTGCCGCAACAGTGCTGGATGTGTTGCCGAACGGAGTTCTTTCAATATCGGGATCGCAAGAGTTGCGGGTCAACTTCGAACTGCGAGAGCTTCTTGTGACGGGATATGTCCGCCCGCAGGACATCTCGCGGCAAAACGAAATAACCTATGACAAAATCGCGTCAGCGCGCGTGTCATATGGCGGCAGAGGGCAGATAACGGATGTCCAGCAACCCCGCTATGGTCAGCAAGTTCTTGATTCCCTTTTGCCGTTCTGAGGTGAGATCGTGGTCGCGAAATTGATTCCCGTGATTTTTCTGATTGTTGGACTCGGCGCGGGTATTGGCGCGGGTCTGGTTCTTGCACCTGCAAAAAAACCTGAAACTGCCGTTGCCGAAAAAGAAGCAGTCAAAGAGGATAAGTCGGCCGGCAAAAAAACCGGGAAATCAAAGGAAAAAGGCGAGGGGGAAAGCTTTGGTTATCTGAAAATGACCAAGCAATTCGTCGTCCCCGTTGTAAAAGACGACCAGATCGAAGCCATGGTAACGCTGTCGCTGAGCCTTGAGGCGAACCCGGACATTACAGAAACCTTTTATGCAATCGAGCCTAAACTCAGGGATGGCTTTCTTCAGGTTCTTTTTGACCATGCAAACACGGGCGGCTTTGACGGGGCTTTTACAGAATCCGGGAACTTGGATGTATTGCGGAATTCCTTGCTGGAAGTGGCGCGCAAAGAATTTGGCGACGACGTGTCCAAAGTGCTGATCCTGAGTGTAAACCGACAAGACAGCTGACACTGACCGGCCCGATACTCCGGGTCGGTCAAGCTATGGCCCGAAGTGCTTTTTGGCATTTGCTTTTCGGTTTGCCTGCTGAACTTTCTTTCGCAATTTTTCCACCGCTTGTTTTCGCCCAAAGGCAGTACGTAAAGCTTCCATTCCGGCCAGTTTCTGCGCGCGCGTTCGTGCCAGTTGCAGGTTCAATTGTCTCCGCGTCGCGGACTCCCAACAATTCCAGAGTACGTCGGTCCCTGAAACCTGATAACCTTCGACCTTGGTGCTGTCTTGGCGCGCCTGACGGAGTTGACCGTCCAATCTGGCAAGTTGCTGCTTGATCCGTGCCTCGGCCTCCAGGATCGGTCGCAGCGCTTGAAATTGCTTCTGAAACGCTGCGTTGGTCACTTTTTCCAGATCGGGTAATTGCGTATGAGTCATCGAACTTGCTCCTTCGCGCGTTTTCGCATCGCTTCGGCAAACCGGATCGCGGCGGCAACAGGACGATAGTGCTCTTCGGCGATCTCCTGACCTATTTCCACGGTCGCGTGAAGGGCGCGAGCTGTGGGAGGGTCTGAATGGATCGGAACGCCTGCTTCTCCTGCGGCGGATCGGATGGTGGCGGCGATTTCGTCCACCCCTTTGGCAACGCAAACCGGGGCGCTGCCCGCAACCCGTGTCCATTTAAGCGCCACAGCATAATGGGTGGGGTTTACGATCACGACATCCGCGCCTGGAACATCTGCCAACATTTGGTTGGTTGCGATTTCCTGTGCGCGCTGGCGCCGGTGTTGTTTGACATGTGGGTCGCCCTCGGCATCCTTGGTTTCATCCATGATCTCCTTGCGCGACATACGGTTCTTGCGCATGTGTTCGGCATATTGCCAAAGGAAGTCGACAACCCCGATGGCCAGTGCGATTGCGATCACGATGAACAGAAAGCGAAACAGCAGGTTCATCATGAGCAGAATGGATGACTTTGCCGCCGCCGCGCTAGAAGACAGAATCTCGGTTAGATTGGCTTTCAGAAAAAGCGCAAGGCAGGTGCTGTAGATCAACAGTTTGGTGGTGCTTTTGGCAAACTCGAACAGGCCACCCCGCCCGAATTTGTTCTTTGCGTTCGAAACCAGAGAGATACGCGATAGCTTTGGTTTCAATTTGCTTGGGGCAAAGATCAGCGCGCGCTGGGCGATCAAGTTCAGCAGAACAGCCGCGGCAGGAAGGCAGAACAGCAAAGCAACAGGCAGCAGGGCACTTTTCAAAACCCCCGCAACCGGAGCATGCGATGGCCCATCCGTCAGAAGCCGTGCAAATGCGTCGGACTGATCGATCAGAACCATGAACCCGGTGCCCATATGCTCGACGCTGTATTGACCGACTGTGAGCAGGGCGGTCAGAAACCCGGTATATGCCGCCACGACCGACAAGTCGTTGGATTTTGGAACCTCACCCTTCTCGCGCGCCTTCAGCAGCTTTTGCGGTGTCGGCTCGTATGACTTGTCGCTGTCGTCATCACCTGCGCTCATCTTTGCACTCCCATCGGGTTGGTGAAGAAGGTGATCAGCGCGTCAGCCCACACGGACAGGATCAGCGGTGTGCCGGCAAACAGCAGAAACAGCCCGGCGAAGGTGATTGCAGGAGCACCAACGAAGGCCACCATCAGCTGGGGCATTGCCCGGTTGATGACCCCAAGTGCCAGGTTGTAGATCAAAGAGGCGATGACGAACGGTGTTGCCAGTGCAAAAGCCAGCCCAAAGCTGTTGGCGACCTGATGCAATCCCCAGCGCGACGCATCCGCAGCATCAGGTGCCAGCCCTATTGGGAACAGGGCATAACTCTGGATCAGGAACTGCGCGGCCCGGATGTGCAGGTCCATGATTACGGCAAGTGTCAGCCCTGCCAGGGTCAGCAGGTATCCCATGGCTGGGACCGGATCAGCCGCCGCGCCACCCAGCAGTTGCGACAATGACGTGGACTGAGCCGCAATAGACCCCGCGGTTTGCAGCGCGAGAACGAACAGGCGCAGGCCTATCCCCAGGACAAGCCCGATCAGAACTTCGGTGCCGACCAGCCGCACTGTCGCCCAAAGGCTGGGATCTATTCTGACGGGGGGCGCAGCGGGCAGTATGATCAGCGTGAAAGCAACGGAAGCACCAAGCTTTACCCGTGTCGGAATACTGCGCTCACCGAAAGCTGGAAGCAGCGAAACAAGAGCGGAGACGCGCAGAAACACGACAAAGGCCTGCCAGATTGCTTCGGCCAGCTGCGACAGCATCTCTGGCGGCAGGGCAATCACGCTGCAACAGTTCCGACCAAGGCAGGTTTGGCTTCCAGCCCGATTTCTTCGAAGGACAAAACCGGGTTGGACACGCCGCGTGCTTGCATGACGGTGCGCAGCAACCGACGACGCCGGGTCGAGGTCACGACGGCTGGAAACAGACCGTTGTCAGCGGATTTGGCGATGGTGCTCACGACTCCGTCGGCCAGTTTGTTGAACGCGTTCGGGGGCAGCGCGACATCTATGCCGGTAATTGGGGCGTCAATCTGGTAAGAGGCGAATGTGTCCTCCCATTCCGGGGCCAACTGGATCAGAGGGATCGAACCATCCTCGCGCTTTATGTCCGCGACCAACTGAAAGCCAAGACGCTGACGCACAAGTTCACAGATGCCTTCGGGCTGGGTTGTGGTCAGCCGCGCCTCGGCGACACTTTCAAGGATCAGCGCCATGTTCCGGATCGACACACGTTCGTCGAGCAACAGGCGCAGAACAGCGTGCAACGTGTCGATCGGAACTTTGTCGGGGATCAGTTCATCCAGCAGCTTACGGTTGGCTTCGGCGCGTACCGGGTCGCTCAGGCGGGTCATTTCCGACAGCAGGCGCCGGAGGGATTTCAGTGTCAGCAGGCGCGAGAAGTTCTGTTTGATGATCTCCAGCAGATGGGTTGCAAGAATCTCGGGCGGTGAAACTATGGTGGCACCGCTCAGCGCGGCATCCTCCTGATCTTTCGGCAGGATCCAGCGCGCTGGAGCACCATAGACCGGCTCGGTCACGTCATTGCCCTCCGGCAGCAGGTCAAACCCGTCCTGCACGAGCGCCAGGATGAGATCGGGATGCAAGACACCGCGTGCCTGTTCGACGCCCTGAACCTTGATCACATACGTTCCGGTCGGCAGGTCGGCGCGGTCGGTCAGGCGGATTTCGGGCAGGATCAGGCCAAAGGTCGACGCCACATAGGTCCGCATATTGGCAATACGGGCGTCCAGCCCCGTGCCAGGATTCAGAACCATGCTGACCAGATCCGGCGCGAACTCCAGATGGACATCATCCAGGTCCAGGATGTCGCCGATAGCTTGGGATGTCGGCGCTTCGGTTTCGGTCGAGGGCAGGTTTGCCGACGCGTCTGCGTCATGCTGCTTTCGGTGAACATTGTAAGCCGCGTATCCCAGAATGGCCGCGCCGAGGATGAACGGCAGAAAAGGGAGACCGGGCACCAGAGCGAACAGAACCATGAGCACCGCGACGGTGGACAATGCTGCCGGGTGGCGGCCAAGTTGAGAAAAGATGGCGTTGTCTGTGGCCCCCTGCGTGCCGCCCCGTGCCAGCAGAAGGGCGGACGCTATGGAAATGATGACGGCGGGAATTTGGGACACCAACCCATCGCCGACGGTCAGAATCGCATAGGTTTCGAACGCCGAGGCCACGGGCATTCCATGTACGACGACGCCCATGACCAGGCCCATGACGAGGTTCAGCAACGTGATCAGAAGCCCGGCGACGGCGTCACCTTTCACGAATTTCGACGCACCGTCGAGCGAACCGAAGAATGTCGTCTCCTGCTGTTCCAGCTCTCGCCGTTCCTTGGCCTGCTGATGATCGATTGCCCCGGCGGACATGTCGCTGTCGATCGCAAGTTGTTTGCCGGGCATCCCGTCCAACGCAAAGCGCGCGCCGACTTCGGCCATGCGGGCGGCGCCTTTGGTGATGACCATGAAATTCACGATCAGCAGCACGCCGAACACCACCAGGCCAAGAAAAATGCTGCCGCCCATGACGAAACTGGCAAAACCTTCGATCACGTCTCCTGCGGCATCCGGGCCGGTGTGCCCCTGCCCGATAATCAGTTTCGTCGACGACACATTCAGCGACAGGCGCAACATCAAAGACGCCAGCAGAATCGTCGGGAAGGACGAAAAGTCCAGCGGGCGTTCAATGAACAGCGTCAGGGTGAAGATCAGGATGGCCAGCGCAAAGGAGGCCGCCAACCCCACGTCCAGCACCCAGGCTGGCATGGGCAGGATCATCATGACGATGACCGTCATCAGCGCAATCGCCAGCAGAACAGTAGGCGAAAACAGCGACTGGATGTTTACCTTGGGCACGCGAAACTCCTAGTTGAAGGCGATAAACGCGGTTGCGGCGCCTGCGGCTGGCACCAGAGACCCAAGCGCGCCGGTGCGGGGCGAGGCCGTCGGAATGGGGATCAAGGGGAGTCCGGCTCCGGTGAACGGATCCCGAGACGTGCCCGCAACCCGGGTTCGGGGGGCCCCTTCGAGCTGTGCCAGCACCGTTTGAAACCGCTCTTTGTAAGCTTCGGCAAGGGGTGTCGTGCGGGAATGATAAGCCCCCGCGGCTGCGGGCCACGAACCAAGCTCGGCATGGAGTTCATTCAGGAACCGGGCGGCGTAGGTCGCGTTCTCATCTGGATCGAACATCGCGTCGATCGAACGGAAGGCTTTGCCGTGCCAGCGATAATTGATCTGAAAACAGCCGACATCAAAGCTGCGGGTGCCCGATTTGAAGATTTTGAACGCATAGGCCTTGGCTTCGACCTCGGACTTGAACCAGTATCCCTGACCGCCGACGTTGATTGTCCAAGGCCAAGGCTGCAACCGGCCGTCCAGCCTGCGCCCGGTTTCAACGCGCGAGATGGCGCGGAGCACGTCCAGGGGCACGCCTTCGGACAAAGCGGCGCGGCGCGCGGCATGATCGCACAGGTCACCGGTTTTGGCATCTGGCATGGCAAACCCTGCCTGCGCCAAAAGCACATGCACCAACATGAGTAACAGCGGGAACTTCTGATTTGGCATTCTGCCGGTCCGGGATTCTGATCTGTCCCGGCCAAGCTAGCCAACGATCGGTTTACAGAGAGTTATCGCCGCTTCAGTTTCGATCTATCCTGCGCCCGAACACAACGCTGGTATTGGTGCGCAGGACACCGGGGATCTTCGCCAGGTCGTCGACCAGAATGTCCAGATCCTCCAGCCTGGGCGCCTCCGCCGACAGCATAAGATCGAACTCTCCGTTGATCGACAGGCACAGTTTGACTTCGGGGTAGGCTTCGAGCCGCTTGATGATCCGGCTGGTTTCCTTTTGCTGCACTTCGAGCATGACGATGACTTGCACTTTCGGCGTGTCTTCGGTGGACCCGAGGCGCACGGAATATCCTTCGATCAGGCCGCGCTGTTCCATCCGGTTTATTCGCTCGTGCACGGTTGTCCGGGCAACACCCAGCGTGGTCGCAATCTGCGTGGTCGAGGCGCGTGCGTTGGCTTGCAGGGCGGCGATGATGCGACGGTCAAGCTGGTCCATTGGGGCTCTGGTTTGTGGTCATTGCGGGTTGAGATCAGGTCCAAGCGCCCGCTCAGGGTTCGCGCGGGATGCGCGGGTGCAGATCGTCGATGATGATCGGATGCGCGTGCGGGCCCGACCCGGCCAGATGTGGATGATCGGGCGGCAGGTCGGGGTGATCATGGGTGATCGGTTCCTGGTCGAGGCGCGGCCACAGGCCGATTGCACCGACGACGCCCGCCACGGACAGCGTCGCCATGCTGCTGAGTGTGACCGTCGGGCCGAACACGGTCATCAACCACCCCGCCAGCGGGTAAAGAACCAGCCAGCAACCATGCGACAGGGTAAACTGTGCGGCGAAGACGGCGGGGCGATCCTCGGGGTGGGCCGACCGGGTCAAAAGGCGGCCCGAAGGTGTCAGGGTGGTTGAATATCCGAAACCGGTGAATGCCCACAGCGCGGTCAGCAACCCGAGCGACAGAGGAGCAATTGCGGCCAACATCGCGGCGACGGCCATGGAGCCAGTGGCAAAAACGGCGCCCGCGACCATGACGCGACGGTCCTCGATCCGGTCCAGAAGGCGGGGCAAGGTAAAGGCTGCAAGCATCGATCCGCCCCCGAACCCGGCCAGGGCAATGGCCACCGCGCTTTCCGACAGGCCCAGATTGGCGCGCACGATGACCACGGTGTTCACGATCACCATCGAGCTCAGGGCCGCCGCACTCCAGCTGAGCGCAAGCAGTCCGCGCAACCTGGGTGTTTTCAGATAGATACGTATGCCGCGTGTGGTGCGGCCATAGATGCCGCGGGGTCGGCTTGGCTTGGGTGACGGAAGCACGACCGAGACAACCAGCAATGCCGATGCGACAAAACCAAGCGCGGTACCCCAGAACAGGCTGTTGAAGCTGACCAGCAGCAGCAATGCGGCGGCGAACATCGGGCTCAGCAGGCTTTCCATATCGTAGGCCAGGCGTGACAGTGACAAGGCACGCGTGTATTCAGCTTCGTCTGGCAGAACGTCCGGAATCGTGGCCTGAAAGGCGGGCGTAAAGCCCGCCGACGCCGATTGGAGCACGAAGATCAGCACGTAGATTTGCCAGACTTCAGTCACGAAAGGCAGACACACTGCAACCGCTGCGCGGATCAGGTCCATCACGACCAACATCTTGCGACGATCCAGACGCTCGGCAAAAGCAGCGGCGAGCGGTGCAACGGTGACATAAGCCACCATCTTGATCGTCAGTGCCGTGCCAAGGACAAGGCCCGCAGCATTCCCGGCCAGATCAAAGGCGAGCAGCCCAAGGGCCACGGTGGCCAGCCCGGTTCCGGTCAGGGCGACGATCTGGGCGGCGAACAGGTGGCGGTAGGTGCGGTGTTTCAGAATGCTCAGCATGGCTCAGAGGTACTTTGTAATCGCCTTGAAGTCTTCGATCCCGCCGCCATCGTCGTCAGCGGACAGGCAGTGTTCGATATGATCATGAATCAAAGCGCGTTTGGCATTGGTGACGGCCTTTTCTACTGCAAACAACTGTTGGGCGACGTCCGAACAGGGCGCGTGCTCCTCGAGCATGGCAATGACCTTGGCCAGGTGCCCATGGGCCCGCTTCAGCCGGGCCGTAATCTGTGGATGTGACTGGTGGGCGTTGTCTGACATGGGTTATCCATATCCCCCCGATGGGGATATGGTCAAGGATTTGGCATCGAATGGCCCGCGACTTTCGGACGGCGTTGAGTTTGGGGACCAAACCGCCTATCTCGGGGGCGATATCGCACAAAGGAATAGTCGCGTGGCGAACCATTTGTACAAAAACGATCTGCCGGATGGACTGGATCTGGGCCCGGTTGTGGCCATTGACTGTGAAACCATGGGGCTGAACCCGCATCGCGATCGCCTGTGCGTGATTCAAATGTCAGGCGGTGACGGAAACAGCCATATCATCCAGGTGGACAAGGGCCAGACCGAAGCCCCAAACCTGAGTGCCATGCTGGAAAACCCCGATGTCCTGAAGCTGTTCCATTTCGGGCGGTTCGACATCGCCGCGATGTATCACACCTTTGGTGCCCTGGCCGCGCCGGTTTACTGCACCAAGATCGCCAGCCGGCTGGTGCGCACCTACACCGACCGCCACGGGTTGAAGAACCTGTGCCAGGAACTGATTGGCGTGGATATCTCGAAACAACAGCAGATGAGCGACTGGGGCGCTGATACCCTCACGGATGCTCAGCTGGACTATGCGGCCTCGGACGTTCTTTATCTGCACCGCCTGCGGGACGAGTTGAACAAGCGACTGGCGCGCGAGGGCCGGACCGAGATGGCGCAGGCCTGTTTTGATTTCCTGCCGATGCGTGCGAAGCTGGATCTCGCCGGTTGGCCCGAAACGGATATCTTTGCACACTCATGACCGACACCGAAGCATTCCTGAGAACCGCCCGCCAGGTCGTCACCGACGAGGCCCGCGCGCTGGACGTGCTGGCCGACAGCCTTGACGAGCATTTTGCAGAGGCGGTGCATCTGATCCTGAAAGCCACCGGGCGCATCATCATCAGCGGCATCGGAAAATCGGGCCATATCGGCCACAAGATTGCCGCCACTCTGGCCAGTACCGGAACGCCTGCCTATTTCGTGCACCCGGCCGAGGCCAGCCATGGCGATCTGGGCATGGTTTCCAAAGGCGATGTGGTGCTGGCGATTTCGAATTCTGGCGAAGCGCCCGAGCTGGCCAACCTGCTTGCCTTTACGCGCCGCTTTGGCATTCCGCTGATCGGGCTATCCAGCAAGCCAGAAAGCACGTTGATGAAACAGGCCGATGTGCATCTGCTGATACCGTCGATGGGCGAGGCCTGCGGTTTCGGCATGGTGCCTTCGATCTCGACGACGCTGACCCTAGCCATGGGCGATGCGCTGGCCATTGCGCTGATGAAGTATCGCGACTTCCGCCCCGAGGATTTTCGCGCCTTCCACCCCGGCGGAAAGCTGGGTGCACGGCTGAGTACGGTGCGTGACCTGATGCATACCGGCGACGCCTTGCCTCTGGTCGCGGCGAACACCCCGATGAGCGACGCGCTGATCGAAATCAGCCAAAAGGGTTTCGGCGTGGCCGGTGTAACGGATGCGCAGGGGCATTTGTCGGGCATCATTACGGACGGTGACTTGCGGCGACACATGGACGGTCTGCTGGACAAAACGACCGAGCAGGTCATGACCGCCAATCCGACCACCATAACACCGGACGCATTGGCCGAAGAGGCGGTGGCGATCATGAATGATCGCAAGATCACTTCGCTGTTTGTGGTCGACGAGGCTGCTTCCGGGCAGGCGCTGGGTCTTCTGCATATCCACGACTGCTTGCGCGTCGGTCTGGGCTGAGGGAGGCCGAATTGGACAGGTATTCCCGCATGGTACAGTTCCTAAAGGTTCTGTTGCCGCTTGCGGCCATTCTGATGCTGTCCACAGTGTTCCTTCTGTCCCGCAGCATCGAAACCAACGTAACGGTGCCATTCGCCGAAAAAGACATTGACGAGCGGTTGGCGCAACAGGTGGTCACACAGCCGAAATATCGCGGGACAACCCGCAAAGGCGAAGATGTCCAGATCGAAGCTATCCAAGCCAAGCAGGGCGACGAAGACGAAACCCCGAACGCATCCGAATTTCGGGGCAGTCTGGGGCTTCTCAGTGGTGGAACGATATTTCTGGATTCCAATTCAGGTTTGATCCGCCCTGATGAGCGTACGGCAACTTTTGTCGGCGACGTGGTGATTACCACTGCCGACGGACTTCAAGTCACGACTGACCTGCTCAACACGTCGCTGGACGAAATCCGGGGCGACACGCCGGGGCGGGTGAACGGAACCGGGCCGATCGGCAATTTTTCCGCCGGCCGCATGACCTTTGGGACTGAAAAAAAGGACGGACCGGTCCATATTGTTTTTACAGACGGCGTGAAGCTGGTATACGAGCCTGAAAAAGCAGAAAGATAACCTGTGTTCGATTTTCGTTTTGTTCCTTTGTGCCTTGCTCTGTTTGCAGGTGCCGTAACCGCGACTGCGCAGGAGGCGCAGGTGGCTTTTGGTTCTGCAAATGCCGACCCGAGCCTTCCGGTCGAGGTCACATCCGACATATTGAACGTCAACCAGGAGGACGGTTCTGCCGAATTTCTCGGAAATGTCGTCGTCATTCAGGGCGAAATGCGGCTGACCGCTGAACGGGTTCTCGTGATCTACAACGAGGAACGCTCGGCGATTGAACGGATGGAAGCCACCGAGAATGTTGTTCTGGTCAGCCCGCCGGATGCGGCAGAGGGCGATTGGGCGGAATACACGATAGATTCCGGTGTGATCGTCATGAAAGGCAATGTCCTGCTGACGCAAGGCCCCAGCATCATCAGCGGCGATCAGATGAACGCCAATCTGACAACGGGCACAGCGACCATGACCGGGCGCGTCAAGACGATCCTTCAGCAGGGAAACAACTGATGGCGCGACCCGACTTGTCAGTGGCCGAAGGCAATTCCGGGCTGCGCATCGAGAAACTGCGGAAATCCTACCGTAAGAAAACGGTGATCCGCGATGTCTCGATGACACTGGACCGGTCCGAAGTCGTTGCCCTGTTGGGACCCAACGGGTCGGGTAAGACCACGACCTTTTATTCCGTGGCGGGGCTTGTTTTCCCAGAGGCCGGCAAAGTCACGATTGACGGCCAGAATGTTACGACGTTGCCGATGTACCGGCGTGCGCGGATGGGCATCGGTTACCTGCCGCAGGAGATGTCGATCTTTCGCGGCATGAGCGTCGAGGACAATATCGCCGCGGTACTGGATATCACGGTTCCTCATGCTCACAGGCGGAAAGAACGGCTGGAAGAGCTGTTGTCGGATTTTTCGATCGAACATCTGCGCCGCGCGCCCGCTCTTGCCCTTTCCGGCGGTGAGCGCCGCCGCGTTGAGATAGCGCGATGTTTGGCCGCAGACCCGAAATATCTTTTGTTGGACGAACCATTTGCGGGTGTTGACCCGATCAGCGTCGGCGATATCCGGCATCTGGTTGCCGACCTAAAAAAACGGGGGATCGGTGTTCTGATCACCGACCATAACGTGCGGGAAACGCTGGAAATTGTCGACCGGGCCTATATCCTGCATGACGGGCAGGTTCTGATGTCGGGCACACCAGACGAGGTCGTCGAGAACGAGAATGTCCGCCGTGTCTATCTTGGCGAAAACTTCCGTATTTCATAGGCTTGTTATGGTCTGCGTCGGATGCATGGCGGAAATCGCGTATATACACACCTGTTTTGATTGACTCTTCCCTCGTCTCTTGCCTCAATTGTCCCATGGCATTTACCCGGTTCCAGTCTGGAGATCGTTGTCCCTTCGTTGAAGGGCTGGAGTTAAGACAACCGCGGAAAGTGTCTCGACCCCCCACCCGATAAAAACAAGTTCGTCGCGTAACGTGACGTCAGAATGGGTGTGAATTGTGAAGGAGATCACATGCGTTACCAAATCAGCGGAAAACAGATCGACATCGGTGCGGCGCTTCAGACTCACGTGCAGACCGAATTGGGCGAGGTTGTGGGTAAATATGCCCAGCGGCCTACCGATGCCAACGTCGTCTTTTCCCGTTCAGCGCATGAATATGTATGCGAAACAACAGTGCACCTGTCCACCGGGCTGACCGCTCAGGCCAAGGCGCATGCAACCGAAATTTATGCGGCGTTCGAGGCATGCTGCGACAAAATGGAAACACAACTGCGGCGCTATAAGCGTCGTTTGAAGGACCACCACAAGGATCGGTCCGAGCCGGTTGAACTCTTTGGAGCGTCCTCTTATATCCTCGCTTCTGATGAATCGGACGCGGCCGATGAACCCGAATCGCTGCAGCCCATGATTGTGGCTGAGATGGAAACAAAAATCCCATCTTTGAGCGTTGGTGAAGCCGTGATGCAAATGGAACTTGCCGGTGCCCCGGTGCTGGTGTTCAGAAATGAGAACAAGGATGGATTGAACGTCGTGTATCGTCGCGAAGACGGTAACATCGGCTGGATTGATCCTTAACAGGCAAGGATACGGGGCCGCACCCGCCGACGCGGGTGCCGTGCCTATGGAGCGTGATCATGGAGCTTTCGAGCATACTGAAGCCCGAAGCAGTACGTGTACTATCCGCCGCTTCCAGCAAGAAGCGGTTGTTTCAGGAAATCGGCGATGTCGCAGCCGCCAATCTGGGCCTCGATTCTCAGGCCGTCGTCGACTGTCTGCTCGAACGGGAAAGCCTTGGCCCGACGGGCGTGGGGCATGGCGTTGCGCTTCCGCACGCGCGGTTGCCCGAGCTTGATTCGGTTTCGGGCGTATTCGTCATGCTGGAAAAGCCCATCGACTTTGGATCGGTTGACCGTCAACCCGTGGACATTGCCTTTGCACTTTTTGCGCCGGAAGAGGCCGGCGTCGATCATCTCAAGGCGCTGGCCCTTGTGTCACGCACGCTGAGGGACACCTCGGTGTGCACCAAGCTTCGGGCGAACCCCGATCCGGTCAAGCTTTATGCGATCCTGACCGAAGCGCAGTCCATGCAAGCAGCGTAATCAGAAAAAAAGCCCCCGGATTTCGGGGGCTTTTTTGTGTGTACGGTGATCGGGGTCAGCCGCCGGTTCCCATTTCCAGCGTCCACCAGATTTTCCCGCCTTTTTCCTGATGCCAGGCGAACCCCATCTGCGTGGCCTTGGGGTCCATGATCACGGCGCGCGGTCCGGGTTCCTGCATCCAAGCGGCAAGGGTTTCGGTTTCGGTTTCGTAGGTCTCGGAAATTGCTTCACCGAGGAACGTGCCGAAATACCCGACCCGTGCAGCCCGATCGATCGGAGAGGAGCCGTCGGACCCGAAGTGCCAGGGCCGGTTCTGTCTGGCCATGTCCTTGGAATGGGTCGCCGCTGCTGCGTTCAACTGCGCGTTCAGCTGGACAGGCTGCAATCCTTGGGCCTGACGCAGGGCATTGACCGAATCAACCATACGGAACTGCAACTTTTCCGGGTTGCCGCGAATTTTGTAGACCGTGGGCAGCGGGCGACCGTCTGCACCGATGGTCGTGGTGCCGGTGTCAGTACATGCCGCCAGCGCGACAAAGCAAATCAAGAGTAAAGAAACGATACGCGTCATGATCGACCTGGTTATTGTGTCATTACAGGGCATAGCGCGCCTGACAGCTCTGAGCAAACGCGCAATAGCCTAAACTTGCGTGATTCTGCCGGTTTGATTTGCGACTGAAGCATTCTGGCAATAGAATGTCACGGATTTCAGACCTCACTTGAACACAGGACCCGTTGTCATGGTCAAAAAGCGCATTCAAACGTCCACACGCAGGGGTTTTCTGGCTGGGGCCACCGCGACGCTGGCAACCCCCGCACTGGCGCAGTACATCCCCGGTGATCCGCTGCGTCCTGCACCCGAACCCGAGCCTTCGGTGCGCCGCAACGTATCGGGTTTCCGGGCGCTGGATTGGCAGCCGTACTTTTCGAACACCAGAAACGGTGCCATTCTGGTCGATACCGTGTCGCGCGCGCTGCACTATTGGTCAGATGATCAAAGTATATACAAACTCTACCCTTCATCGGTTCCCCTGACCGAGGAACTGACCCGCCGGGGGCGTACCAGCGTGATCAGAAAGGTTGAAGGGCCCAGCTGGTCTCCGACACCGTCCATGAAAAAGCGAAACCCGGAATGGCCTGACTATATCCCTCCGGGGCCGGATAACCCGCTGGGAACACATGCTTTATACCTGAGTTGGAAGTACTATCGCATTCACGGAACGCACGATACGCGAAAAATCGGACGCCGGTCGTCGAATGGCTGTATCGGTCTGTTCAACGAAGACATTGCCGAGCTGTTCTCGATGGCGAAGGTCGGCACGCAAGTGTTGCTAATTTGACGACATTTTCGTGTGGGAACCCGCTTAGCGGTCAAGTTGCAATTGCATTCCAGCGTCAATGCTGATTAGAAAAAACCACGAGGTAAGTCTTAGATGTGTGGTTCCGGGCATTGGAACTGCGCAAATTCTGGAGGTTAATATGAAGAAACTCGTTCTCGCTGCTGCACTGACTGCTGCTGCTTCGACCGCTTATGCTGGTAACCTGGAAGAGCCGGTTGTTGAAGCACCTGTTGTTGTAGAAGAAACTCAGGGTTCGTCGCAGGGCATCCTGCTGCCGCTGATCCTGCTGGTCGTTGTTGCTGCTGCTGTTGCTGCAAGCTAATCCGACACGGAATTCATGAAAAAGGCGGTGGAGTAATCCACCGCCTTTTTTTTGTTTCCCAAGGCTGTGCAGGTCAGTCCAACCAGCCGCGCAAGTTTTCTTCGATCACTGTGCCCAATGCAGCAATGTGCGCCGCATCGTCATTGAGACATGGAATATAGGTGAAGGTTTCGCCGCCCGCTTCTTCGAAGCTTTCCTTGATCTCTTCGTTGATCTCTTCCAGCGTTTCGATGCAGTCGGCCGAGAAAGCCGGCGCGATGACCGCTATGTTCTTTTTGCCCTGTTTGGCCAAATCCGCCACATGATCCACTGTATAGGGTTTCAGCCATTCCTCGGGGCCGAATCGCGACTGGAACGTTGAAACCAGTTGATCGTCAGACCATCCCAGCCGTTCCTTCAGCAGCCGTGTCGTCTTGGCGCACTGGCAATGATAGGGGTCACCCTGTTGCAGATACCGTTCCGGCATCCCGTGATACGAGCAGACCAGAATATCGGGTTTTGTCTCCGCCGCGGCATAAGCACGTTCAACGGATTGCGCCAGAGCGTCGATATAGGCGGGTTGGTCGAAATAGGCCGGTACGGTTCGCGTGGCAGGCTGCCAGGCCTCATCCATCAGTGCACGAAAGAACTGGTCATTGGCGGTGGCCGTGGTTGCGCCCGCGTATTGTGGGTAAAGCGGGAAAAACAGAATACGGTCACAGCCCGCGGCAACCATCTCGCGCACTTTGGACTTTGTTGACGGGTTGCCGTAGCGCATGCAGAAATCGACCATCACCTGATCCCCATACCGATCCTGCATCGCGTCGCGCAGCTTGGCAGTCTGGTCCTTGGTGATCGTCATCAGCGGGCTTTCGCCCTTCTCGTGATTCCAGATCGATTTGTAGGCTTCACCCGAACTGAATGGCCGTTTGCTGAGGATGATCCCCTGAAGAATCGGTTGCCATTTCCATTTCGGATAGTCGATGACCCGCTGATCCGACAGAAACTCGTTCAGATAGCGACGCATCGGCCAATAGGTGTAATTGTCCGGTGTACCCAGATTGGCCAGCAAAATGCCAACACGGCCCATCTTGACCTTGGGATGGTCGGCAGGGGCATGAGCGGGACGGGTGGCATCAAACATTTGAGCATTCCTGAGTTTTCGTGTTCCGACCTGAGATAAAGGGATTTGGTTGCGCGTCAATCCGGCAGTTTGCCCTCTTTCGTGCGCAGGGCATCTGCCAGGCGCATTTGGGCTGACCCCGGGCGCAGCGGCTTTGGTTGGCTGTCATCGGGGGACCAACCGGTCAGGCAAATCAGTTCGAAGGTTGCGGCGAGGCGGCCTGTTCCCGTCGAAAAGTGATCCGAATAGACGCGCTGTGCGGCTTCGAAGACTCTGCGCCGGGTCGGGCATTTCAACCGGGCAGCCAATGCGTTGGTTTCACCCATATCCCTCAGATCATGCATCAGGTGCCAGATATCGCGGTATTCTGCCGTCAGCGGTACGGCATCGGCCACTGGCAATGCCAGACCGGCCCGTTGCAGCAACCCACCCAGATCGCGCAGTTCGGCCATGGGGGCGATGCGGGGGCTGAGCCCGCCCGTGACTTCGATTTCGGCCTGACCCAGCGCGGCGCGCAATTCGTGAAGGGTCTCACCGCCAAGGCATACAACAAGAACCAACCCATCCGGTTTCAAAGCCCTTTTGCATTGGATCAACTGTCCGACCGGGTCATTGGCGCAGTGCAGCGCCATCGCATGAACTACCAGATCATGCGCGCCGGGTTGCAGCGACAGCACATCGTCATCCGCGACAATGGCGGCATCCGGAAAAACGTCTGCCCAAAGCTGTGGGAAAGGGGTCACAACCGCAGGTGCCGTAAAGGTTCTGTTAACCATGGAGAGCCGATCCTGAACCTCATCAATGGCGGCGCGGTGCAAGAACAGGGCGTCGTCCTTCGCGCGGGCGCGATGATGCAGAATGGCGTTTCGGTCGAAAAGAGAGGGTGCGGTGGGCTCGGGCAGTTTCATAGGTCGCAAGTATCGCATTGCGCAGCGGATTCAAACTGCCCTTGCATTGATCTATCCGCCGCGTTGCATGGGCTGCGGAGAGCTGACGGAAGCCGATTTCGGCCTGTGTGGGGCGTGTTGGGGGGATACGCCGTTCATCGGTGGCACGGTTTGCGAAAGCTGTGGTGTGCCCGTGATCGGAAGCGCAGACAGGTTCCGGACCGAGTGCGACGATTGTCTGAAAACCCCTCCGCCCTGGAACGCGGGCCGCGCTGCGCTGATGTATGATGGGAAGGCGCGGTCACTTGTTCTGGCCTTGAAGCATGGTGACCGGACCGAACTGGCCCGCCCCGCTGCCCGTTGGATGGCGCAGGCTGGGCGCGATCTGCTGCGTCCCGGGATGGTGATTGCTCCGGTGCCGTTGCATTGGTCACGCCTGCTGAAACGGCGATACAATCAGTCTGCGCTGCTGGCACGCAACTTGGGGCAAGAAACCGGATTGGACTGCGTGCCGGATCTGCTGGTGCGCAAACGGAGGACCCCGGTGCTGGACGGAAAGACCGCGGGGGAAAGGGGCGAAGCCTTGGCAGGCGCAATTGACATCCACCCAAGGCGGGCGCTGCATTTGAAGGGGCGCGATGTCCTGCTGGTGGATGACGTGATGACATCCGGCGCGACGTTGGCGGCGTGCACACGTGCGTGTCAGGCCGCAGGGGCAAATCATATTTTCGTGTTGGCACTGGCGCGCGTTGCCAAGGATGCCTAATTCGCCCAAGATCGCACGAAACCCAAAGGGACCGGAACATGAAGCCCGTAGAAATCTATACCTCGCCGCTCTGTGGTTTTTGCCACGCGGCCAAACGTCTGCTGAAGCAGAAAGGCGTTGAGTTCAAGGAAGTTGACATTCTGATGCACCCCAAACGCAAGCCCGAGATGATCCAGCGTGCAGGTGGCAAACGCACGGTGCCTCAGATTTTCATCGGGACACAGCATGTGGGCGGCTGCGACGACCTTTACGAGCTGGAGCGGCAAGGCAAGCTTGACCGTCTGCTTGCCGCCTGATGAAGACCGCGCTGCTGCAAATCACCTCGTCGGATGATCCGGTCGAAAACCTGGACATGGTGCGCGCCATGGCGGCCGACGCGGCAGGGCAGGGCGCGCGGTTTATCCTGACGCCAGAGGTCACGAATTGCGTGTCAAACAGTACGACGCGGCAAAACGAGGTTCTTCAGCACGAAGAAGACGACATCACCTTGGCCGGCCTGCGGGCTCAGGCCGCCCGACTGGGCGTGTGGGTGTTGATCGGGTCACTGGGGATCAAGACTCATGACGCTGACGGGCGGTTTGCCAACCGGTCTTTCATGATCGATCCGCAAGGTCGGATCGTGGCGCGTTACGACAAGATCCATATGTTCGACGTGCAGGTCACCGAGACCGAGACGTTCCGCGAATCAAAGAACTACCGCCCCGGCGAAAAGGCGGTCATAGCCGAAACTGATTTTGGCAAAGTGGGTTTGACCATCTGTTATGACATCCGGTTTCCGTACCTGCATGCGGCTTTGGCGCAGGCAGACGCGCGAATCCTGACCGTTCCGGCAGCGTTTTCACCTGTTACGGGCGCCGCGCATTGGGAATCGCTGTTGCGGGCCCGGGCGATTGAGACAGGCTGTTGGGTCTTGGCCCCCGCGCAAACGGGGGAACACCCATCAACGCGCGGAAAGACGCGTTTTACCCATGGGCACAGCATGGTCGTCGACCCGTGGGGAAAGGTGCTGATCGACGCA
This sequence comes from Ruegeria sp. HKCCA4812, assembly GCF_013034245.1. Taxonomy (NCBI): domain Bacteria; kingdom Pseudomonadati; phylum Pseudomonadota; class Alphaproteobacteria; order Rhodobacterales; family Roseobacteraceae; genus Ruegeria; species Ruegeria sp. HKCCA4812. The sequence goes on along the minus strand of NZ_WQFQ01000009.1, from coordinate 82,237 downwards.
GGTACCGATCCGGGCATTCACATTTTCGATTTGGATGATAGTTCTGTGACAGAGGCACGCCGCCGCGTGCCGTCGTTGACACACACCCGGTCTTTCACTGGACCCTGACAGAATTGAACAATGACGGAAGACACCAACGCCCTTGCGGTCACGCTGTTCAGCGAGATCCTGACCGCGGATCAGTTGTTGCGCAACCGGCTCAGCCGGGTGCTGCCCAAGGGTATGGAAATTTCGCATTTCTCTGTGCTGAATCATCTGGTTTTCGTCGGGGACGAGCGTAGCCCGGCGCAACTGGCCAACACATTCCACGTGACCCGTGGCGCGATGACCAATACTTTGGCCAAGCTGGAATGGGCCGGGTACATCCACATCCGCCCCGACTGGGACGACGCCCGCCGCAAGATGGTGGCGATCAGCCCCGCAGGTCGACGGGCGCGGGATCAGGCGATTTCCTCGATTGCCCCGCTGATCAACCGCGTGGTCGGAGAGCTCGGGTTGGAGCGTGTGCGCAGCGCCCTGCCGGTGCTTCGGGATCTGCGGTTGCAGTTGGAGGGGGAATAACCCCCTACTGTGGCTTCACGCTCGCCGTCACGTAATTCACGCTCAAGTCCCGATCCGAGATGGACCAGCTCCAAAGGATCGGGTTGAACACGAACCCTTTGCGGTCCACCGGGTCCAGCCCGGCCTGACGCAGCAGGTCGAACAGCTCGTCCGGCGTGATGAACTTGTTCCATTCATGCGTGCCGCGCGGCAGCCAACGCATGACGACCTCGGCCCCGAAAATCGCCATGGCGTAAGACTTCGGGTTGCGGTTGATGGTTGAACAAATCTCCAACCCGCCGGGTTTGAGCAACTGACGCGTGGCGGTCAGATAGGACAGGGGATCAGCCACGTGTTCCACCACTTCCATGTTCAGCACAACATCGAATTGCTCGCCCGCAGCGGCCAAGTCCTCGGCCGTGGTAAGGCGATAGTCGATCTTCAGCCCGGATTGTTCAGCGTGAATGCGCGCCACGGGCAGATTGCGTTCCGCGGCGTCGGCGCCCACAACGTCGGCCCCAAGACGCGCCATCGGTTCGCTCAGCAGCCCACCGCCGCAGCCGATATCCAGCAGGCGCAGACCTTCGAACGGCACAGGCGACTTTAGGTCGCGATCGAATTCTCCGGCGATCTGCTGCGTTATATAGTCCAGCCGGCACGGGTTAAGCATGTGCAATGGTTTGAATTTTCCGTGCGGGTCCCACCATTCCGCGGCCATCGCCTCGAATTTTGCGATCTCGGACGGGTCCACCGTGTTCGGATGCGCTTGCATTCCTGTCTCCGTGTGCTCTTTTACGCTTAAGGACTATATAGGGCCATAATGGACAAGTACCCGGACCAAAAGCGCGCAGTTCAATATCTGTACCCGCCGATCGACCCTTTCGACCAGCGGATGGTCGATATGGGCGATGGGCACCGTATTTATGTGGAACAATGCGGTAATCCTGACGGCATACCCGTTGTGATCCTGCACGGGGGGCCGGGTGGGGGGTGCAGCCCGGCCATGAGGCGATACTTCGATCCACAGGCCTACAGGGTGATTCTGTTTGACCAGCGCGGATGTGGCCGGTCGCGCCCGACGGCCTCGGTCGAAGACAACACAACGTGGCATCTGGTTGCCGATATCGAACGTCTGCGCAAATTGTTCGAAATCGAAGAATGGATTGCCTTTGGTGGCAGCTGGGGGGCGACTCTGGCGCTGATCTATGCCCAGACCCATCCTGACCGCGTCAGCCGGTTGGTGCTGCGCGGGGTGTTTTTGGCGACTCAGACCGAACTGGACTGGTTTTATGGTGGCGGCGCCGGGCGGTTCTGGCCCGAGCAATGGCAGAAATTCACCTCGCTGCTGCCCGAGGTTGAACTGGACGACACCATTGCCGCCTATAACAAACGTCTGTTTTCGGGCGACCGCGCGACAGAGATCCTGTATGCGCGGGCCTGGTCCCATTGGGAAAACGCGCTGGCCTCGATCCACAACAACGGATCGGTTGGCGAAAGCCCCGGCGAATACGCGCGCACTTTTGCGCGGCTCGAGAATCACTATTTCACCAACAAGGCGTTTCTGGAAACGGACGGGCAGATTCTGGAACAGATGGACCGGATCGCGCATATCCCCGGCCATATCGTGCAGGGGCGCTATGACATGATCTGCCCGCCGCAGGCCGCGTGGTCCCTGGCGGAACGCTGGCCGAATGCTGAACTGAAGATGGTTCGTCAGGCGGGGCACGCCCTGTCCGAGCCGGGCATCAGCGCGGAACTGGTGCGAATCATGGACCGTGTGGCGGAGGGTGTCGCATGACCCGAATCGATCGCCGTGCTCTCTTTGCCTCTGGTGCCGCTGCCGCATTGCTGGCGGCGACAGGAGCATCCCTTGCCGGTACGCCCAAGAAAGGCGGGACATTGCGTCTGGCCGTTCCGCGCGATGACAGCCTCGAGCAAGTGGCGCGTGGGGCCGTTTTCGACACAATGACCGAAATCGCCCCGGATGGTACGTTGCGCGGTGAGCTTGCGACCGGCTGGCAAACCGACGCCGACGCACGGGTCTGGAACTTTGATCTGCGTGATGACGCGGTCTTTCACGATGGCGAACCCTTGCAGATTGCGGATGTCATGACCGTTCTGGCCGAAATCGGAAGGCCCGAGGCGCTTGCCCCCAACCGGCTGCGGCTTGAACTTGCCGAGGCAAATCCCGGATTGCCTTTCCTGTTGGCCGACAGCCGCTTTGTTGTTGCGCGCGCCGGTGAAACCGTATCCCCGTTGCGCAAGGCCAACGGCACCGGCTGCTATCGTGTCGAACGGGCAGAAGATGGCCGCCATTTTCTGGGCCGCCGTGTCGAGGGGCATTACAAAGATGGTCAGGCCGGATGGGCTGACGCGGTCGAGGTCATTGTAATCCCGGACCCCGCCGTGCGGGCCGAGGCGCTGCGGGACGGGTATGTCGATATCGCGGCGCTTCCGGATCGGGCCGGAATGCGAGGCACGCGCGGTGTCCGGTTCCACCCGTCCGAGGCCGACATGGCCCTTGCCGTATCGGATGCTGTCGGGATGCCGCGACAGGTTGCCGGGAACGGTGCGCTGGACGATGGCCGTATCGCCGAACGGTGGTGGATGGTGTAAATCCAAATGCGCATCCCTCGGGGGGTTGCAGACTCGGGCCATCCTGCGTATATGCAGTTTCAACAGCGGCGCGTTGGACTTCTGGTCCAAGGCTCCACCGGAAAATACGACGGGCCGCGCGCCCGTTTTTTTGTGCCCGACTGACAGGGTAGAGTACCAGATGACAAACGACCTGATAGCAAAAGCTGCCATTGACCGGCGACTGGCCGAGATCATCACGCCCGTGATCGAGGATCTGGGGTATGAGCTGGTCCGCATCCGCCTGATGAGCGGCAAGCAGACCACGCTTCAGATCATGGCCGACAAGCCCGATGGCGGTATTGAAGTGGATGACTGCGCCGAAATTTCCAACGCGGTCAGCGCCACGCTGGATGTCGAGGATCCGATCCTTGACGCCTATACGCTCGAGGTGTCGAGCCCCGGTATCGACCGCCCTCTGACCCGTCTGAAGGATTTCGAGACCTTCGAAGGGTATGAGGCCAAGATCGAGACCGCCGAACTGATTGACGGCCGCCGCCGCTTCAAGGGTGAATTGGCCGGGATCGAAGGGGACGACGTTCTGATCAACATCCCCGAGGGGGATGAAACCATCACCATCGGTCTGCAATTCGACTGGCTGAGCGATGCCAAGCTGGTCCTGACCGATGACCTGATCAAGGAAATGCTGCGCCAGCGCAAGGATGCCGGCGCCCTGAACGAAAACGCTTTCGACGAGATTGAGACCGAAGGGTCCGAAGAGGAGACGAACTGATGGCAATCACCTCAGCAAACCAGCTGGAGCTGTTGCAGACCGCCGAGGCCGTGGCCCGCGAAAAGATGATCGACCCCGGCCTGGTCGTCGAAGCGATGGAGGAATCGCTCGCCCGTGCCGCCAAGAGCCGCTACGGCGCCGAGATGGACATCCGCGTGTCCATCGACCGCAAGACAGGCAAGGCGACCTTTACCCGGGTCCGCACCGTGGTCGAGGATGAAGAGCTTGAGAACTATCAGGCCGAGATGACCGTCGAGCAGGCCAAGCAGTACATGGAATCGCCCGAGGTTGGCGACGTCTTCGTCGAAGAGGTTCCGCCGGTTGAAATGGGTCGGATTGCGGCTCAGTCCGCCAAGCAGGTCATCCTGCAAAAAGTGCGCGAAGCCGAGCGCGACCGTCAGTACGAAGAATTCAAGGATCGCGCGGGCACCATCATCAACGGTGCGGTCAAGCGCGAAGAGTTTGGCAATGTCATCGTCGATCTGGGCGGTGCCGAGGCCGTTCTGCGCCGCAATGACAAGATCGGCCGCGAAAGCTATCGCCCGAATGACCGGGTGCGCGCGTACATCAAGGAAGTGCGCCGCGAAGTGCGCGGCCACCAGATCTTCCTGTCGCGCACCGCGCCGGAATTCATGGCCGAGCTGTTCAAGATGGAAGTGCCGGAAATCTATGACGGCATCATCGAGGTCAAGGCCGTGGCCCGTGACCCCGGTTCGCGCGCCAAGATCGCTGTGATTTCCTATGATGGCTCGATCGATCCTGTCGGGGCCTGCGTTGGTATGCGCGGCAGCCGTGTTCAGGCCGTTGTGAACGAGCTTCAGGGTGAAAAGATCGACATCATTCCGTGGAACGAAGATCAACCGACTTTCCTGGTGAACGCGTTGCAGCCTGCCGAGGTCTCCAAGGTGGTTCTGGACGAAGAAGCCGGCAAGATCGAGGTCGTCGTGCCCGAAGAACAATTGTCGCTGGCCATCGGTCGCCGCGGTCAGAACGTGCGTCTGGCCAGCCAGCTGACCGGTCTGGACATCGACATCATGACCGAAGCCGAAGAATCGGCCCGCCGCCAGAAGGAATTCGAAGCCCGTACCAAACTGTTCATGGACAGCCTGGATCTGGACGAATTCTTTGCTCAGCTGCTGGTCTCGGAAGGCTTCACCAACCTCGAAGAGGTTGCCTATGTCGAGATCGAGGAACTGCTGGTCATTGACGGCGTTGACGAAGGTACCGCGCAGGAACTGCAAACCCGCGCCCGCGAATTCCTGGAAGCACAGGCCAAGGCGGCACTGGATGCGGCGCGTGAATTGGGGGCCGAGGACAGTCTCATTGAATTCGAAGGTCTGACACCCCAGATGGTAGAGGCGCTGGCCAGGGACGATGTGAAGACTCTGGAAGACTTTGCAACTTGCGCCGACTGGGAACTGGCCGGTGGCTGGACGACCGTCGATGGTGAGCGTGTCAAGGATGACGGTGTATTGGAGCCTTTCGGCGTAACGCTGGAAGAGGCGCAAGATATGGTCATGACGGCGCGTATCCTGCTGGGTTGGGTTGATCCGGCCGAGCTGGAACAGGCGGAAGAAGACGTCGACGGCGACGCAGCAGACGAGGAGGTCGAGGCCTGATCTCGGGCTTCGGGTGGCGTGTATGAGTCGCGGTGGCGCCCATAAGGATCGGTCCGACGGACCCGAGCGCAAGTGCATCGCCACGGGCGAGGTGCAGCCCAAATTCGGGTTGATCCGCTTTGTGACGGGGCCGGACGGTCAGGTTTTTCCGGATGTCGCGGCGAAATTGCCCGGGCGGGGGGTCTATGTGGCGGCGGATCGTGCCGCCCTGGACAAGGCCGTTGGCAAGAAACTGTTTGCGCGGGGGTTCAAGGCGCAGGTGTCTGTGCCGAAGGACCTGGCGGAAAAGGTTGAACAGCAGATCGCGCGGCGCGTTGTCGAGCTGCTCAGCCTGGCGCGCAAGTCCGGCGACGCGGTTGCCGGGTATGAAAAGGTCAAGACGTGGCTGGACCGGGAAGAGGCGCAGGTGCTGATTCAGGCCGCTGATGGATCGGGGCGCGGCAAGTCCAAACTGAGCACGCCGCACTTCGGGAAATACATAGGTTGGCTGACGGCAGACGAATTAGGACAGGCATTTGGGCGCCAAACGGTGATTCATGCGGCCTTGGCCTCTGGCGGACTCGCCAAACGTGTTGTAGAGGAAGCGCAGCGCCTGCGTGGCTTGCGCGAAACGGATGACGGCGGCAGGGGCCGCGCGGAAGGGTAAGTAGCTTTATGAGCGATAATGACGGCAAAAAGACATTGGGTCTTCGTGGCGGGGCACGCCCCGGAAATGTGAAACAGAGTTTCAGCCACGGACGCACCAAGAATGTCGTGGTGGAAACCAAACGCAAACGCGTGGTGGTTCCCAAGCCGGGCGCAGCAAAGCCGGGTGGCGGTGCTGCACCTTCGGGTGATCCGTCGCGTCGTCCTGCGGGCATTTCCGATGCGGAAATGGCGCGCCGCATGAAGGCGTTGCAAGCGGCCAAGGCACGCGAAGCCGAAGAGGCCGCAGCGCGCGAGGCTGCTGAAAAGGCGCGCGAAGAAGAGCGCGCACGCCGCCGTGCGGAACAGGAAGCCAAAGAACGCGAACAGCGCGAAGCCGAAGAGCGTGCGCGTCAGAAGGCTGAGGAAGAAGAGCGCAAGCGCAAAGAGGCGGAAGAAGCTGCCAAACGCGCCGCTGCCGCGCCCGCACCGGAAGAGCCCAAAGCGGCTCGCGCCCCGGCCAGCAAACCTGCGCCGGCAGCCACACCGCGCAAACAGGATCGCGAACGTGAGCAGCGTGGCCGTGGCAAGGGTCGTGACGACAACCGCCGTTCGGGCAAGCTGACTCTGGGTCAGGCGACCGGTGGCGAAGGCAACCGTCAGCGCTCGATGGCCGCGATGAAGCGCAAGCAGGAGCGTGCGCGTCAGAAAGCCATGGGCGGTGCCGTTGAACGGGAAAAGGTGATCCGCGACGTACAGTTGCCCGAGGCGATCATGGTCTCGGAACTGGCCAACCGTATGGCCGAGCGTGTGGCTGACGTGGTCAAATCGCTGATGCAGATGGGCATGATGGTCACGCAGAACCAGACCATCGACGCAGACACCGCGGAACTGATCATCGAAGAATTTGGCCACAAGGTCACTCGCGTATCCGATTCGGATGTTGAAGACGTCATCAAAGAGGTCGAAGACAGCGAAGACGATCTGCAGCCGCGTCCGCCGGTCATTACCATCATGGGTCACGTTGACCACGGCAAGACCTCGCTGCTGGACGCAATCCGCGACGCGCGCGTTGTGGCGGGTGAGGCCGGTGGCATCACCCAACATATCGGCGCGTATCAGGTGAAAACCGATGGCGGCACCACGCTGACCTTCCTTGACACTCCGGGCCACGCGGCGTTTACGTCGATGCGCTCGCGCGGCGCTCAGGTTACGGATATCGTGGTTCTGGTCGTCGCGGCTGACGACGCGGTGATGCCGCAGACGATCGAAGCGATCAACCACGCAAAAGCGGCCGAAGTGCCGATGATCGTGGCGATCAACAAGGTCGACAAGCCGGATGCAAACCCGGACAAGGTGCGCACTGACCTGCTGCAACATGAAGTGATCGTTGAGAAAATGTCGGGTGAGGTTCAGGACGTCGAAGTGTCCGCAATCACGGGTCAGGGTCTGGACGAATTGCTGGAAGCCATCGCGCTTCAGGCCGAGATTCTGGAACTGAAAGCAAACCCGAACCGCGCCGCCCAAGGTGCCGTGATCGAGGCGCAGCTGGACGTGGGTCGTGGCCCGGTCGCCACGGTTCTGGTTCAGAACGGCACATTGCGTCAGGGCGACATCTTCGTTGTGGGTGAGCAGTACGGTAAGGTCCGTGCGCTGATCAACGACAAGGGTGAGCGCGTCAAGGAAGCTGGCCCGTCGGTTCCGGTCGAGGTTCTGGGCCTGAACGGTACGCCCGAAGCGGGCGACGTTCTGAACGTGACCGAGACCGAAGCGCAGGCCCGTGAAATCGCCGCTTATCGCGAACAGGCCGCCAAGGACAAACGCGCCGCTGCCGGTGCCGCGACCACCCTCGAGCAGCTGATGCAGAAGGCCAAGGAAGACGAGAACGTGGCCGAGTTGCCGATCCTCGTCAAAGCCGATGTGCAGGGTTCTGCCGAAGCTATCGTTCAGGCGATGGAAAAGATCGGCAACGACGAAGTGCGCGTGCGCGTGCTGCACTCGGGCGTGGGTGCGATCACCGAGACGGATGTTGGTCTGGCGGAAGCCTCCGGCGCGCCGGTCTTTGGCTTCAACGTCCGTGCCAACGCATCGGCGCGGAACACGGCGAACCAAAAGGGTGTCGAGATCCGCTACTACTCGGTGATCTATGACCTCGTGGACGACGTGAAAGCGGCCGCTTCCGGCCTGCTGAGCGCCGAGATCCGCGAAAAGTTCATCGGCTATGCCGAGATCCGCGAAGTCTTCAAGGTTACCGGTGTCGGCAAGGTTGCCGGGTGTCTGGTGACCGAAGGTGTTGCCCGCCGTTCGGCAGGCGTTCGCCTGCTGCGCGACAACGTGGTGATCCACGAAGGCACGCTGAAGACCCTGAAGCGCTTCAAAGACGAAGTGGCCGAGGTCCAGTCGGGTCAGGAATGTGGTATGGCGTTCGAAAACTACGACGATATACGCCAGGGCGACGTGATCGAGATCTTCGAGCGCGAAGAAGTTACCCGCACCCTGGATTGATCCCAAGCGGGATGGACACAAAAAAACAGCGGCACCGATCGGGCCGCTGTTTTTGTTTGAAAAATGCCTCATTGCGTGTCGGGCAGGAATGTCCCGGAATGCAGGATGATGTCGAAATGGTGCATTCCGGGTTTCAAGGCAAAGCTGACCGAGTGCCCGGCCTTGCGCAGCCGTTCCGCATAGTCGCGGCTTTGACGAATGAATTCGCCGGTGTCCCGTTCCCCCACTGAAACATGATAGCGGGGGCCCGGTGGGGGCAGGTTGCGGATCGGGGACAGATCGTTCACTTCAACCGGGGTCAGGTGCAGCGGATCATTCACGGATGTCAAACTGATGGGTTCCAGATCATAAACACCGCTGATCAGAAGCACGTCACGCACACGCAGCCCGGCGCGGGCCAATGCGCCGGCCGAGGTCGCCATGACCATGCTAGCCAGATGAGCGCCGGCACTGTGCCCTGACAAGGTGATCCGCGTCGGGTCGAATCCCAGTGCCTCGGCCTGTGACGCAAGCCACAGAAGGGCGTCGCGGCATTCGTCGACCATTTGATCCAGCCGCGCATCCGGGGCGAGCGTGTAGTTCAAGGTGGCAAAGGATTGCTCGGCTTCGATCAGCGCCGGGGCCATCATGGCCGATTCGCGCTGGCTGAGATCCTGCCAATACCCACCGTGAACAAAGACATGCAACGGGGCGCCGGCCCCCTTCGCGGGAAAGAAATCCAGCACCTGGGCCGGGGCATCGCCATAGGCCAGGTTGGCCTGAACGGGCAGCTCGGCACGGGCTTGCGCACTCAGCGTTTGATAGCTGGCCAGATAAGGGGTCAGGTCGCCACCGATCATCGAACTGGGAGAGTATTCCCGCTCCAGTTCGGCTTGTGAAAATCCGCGATACAGCATGGCTCAGCCCTGCCCGCTGTACATCAATTCCGTCCGCACATCATAGAGGTCATGGAAGAACCGCAACTCAAGTGCTTTTCGCAAGAAAGCCACGCCGCTGGAACCTCCGGTACCGGGTTGCATTCCGATCACACGTTCAACCGCCGTGGCGTGGTCAAAGCGCCAGCGTTGAAACAGGCTTTCCACATCCATGAGTTTTTCGGCCAGCGCATACAGATCCCAATACTTGTCTGTGTTGCGGAACACGTCGACCCAGATCTGAACCACGCGCGGATCACCAGAATAGGGTTCAGAGTAGTCCCGCTCGATCAAATCCTTTGGAACGTCGAACCCCTGTCGGGCCAGCATGTGCAACACTTCGTCATACAGTGACGGTTTGGTCAGGGCGGCGTTCAGCATCTCCATCACCTCGGGGTCATGCTCGTGCACTTTCAGGGTCGAGGCATCCTTGTTACCCAGAATGAACTCGATCTGCCTGTACCCATAGCTTTGAAACCCGGAAGAATTGCCGAGGGCCTGCCGAAACGTCATATAGTCGGCCGGCGTCATGGTCAGCAGGGTTTCCCAGGCCGCAATCAATTGCCGTTGAATGGCCTTGATGCGGTCGAGGTTTTTCATGGCGGGTCCGAATTCGTCTTGTTGCAGGAACCGACGCACCTCGACCAGTTGGTGATGCATCAGTTTCAGCCACAGCTCACTGACCTGATGAATGATGATGAACAGCATCTCGTCAGGTTGTGCGGGGTCCTGAAAGGTTTTTTGCAGGTTCAGCAGCGTCTTCAGTTGCAGGAAGTCGCCATAGCTTTTGCGGTGCGTTTCGGCGAAATCAGTGACCAGGGTGTCTTCGACCCCCCGCTGCAACAGACGATCGTCTTTGTTCTCGCCCATCTCATGCCTCCCTTGTGCAAGTTCTGCACCTGTCTAGGGGCTGAACTTGCAACTTTCCAGCGCGTTAGGTCCAGTCCAGAACAACCTTGCCGGACAGGCCCGATTTCATCGCGGAAAACCCTTTGGCGAATTCATCAACCGCAAAGCGGTGCGTGATCACGCGGGACACATCCAGACCGTTTTGCAGCATGGCGATCATCTTGTACCACGTCTCGAACATCTCACGCCCATAGACCCCCTTGATCGTGATCGCCTTGAACACGATGCGCGACCAGTCGACCGGAGATTTGCCCGGAGGAATCCCCAGCAACGCGATCTTTCCACCCATTACCAACGCTTCGACCATCTGGTCCAGGGCGGCTTGCGAGCCGGACATTTCAAGCCCGACATCGAACCCTTCTTTCATCCCAAGCTCGGCGATAACGTCCTGCAAGTCCTCGGTGGATACATCGACGGTCCGCACCGAGGGAACCACATGTTCGGCCAGTTTCAATCGGTCTGCGTTGATGTCGGTGATGACCACGTTACGTGCACCCGCGTGACGAGCGACGGCAGCGGCCATGATGCCGATGGGGCCCGCACCCGTGATCAGAACGTCCTCGCCCAGCAAATCAAAGCTGAGGGCAGTATGCACCGCATTGCCCAGCGGATCGAGGATGGCTCCGATCTCATCTGGTATGTTGTCGGGCAAGGGAACCACGTTGAAGGCAGGCAGTTTCAGATACTCGGCAAATGCGCCCTGTTCGTTCACTCCAATGCCCCGAGTTCCCGGATCCAGGTGAAACTTTCCGGCGCGGCTCTGACGGCTGTCGGTGGTGATCAGATGGCCCTCGCCCGAGCATCGCTGGCCGATTTCAAGCCCTGTCACGTTGCGCCCGATCTCGACGATCTCTCCGGCAAACTCATGGCCAGTGATCATCGGAACCGGCACGGTATGAGACGCCCATTCATCCCAGTTCCAGATATGGATGTCGGTGCCGCAGATACCCGTCTTGTTGATGCGGATCAGCACATCATCGGGGCCAATTTCGGGGATCGGGGCCTGCACCATCCACAACCCTTCTTCGGGTTTGGATTTTTCCAGTGATTTCATTGTGTTGGGTCGCATATGTTTACTCCCACAAATCGGTCGACAGGTATTTCAGGCCGCTGTCACAGATGACGATGGCGACGCAGCCGCCTTCTTCGGGGCCGCGCAGCAGTTCAATCGCCGCAGCAAGATTCGCGCCTGCCGAATAGCCGGCGAATATCCCCTCGGTCCGGGCCAGAAGCCGGGCGCAGTCCCGCGCGGCCTTCCCCGAAACAGCAAGGTGTCCGGCCAATTGGCTATCCTTCAAATGCACCAGATCATCCATGGCGTAACCGCCGCCCTGAATGGGATGGTCCGGGGTCGAAACCGGCTCACCGGCCAAAGCGCGCGCGCCCGCAGGTTCCACGGCATAGCATCGCACGCCGTGCCGGTTCAGATACTCTGCCGCTCCGGCCAGCGTTCCGCCCGACCCTGCAAAGTCGCAGAATGCCGTGACGGTGCCTTCGGATTGCGCCCAGATCTCGGGCCCGGTCCCGGTTTCGTGGGCCTTGGGGTTTCCCGAATGGCCAAATTGATCCGCACGAAACGCGTTGCGTGCGGTCGTGATGCGTTTCGCCTCGACATCGACCAGTTCAAGATCGGCCCCAGAGACTTCGCCGGGTTTGCTGCCGGGGGCCTGGGGGACGATCACCACCTCGGCGCCCAACGCGCGCATCATGCGGGCGCGTTCGACCGAGTTCCCCGCGCTCATGACTGCCACGAACGGGTGCCCCAGAATGCCGCAGACAATCGCCAGGCCGGTGCCCATGTTGCCTGAGGTCAGCTCGACCACCGTCTGCCCCGGTGACAAAGTCCCGTCTGCGCGCGCCGTTTCGATGATGGACTTCGCCGCGCGGTCCTTTTTCGAAAATCCCGGCAGCAAATAGTCAAGCTTGGCGATGATACGCCCGCTCAGCTTCTGCTGGGCACACACGCGCGACAGTTCGACCATGGGGGTGTCGCCGATCACATCGATGACCGATGGAAGGATCATTCGATGACCCCCAGCTCTTTGCCGACCTTGCCAAATGCGGACAGGGCGCGGTCCAGTTCATCCCTGGTCAGAGCCGCATTCATCTGCGTTCTGATCCGCGCTTGCCCGCGTGGGACGACCGGAAAGAAGAAGCCCGAAACATAGACGCCTTCGTCGAACAGCCGTGACGCCATGTCTTGTGCCAGCGTCGCCTCACCCAGCATCACCGGGATGATCGGGTGTTCCCCGGGCAGCAGGTCAAACCCAAGCTTTTCCAGCCCAGCGCGCCAATACTTGGCGTTGCCGAAGAGTTGCGCGCGCAGCATGTCGCCTTCTTCGACCAGACGGATTGCCTCCAACCCGGCAGCGACGATCGAGGGCGGCAGCGAGTTTGAGAACAGATAGGGCCGCGCCCGCTGCCGCAGCAGGTCGATCACTGGCTGCGGCCCGGCGATATAGCCGCCGATTGCCCCCCCAAGTGCCTTGCCCAAGGTTCCCGTCAGAATATCCACATCGACGCCGAAATGATCGGGTGTGCCGGCCCCGTTCGGCCCCATGAAGCCGGTCGCATGGCAATCGTCCACCATGACAATCGCATCGTATTTATCGGCCAGTTCCCTGATTTTCGGCAGGTTGGCCAGATAGCCGTCCATCGAGAACACGCCATCGGTGGCAATCATGATATGCCGCGCCCCGTCCTCGCGTGCCTGCTTCAGCCAGGCTTCGAGGTCGTTCATGTCGTTGTTCATGTAACGATAGCGTTTCGCCTTGCACAGCCGCACGCCGTCGATGATCGAGGCGTGGTTCAGGCTGTCTGAAATGATGGCGTCTTCCGGTCCCAGCAGAGGTTCAAACAACCCGCCATTGGCGTCGAAACAGGCGGCAAAAAGGATGGAGTCGTCCTTGTTCAGGAAATTGGCAAGACGTTGTTCCAGTTCGCGGTGAATGTCTTGCGTACCACAGATGAACCGAACCGACGCCATGCCGAATCCTTTGGGTCCCATCGCTTGTGTTGCGGCCTCGATCAGCGCCGGGTGATCCGCCAGACCCAGATAGTTGTTGGCACAGAGGTTGATCACCTGCTTGCCGCCCACAGTGATCTCACCGCCCTGAGGCGAGGTGATCATTCGTTCGCGTTTGTAAAGACCCTCAGATTCGATCTGCGCAAGTGTGTCCGTGATATGGGACAGGAATGCATCTGACATGGCGACCTCCGTTCAACTGAGTTGCACATCTAACATAGCGGATGAAATTCCCAAATAGGGGAAATTCAATATGAAGGAAAAATATCCGTGAAGGCGGAATTTCGCGGATGTCAGGCGTTTTTTACGATCAGAAATACTCGGGCTGGCCCTTGGGCACAGATGGAATGCGCAATGTCGGCGGCGTATCGGGCCGTGTCCCCCTGGTTCAACTCGGACACCGCATTGCCTGAAGTGACTTTGACCGCGCCTTCCAGCACGGTGAGCTGTTCACGGGCACCGCGGGCGTGGGGTTGGCTGTTCAGGGCCCCGTCCTCGTCAAATTCGATATCATAGACTTCATGACCCCCGGCCTCTTCCGGTGGTGACAGGATGCGAATTCGGCAGTTCTGCCCCATATTGTCGATGCTGGGCACTTCGGAGTTTCTGAGCACCTCGATCTGGTCCGTGGCTTTTGCGCCCTCCAAGAGACCGGCGAAATCCACCTGCAAGGCGCGTGTCAGGTTCCACAAGGTCGAGATCGTCGGGCTGCTTTCGCCGCGTTCGATCTGACTGACCATGGACCGGGACACACCGCTGAGATTGGCGACCGCTTCCAGGGACAGGCCCTTGGCGCGTCGTGCCTCTTTCAGGCGGGCGGGCAGGAGGTTCAGGATATCGTCTGTGTCTTCCGTCATGACGGAATCCATGGGGGCTGCGCAACGCAATGTCAATTCCCGCCGTGACGGGACGTTTGGGGCGACAGTGCTATTCTGCGCATGCATAATGCAGCGAAATTCAGGAGGAGTAGCTCATGAGCGATATCGTTATTCTCGACGGTGCCCGCACCGCAATTGGCACCTTTGGTGGTGCGCTGGCTTCAACCGCGCCGATTGATCTGGCCACTGTCGCGACCGAAGCGGCGCTTGAGCGATCGGGGGTTGAGGGGGCGCAGATCGGGCATGTTGTGTTCGGTCATGTGATCAACACTGAACCGCGTGACATGTATCTGTCGCGCGTCGCCGCCATGCAGGCGGGCATTCCCAATGGTACGCCGGCCATGAACGTGAACCGCCTGTGCGGATCGGGCGCGCAGGCGATCGTGTCAGCCGTTCAGTCCTTGATGCTGGGCGATGCTGACTTTGCGGTGGCAGGCGGAGCAGAAAGCATGTCACGCAGCCCCTATATCGTTCCGCAGGCGCGCTGGGGTGCAAAGATGGGCGACGTCACCTCGCTGGACATGATGCTGGGCGCGTTGAACTGCCCCTTCGGCACCGGACATATGGGGGTGACGGCCGAAAACGTGGCGGATGAGCATCAGATCAGCCGCGAGCAGATGGATGCGTTCGCATTGGACAGCCAGACACGTACGGCAGCGGCGATCGAGGCCGGGTACTTCGACAGCCAGATCACTCCGGTACAGGTCAAGGTCAAGCGGGACATGGTCGATTTCAAAGTCGACGAGCATCCAAAGGCGACGACCGCCGAAGCGTTGGCCGGTCTGCGCCCGGTGTTCAAGAAGGACGGGCGTGTGACAGCCGGCAATGCCTCGGGCATCAATGACGGCGCGGCGGCGATGGTGCTGGCGACAGCGGATGCGGCCGAAAGGGCCGGTTTGAAACCGAAGGCGCGTGTGATTGGTTATGCGCATGCAGGCGTGCGGCCGGAAGTCATGGGCATCGGTCCGGTTCCGGCAGTGCAAAACCTGTTGAAGAAGACGGGCCTGTCAGCGGAAGATTTCGACGTGATCGAAAGCAATGAAGCCTTCGCCGCGCAGGCACTGGCTGTGAATCAGGAGCTTGGATTGGACGCGAGCAAGGTGAACCCCAACGGCGGTGCGATTGCGTTGGGGCATCCGGTGGGGGCCACGGGTGCGATCATCACGCTGAAAGCACTATACGAGCTGGAACGTACCGGCGGATCCAAAGGGTTGATCACCATGTGCATCGGGGGTGGTCAGGGGATTGCCATCGCCATCGAGCGGCTCTGACCCGGAAGGGGTGCGGGGGGGGCTGTCTGCCCCCCATCGCGCCAGGGCGCGATTCCCCCCGAGGATATTTGTGGCCAGATGAAGCAGGCGGTTGGTTCAGCTGAGCGCGTTGATCAGCAAGACCAGCGCCGCACCTGCTGCGGCGCCGATCGTGGCGGGCAGAGCAAAGGACCAAAGGGTGGGCGTCTGCGGTTCGTCCTTCTGGGTCTGCGCGATCAGTGCGTTTTCGACCAGTGCCGGCAGACGCGGGCCGAAGCGGGCCAGCACCATTGCGGTTTTCCCAAAATCACGCAGGGCCGCCCGGGGGCCGATGGACTGTTTGATGTAGTCTTCGACCACGGGTCGGGCGACTTCCCAGATGTTCATATGAGGGTCGAGTGAGCGCGCAACGCCTTCGACGACAACCATGGTGCGTTGCAGCAGGATCAGCTCGGTACGTGTTTCCATCCCGAACCGTTCGGTCACTTCGAACAGATAGCTCAGCAACCGCCCCATCGAGATATGCGTGGCGTCCATGCCGAAGATCGGCTCGCCCACGGCACGCAGGGCGCGGGCGAACTCGTCCACGTCCTGGTTGGCGGGAACATAGCCGGCTTCGAAATGCACCTCGGCCACGCGTTTGTAATCGCGGCGGATGAAACCGAACAGGATTTCGGCATAGACCCGGCGCGTGTATTCATCGATATGACCCATGATGCCGTAGTCATAGGCTATGATGTCTCCGTTCGCGGCGACCTTGAGGTTGCCCTGGTGCATGTCGGCGTGGAAAAAGCCGTCGCGCAGGGCATGCAGAAGGAACAGGCGCAGGACACGTTCGGCCAGATCATTGCGGTTGTGACCTGCGGCATCCAGAGCATCATTGTCACCCAGCGCGATCCCGTCCGCCCAGCTGAGCGTCATGACGCGCCGCGCGGACAGTGACCACACAACGGGGGGCAGCCAGAAGCCGGTGTCGTCCTTTGTGTTGGCGGCATATTCGGAGGCCGCCGCGCTTTCCAGACGCAGATCCAGTTCGCCGCGTACGACACCGTCGAAATGCTCGATCACCTCCACCGGTCGCAGACGGCGCGCGCCGGGGGCGAAGAGCTGGACGATCCAGGCGGCGAAATAGAACGCATCGACATCTTTGCGGAACGCGCGTTCGATCCCCGGACGCAGGACTTTCACCGCGACATCCTCGCCCGTGCTGGTCAGCTTGGCCTTGTGAACCTGCGCAATCGAGGCTGCGGCAATCGGTTCGCTGAATTCGCTGAACATGTCCGAGATCGGCTGACCCAGTTCTTTCTCGACTTCGGCCATCGCGTCGGCTTTGGAGAAAGGGGGCAGTTTGTCTTGCAGAACGCGCAGTTGCTCGGCCAGTTCATTTCCGACGACGTCAGGGCGGGTCGAAAGCACTTGCCCGAATTTGATATAGGCGGGGCCAAGCGCCGTCAGGGCGCGCGTGGCCGGTGGCATACCGGGGTCGCCTTTGTAGCCAAGCCATTGAAAGGGTTTGCCCAATGCGTGGGCCAGAATGCGAACGGCGCGCGGGGCTTCGAACGCATCCAGTACCACGTTCATGGCGCCTGTGCGCTCGAGCGTGGCGCCTGTGCGGATCAGGCGGATGATGTTATGGGGACCACGCATGTGTCAGATCTTCCAGCCGGAATGCAGCGCGGCGATACCCATGCTCAGGTTGCGGTATTTGGCGTTTTCAAAGCCTGCTGTGCGAACCATGTTCAGGAACGTCTCCTGATCGGGGAACTTTCGGATCGATTCGACCAGGTACTGATAGCTGTCATAGTCATTGGCGATCAGTTTTCCCATGCGCGGGATGACGTTGAAGCTGTAAAGGTCATAGAGCTTTTGCAGCCCGTCATTGGGCAGATGGCTGAATTCCAGCACCATCAGGCGGCCGCCGGGTTTCAGCACGCGGTAAGCCTCGTTCAAAGCTTCTTGCGGGTGGGTGACGTTCCGAATGCCGAACGAGATCGTGTAGACATCGAATGTATTGTCTTCGAAGGGCAGGGCCATGGCATCGCCCACGACCCAGTTCAGGCTGTCCGACATCTGATCTGCCTCGGCACGTTGCCGCCCTTCGATCAGCATCGGCTCGGTCAGGTCCAGCACCGTGGCGTGGCCGTGGCCCGCGCGCTTGAGGAACCTGAACGAGATGTCGCCCGTACCGCCGGCCACGTCCAGCAGCCGCTGGCCGGGGCGTGGCGCCAGCCAGTCCATCATCGCGTCCTTCCAGACCCGGTGGATGCCCATCGACATGACGTCGTTCATCACGTCATATTTCGAGGCAACCGAGTTGAACACGCCCTGCACGCGCCCGGCCTTTTCGGCCTCGGGGACGGTTTCGAAACCGAAATGAGTGGTCTTGTCGATGTTGTCGGACATTTGCCTTGCCGTTTGTCGATTTTCGCCTCTGTTATAGGGCCAAGAGAGGCGGGCACAATGCGGCCCTTTGAATTAGGAGCCCTGTAATGCCCGAATTACCTGAGGTCGAGACAGTAAGACGCGGCCTGAGTCCTGCCATGGAAGGGGTCGTGATCGAACGGGCTGATGTGAACCGCCCCGATCTGCGCTGGCCGTTCCCCGAACGTATGGCCGAACGGCTGACCGGGCAGCGGGTGGAGCGGCTGCGGCGGCGGTCGAAATACATTCTGGCGGATCTCAGCAGCGGTGAGACGCTGTTGATCCACCTGGGTATGTCGGGGCGGATGACGGTGTCGGGTGACCCGTTGGGGCAATTCGTCCATGACCATCCCGCCGTGCAAAAACATGACCATGTGGTCTTTCATATGGCCAACGGCGCGCGCATCACCTACAACGATCCCCGCCGGTTTGGTGCGATGGACCTGTTGCAAACGGCCAACGCCGAAGATCACAAGCTGCTGTCAGTTCTGGGGCCTGAACCCTTGGGCAACGATTTTCACGACCAACACCTGATCAAGGCGTTCACAGGCAAGAACACCCCTGTCAAATCCGCCCTGCTGGATCAGGGAATCGTTGCCGGTCTGGGCAATATCTATGTTTGCGAAGCTCTTTATCGCGGCCGAGTGTCGCCACGTCGCAAAGCCGGACAGATTTCCGCACCCCGCGTGGCGGCGCTTGTTCCGATCATCCGGCAGGTGTTGCAGGACGCTATCGAAGCTGGTGGGTCTTCGCTGCGGGATTTCCGCCAAGCCGATGGAGAACTTGGATATTTTCAGCACAAGTTTGATGTCTACGGCCGCGAGGGCGAGGCCTGCCGGACCGAAGGGTGCGGAGCGCCGATCAAGAGAATCACCCAGTCCGGTCGCTCATCCTTCTATTGTGCGCAATGCCAAAGATAGCTTGATCCAAGTTTTTCGCGTGGTAAGGAATCGTACCTGAACGGAACAACCGGAAGCTTTCTCCTCATGGCTTTTGAGACGATCATCGTCGAAATCGAAGACCACGTCGCACTTATCAAACTCAACCGACCGGATGCGCTGAACGCGTTGAACACCCAGTTGCTGGGTGAGCTCTGCACCGCGCTGGAAGATGCGGACAGCAACGACAAGGTGCGCTGCATCGTGATAACCGGATCGGACAAGGCCTTCGCCGCCGGCGCGGACATCAAGGAAATGTCCGAGATGAGTTTTGTCGACGTCTACAACATCAACCTTTTTGCCGATGCGAATGATCGTGTGACCGCAATTCGCAAGCCGATCATTGCGGCCGTTGCAGGTTACGCCCTGGGCGGTGGATGTGAACTTGCCATGCTGTGCGATTTCATCATCGCGGCGGACACCGCGAAATTCGGCCAGCCCGAGATCAACCTTGGCGTCATTGCCGGTCTGGGTGGGAGTCAGCGTCTGACGCGGTTTGTGGGTAAATCCAAATCGATGGACATGAACCTGACCGGGCGTTTCATGGATGCCGACGAAGCCGAGCGTGCGGGTCTTGTCAGCCGGGTGGTGCCGGCCAAGAAGCTGATCGAAGAAGCCGTGAGCGCAGCGCAGAAGATTGCCGAGAAATCGCAGCTGACCGCAATGGCCGCGAAAGAAGCGGTGAACCGCAGCTACGAGCTTCCGCTGAGTGAAGGCATGTTGTTCGAGCGTCGTGTCTTCCATTCGATGTTCGCAACCGAAGATCAGAAGGAAGGCATGGCCGCGTTCCTGGAAAAGCGCACAGCGCAATTCCGCGACAAGTAAAGCGCGGAACCTCTGAGGCGGGTGTTTTAAGCCCGCCTCATATTCTTGGCCATGGTTCCAAGAATCACCTTGGCAATCTCTTTGAACTTGGCTAAAGACCCCAGTTATACATGCGCGTGCGGCCCGCTTGGCCCGACTCACACTCGTGATTTCTGATCCGGTGCGGATATGTCCGTGGCGCGCAACCCAAGATTAACGTACCGAACGAAGGTCAGATTCACATGGCAAACTCGCCTCAGGCAAAAAAGCGCGCTCGTCAGAACGAAAAGCGTTTTGCAATCAACAAAGCGCGTCGTTCGCGCATCCGCACCTATCTGCGTAAAGTCGAAGAAGCGATCGCATCCGGCGACAAGGACGCGGCGACTGCTGCTCTGCGTGCGGCTCAGCCCGAGCTGATGCGCGGCGTCACCAAGGGTGTTTTCCACAAGAACACTGCTGCCCGTAGAATGTCGCGCCTGTCCTCGCGCGTCAAAGCACTGGGCTAAGCTTTGGGGTGACCCTAGGTCACGTCAGAAAGGCTGAACCATTCTGAAAAGGCGTCGCACATCACGGCGCCTTTTTTCGTGTTGCCAGAAAACCGCGCCTTCACAAAACCGAGAGATTCTTTCGCCCAAAGACCCGAGTCAATAT
The DNA here is from genome assembly GCF_013034245.1 of Ruegeria sp. HKCCA4812. Lineage (NCBI taxonomy): Bacteria > Pseudomonadati > Pseudomonadota > Alphaproteobacteria > Rhodobacterales > Roseobacteraceae > Ruegeria > Ruegeria sp. HKCCA4812. Next base: position 61,792 of record NZ_WQFQ01000009.1, on the reverse strand, counting down.
CAGAGTTTCGTTGCCGCGCCCCTCTCGGAATTGCTACGACTGATGTCAGCGATTCACTCGCTTGGGGGGACAGGCTGTTTTCCCGATCGAACTGACGGGCATCAGAGCGATCTGGGGACAATTGTCGACGACTGGCTTGAGCCAGGCTGCCGATCTGCCATGGAAGCCGGAATAAACCCGGTGATCTTGGCCCTGTCTAAAAATTGAGATTGCGACGTGCAACCCGATTTTCGGGACGTTCCGTTATTGCTGAGCGTCAGAACTGGGGTTGCCGAGCTCTTCGGGATGGTCCCGCCAAGCCGACTGGTTTGGCGACTGGATACCTATTGCGTGTGAATACAACACCGGGAAACCGGCTTCGTATGAATAAGGCTGACAGGCCAATAAGAATGGGATGCGTGAGGCGCTTAATGACACAAGAGAAATGGGGACTACTGCGTAACAAGTTGCTGAAGGCCATCGGTCGGAACAATTATACGACCTGGATCGAGCCTTTGGAATTCAAGGAGCTTCAGGACGGCGTGGCGGTTTTCTCGGTGCCGACCAACTTCATGGGCAATTACGTCAGCCAGAATTTTGCGGACCTCATTTTGTACGAGCTGAACACCGCAGGTGAAACTGTGCAGCGTCTGGATTTCCGCGTCGCCGCAAACTCGCCTGCCCGGCCCAAGCCAGCTGTCGATACGCCGCCGGTGGCAAAGCCTGAACCTGTCGCCGCGCCGAGCGAGGACCCGGCGCAGGATACATTGGAATCGCTTCAGGCCGCCCCGTTGGATTCCCGCTTTACCTTTGACAGTTTTGTCGTCGGCAAGCCCAATGAACTGGCGCATGCGGCTGCGCGTCGGGTGTCCGAGGGCGGGCCGGTGACCTTCAATCCGCTGGTTCTGTACGGCGGTGTAGGGCTGGGTAAGACCCACTTGATGCATGCCATCGCATGGGAGCTGAAAACCAAACATCCGGAACTCAATGTTCTGTACCTGTCGGCGGAACAGTTCATGTACCGGTTCGTGCAGGCCCTGCGCGAGCGTCGGATGATGGATTTCAAACACCTGTTCCGTTCGGTTGACGTTTTGATGGTTGATGACGTGCAGTTCATCGCCGGCAAGGATTCCACTCAGGAAGAGTTTTTCCACACGTTCAACGCGCTGGTGGATCAGAACAAGCAGATCATCATCTCGGCCGATCGCGCCCCGGGTGAGATCAAGGATCTGGAAGATCGGGTGAAATCCCGCCTGCAATGTGGTCTGGTGGTTGACCTGCACCCGACCGATTATGAACTGCGTCTGGGCATTTTGCAGAACAAGGTGCAGCAATACAGCTCATCCTATCCGGACCTGACGATTGCCGATGGCGTTCTGGAATTCCTGGCGCATCGCATCTCGACCAATGTTCGGGTGCTGGAAGGTGCCCTGACCCGTCTGTTCGCCTTTGCCTCGCTGGTTGGTCGCGAGATCGACATGGAACTGACGCAGGATTGTCTGGCGGATGTGCTGCGCGCCTCGGAACGCAAGATCACCGTTGAAGAGATCCAGCGGAAGGTGTCCGAGTATTACAACATCCGGCTTTCTGACATCATCGGCCCGAAGCGCCTGCGCTCTTACGCGCGTCCGCGTCAGGTGGCGATGTATCTGTGCAAGCAGTTGACCAGCCGGTCGCTGCCCGAGATCGGCCGCCGTTTTGGCGGGCGCGATCACACGACGGTCATGCATGGCGTTAAGCGCATTGAAGAGTTGAAGCTGACCGATGGTCAGATCGCTGAAGATGTGGAAATGCTGCGCCGGTCGCTTGAAGCCTGATCCGCGCCTGTAGTCCAGGAAACCGCCCCGGTACCTCGGACCCGGGGCGTTTCTTGTGCGCATTAGTCCACGGTTGGATCAGAACTGGTGCCTGTCAGGCACGCTGCCCTTGACGCTGGACGCAATCCAACCCAGAAATCCGTAAAAAATCCTTGTGCCTCAGGGTGGAACCGCTAACGTGCCAGTCCCGCCCATGTCGGTACGCAAGTCAGAGGAATTGAGGGTATGAAGATCAGCATCGAACGCGGCACCCTTCTCAAGGCCGTTTCGCAGGCCCAATCCGTAGTGGAACGCCGCAATACCATTCCCATACTTGCCAACGTGCTGATCGAGGCGGAAGGCGATCAGGCGCTGTTTCGCGCGACCGATCTGGATATCGAAGTAGTCGACAAAGCCCTGGCGCAGGTCGAGAAAGCCGGTTCCACCACCGTGGCCGCGACCACCTTGCACGAGATCGTGCGAAAACTGCCCGACGGAGCGTTGGTCACGCTGACCGCCGACAGCGCGGCAGGGCGTCTGACGGTTGAGGCCGGTCGGTCAAATTTCTCGTTGGCGACGCTGCCGAAAGAGGATTTCCCGGTCATGGCGTCGTCGGAGTATCAATCAAATTTCACGGCTTCGGCTGCCCTGCTGCGTCGGTTGTTCGACAAGTCGAAATTCGCAATCTCAACAGAAGAGACACGGTATTATCTGAATGGTGTCTACATGCATGTGGCCGACGGATCCGATGGCGGCAAGGTGCTGCGCTGCGTGGCCACCGACGGCCACCGGCTTGCTCGGATCGATGCCGATTTGCCGGATGGTGCAGAGGGCATGCCGGGCGTTATCGTTCCGCGCAAAACCGTGGGCGAACTGCGCAAGCTGCTGGACGATGATGAAATGGATATCGCGGTTTCGGTCAGCGAAACCAAGGTGCGTTTCGCCACGCCGGATATCACGCTGACCTCGAAGGTCATTGACGGAACCTTTCCCGACTACACGCGCGTTATCCCGCAAGGGAATACGCGCAAGCTGGAAGTGGATGCTGCCGAGTTCGCACAGGCCGTGGACCGGGTGGCAACGGTGTCTTCCGAGCGTTCGCGTGCGGTGAAGCTTCAGCTGGATGGCGACAAGCTGGTCCTGTCGGTGAACGCTCCAGACAGTGGTGCCGCCGAGGAAGAACTGGCCGTCGCCTATGGTGATGAGCGTCTGGAGATCGGGTTCAATGCCAAATATCTGCTGGAGATCGCGTCTCAGGTGGATCGAGAGAATGCGGTGTTCATGTTCAATTCAGCTGGCGATCCGACCCTGATGCGCGAAGGCAATGATCAGAGTGCGGTTTACGTCGTCATGCCAATGCGCGTCTGATCGCGCGGACGCGCGATGCCTCCAGTGGGAGAATTTTTGAAAAGATGAAGGGAGGGGTCATGGGATTGGCCCTGACCGAGCTTACGGTCTCGCATTTTCGGTCTCACAAGCTGGCGCGGTTGTCTCTGGACGGGCGGCCGGTGGCGATTCACGGGCCGAACGGGGCGGGCAAGACCAATATTCTGGAAGCGGTATCCTTGTTTTCACCCGGTCGCGGGATGCGGCGGGCAAGCGCGGCCGAGATGACGCGGCGGCCCGAGGCGTTGGGCTGGAAACTGTCGGGACTGTTGCAATCGCAGGGTCAGAATTTCGAAATCGAAACCTGGTCTGAGGGTGGTGCAGCACGGCAGGTGAGGATTGATGGAAAATCCGCCACCCAGATTGATCTGGGTAAACTTGCGCGGGTGGTCTGGCTGGTTCCATCCATGGACCGCCTGTGGATTGAAGGGGCCGAAGGCCGGCGCCGGTTTCTTGATCGCATTGCGCTCAGTTTTGATCCGTCTCATGCAGAGGCCTCGCTGACGTACGAAAAAGCAATGCGCGAACGGAACCGTTTGCTGAAAGAGCAGGTTCGGGACGCGCATTGGTATGCTGCGCTTGAGGGTCAGCTGGCCGAGATGGGGCATCGTATCCACGCAGCGCGATTGGCGGCGTTGAGCCATCTGCGGGTGGCGCAGGACCAGGCGGAAACGGCTTTTCCGTCTGCCGAGTTGGAATTGGTGCAAACCGATGGCGCGATGCCGGAAACGGCTGAGGATTTGAGCGAGGCTTTGAATGAAAGCCGGTTCAGGGACTTGGCTGCGGGTCGGACTTTGGTTGGGCCGCATCGGTCAGACTTGTATGGCGTCTTTGCTGCCAAGGGTGTTCCCGCCAAGGATTGTTCGACCGGTGAGCAGAAGGCGCTGCTGGTTTCATTGATCCTGTCCAATGCCCGAGCTTTGGCCGCAATGGTGGGTGCGCCACCGATCGTGTTGCTGGATGAGGTGGCCGCTCATCTGGACGCGGGTCGGCGCGCTTCACTTTATGACGAGATTTGTGCGTTGGGTGCTCAGGCCTGGATGACGGGCACCGGGCCTGAACTGTTTGAGGAGTTGGGTGACCGGGCCCAGACGCTGATCGTGACCGAAGGCGAAGAGGGGTCGGTCGTGGCGGCTTAGGCCGGTTCGTTGACTTTGCGCTCCCACAGGAAACCGCGCATGACTTCATCGACCGGTGTTTTGGCCATGTGGTTGACGTAGTTTGACATGGTTTTTTGTGCCAGGCCCAGCACCACGTCCAGAACCGCACGATGCGAATAGCCCGCGTCGAAGAACGCCTGAAGCTGTTCCTCGGTCGGGTTGCCACGGGTTTCCATCACTTGCAGGGTGAAGGTGCGCAGCGCTTCGAGCTTGGGCGAAGGCAGTGGGGTTTCATTGCGCAAAGCCTCAGTTATCTCGTCTGATACCTTCATCATCTTTGCGATGCCGGTGTGCGCGGGCACGCAGTAATGGCATTCGTTTTCCACATTGATGGTCTGCCAGACGACGGTCTTCTCATCGTTGTCAAAATCGGTCTGCAAGAACAGGCTGTGCAGAACTTGATATCCTTCAAGGTGCTGTGGGCTTTCTGCCATCACCTTGTGCAGGCCCGGCAAACGGCCAAAAGCGGCCTGGGACTTTTCTAACAGCGGTTTGGATGCTTCGGGTGCGGATTCGAGGTCATGAGACGGGAAAGTGGCCATGTCGGAACTCCTGTTTTTGGCGCGATGGGTGGTATTTAGGGTTTCTTGAGTGATCACTCAAGTATATATTTGAGTAAACGTTCAAGAATTGGTGATGCCGATGCCCCGTAAACCCGCATATGATCGCGACGCGTTGATCGAGAAGGCCCGTGACATCTTTTGGCGTCAGGGTTGGGCTGGTACGTCGCTGAAGGACCTTGAGCGGGAATTGAAGCTGAAACCCGGCAGTTTCTACGCAGCTTTCGGTTCGAAGGATGCGCTCTATGCGTTGACGCTGGAAAGCTACACGCAAGAAGGCGTGGCGCGCCTGAACGCCCTTGCTGAAAGACTGGGGCCGAAGGAAGCGCTCAAGGCGCAACCTCGTTTGGTCATCGAAGCGGTCGAGAACCCGGCAAGGGCTTGCATGTTGGCAAAGACATATGCCGAATTGCAGGCGAAGGATCATGCGCTTGCGGATCAGGCCGCGCTTCACATGGCGAAAATGAAGGCGTGTTTCGCCGACCTGTTTCGCAGCGCCCAGGCTGCCGGTGAAATCCGGCCTGAACATGACCCGGATCGGCTGGCGGCCCGGTATCAGTCGGACATTCTGGGGCTTCGGTTATCGGCCGAACGCAAGGATGTCGATGCGCTGGAAATCGCGGCGGATATCGCTTCTGACATCGACCGGTTATGAGGTGGATTCGGATGGGCAGAAAACGACCCGAGTACACACAAAATATTGGGGGATCGCGTGACAATCCCCACCAGAAAACGTATAAGGTACCAAAATAATATAGGTACTGACTGAATGTCCGAAGACGCACAGGCTCCTCAAGAATACGGCGCAGATTCCATAAAAGTTCTCAAGGGCTTAGAGGCCGTTCGCAAACGCCCTGGGATGTATATCGGGGACACGGATGATGGATCGGGCCTGCACCACATGGTGTATGAGGTTGTGGACAACGGAATTGACGAAGCGTTGGCGGGTCACGCCGACCATGTGACCGTGAAAATTCACGCGGATTCCAGCGTTTCGGTCAGCGATAACGGCCGCGGAATTCCGGTAGATATCCACCCGGAAGAAGGCGTTTCAGCGGCAGAGGTCATCATGACCCAGCTGCACGCGGGCGGCAAGTTCGACAGCAACTCGTACAAAGTGTCGGGCGGCCTGCATGGCGTGGGTGTTTCGGTGGTAAACGCCCTGTCGGATTGGCTGGAGCTGCGCATCTGGCGCGCGGGCAAAGAGCACGTGGCGCGATTTGAGGGCGGTGAAACGGCAGAGCATCTGAAGGTAGTCGGCGAATGCGGCGATCGTACGGGAACCGAAGTGCGGTTTCTGGCGTCGACCGACACGTTCTCGAACCTCGAATACTCGTTCGAGACGTTGGAAAAACGGCTGCGCGAACTGGCCTTCCTGAACTCGGGCGTGCGGATCATCCTGATCGACGAACGCCCTGCCGAGCGGCTGGAGACCGAGCTGTTCTACGAGGGCGGCGTAAAGGAATTCGTCAAGTACCTCGACCGATCCAAAACGCCGGCCATGCCCGAGCCGATCTATATCAAGGGCGAGCGCGACGATATCGGTGTCGAGATCGCCATGTGGTGGAATGACAGCTACCACGAAACGGTGCTGCCATTCACCAACAACATCCCGCAACGCGACGGCGGGACCCATGTGGCTGGGTTCCGGGGGGCTTTGACCCGGACGATCAACAACTATGCGCAGTCCAGCGGGATCGCGAAAAAGGAAAAGGTCAGCTTCACCGGTGACGATGCGCGCGAAGGTTTGACCTGCGTATTGTCGGTGAAAGTGCCCGACCCGAAATTCTCGTCCCAGACCAAGGACAAGCTGGTTTCCTCCGAGGTCCGTCCGGCTGTCGAAGGTCTGATGAATGAAAAACTGGCCGAGTGGTTCGAAGAAAACCCCAACGAGGCCAAGAATATCGTCGGCAAGATCATCGAGGCTGCGTTGGCCCGGGAAGCTGCGCGGAAGGCGCGCGAGCTGACCCGGCGCAAGACGGCGATGGATGTGAACTATCTGGCGGGCAAGCTGAAGGATTGTTCCGAGAAAGATCCGTCGAAAACCGAAGTCTTCCTGGTCGAGGGTGACTCGGCTGGTGGTTCCGCCCAGACCGGCCGGGATCGTCTGACGCAGGCGGTTCTGCCCTTGCGGGGGAAAATCCTGAACGTCGAACGCGCCCGGTTCGACCGGATGCTATCGTCTCAGGAAATTGGCAACCTCGTCATGGCGCTGGGCACTGGCATTGGCCGCGATGAATTCAACATCGAAAAGCTGCGCTACCACAAGATCGTCATCATGACCGATGCGGATGTGGACGGCGCGCATATCCGGACCCTGTTGCTGACCTTCTTCTATCGGCAGATGCCTGAGCTGATCGAGGGCGGGTACCTCTATATCGCGCAACCGCCGCTGTACAAGGTTTCCCGCGGAAAGTCAGAGGTTTACCTGAAGGACCAGGCCGCTCTGGATGACTATCTGATCAATCAGGGCGTCGAAGGCGCGGTTCTGAAACTGGGCTCGGGCGAAGAGATCGTCGGTCAGGATCTGACCCGCGTGGTGGACGAAGCGCGCCAGTTGAAACGTGTGCTGGACGCGTTTCCAACGCATTACCCGCGTCATATTCTGGAACAGGCCGCCGTGGCTGGGGCTTTCGTGCCGGGTGCGGTGGACGCCGATCTGCAAGGTGTGGCTGACAAAGTCGCCGCACGGCTGGATCTGATCGCGTTGGAATACGAACGCGGTTGGCAGGGTCGGATCACACAGGATCACGGCATCCGGCTGGCCCGTATCCTGCGCGGTGTTGAAGAGGTTCGCACGCTGGATGGCCCGATGCTGCGCTCGGGCGAGGCGCGCAAGACCGGTAGCTTTACGCAAAGCCTGCAAGAGATCTACAACTCTCCGGCCACTTTGAACCGTCGTGATCGCAGCCAGATGATCCACGGTCCGCTGGACTTGTTGCGCGCCATTCTGGAAGAGGGTGAAAAGGGCTTGTCCTTGCAGCGCTATAAAGGCCTGGGTGAGATGAACCCTGACCAGCTGTGGGAAACGACACTGGATCCGGATGCGCGGACACTACTGCAAGTGCGCGTGGATGACATGGTCGAGGCGGATGATCTGTTCACCAAGTTGATGGGTGACGTCGTGGAACCTCGTCGGGAGTTCATCCAGAAAAACGCCTTGAGTGTTGAGAATCTGGATTTCTGATCATGGTGTAGCAAGTTCCTTTGCCGAACAGACCTGCGAATGAAGTCGGATGAACAGCTTTATCTGACTGGTCCCTTGAAATTCTGGACTGATCATTCCACATCTATGCCATGAACAAAGAAATCCTTCCAATTGCCGACATCAAGTCGCCCGCAGGCCCGGGTAGGCCTCGTGCCTTTGACGAAGCCGATGCTTTGGAAAAAGCCTTGTGCGTATTTTGGCACAAGGGCTACGAGGCCGCGTCGGTGGACGATCTGACCAAGGCCATGGGTTTGAGCCGTTCCAGCTTCTATGGAACCTTCGGAAACAAGCAGGCTTTGTTTCGCAAAGCCCTCAGCCACTATTCAAGACGTGGTTTGAAAGCTTTGCGCGACGTTGCGGACGCGGGCGGACATGACCCCGTCGGCGCGATAATGGAAGCCTTGGCGAATCCGCAAGGAGGTCGTGACGGCTGCATGCTGATCAACTGCCTTACCGAGCTTGCCCCGCATGATGATGAAGTGGCCGATCTCGGGCGCCAACATTTGGAGAGCATTGACAAAATTATTGCGGAAGCACTTGAGCCTTCAGATCCGGGTCTGGCGCTCGACAGGGCGCGCGCCTATGCCTCCCTTGCCATTGGCACGCTAGCCTTGCGTAAGGCGGGCGTTCCCGCTGAGCAGATATCGCAAACCCTGAAACAAGCCCGGTTGGTGATTTCGCCATAAGGTCTCCCGCCACCATAACGAAATGAAACCTAACACAAACTCAAACAAGAGACAGTGAGCGCAATATTGGACTAGTTGGTCCAATAATATCTGAACGAAGTCTACCAAAGAAGGAAGCAGCAATGGCTGATGAAAAACTGTTCTCGGGCATCAAAGCTGGTGCAATCGAGCTGAAGAACCGCATTGTCATGGCGCCACTGACCCGTAACCGGGCAAGAGCTGAGGATGACAGTGTCCATGAATTGCAGGCCGAGTACTACGCGCAGAGGGCAGCTGCTGGTCTGATCATCACGGAAGCATCGCAAATCTCGCCCCAAGGCAAAGGCTATGCCTGGACGCCCGGCATTTATTCCAAAGCACAAATCGACGGCTGGAAAAAAGTGACTGAGGCCGTCCATGCCAAAGACGGGAAGATCGTGATCCAGCTTTGGCATGTCGGACGGATTTCGCATTACAGCTTGCAGGAGGGTGGTGAAGCCCCTGTCGCGCCATCCGCAATTGGCGCTAAGGCCAAGACGTTTGATGGTGAGCAGTTTGTTGAAACTTCCGAACCGCGAGCTCTGGCCATCGAAGAAATTGCTGACATTGTTGCGGACTACCGGAGGGCCGCGGAAAACGCCAAAGAGGCTGGTTTCGACGGTGTAGAGGTCCATGCAGCCAACGGATACCTTATCGATCAGTTCCTGCGCGACGGGTCGAACAAGCGTGAAGACGAATACGGTGGTCCTGTTGAGAATAGAGCGCGATTCTTGAAAAAGGTGATGGACGCTGTTGTCGACGTGTGGGGCGCCGACCGCGTCGGTGTCCGCCTCAGCCCGTTCTCGGACGCTAACAACATTTTCGACAGCGATCCACAGGCGACATTCTCGCATGCGATCAAATTGTTGAATAGCTATGGGTTGGCCTATCTCCATCTCGTAGAAGGGCAGACCGGCGGCCCGCGCGATATTCCTGAAGGTGGTGACCTAAAGGCGCTCTATGAATTGTTTGACGGAGTGAAAATGGGCAACAACGCTTATGACCGAGACATGGCGATTGAAGCAGTTGAGACCGGCGCCGTCGACCTGGTGGCCTTTGGTCGGCCGTTTATTTCCAACCCGGATCTTGTCAACCGGCTGGAGAAAGACGCCGAACTGAATGAGCTCGATCCAACCACTCTCTACGGCGGCAATGAAAAAGGGTATACCGATTATCCGGCACTGGAAGAGGAAGCGGTCGCCGCAGAGTGATACATCGCTCGTAACCCCTTAGCGACGGGCTATGCCAAGCAAAGTGAGCGCGCCGGCTTGGACGCGCTCACCCAGCAACTACGGAGATCTCTATTCTTAAGGCGAGGGCCTATCACCAGCCTGCAAATGAACTGCTGCCATATGATCAGGGTTGAATGTATCCAATCAGGATGCATCCTTGATTGAGAGGCGCCCGGTTTTAGTTGAGGAAGATGTGCGGTGACTACAATCAATTGAACGCGTTTCTCGAGCCGAGCAGTGTCGCAAGTAAATCGTGCAAAACAATTCAGTCTTTTGGCGTAGTCTTTGCGGTTACGGCCCCTAGCGTTGCTGAATCCCGCAAAGGTCCTCCTTAGGAACCTTGGGTTCTATACGGCCTTTCTTGCTTGGACTTTCGCAAATGTCTCCGATGCGCAGAAAGCGGGCTGTGCAGAGCCGTCCGGATCCGTCAATTCTTGCAATCTTCAATGGCTTTCAACGCTGTAAAGCCCTCGGACCAAGACCAATCATTCGAGTTCAACGTCGCATTGTAACTTTGAATGTGAAGTCAAATACTGAAACTCGAACACTTTGCATCGGCTGCGATACGACGTGTTTGATCAGTATCTAGCCAGAGTATCAAGTATCGCTTGCCGCGTTGTGTCATCATTGTGGAAGATCCTGCCGGCGAGAAACTCCGATGGAAACTCAGGCCACGTTTTGCGCATTTCAGTGACCAGTCGTTGTGCTTCTTTCGAATGTCCCAGCTGATCCTGCGCAACGGCCTGAAATAGGAGCGACGGAGCACTCACGGGCGCACCGGCAGCGGGCGCGCCTTGAAATGCTTCGACAACCTTTTCGTAATTCCCGAGCATAAGCTGCGATACACCCCAAATATTACGTGCGCCAAAGCGGCCCGATCCTGACCTTAGTCTTTCGGGATTGCTAACCTCGGCAGCAAGTTCCGGTGCGTTAGCCAGGATGGCTGTGATGCCGACAAGATCCAGGATATGACCATCATTCGGAGCAAGTTCGACGGACATTCTTGCATATTTTTTAGCCTCGACTGGATTATTTTGGGCAGCCAATACCCAACCATTTGCGCCGTTTGCCCAGGCATCTGTCGGAGACAGATCAAGCGCCCTTCCCGACATCTCCGAAGCCTTGCTGATGAGGTCATCTCTTTGCGCTGTGTCCGGGGACAAAATAGCCAAAGTCGCCAGAACTTGTGCCGATCCGGCGTAGCCATCGGAAAGTGCCGAGTCCAACTCTGTGGCATGTTGGAACATTCCCAATGCTATTTGCTGTCGTTTGACATCGAAAACAGGAAAAAACATTCCTCTGGCTTGATCCGCAAGGTTAGCCGCCTGAAGTCTCGTCAAGGACTGCTCACCAAGCGCTGCTCTTTCAGCCTGTCCTAGGGATTGGGTTGGGGGCAAAACCACATTGCTATCTTGAGCCAGCCAAAAGCCAAGTCCAGCAATCAATACAAGACAACCCAGTCCAAGCGGCAGCAACTTTCGCAAACGCGGATGTTCTGCTAGCACATCGCTACTCGGTACCTCTGAAGTGTCGTATGCTGTCGTATTTTTTTGCGAAAACCGTGGCTTGTATCCACCCGGATCAACAAAAATGCGAACCCCTTTGCCGTTCCATTGATCTTCGTAAAACTCATGAAGCAGTCGACGCAGCCGTCTGGCTTCAACGCGAACGAGATTTCGGCCACCGGTGCCATCAATACTTCGACCGTAAACTTCGACTGCGATTGCTTTGCCACGGATTTGGGCGCCGCGACCAGCGAGAGTTTCTTCGACCACGTAAGTAATAAATTGCTGGAGTCGCGGCGAAGCCTGGAACGCGACGCTTGAAACAACGCTCTGAAGTGCCTGTCGGACAAGCTCCGGCGATGGCGGTGCAATATCTTGATCTATCGGCAATTCATTAGCTTGGTTCAAAGCAAACTCACCCCCAACTCACGGTGACTCACTTGGCCTGCTTCGTCAACCGCACTCATCTTGATCTGAGAATAGATAGTGGGAACCATGGATAATCCAGTGACTTGGGAACTGAGTGACGAGCTTCCAGAGCTTTCCGATGCGCTTTCAGGGTTTAACGAAACGGATGCGTTGCTCAGCGAGGCAATCGAAGACCTGAAGAAAGTATCGGCACTGTTGAATGACACATCGATACCAGCCCCAGAGCGCGCGGAATGGACCCACATCAAATCTGAGCTGATCAACGAGCTTCGCCGGATGGTGAAGCGAAGCCTTCGCAACACTTCTAACTGAGGACTGGTCCATGACTAAGGAAGACACTGGGAAAGACCTGGACAACAAACAGGGGCAACCAACAGAGCAAATCGAAGACCCGTCGCGGCGGAGTGTTCTAAAGGGTTTGGCCACTGGAGCGGCTGCGACAGGGGCAGCTGGGTTTGCGGCAGGAAGTGCCGAGGCCCACGAAGGAGACGGCCCCCTGGGAGAAACACTCAAGAACCCATATGGCGGTCGACCCGCAGGCGGCATATCATTGCCAGAGTACTTCCGCCCGACGAAGTACATGACCGGTTCAAACGCGAACTATTTTCCACTGAGTGAGGAGTTGGGGCCAGATGAGATGCGCATCTCATTCTGTGGTTCAACACCGTATCCACCGCGCGAAGATCAGGCGGGTACTTGTATCATGGTGGAGTTGGGGAATGGAAAACGGTTCTTCTTCGATTTTGGATCCGGTTGTGTCCGCAACATCATTGCCATGCAAGTACCGGGGCAACTGATCAACGACATCTTCATCTCTCACCTGCATGTCGACCACTATGCCGACATTCCGTATATTTACCCGTTCCGTGCCTGGTCGGGTGGCTACACGCCATTGCGCATTCACGGTCCCTCTGGTCGGACACCGGAACTTGGGACAGCCGGAATGGTCAAAGGCATGCAACAGATGCTCAAATGGCATCTGGAGGCCTTTGATGTGTTCCCGATTGGGGACGGCTACGAGATCGAAGTCAACGAATTCGATTTCCGTCAGGAAGGCGGCATCGTTTATGACGAAGATGGCGTGACTGTTCGGTCCTGGCCACGAAGCCACGCCAAGGACGGTGCGGTTGGCTATCGGCTCGATTGGAACGGGCTGAGCTTTGTATGGACCGGCGATGGTCGCCCGGATGAGCTTTCACGTAAATACGGCGAAGGTGTTGATGTCTTTGTAACCGAAATGTCGGGACAGGATATTGGTCAGCTGATGACCTACAAATATGGTATCCCACAGGATCTCTTTAACTACACCATCGATACGCATCACACCTCCCACTATGCCGTGGGTAAGCTCTTTGCTGACACAAGGCCGCGTTTGGGAATGGTGACACACTATACCCAGGACGAAGACATCGACGCTGAAATGCTGGCTGGTATTCGCGCTCATTACGACGGTCTGTTCCAATGGGGTCTCGATGTAGCCGTTGTGAACGTGACCAAGGATGCAATTTGGTACAGGAAAGCTGCACTGCCCGGAAAATCCGGTACCGTTCCGCCATTCCGGGAACTGGCTGCGGCAGCCGAGGCCGGACGTATTGAGCTTCCGGATGAAATCACACTACCGAACCCGAGGCTCACCCGAGCAGATCAGCAAGACCAGAAGTACAGAGATATGGAGATTGATCCACGCGAGTACTACCCAACTGACGTTTTCCGAGCACCCGGCGGGGACTGGCCGCAGGACTTTACCATCAAAGTTTCGGATGTAATCGGCACGCGTGATGAAGACTGAGAGGAGATCGAACGATGATTGAATTTGGTTCGACTTCTGCGATCCCCGTGACGATCCTTACCGGCTTTCTAGGAGCCGGTAAGACAACACTTTTGAACCGCATCCTGACAGGCAATCACGGGTTGCGGGTTGCGGTTCTGGTAAATGACTTTGGATCCATCAATGTCGATGCCGATCTTGTAGTCGGCCTCGAAGATGATGTGATGAGCCTGGCTAATGGTTGCGTTTGTTGCTCGATACGAGATGACCTGATCGAAACGGTGGAAGCCGTACTTGCCCGGCCTGAGAAGCCGGAATACATCGTCCTTGAGGCAAGTGGTGTGTCGGACCCGTCGTCAATCGCGATGACATTTACCGATCAGAAGTTTCGGGACATGATCCGCTTGGACAGCCTAATGTGTCTTGTCGATGCGGAACAGCTATTTGCTGCGCCGGAACAAATGGAACTGAAGCTCCGTCAAATCGCGTTCTCGGACATGGTTATTTTAAACAAGGTCGATCTCGTCGACAGGGCAGCTGTTCAGAAGGTGCACGATTGGCTTGGGTCTCGCTTCCGTCGATATCGCCTGGTCGAAGCTGTCAATGCCGACGTCCCACTGGATATACTCCTTTCCGTTGGTCGCTTTGCCGCCGAACAGCTCGAAACAACGATACCCGATCATCACGAACATGGACCAGATTGTGGTTGCCGCCACTCTGATCACTCGGACAGTTTCTCAACAACCATGATGAAAGCTGAACGCCCGATAAGCCTATCTTCTCTCCGGAACGCAATTCGGAAGCTTCCGGGCGATGTCTATCGCCTCAAGGGTTTTGTTTTTAGCGAGGAGGACCCGGATCATCGCATTCTCGTTCAGGTCGTTGGAAAACGTATGGACATCGCAAGGGATGGGGTATGGGGCCACCGAAAACGCGAAACAAGGCTTGTTGCAATAGGTGCACCGGGTGCCCTGTCAGAATACGAGCTTTCCGATGCGTTGTTGGCGACCGTATAGCGGCAAGTTCGACCAAACTTGCTTGCGTGTGATTCTTAAATTCCAACTCGTAACCGCTCGAAAACCCGCAGCGCCAAGGACCAAATAAGGAGAAACACCTGATTGCTGAAACAGATTGGGAAATTGGTTCAAGCGATCACATGACCCGCACCTGCCACTGCGTTTGTATTATCGGGCACGGCTGTATGCGCGCAGGACGTCTCAGGTCCAGAACTTGACGATGCAGCCCCGGAACCCGGATTGCCGAGTACAGCCGGAGGACAAGATGCCGAGTTGTTTTCTGCTTTCCACGGGCCCGAGGCGTTACCTCGGGTCGCAAGTCTCCTTTTCTGGGGTTCTAGGGGCAAAGACAGGATGCCTATATTTTTTCAACCGAGGAAAATCTGGAAGCCATGCAGCGGGTGACGTCAGTGTTTTGACAAAGTCAGGCGAGGTCGGAACAAAGCACTGCGCGTCAGTGTTGCCCGTCAATGTTCCCGGTGAATTGCGTGCGGAGCTTCTTATCAGGGACTTTGGGAGCGATTCCGACGATCCACCCGTGGCAGTCGAAGTTATTGGCCACCTGCATTTCATCGAGGCCGCACTTGATCTCCGAGGCGCGATTGTAGCCGCAACTTCGAAAGCAATTATTGGCTGAACCACGATAGGCAAAAGGCATTAATCTGATCCAAGACACCCGCCGAGGCGTATTTATCAAGTACCTCTTAACAAGGAGAAAAGAATGCTTCCACCCGGCATTATCGCTGCGACCCTTGGGTTTTTCGCAGCCACATCGCTTCAAGCTGGTGTTCAAATTCGCTTCGTAGAGGGCGCACCAAAGGATCGTTTTGTTCTGACAAATGTCGGAACGTGCGACGTCGTAGCCTCGACCGTCAAAATTGACTTGTCGCAATCTGCCGGACGCTTGATTTTCGACGTTACCGAAAAAGGCGCTGGCGTGGAGGTTTTTCAACCTCTCGAATTCGTTGAAGGTGCTGACGCACTGCGTCAGCTTCCGTCGGTCGTGGACGGGCAAAATACAATTGAACTTGAGATCGCCTCCCTCGCGGCAGGGGAACAACTCGCTTTTACCATCGATGTAGATGACACCATTGGGCAACGCGAAATCACTGTTTCTGGGTCGGAGATCGAGGGCGCCATGGTGTCATATACTGCCTCGGATGAGACCAATACTGCGACCTTCTCTTCCGAAGCGTTCGTCAACGTGATGACCAAGGATTGCTGAGAGCTGCCCGGCAATGTCGAACTGGTTGATCCGCATAGCATTTCTTGCGCTCATGCTCGGAGGCGGCATCCTGATCGGGATACTAACCGCACCCGGTGATTGGTATGCGCAACTTTCTAAACCTGCTTTCAATCCACCAAATTGGATTTTTGGCCCGGTTTGGACGGCGCTTTATGTATTGATCGCGATGGCGGGCTGGCGCCAGTTCGAAGCAGACCGGAGCTCGGCCGCCATGAAGTTGTGGTGGGCGCAGATGGGGCTGAACTTTTTGTGGTCCCCAACCTTTTTCGTACTGCAAATGCCGTGGGTTGCCTTTGTGGTCATTGTTGCGTTGCTGGCTGTCATCTTCGTGTTCATCGCTCGGGTGAGGAACTCGGATCCAGTCTCCGCGCTGGCCTTCCTGCCGTATTGTGCATGGGTCGCATTTGCCACGGCGCTTAATCTTTCTATTGCGATACTGAACTGAGAAGGAACAACATGCGTGCCAACTTCTTTGGGCTTTTTTCGGGGCTTGTTATGCTCGGATCTACAATGGCACAGGCTGATGAAAACCTTGCTGAGGACTTTTCCAAGTCTCCGGAGATGCGTTGGGACTATGTTGCGGACACAGTCATGGGAGGCGTCTCTTCAGGGCAAGTGCAGTTTCGTTCGGAAGGTGATGTCGCATTCGCGCGTCTGACCGGAACCGTCAGTACAAAAAACAACGGCGGCTTCATCCAGTTCCGACACAAGTTGCCTGATCGGCCCGATGCGGGCGTATCGGGCGTAAGGCTGTTGGTTCGGGGTAACGGCGAGCAATATTTTGTTCACCTCAGGACACGTGGCACCGTGCTTCCTTGGCAATACTATCAGGCCGAGTTTCCAACTTCAGAAGACTGGACCGAAGTCTCTTTGCCTTTGTCAGCCTTCAAGGCTTCAGGTGCCATGTTGCGCGCTATTCCCGTCGCTGACGAAATCACCTCGGTTGGAGTTGTAGCCTATGGGCGCGATCACGCGGCCAGTGTGGATGTCAGCGAGATTGGGTTTTACTGAAGGTCGCCCGGGCGATGGCCCAAAATACGTCCGGGCGTCCCCCTTTCGGTGTAGCCGCGCCCCCCAAAAAAGGGCGACACGCCATCAGATTATTTGTCAAAAAGACCTAAAGCTGCGACCCAATTGGCAAAATACTTAGGAAACCGGAAACTATGTGATCCCAGGCTGATCCTGTCGGCTCGGATTCATATTCAAGGACGTTGCCATCATCATCTCTTGTCGTCCATTTAAGCTGGCCAGCTTGCTCGAGTGTGACATGATATGTGTATGCGGGCAGCACGTCGTCCAGGGCACCCATCGTCTGTGCAGTCAATGCTGGCGAGTCAATCAGAATTCCCATCTCGGTGTTGATGTTGACAGACCGGGGGTCCCAGTTGAACGACCCTACGAACAAGTATCGGTCATCAACCGCAAATGCCTTGGAGTGTAGGCCTGATCGCGATTGAGCCCAGTTAATCCCGCGGCGTTGAACTTGATAAGCGTCGGGTCGCAGTTCGTAGAGTTCTACTCCACCGCGCAAAAGTGCTCGGCGTTTTTTAGCGTAGTGTGCGTAAACGGGTGCGACGTCGTTAGATGCAAGTGAATTGGTTACGACCTTTACGTCGACCCCGCGCTTCTCGAGTTCGGTCAACCATTTCACACCGTTGTTGCGCGGCACAAAATAGGCGGACACGATATTCACCTCACTGCGGGCATTCTCAAAATACGGAAGCAATTGAGATGCCAGAACGGGGTCTGAACTATCCAGACCCGCCGCTTTTGAAGGCGGATCAGCATATAGTTTCGCAGGCAGCCAATCCAGTGACAGGGCTCCATCTGCAAAATTCTCTTGTGCTGACTTTCTGAGGGCGGCGCCGTACTGCGTTTGCTTCGCTTCTTCGACCAGTTCCTTCAACCTGCCTCGCGCATCGCTAAGGTCAAATTCTTCGGGTTCCCCAACGACCGCACGCGCCGGAACGGCGAACTCGCTGTTCCAGTAAGAGTCAAAGCTACGCGACACCTCGCGCACAACGGGGCCTGCGGCCAGCACATCCAGATCAGCGTAGTTCATTTCTTCCCGGGCCAGAAAATACTCGGCACCGATGTTCCTTCCACCCACAATCGTGAACACATTGTCTGCCGTCATGGACTTGTTGTGCATTCTTCGATTGATGTGTTTGAAATCTGTGATACCCGCAATCAAAAGGCTCTGATCTCGCCAAAATGGATTGAATAGCCTGATCTCAATATTTTTGTGATTGTCCAACGCGGCCGTCATCGCGTCATAGCTGGACGTGTCCATGTCATCCAGCAACAATCGGACACGAACACCCCGATCTGCTGCCTGCAAAAGACTGGCTGCAAAAAGGTGACCTGTTGGGTCGTTGTGCAGAAGGTAGTATTGCGCGTCTATCGTTCGCTCGGCAGCAGCCGCCAACAGCAGCCGTGAAACAAGCGCTTCTTCTCCATCACTGATCAGCTTGATGCCTGACCGACCGTCTTTGGGGTCCCCTAGGCGATCGGCCGCCTGGCCCAGAGCCGTGCCCGAATTCGCCGGCAGCGCAGCCGATGCTGTCTTTTCATATGTACGGGATTTTGGAGCGCAAGCGACAAGAAACAGCGCGCAACAAAACCCAATCACGAACTTCCATTGCGCCATAGGCTTCCTCCAACCGTATGCCCTAGGTGACTACGCCGGACCATGCGATTGCAAGTTTGTTCTATGACGCCTGAGGTTGTTTCGTTTGTAAGTGTTGATTTCGCATACCAGCAATGGCGGAATTGTCAGTCTGATGCCGGGCGACGGTTTGATGGCTCTTTTTGGAGTTCCGCAGCCGCCGCCGAACTCTGCGCAAAGCTCAGTGTAGGAAGGGTATGAAATGCATAACACGATTGAGATGTAAGTACACGCACGGCGCTCAGAAGGGAAAAGTGACCTGAAAATCAGCATCGGAATAGCGACTGGCGAAGTCGTCGCGGGCTATGCCGGTACGGATAATTGGGCGACGTATACTTGTATCGGATCGACCGTAAACCTTGCTGCTTACCTTGGGACAGAGACGCACAAAACCGGAAGCCTTTAATTGATTGATCAAGAAATCTTCGATCTGACGGTGGGGGCAATGTGTTGGAGACATTTGGTGGAATCATGATCAAGGGTTTCTCCGATCCATTCGGCATCCATGCGCTATGACCAATCGAGCGACCTCATAAAAAGGCTGAAATACTTGAAGTATTCGACGCAGTGTATGAGGGCCTAGAGCGAAAAGCAGAACAGTCAGCAAGTTCGGACTATTGGTCAGGTGCGTACCAAATTGGCGAAGTGTATGCGCGTTCCTGCGCTGTCAATGGGACATTGTCTGGCATTTGTATTCCAAACTTAACGGCATCATACGCCGTCCAGCGGGGTGTCGGAATTTCAATCACTCGGGCGTAGTAAAACGCGCTTTCTAACGGATCAAAGTCGGGATCCTGCCACACGGTTCCTAACTCAGAAGCACCTATCGTGTTGGTCCACGAGGGGATTGAAAGGTTAACTGTGGTGCCTAAGGATGGCAGCTTACCAGCGGCATCTGGTTCGCGGGAACCGGACCAGGCCACATCGTAGACTTTTTCCCGTTGCTCTCCATCTGCATCTAACCAACCCTTTATGATCTGGATTCGATCCAAGTTTGCTCCCATCGGATCACGAAGCGCGTATACCAGAAAAGTAGGAGAGCCTTCCCCAGGGCCAAGATCGCCACCCATCGGCACACCTTTGGTGTATCCTACAAGCGCCAAGTCCCGCCGCAAGGCATCCTCTTCGGTAAAAGTATATCCACCGAACATACGGACGCGCATTCGGGGACCTGTTGTTGCGTAAGTTTCACGCCGATGCATCGCATCCCAGATGGCTGTGCGGGAATTCTCCTCGGCCCATACTGCTGTCAGACCGCCAGTAATATATTGCGACGACCGCAGCGCAACCGTCCCGTCAGCATACGTCTTGCTGACATGTTGGCTCCGTTCTTCGCTGGGCTCGTAGCCGGTAAATTTTCCGAAGAAATTGTCGTTGTCAGGGGCGGTCAAACCTGTGTGCGTGTCACTGGCCCCACCCAAACCAAACTTGAAAGGGTTCACCCCTAAAATTTTTTGAAGCGACAGGCCGCGAAGCAACCCGGATCGGGCATATTCGCCGGGCAGCATATCCGCCTCTTTTCGAACCGAAGCATCAAGGTTACCGAAGTCCCACGTTTCGAAGTCAGCAAATTCATCGTCAGGTGAAAGGAACGGGTGGGCCTCACCGTCCCCCTTTATCTGGGTTGGTTCATATAGCCTTTCCCATTTGTTTCGCGCTTCTGCGTATGCGGGATCTAACGGTACCCCGTCTGCAAAATCGTCAACGAGCGGGAACATCCAGCCGTTCGATAAGTTTCCATTGTGTGGAATAGCAAGCACACGCCCGCCGGTTGTTTGCTCATAGTTTTCCAACCACTTCCAAAGATCACGAGGGTTTGGTGAGCCTACCGGGGGCGTCGTTGTATAAGGCAGTATCTGCCTTGTGAGCTCAGGACCGTCGCGAAATATCACGTTTCGGTGCAAATTGTTCCCTGCAACCAGAGAAGTCCATTCATAGGCTATGAAGGTACTGAACACGCCGGGGTCATTGTACTCCTCCGCGGCATCAATAATGTCGTCCCAAACACGGGCGTAAGCGGGATTGCCGGGTTGATAGTTCAGCGCACGGGAAACCTGTCCTTGAGCAAATGCCGCGGTAAGCTCAAGTGCAGCTGCCAAGGCGGCTTCCCCACCTTTGTTGAATTCCTCGTGGAAATATCTGCCTTGCTCATCCGCCAGGATGTTGGGTGCACCCCCAATTATGTCGGTGATTGCTCCCATCGCATCCGAATGGTCTGTAATCATGAAGAAATCGAGAGGTATCGAAAGTTTTACTGGTTGACCCGTGTTAGAGATTACCTCTTCGCCACGCGCAAACCGATAAGCATCTCGCGGCATCAGGCGTGTCCCGCCGCCGCCAGCATCCCCGGACAGTCCAGTATGAACGTGGGTGTCTCCAAAATAGACTTGAGTTGGATACGCACGCTCAGCGTAAGGTGAATAAGGGCGACCAGAAGGTCCAGAAAGCCCAGACGGGTTTATTGCATCCTGAGCAAGGATTGGGTTCCCCAAAATGAGAGCGAGAGGCAAAACATAGCGAAACAACTTTTCCTCCATAATTGGAGGCATCATAACACAACACCGGTACGGAGTTTTCCGGCCGAGAATAAATGTCTTCTGCACTTGAGGAGTAGACCCTCGGTGAACTTCACCAAATGGCTGCAACGAGCCGGGCGCAGCAAATTATCCCGTGGTCCTAGCGGTTTAATGAACTTTCGAAGAGCCGTGCAAGTGGTTCAAAGGCTGTTGAGCCGATGCTTCTCGAGTATCCCACAAAGCATAGTCTTGGCTTGGAGCCTGTGTTCTCGATGGCGTTCGCGCGCCACATCCGGCCGACCTTCACTTATCGCTTGGAAAACAACACGATGATCCTCATTGGATTTGACTGGTAGCGGCCTGATAAACAGTGTCGTTGCGCGTGCGCGACGAACCTGGTCGCTCATCATGGCCACAATCGCTTCGACCCGTTTGTTGCCACCTAAACGCACGAGTTCCTGATGAAACAGCTCATCGGCCTCGGCCCAGGCTTCCAGGTCTTCGGCTTCGATGGCTTGGTCCATCTTTGCAATTGATCCAGCAAGTATCGCCAGTTCATCATCTGAATAACCTGCTTCGGCAGCGCGCTGTGCTGCGAGACTCTCGAGTTCCGTCAATATGTCGTAAATTTCACGCATATCATCTGATGAAACAGGCAGTATCCGCACACCCTTGCGGGGCCGCATTTCCAGCAAACCCTTACTTTCCAACATCAGCGCAGCTTCCCGTATCGGGGTGCGGGACATGCCAAGGGTCTCGGCGAGTTCCGATTCCAGATGGTCAGTTCCGGCCGCAAGTTCGCCGGATAGGATCATCCGCCGCAAATCCCTTACAGCGCGTTGTGTATTGGAAAGAGTTTTTGCGTCCTGATCCTTCACGGCGTCTCCAGGTTGATCTTTCGTCCCTCCGCAGCCGAGAGATAGATTTTCTCTTCTATGCGGATCACATCCAAATATTCTCGGGCCGTGTTTTCCAACAGCGTGCCCTGTAGAAGGCCCGAAATGACGTGACTTTGCAAGGCGTGGACGCAGTCTCCTCCAAATCCATCGTGATCGCTCGGAGGTAGAATCTGCTGTCGCTCCTGTTTTCCAAAAGCGCGGAGTTCAACTGAACCGTCGCCGTTAAGAACCAGCGATCCTATCGTTCCTTCAATAAGCGCTTCGCCCATGGTTTGGCGCAGGTTTTCGGCACTGTGATCAAGGCACCTGTTCCCGTCGAACAGAGCTTTCAAGCCGTTGGGGTGATCAAACAAGATGTAACCTGCGTCCTCGCCTGCGATAACGGGGTTCACTCGACGCAGGTCGGCATAAACCGCGCTGGGCGCCCCGAACAAAAAACGGAACGTGTCTACCCAGTGAACCGCTGTTTCATGAACGAGGAAACGCGGCATGTCCTGAAAGTAGGGCTGCCGGTCAAGATAGGCGCGTGGTCCCTGTCCGTCGCCGGGCCGAAGCCGGAAAGTCGCTTGAAGAGGCGTTCCAATTCGACCTTCAGCCATCGCTTCCTTGATTGCGCGGTACCAAGGCTGGAAACGAAAGTTCTCGTGTACAACAATAGTTGCGCCAACCTCATCTGCTTCGGAAACAACCTCCTCCGCTTCACCCAGAGACAAGCAGAATGGCTTTTGGCAGATCAGCCACTTGATACCAAACCGCAGTGCCGTGCGGATGGCCTCGGCCTGCGCGACAGGAGGAAGGATGATGTCCACGAGATCCGGTTCTTCTGCCTCCAACATTTTCGACAGATCATCATAAGCCGCCAGTCCTGTTTCCCTCGCTTTTTTGATATCACGGTTGCAGGATGCAACTGGAACAGCGCCAGGCATTCTTGACCAGCTTTCGTAGTGGAACTTGCTGAAGTATCCCGCACCTACACACGCGACCCGAATGGCTTCTTTAGTACTCATGCCGGCAATGCTTCCAATACCGCTGAGGCTGCTTCCTGAGTTCCAGCTTTGCCGCCCAAGTCTCGCGTCAGGTTTTGACCGTTCGCCACCACCTTTTCTACGGCCTCGCGCAATCGAGCGCCGTCGCTGGACAGTTCCGGGTGATCATGGGTCAAACCCAACCATTCAAGCATCATTGCCGCGGACAGGAACATTGCAAAAGGGTTGGCAACACCCTGTCCCGCAATGTCCGGAGCGGAGCCGTGGCAGGGTTGGAACACGGCGTGGTTCAATCCGATATCTGCTGAAGGAGCCAGTCCAAGACCGCCCATAAGACCTGCACCAAGGTCAGAGAGGATATCTCCGAACATGTTCTCAGTTACCAAAACATCGAATTCCCAAGGCTTCTGGACCATCCAGAGGGCGGTCGCATCGACATAAGCATGGTCTGCTTGTAAATCGGGATGGCGTGCGGCCTCGGCGTCAAAGATTGATCTGAAGAATGCAAAGGCGCGGAATACATTGGCTTTGTCGACACAGGTTACTCGTCCCGGGCCGCGACCGGACGCCTTGCGGTTGTTGGCGAGATCAAACGCAAAGCAGAATAGCTTTTCGGATACCTCTCGGGTGATCACAAGGGTTTCGCGGGCCTCTTCTTCTGTGACTTCACCCGTTCCTTGGGTGAAGAACAACCCTTCGGTGCTTTCACGGATCAAGACAAAGTCGATCTCTTTTCCGGGAGGCAGCGCCAAGGGGGTCATTTGTCCGCTGCTTACCTTTACTGGCCGTACACCAGCGAAGAGTCCCAGTTGCTTTCGTAAATCAATCTGCGGTGAAATCTCGGTTCCGTCAGGGTAGCGAACATCCGGCAAACCCATTGCAGATAGCAGAATCGCGTCGGCCTTGCGTGCAATTTCGAGTGATCCTGTTGGGAAAGATTCTCCAGTTTTGGCGTAGTGGCCTGCGCCTGCTGGTGCGTCTGTAAACGCCAGGTCGTAGGTGGGATTGCCGCGAGAGAGATGGCGCAAAATTTCAAGCGTAGGCGCCATAATTTCCGGGCCGATCCCGTCCCCGTGGAAAACCGCGATATCGTAAGTCTTTTTCATTTTGGCCCGCTTCCTTCCCGTTTTGCATTCATAGCGCGATAGCAGCTTCCACTACAGTCCGTTGACAATGCATTCTTTAATGTATACGCAAATAAATGCAACAATAAACGCGAAGTTGTTTTGGGAGGACTTGGAAATGAAACTAAAGCTAGGGCGGTTAGCGGCCGCAGCCGTGATGGCGACCGGGATCGCAGGGGCAACTGCCGCGCAGGATTATCCCTATCGTGATATCACCACAGCTGTGGTCTGGGGGGCCGGTGGCGGCACGGACACGATCAACCGAATGATCATGGCCGAGATGGAAAAACACCTTCCGGTCTCGATCAACGTGATCAATCAAACTGGCGGGGTCGCAGGCTCCAACGGCATGGTCTATGTCATGAACCAACCAGACGATGGTTATACATTGGTCGGGCTGTCAGAATCGAATGTCACGGCCGCTGTGCAGGGGGGGTGGGACAAGAAATTTGATTTTTGGTATCCGTTTATTGTCGGCGGATCGCCTGATCTGATCTCGGTTCCAGCGGACAGCCCTTACAATACGCTGGAAGAACTGGTCGACGCAGCCAAAGCTGCTCCGGGTACTATTCCAGCAGCGGCGTCCGGTGCAGGTTCGATCCACCACTTGAACCTTCTGGCCATCGAAAAAGGGTCCGGTGCGGAATTCAAATTTGTTCCATACAAAGGCTCAGCACCCGGGCAGGAAGCGGCGATAGCGGGTGAAGTTGCGTTGGTTGTGACTTCACTGGCTGAACAGGCCCCGTTGATCGAGGGTGGCCAATTGAAACCGCTTGCGATGTTGACGCCCGAAGATGCGCAGATTGCTGGCACAACAGTGCCATCTGCCTTTGGCATCTATGACGGGCTCGACCAGTATCTGCCGCTCAAACAGGCCATCGGGTTTGCAGTTCACAGTTCAGCCGGAGATGACGTAAAGGCTGCGCTTGGCGATGCGTTCGAGCAGGCGATTGCGTCCGACACCGTCGCTGAATGGGCTGCGGCAAACAACTACGATGTCGGCGGTCAGCACGGCGAAGAAGCTCAAGAATTGTTTGCGAACCTTGAGGCTACCTTTGCCTATACCTTGCAGGACCTTGGTGCTGCCACTGTCGATCCGGCCTCGCTGGGTATCGAGAAGCCCTAATCCGATCAATTTTGAAAGGGCGCGTTCGATCGCGCCCTTTCCTGAAGGAGGCAGGCCATGGACAAACCTGACGAAACACTGATCCTGCGGACGCGCGATTTTTGGGCATCGATTGCTCTTATCACAGTGTCCCTCTTTTTCCTTTGGAAGACATTGGACATTCCACTTTGGGGTGAAAACCGCGCCGGTGTAAGTGGATCTGATTGGTACAACTCGGCTGCAATTGTACCGTTATTCATCTTCGGCGGGTTACTTGTCCTTTCCTTCGTTTTGCTGGCTATTTCGGTCCGTTCGGGCGGAGCTCAAAACGCGTTCAGTGCCTTGGGGATTGGATGGGATAAGTGCGAAGCCTACCGTGCTTCAACAATAGGCCTGATCCTTCTTGCATATGTCGTCGGACTGGTTCCCAGAGTGGACTTCATTCTGTGCTCTGGGTTGCTGATCACGGCTTTGACTTACGGCTACTACGGGGGTCATGCGCGGCGTGCTTTGGTGGCCTGTGTCGCAGTTGTCGCTGCCGGTTTGTTTGCGTTCGCCGTGTTTCCTGCTCAGGCGGATTGGAATGAACACGGTGATGATTGGTTTACATTGGCCGTTTGGGTCACGCTTACACTTGTGGTGTTGACCAAAGCGGTTACTGAACGCGTTTTGCGGTTCGTTCCAGTGGTGGCGATACTTGCCCCGCTCATCCTTGTAAGCGCGATGGCCTTTGTATTCCGGCAGAACGTGCCCGCGCGCGGCGGACTGATCTTCAAGCAAATCGAATACCACTATTACGTGACGCTTCGTCCGCTTTGGAAAGACTGACCGGATGGACTTTATCCTTTCGCAACTGGCTGGATTTGGGGCCGCTTTCGTGGGCCTGGCAGTGGACCCGCTGACCTATCTGTACTTGGTCGCATCCGTATTCCTGGGCATCGCATTTGGAGCATTGCCCGGACTTACGGCAACGCTGGCAGTGACGATCCTGACGGGATTTTTTGGCAACAAGATCCCATTGGACTATTCGCTCATCGCATTGCTCGGCGCCTATGTTGGCGCGATTTATGGCGGCTCTTACCCCTCAATTCTATTGAACATTCCGGGCACAGCAGCCAGCGCGGCGACGGCAATGGATGGCTACCCTCTGGCCAAAGCGGGTCGAGGGGGCGAAGCACTAGGGCTCACCACGACGGCCAGTTTCATCGGCACAGTAATCGGGACCATCACGCTTTTGATTTTCGTCTGGGCGCTGCTTTTGGTTTCAAAGAACATCGCAAGCCCGGAGAAAGCATTGTTGGCCCTGTTCGGCATTCTGCTTTCTGGCACTTTGATGAGCGAAGACCTGGTGATCAAGGGATGGATCGCTGGTCTGATCGGGCTTGCGATGTCCATGGTGGGGCTCGACCCGCTGTTGTCTGAACCACGCTATACCTTCGGCTGGTCTTACCTGATGAGCGGATTTCAGGTTGTGCCAGTTTTGATGGGAGCCTTCGCCATCCCCCAAATTATCGACGGCTTGAGGCATGTTGAGACTGGGAAAGTCCTAGCCCTGAAAGGCCGTATTCTTCCAAACCTTCGCTCAATTCGACGCTACCTGCCCACCATTGGCCGGTCAGGTGTGATTGGAACCGGGGTAGGAGCTCTTCCCGGAGTTGGCGAAGATGTAGCCGGTTGGGTCAGCTACGGTGTTGGCAAGACCGTATCTGCCGAGGGCGACAAGTTTGGAAAAGGCTCTTTGGAGGGTCTGCTGTGTTCTGAGACTGCAAACAACGCCTGTATTGGTGGTGCTCTGATCCCTCTTTTGGTGTTGGGCATTCCCGGTTCGCCACCCGCCGCGGCTTTGATGGGGGCGTTCAAGATCAACAACGTGATCCCAGGACCCACGATAGACCCCGAGATCATTCTGCGCGTGGTTGCAATTTTAGTGCTGGCGTCACTGACGATGTTCCTTATGGGGCTTTTCACCGCTCGGGTCTTTATCAAAATACTCGCCATCCCGCAGACCATCTTCTTGCCCGTCGTTATGGTTTTGACAACAATTGGGTCTTTCAGCGTTGGTGGGGGCATCAATGATCTCTATCTGATGCTTGGTGTGGGTGCCGTTGCCTATTTCATGAACCTGATGAAATACCCAATCGCCCCGTTGGTGATTGGTGTTATTCTGGGCGGCCTGTTTGACGAAACCTTCCGCCGGTCGCTGTTTCTGTCGGATGGGGATCTTTCGGTCTTCTTTTCTCGACCCGGTGCGACCATTCTGCTGCTGCTCAACATTGGTTTGATCCTCAGCCAACTGCCTGTCGCAAAGCGCGCTTTCTCACGCCTAAAAGGAATTTCTGTCTGATGTTTGCGGTTACTGTCACCTTCACTCTCAAGCCCGGTACGAGAGACACCTTTTTACCGCTGATGGTCGAAAACGCTTCAACCTCTTTGCGTGAAGAACCCGGATGCCATCAGTTTGACGTTTGCCTCGGTGACGATCCCGAGACAGTGTTCCTCTACGAGGTTTATGAGGACGCTGCCGCGTTCGGCGTTCACCTCGAAAGCCCGCATTTCAAGTCCTTCGATGCTGCGGTGGCTGATATGATAGAAGCCAAAGCTGTTCACCAGTATTCCGAGGTCATCCGATGAACGATTGGGAAATCCACGCCGTCAAATATGCAGATCGCAATGCCCGCACTCGGCGCGATAGCTTCATCTTGGATGACAATCACGACGCGCCTCATGCGATGGATTATTTCGTTTGGGTGCTCAAACGTGGCGACAAAGTCATTCTGGTCGATACTGGTTACGATAGCGGCGAGGCCACTGCCCGGGGTCGTCCCATCGCGATGGACCCTCGCGAGGCTTTGCGGCCCTTAGGTATTTCGCCCGAAGCGGTGACCGATGTCATCGTGACCCATCTTCATTATGACCACGCGGGGGGGCTGCATATGTTCCCTAACGCGAAGTTGCATATGCAATCGGCGGAAATGGCCTTCGCCACGGGCCCCTGTATGTGCCACGATCATCTGCGTGCGCCTTTCTCGGCGGGCCATATTTGCGAGGTCGTAAAGCGTCTCTATTCAGGCCACGTCATATTCTACGACGGAGAAGCCGAGATAGCTGATGGGGTCACGGTGCACTGCATCGGGGGGCATTCGCGCGGGTTGCAATGCGTTCGGGTAAGGACGTCAGGCGGGTGGATGGTTCTGGCCTCGGACGCCTCGCATTACTACGAGAATTTCATGGCGCGCAAAGCTTTTCCCATCGTCGTCGACCTGCAGGACATGATGGATGGTTTCGAGACGCTCGAGAGGTTGGCTTCGCATCCTCGACTCATAGTGCCCGGCCATGATCCACTTGTGCGCGAGGTTTATCCCATCGGAGCAGCACCGCATATCCATAGGTTGGATCCAGGGCCGACGAGGGACATCAAATTATGAAGATCGGCGTCATAGCGGACGACTTCACTGGTGCGAGTGATATTGCGAACACCTTGGCAAAGGGCGTTGAGCCGGAAGGTGGGTTACGAACGGCTCAGTTTACAGGCATTCCAACTACCCCGGCGGACGAGGCGATCGAAGCGGGTGTGATCTCTCTCAAAAGCCGCACTGCACCCGTCGATGAAGCCATTGCAGATAGCGTGCGCGCCCTGCGCTGGCTCGCGGATCAAGGATGCGGTCAGTTCATTTTCAAGTATTGCTCGACCTTCGATTCCACGTTGGCGGGAAACATCGGCCCCGTTGCGGAAGCGTTGGCCAATGAACTGAGTGCGCAAAAGGTGGTTTTCTGTCCGGCCTTTCCCACCACGGGGCGTACCGTCTATCAGGGACATCTTTTTGTGCACGGCAAGCTGTTGCACGAGTCTGGGATGGAAAATCACCCTCTTACTCCGATGACGGATGCAAACATCCGGCGATGGTTGCAGCGTCAGACCGAAGAAGCGGTCGGGTTGGTGCCCATTGACGCCGTGAAGCAAGGATCCGAGGCGATTGCTGCTGCTTTGCAGAACGCCGACGAACGATTTGTGATTGGCGATGCGATTTCGGATGAAGATTTGTTGGTCTGGGGCGAAACTCTAAAGGATGCCAAGCTCATTACTGGGGGATCGGGCATAGCACTGGGGTTACCAAGAAACTTCTTGAGAGGGGCTTCACCCAATAGTGCTGGAAGTGTGCTCCCTGGTATCACGGGGCCCGAGGCGATCCTTGCGGGGTCTTGTTCAGGCGCTACTCGTGAGCAGATCGATGTTCATGCGAGTTCCCATCCGACCTTCGCAATTGATGTTCCGGGCGTCATGTGCGGAGATGTGACCACGCAAACGCTTTTGGAATTCTTTGAAACGCACTTGGGTCAGGCGCCGCTCGCATATTCGTCGGGAAACCCGGAAGATGTGCGCGCGATCCAAAACCAATTTGGTCAGGAAGAAGTAGCGGAAAAGCTGGACAATCTCTTTGCAGATACCGCGCGAGAACTTGTCCTGACAGGGTACAAGCGATTGGTGGTGGCAGGAGGGGAGACGTCGGGCGCTGTCGCCAAGGCTGTGTCTGCGGCACTGGGGTCTCCTGCCATGTCGGTTGGGCCAGAGATTGACCCGGGCGTGCCGGTCCTGAGCGTTGGAAAAACCGAACCCATCGCGCTGGCGTTGAAGTCTGGAAACTTTGGCGCTCCGAACTTCTTTTTGAAAGCTCTCAGAATGATGGAGGCAGGCACATGAAATCTGAAGAATTGGTATTGCGGCAGCAGATGTCGGAGTTATGTGCCTCGCTGTTTGAGCGTGGATTTTCCGTCGGCACTGCGGGCAATGTCTCCGCACGTCTACACGACGGTATCCTGATGACTCCAACCAACTCAACTTTAGGAGATATCTACCCCGAGCGCATCGCCAAGATTGACTTGGATGGAAACCACGTCTCTGGCGACAAGCCGACCAAAGAGGTTTTTCTGCATCAGGCCTTTTATGAGACTCGACCAGAAGCGGGCGCGGTGGTTCATTTGCACTCGACCTGGGCCACCGCCCTGTCGTGTCTGGAAGACACCAATCCAGATGATTGTATTCCTCCGCTGACGCCGTACGTGGTGATGCGCGTCGGCACGGTCAAACTTGTTCCATACGTCAAGCCGGGTGATCCGAAATCTGGTGACCTGATCCGCGAACTGAGCGGTAAATACAGTGCTGTACTGTTGGCCAACCACGGACCCGTCGTCTCGGGAAAGGATCTTTTCTCAGCGGTCTGTGCAGCAGAAGAGTTGGAAGAAACGGCCAAGTTGCTCGTGGCACTGCGGGGTATGCCAACCCGAACGTTGGATGCAGAACAAGTCGCAGAACTCAAAGAGACATTCGGAGGGAACTAATCCAACGCAAAATACTGACTGTGCAGACTTTTGGGCAAATCGTGCAGGGCTATGGGCGTTAAACTTGAGTTTAATGAACGGAATCTATGGCAAGAAAGCCGCGTTTTGAGGCACCTAAGCCCGGTGTGGCTTATCAATTGCGGGCGTTCTTTGCTGGCCGAATGCAAATACTGCACCGGTCTCCGACTAACGCTTATGTTCTCAATGTCTCATTTCTCACGGGTGACCGGGACTTCAGTTTAGATGACAAAAATTAGATTTCGGCGGAGCGTGCGGTTCAAATACAGGAGTGTTTTTGATGAACTGTGGGCGGAACTTGCGGCCTAGCTGCTTCTTCAGCCACCGGTTCTCGGAATCCAAAGCACGCAGCTTCTCGTCAGACAGTTCCATGCCGCCATACTTCGATTTGTATTTGTGGAAGGTGCTCTGGCTGATCCCAAAGCGCTAGTAAACATCCCCATCTTCTCGCAGGCTTCTTGTTCGTTGATCATCTGAATGATCTGTTCGCCGATGAATCCCACGTGCACTTGTCCGTCCTTTAGTTGACCAGACTCTACGCAAAACTGGAGGAGACTTGCGGGCTCAGGTCATGTCCTGAAGAAACACAAAAGTCTTGATCTGACCAAATCCCGGCGGCAGCATTGACCTGCGTTGTTCGAAAAATGGGGATACCGTTTGCAAGGCATTCTTAGTTTCTTCCCATGTAGCGTCTCGGGTTGCTTGCGATGATACGTTCCTCACCTGAACTGCTGGCGGTTTCCAGGCGTTGGTACGAGATTCTCAGAACCAAAAAGAATACTGAGGAATTGCGGAACTTTCTGTCGAAAGCAGAAGAACTTCGGTTCGTTGGAACCGGCGAAGGCGAGTATTGGAGCGGGCAAGCTGTTCGTGATGGGGTTAGCGGCTTTTTTTCGGAAATCCCGGCACCGGTCGTTTTCGAGGAAATTGAAGCGGAAGCCTTCGAAAACGGAGAAACGGGATGGTCATCCTTTGTCCATAAGATTCAGTTTGTCGGCTTTGATGAAGCCGTCTTCTATCGCACCGTCCTGATTTTTGTCCTGGAGGGAGCGGCCTGGAAGATTATCAATCGCCACGCTTCAGTACCCACTCCGAATATTGAACTTGTGGGTAAGGAACAGCTGGCCATCCAAAAACTGATTGATGCCGCACGCGATGAAGGGCCCGAGCTGACCCAAACCGAAGGTTTAGCTTCGGTACTTTTCACTGATGTGGAGGGCAGTACTGCATTGGCAGAGGCGTTGGGTGATCAGCGTTGGTCGGTGCTGATTGAAAACCATTTCCGGGTCTTGTCGGCGATCATTGAAAAGCATCATGGCCAGTTCGTAAAATCCCTTGGAGATGGAACGTTGTCTGTCTTTCCGTCTGCGAAAGAAGCATTAGCGGCTGCCGTCAAAATTCAGAAGGCCATTGCGTCGGTGTCCGAAGAGCCGTTTTTCGGAATTCGTATTGGAATTCACACTGGCGATGTCGTGCAATCACGTGGAGATTTTTTCGGTACCGTGGTCAACAAGGCGTCACGCATTACAACGGCTGGTGTGGCAGGTGAAATACTCGTTTCAGATGTGACCCGCGCCATGGTTGCCGGACAGACCGGTTTTTCGTTTTCCGGCCTAGAACCAAGATTGCTCAAAGGGCTCCGTGGCCACCACGTACTATATCGGCTCCAGTGGAATAATTGAGCGTTGACTTCACCTTAACTCGACAGGTCGAATGGTTCCCTCGCGAAGCAGGTGGGTACAAAGCACTGTGTTGCATAGTACAGAAAATCGCCAAAATACTCCGGTGGATTGCGGCTATCGCCCTACTGTCACGTGTGTAGTATGCAACAAGATCAGCATACAATTTCTCGCGCGCCGGAACGTTCGGTTGGTTCAGTGTCACGTCCTTCCAAAGACGAAATGCGCTGTGGATGCTTCTATCACTCGTCCACGACACGAAACTCACCGGATGGCGCGTCAGTAGGTGGTTCTTCGAACTCATTGGAAATCAGGCCGCGACGGATAAGTTCACGAATGGCGGCCGCTCTGGATGGCAGTCTGTTCTCGAACCGCCAATCATCGATGGCCTTAAGCTCTTCGAGGTCGAGCATTAGTTGCAGTTTTTCAGTGCGCTTTGGTGGTCGATTTTGATCAGACACTGGCATGACCTCAGTAGCTTACGTCAGTTACTCCAAACATGTATGGCAATGGGCCTGTGTGTCTACATCAATGTTGGCATGTTGGGCTGGATACCCATGATCATTAAGCGCCTCATTATGCGTGGTATACCTATAGTAAGTATATGATTTTATTTGAAATGTATCATCTTCTCCCTAGTTTCTACTTGGTAAGAAGCGAAATGGAGTGAAAATGATACAGCAAATTTTGAAGTCTGAAGTTCAGGAAGAAACGAACGATACAGGCATCGACAAAAATGCGTGGATCGCCAACGCGGTGACGGAAATACTGGCCGATACAATGATCCTGATGGTGAAAACGCAAGGCACGCATTGGAACGTCGTCGGCCCGCTTTTCCTGCCGATTCATGAGCTGACAGAGCGTCAGTATCGTGACCTGTTTGAGGCCACTGATGAATTGGCCGAGCGCGTGCGCGCGTTGGGTCAGGTGGCACCGATTTCGTTCACTGACATGGTTAGCCAGGCAAAGTTGACCGAAGAAGAAACGGTCAAAGACGCAGAAGGTATGATCAAGCAGTTGGTTGCAGACCATGAAGCGATCGCCCGAAACCTGCGTGAGACTGCCGCGACCGCCGCCCGTTATGGCGATGGGGCTACAGAGGATCTGATGAACGCCAGGATGGCCAAGCATGAAGAAGCAGTCTGGATGCTCAAGGCGATTGTTGCGGCCTAGTGGGCGGCTCCCGTCGATCTGAACCACCGTTTGAGAAGAAAGGAAAACTCATGACACGTGTTGGGTACGAGAAAAAGGCACAGCTGCAACTGGATAGTTGGAATGCCCAGATTGATGTTCTTGAAGCCAAGCTGAAAGTGGCGGAAGCGGATGCCAAGATCGAGCTCGAGGAACAACTCAGCAAGCTCTACAAGGTAAGGTCTGACGCAGAAGCTCAGCTGAAAGAGTTGAAGTCGACCAGCGACGAGGCCTGGGAAGACGTCAAAGAGGGCTACGAGGCTGCATGGAATAACATGCAGAGTGCTTTGAAAAAAGCGGCCGACCGGTTCGCGTAAAGCAGAGTTCGTTAAGAAAGCGCGTGTTGGGAATGGGGACTGGAATGCAAACACCCAGAGAATTAGTGAGATACTTTCGCGGGTTCCTAACCATCCCTGCCGCCATAAGTCTTTCAGGTCTTGTGGTGGCTGGGATTGTCTTCAAGACCGAGCAAGCGCTTGTGAAGTGGGGTTGGTCCGCTTCCGATTGGCTCAGCGTTTCGAATCGCACTGCGAGCGATGTACTGAGCGCAATCTCGGCAGCATCCATGTCCGCATTGGTCATGGTCTATTCCATTGTTCTTCTGGTCTACACTTTGGCGGCAGGATCTATTGGGCCCAGGCTCTTGCAGCGCTTCGGCGAAGACAGGGTAAACCAGGTTGCAGTTGGTTCACTTGGAGCAACGTTTTTATACAGCTTGATGATCTTGTGGTTGGTACGCGATGACACATCAGTGAACTTAGCCGTGGTGGTTGGCATAATCTATTCAATCGTCTCAGTTCTATTGCTGCTGCTCTTCGTCCATACAGTATCGACGCGCGTAACCATTGATCAGGAGGCGGCGCGGATTTCTGAAGCTTTGGATGGTCAAGTGAGCACCGCGATCGAAAACAGTGCAGATATTCCATCCTCAGAGGCAATCCCCGAGAAGGGAGACAAGCGCCCGGTCCCGGCTTCCGGAACTGGTTATGTGAACTCGATCAACACCGAAGAACTGGTGCGTGCGGCCAAACAAGCAGGAGCAGTCGTCGTTTTTGATGTGCAGCCTGGTGACTTTATGGTTCCATCGGACATTTTGGCCAATGTTCATGGTGATTGTGATGAGAGCCTCAATGATCTGGTGCAAGCGGCAGCTCCGTTGATCCCCGCGCGAGACCCTAACGGAGATATCCGTTTTTCTGTCCATCTTCTCGTTGAAATCGCACTTCGGGCATTATCGCCGGGTGTCAACGACACGTTCACCGCAATTGTCTGCATCGACCGTCTATCGGCCTCTCTGGCCCGTGCGTGGTCGTCCAAGCTCTGCACGGGTGTATATCGAGATGACGACGGAGCCGTGCGGGTGGTTTACCCATCCATCACGGCAGAGTCGTTGTTTCACGACTCGATGCCAGCTCTAAGACGCGCCGCTCGGGGCAATGGCCTCGTGACGGCCGCCCTTATTCGAGCTTTGGTGCGCATTGCTGAAGCGGCTCCAGAAAAGGAAGCGTGGGCTGTTGTAGATGAACTAACCGCAGTCAGAGATGAGACCCGAGAAAGCGATATGCTGGAGCGCGATATTGAAAAGTTTTGTGGTCAAATCGAAACGGCAATGCGAAGGCTTAGTTAAACATCCCTTACGCGTGTAGTCCCGTTCTGCCGGGGAGAAGTGCTTGGGCCATCCGCAGTGATATCGAGAAGTACTTGAGTGCCGGGCTTGCCTTCAAGTTCAAAAAGACGGCATGCAGGTGATGAAGGCAGACGGCAGTTTTGACTGCCAAGCAGCTAAAAAGCAGATAGCAGGGAATGACCACATAAAGCCCAAAACGGGCGGGCACTGAATTCAAGCAGAATTGACTTTCCCAGCTTTCAGATAAAAGGGTTGTGAGTTTCCTTCTTTAATTCGAAGTACCCCAATTCATGCCAAGGTGGGAGGAGTTGCTATGAAAACAGCGGTTGTGACTGGCGCCGCGGGAGGGATGGGGAAGGCCATCTGCCGCCAATTGCGGGCAGATAGGTTCCACGTCGTTGGACTGGACCTTAATGAAGAGGGTCTGGGCGAACTGGCAACTGAATTAGGCCCAGATTTCAAGTCGATCTCCGTTGACCTAACGGATTCCATGGCTATCGCTCAGACGTTTGATGGCATTAAGTCAGCGCACGGCGGTCTGGATGCTTTGGTAAACAACGCGGGCACCTGCTTCATGTCCGACTTCCCGCACATTCCGCCCGAGGAACTCGAAAAACAGATGGCAATCAACTTTAACTCTGCGTTCCATTGTTGCCAGCAGGCGGTTCAGTTGATGTTGGAACGCGAAGGCATCAAAAAGATTGTAAGTATCTCTTCGAACGGAGCTTACAATTTCGATGTTTTCGACCCTCCGCACTACCGGGCGTCAAAAGCGGCGATGGATACACTTACGAAAGACCTTGCCCGTCGATACGCGCAGGAAAAAATCTGTGTAAATTCTTTGGCACCTGCCATGACCGAGACACCTTTGTTCAATGTCTTGACCGAGGAAGTCTTGGAGAAAGCCGTTAATGCTATGCCGCATGGTCGCGCGATGCTACCCGAGCAAATCGCCTCTTGGGTCAGTTTTCTCATTTCGCCGGCCGGTGATGTTTCCAGCGGGAACGTGATTATTCTGAATCAAGGGCGCGACGTCAGATAACTGGCAGGCGCGACATCACTTTTCGGGAAAAGTGAGCCACAGGTTGGGATCAACGGTAGACTTCTGGTGCTTTCTTCAGAACGGGCCACTGCTTGGGACAATGCCCATAGATTACAAAGGCATCTCGCTCGGATGCTAGACGCATCAACCTGTCTGCGCTGGCAATTGCGGCATCTGCGTCCCATGAGCCTGCAAACTTCTCGTCGATTTCTGCCGGTCGGGATATCGCATCACTCGTTAACAAAATTGCACCCGAAGGAAGATCGACCATTACTGCGATCTGGCCAGGCGCATGACCGGGTGAGGCCAAAACGAAGATGCCCGGTCCAATCTCTGCGTCGCCATCAACCAAGAGATAATCCTGAGCGGGCCATTCCAAAGGCCGTATATCGCCCCAATACAATGGGCGAGGCAAGGCTCGCTCCGCGGAAGAGATAAGAATTGGACTGCTTGGAAAGTCGCCCAATGCGCCGATATGGTCGATATGAGTGTGCGTACAAATCTGCAATGTGATGTCTGACGGAGTCAGTCCGAGTTTTGCCAGTTGTGCGCGTGGCAGATTGTCTGGTTCACACTTCAGGACCTCGCCGAACTCGTCCAATCGATCTTCTTTGACTGCGGCGTCGGTATCGGTCGCGTATTTTTCAGGAAACCCAGTGTCGATGAGTATTGCTTCTCCTAAGTCCGTCCGGATCAGAAACCCGCAGATCCCAATAATGCGGCCGGTGGAATGGACCTTGAACAGCCCGTAGTCCAGAACTGCCAAGTCACTCGGTCGCCCTTTGACAAATCCTTCTGCTTGCACAGACTCTCTCCCTGATTGACTACAAGGATTTTGAGTACAGCATGAAAGTCAAGATACACACACTTTTTCAGTACCTGCTGGATACCACCGAAGCGGATCCAGAAGCTTTCGTTGGGTTTTCCTTGTCAGAGTCGCCGTGTTTGGGTGAGTTTATGGATGCGCTGGACCCAGCACTGCCGCTGGATTGGAACCAAAAAAGCTTTCGGGGCCTGCCTGCCTTACGACGACATGTCTTGGACCGCGCAGGCTTGTCTGATGTTTGCAAACCAGACGATGTTCTGATCACCGCAGGCGCTGCGGAAGCCAATTATCTTGCATTCATGCAATTGGTCCAACCGGGTGACGAAATCGTAACAGAACGCCCGGGCTGGCCGCAAGCGGGCGTATTGGCAGAGGCTGTTGGCGCGACTCTCAAAGTTGTAGACCGAGAAGAGAGCGCTGGTTGGGTATTGCCGCTGGACGAAGTTGAAGCCGCAGTAACGGAACGCACGCGGCTCATCTTTGTCACCAACCCCAATAACCCAACCGGCCGCCTGATGACCCGGGCAGAGCTGGAAAGGCATGTGCAAATTGCAGACCGTGTCGGCGCATGGCTGGTTGTTGATGAAGTTTACGCAGGATTGGAATGGGACGGGTCCCGTGCCCCTTCGATTGCCGGTTTGTATCCGAGGGGTATCACGACGGGCAGCGTTTCCAAAGCAATGGGGCTCCAGGGGCTGCGCACCGGCTGGATGATTTGCCGTGATCCCGATCTGATCTGGGATGCCATAATTCTGCGGGAAAACTCCAGCGAGATAATGAACATACTCGGCGAAGTCATTGCCGAAATCGCTTTGAGGCCTGACCGATACAATCAGTCAATGAAAACTGCGCGCGCAGCTGGCATGAAAACACTGGAACGCCTTGATCGGTTTGTTGCCGAACAACCCCGCCTCGATTGGGTCAAACCTCAGGCTGGATTGATTGGTTTGGCGCGGCTTGACGGGATTGATGGCGATGTTTTCGCCAAACGCTTGCTCGCCGATCCGTATCGGACATTTCTTTTACCGGGCTCGTCATACGGGATGCAGAACCACGTCCGACTAGGCGTCGGAGGAGGTGCTGCTGCCAATCTCGACCTTGGCCTAGAGCGCATGGGCGAACTGTTGGCGAACTGGCAGACTTAAGACACTCATTTTAACGGTTCTGGCTGCAAAGTCGGTCTAACAGAACAGCCCGATCAAAGCTGATACTAAGCCCAATTGTGGTTCAAGTTCGCCTACCTTGTGTTGAAAGTTCTTTCGCTAGAATAACGCTGTCGGCGCGCTATCTCGCAGAAGGAACAGCCGAATACACAATCCGGTCCGACAATGACAGCTTTGACAATTGAAGACGTGCAAGACTATCCACGGCCACCTGCGCTGCGGGAGGTGCCCCATAACGTGCGGATAGAGTTTGGCGGTCGAACAATCGTAGAAACCGATCAGGCGTTTCAGGTACTCGAGACCCACCACGCCCCAACGTACTACATCCCACCGCATGACATTGATGCCGTTCTGACAAAAACCTCGATCAGGTCATACTGCGAATGGAAGGGCGTTGCGAGTTACTGGGACGTTCAGAGCGGGGCGGCCAAGGCCACAAAAGCCGCATGGAGTTACGAGGAACCAACCACCAGGTTTGAACAGATAAAGGGCTATGTCGCCTTTTTCGCCGGGCTTATGGGCGGTTGTTTCGTTGGCAAGCATCGCGTGATCCCGCAACCCGGGGACTTTTATGGAGGTTGGGTCACCGAGAATTTGAAAGGTCGCATCAAAGGCTCTCCGGGCACGGAACTTTGGTGAGGATGTATGACTGACCCTAAATCCTCACCAACCTCTTTGGCAGTTCCGACAAGCCGTTTGGTCCGTGTTGCCGGTTTAAGCAGCATGACGGCAGGCATTGCAGGAAACGTGGCAGTACGCGCCCTTCGAGAGATCGGTCGCGGTGCGCGACCCGATATGCGTGGTTTGTTGATGTCCCCAGGTAACGTGACACGGATCGCGGATCAGCTTTCGCGCATGCGAGGGGCAGCGATGAAGGTGGGTCAGCTGATTTCGATGGATGCAGGCGAGGTCTTGCCACCTGAGCTGGCTGACATCATGGCACGTTTGCGAGATCAGGCGCATTTCATGCCACCGAAGCAATTGCGTGACGTCCTGAACCGAACCTGGGGTACAGATTGGCGCAAATCCTTCAAAACTTTCAATGTAAGGCCCATTGCGGCGGCGAGTATCGGGCAAGTACATCGTGCAACTTTGAAAGACGGGCGCGATGTGGCGATCAAAGTGCAATATCCCGGTATCGCTCGCAGTATCGACAGCGATATTGCCAATGTGGCCGCGTTGGTTCGAATGTCCGGTCTACTTCCCAAAAGCTTTGATCTGGGGCCGTATATCCAAGAGGCGCGCAGTCAATTACATGAAGAAACGGATTATGAACGCGAGGGGCGGCACATGCGCCACTTTGCTGACCTCTTGCAGGGTGATGAAGCCTTCGAAATTCCGGAGTTCTTTCCGGATTGGAGCACTCCCGAAGTTCTAACGATGTCCTTTCTGGAAGGTCGCCCTATCGAGACCGTGAGTGATGCGACCAGAGAGGAACGCAATCGAGTCTCAGAAGCCTTGGTCGATCTCACGCTGCGCGAGGTTTTCGAGTTCGGTATCATGCAAAGCGATCCAAATTTTGCCAATTACCGATACAACCCGGCAAATGAGAAGATCAGCCTCTTGGATTTTGGTGCGGCCCGAGCACTGCAACCATCGGCAATTGATGGGTATATGCATCTGCTGCGTGCAGGCCTGCGGGAAGTTGACGAAGAGCTTCGCAACGCTGCCATCCAATTGAAGCTTGTTGAAGGTGATGGCCCGTTCGACGACCGGATCCTCGGAATGATCCGCAGTGTCTTCGACGCAATCCTGTCCGCGAATGAATTTGATTTTTCTGACCGAACGCTCTCTAACCACCTGAAAAAGGAAGGCATGGCCTTGGCCCGGGCCGGGTATATCCCGCCCCCAATGCCAATGGATATTCTTTACCTTCAGCGAAAGATTGGGGGGATATTCTTGTTGGCCACGCGATTGAGTGCCTCGCTGCCTGTAAAGGCGCTTCTTGCAAAGTATGTCATCTGAACGACCTCCATCCTTCCTAACCCAGCAAACCGAGCAATAGCAAAACCCGCGGCACCTATATGCGTGACCAACCCAAAACAAAGCGCGAGTATGATGCGAGTGATGCCAAGTGCGGGTTCGAGCCCCCGTTTGACGAGCCAAACCAGTCCTTGAAAACGACCATCGTCCAGATTGATCATGTCGACGAACCTGTCCCGTTAGCCGACTTCGCTCCGACCCAAGACGCGATCCTCGAAAGCATCGGTCTTAGGGGCAGGAAGCCCCGGTATGCAAGCTCTAGCAAAGGCGTTATCCCCGGCAAGCTTGCCACCCGTGCCAGCCAACGCCATTTAGGTAAAGTGCCCCAGAGTTCCGTAAACGCGCGTGCACCGGATACTAGTTCTCCATCTGGTCGACGTACAGTGAAACGATCCATAGCTTCTTGCCGCGTTAGATCTTCATCAATTCGAACATTGGATTTGGAAACGTCGACAAACCTCAGGCGTTCAGCGCCCTCGCAGGAGGCATAGTGTTCGATCTCAACGGAGCAAAGCGGGCAAGATCCGTCGTAATAAACCGTAGCAAACGAATGATGGGTTGCGGCGTCATCAGATGTGAGCGCAACCTCAGCTTTGTCCGTTTTGTCCATTTTGTTTGACCTCGTCTTGTGGGCTTCATCCGTCCCGTTGCAAGACTTAGCGCAGATACCGAAGAAACGAGGGTTCAGCAGTGACATACAGATGCGTTATGAGGCCGCAACTTGTGATGATGCTAGCCAAATTTTAGCGATTGCGTCGCCTGAATAGCAGGCGTGCGGGCAATTTTGTTGAATAAGGTGAGGGGTTTGTAGGTACCTCGCTGTTTTTCGAAAGGCACTGAAAAGTTGCCCTACCAGAAGATGACTACTGCAATCTCACAAGCTCAGCCTCACAAGCTCAGCGGTTGGCGCAGCTCATGATCCACGGGGCTTGATACCGCATAAGTCAAGCTTCTGCTTTCGATGCGCAAACAGGATGGTCCCGTTTGAATACCTCCCTCTTGCGTTTACAGAGCTTTCGGGGTGGATGCTCTGAGGTCCGTTGCAAACCGTGCCTGGTAGCGTTCAAATCGACGGGCTGGTCTCTTTATCCTTTTCTCAGAAATTCAAATAAGACAGAGATGGGCTAACCCGCTCCTTTTTTGGTGGTTTAGGGCCCAGAGCGATCACTTACCAATGTCACCTTTGTCTGGGTCTTTTTCTCTTGGACACATGCCTTGGTTGGGTTCGCGAGCGCTTCCGACATTCATGTACCGAAGGCCAATGGCTTCTCTGCAAAAAACCACGTCCTAGCGGAATGCGAGGAAGACTGGAACATAGATCCATTTCTAGTGGCCATGCGTACAAACCTTGAAAACGGAGGTATCGTGCAGGTCGTCTGGTTCAAACGGGATTTACGGGTAAATGATCATCAGGCACTGGCGCAAGCGTCTGAGGTCGGGCCAGTTCTGCCACTCTATGTGGTTGAACCTGAGCTTTGGCAGCAACCTGACGCGTCAACACGGCAGTGGAAGTTTGTTGCTGAGACAATCGCTGAGTTGCGTGATGACCTTGGGAAACTGGGACAACCACTCATTTTGCGCACGGGACAAATTTTGGCGGTCCTTTCCAAGTTAAAAGATCGTGGTCTGATAGACGTACTTTGGTCACATGAAGAAACAGGAAACAATTGGACTTATCAGCGGGACCGTCAGGTAGCTGCATGGTGCAGGGACCACGGCGTGCGGTGGCACGAAGTACAAAACCATGGCGTTCTTCGCAGGCTCAGGTCTCGCGATGGCTGGGCGGAACGTTGGGATCGGTTTATGGCTTTGCCCGTTGCTTCACCAGTTGCGCTTAAGCATATCGACGTAGAACCGGGCTATATTCCCACGGGGCGCGACCTTGGCTTGCGGGATGATACATGTGTTGGTCGTCAAGCCGGTGGACAAGCTGTGGGTTTGGAACGTCTGAGCAGTTTTCTGACCCACCGTGGCAAAAGATACCAACGCGAAATGTCCAGCCCCTTGGAGGGGGCCGTTGCGTGTTCGCGGCTGTCGCCCTATCTGGCTTGGGGTGCGCTTTCGATGCGCGAGGTGTCGCAAGCTACTGAAAATCAGAGACGCCGGTTGCCGCCGCAGGCAAAGGATTGGCGTAAATCGCTTCGCTCGTTTTCGGGCCGTTTGCATTGGCATTGCCATTTTATTCAGAAACTTGAGGATGAACCCCGGATTGAATTTGAAAATCTGCATCGGCTCTACGATGGTCTTCGACCGAAAGCGCCAGATGCCCAGCTCTTGACCGCATGGTCCAACGGAGAAACGGGATATCCATTTCTGGACGCATGCATGCGGTCATTGCGGGCAACGGGCTGGCTTAACTTTCGGATGCGCGCAATGGTGATGGCCACTGCAAGTTATCATCTTTGGCTGGATTGGCGGGCCCCGGGTGAGCATTTGGCGCGCATGTTTACCGACTATGAGCCGGGCATTCACTGGAGTCAGGTGCAGATGCAATCAGGCACCACTGGCATCAATACCGTGCGCATCTATAATCCGGTTAAGCAGGGCTATGATCAGGATCCAGAAGGGTTGTTCATTCGGACATGGTTGCCGGAATTGTCCCAAATTGCAGATCAGCATATCCATGAACCCTGGAAAGCTCACAACGCGAAAGACATCATTGGAACGCTTTATCCAGAGCGTGTTTTTGACCATCTAGCGGCAGCCAAGGCCGCGCGCGAGCGGGTTTGGGGCGTGCGCCGAAGTGCGGAGTTTCGTTCCGAAGCACACGCCATCGTGACAAAACACGCCAGCCGAAAGAATCGGCGGAATCCTCGCAAAGTCGCGCGGGCGTCTCAAAATCAAAAGCAACTCAGCCTGCCTCTGGAGGATCAATGATGAAGATGCGCAAGAAAGCCGACTTACCCCAGAAGGTCTGCCCGGTCTGCCAGCGCCCGTTCACGTGGCGCAAGAAATGGGAAAACGTTTGGGATGAGGTGAAATACTGCTCAAAAAAATGCAGATCGGCTGCATGATCGAGATGTTTTCAGAACTTGATGAAGCGAAAGAGACGTTTGATTTCAAACCCACAAGGACCAACGGTCTTATAAGGCTGACGCAGTTCGTGGGACGCACCGGACGCCATTACGCAAGTGCGCGAAACTACGATTTTGGGACTGAGCGTCGCAGCAATGTTTCGGGTTTGTCACCT
This sequence comes from Ruegeria sp. HKCCA4812, assembly GCF_013034245.1. Lineage (NCBI taxonomy): Bacteria > Pseudomonadati > Pseudomonadota > Alphaproteobacteria > Rhodobacterales > Roseobacteraceae > Ruegeria > Ruegeria sp. HKCCA4812. Next base: position 18,449 of record NZ_WQFQ01000009.1, on the reverse strand, counting down.
TGGCTGCGCCACCGTTTGATAACGGAGAAAGAAGTACTGGCAACGGTTTTAGCGTCGCATAATTTCAACGCGGCGGAGAAATTCGTGCAAGAAGTTTTTTGGCGCACGTACTTCAAGGGTTGGATGGAACAAAGGCCTAGCGTCTGGTCACTGTATCAGCGGGATTTGCTGAGCGCTTGTGAGCGATTAAGAGATGATGAGGGCTTAAAGACCCGTTTCAATGATGCAGTGAACGGCAATACCGGCATCGACTGTTTCGACCATTGGGCGCGGGAACTGGTGGCGACAGGCTACCTTCATAACCATGCGCGCATGTGGTTTGCATCAATCTGGATTTTTACACTTCGCTTACCCTGGCAGCTTGGTGCAGATTTCTTTTTGCGACATTTGCTGGATGGCGATCCCGCATCGAACACGCTGAGCTGGCGCTGGGTTGGCGGATTGCACACGAAAGGCAAAACTTACCTCGCGCGCCCTGACAATATTGCCAAATACACTGAAGGACGGTTTCAACCGAAAGGCCTGGCCAAATTTGCGGAACCGCTGACCGAGCCGGTAGAACACCCGCTCGTTCCCCCTTCAAGTCCGCACATGCCCTCAGACAGCCCTTATCTGTTGCTGTTGACAGAAGATGATCTGTCAGCTCATCAATTGATGCCGACATCGCCTGTTGCCAAGATCGGACTTTTGGCGACGCATGGTCGATCCCCAAACCAGATGGGAGATGTTGTACAGGATTTTGCCAAGGGCGCGATGAGCAACGCTTTGGAACCCCACGGAAAACTCGGGCAATCGACCGAGGACTGGTGTGGTACGTTGATCGAGGCAGCACGGAATGCAGGTGTTACGACCATTGCAACAGCCTATGCGCCTGTCGGTCCCACTCGGTCACGGCTGGATCGTGCGGAACCTGTATTGAGAGACGCAGGCCTTTCTTTGAACAGGATAATTCGGCCGTACGACGCTATAACATGGCCTCATGCGAAGGCCGGGTTCTTCGGCCTTCGAAAGAAGATCCCGTCGCTTCTACGCCAATTGAACTTGGCCACCCAACAAAGACCATAGCCCATGTCCACTGCCGCCCTTTTACTTCCCAACCAATTGTTTGCCCAACACCCGGGCCTGGCCGCCCGGCCCGATACTGTTGTGCTTTTCGAAGACCCGCTGTTCTTTGGCGACGCGTATTATCCCGCCACGATGCACAAGCAAAAGCTTTGGCTGCACCGCGCCTCAATGGCGCGCTATCGCGATGGCTTGGTCGCCAAGGGCTTTGATGCTGCGATCTGGCCCTTTGAGCGGCAGGCGGGTGCATGTCTGCGACTTTTTCAAAACTTGCGTGATCGTGGTGTCAGCCGAGTGATCATGGCTGATCCAGTAGACTTCATTGCAGAAAGACGTTTTCGGGCAGCGGCTGGCAATACCGACATCACGCTCGATATCCAGCCATCCCCCGGCTTTATGAATACGCGGGCCGACAATCTGGATTGGTCTGCCGGTCGAAAACGCTGGTTCATGGCGGAGTTCTACAAGGGCCAACGCCGCCGTTTGAACGTGTTGATGGACAGCGGCCAACCGGCCGGGGGACAATGGAGTTTTGACGAGGAAAACCGAAAAAAAGTGCCCAAGGCGCTGTTGGGCAGCCTGCCTTGGATCGACTGGCCTGCCCATGACGCAGTTGATGAAGCTGCAAAAGCGAGCGTTATCGCTGAATTTCCAGATGCATTGGGTGGCCTGGATACGCTATTTTATCCGACGTCACACAAAGCTGCATCCGACTGGCTGGCGCAGTTTCTGGAACGGCGGTTCGAACACTTTGGCGACTATGAAGATGCTATTGTCGAGGGGGAAAACTGGCTGTGGCATGCCGTTCTTACGCCTGCTTTGAACATTGGCTTGTTGACGCCGAAGCAAGTTTTGGACGCTGCCTTGGCGCATGCTGATCGCAAGGGAATTCCCCTGAACTCGGTAGAAGGATTCATCCGCCAGATCATTGGCTGGCGCGAGTTTATGCGTGCTACCTATGAGAACCTTGGTGTGCAGATGCGCACTACAAACCATTGGGGCCATCATCGCCCTATGCATCGCTCTTTCTACAACGGAACCACTGGTATTGATCCGCTGGACGACACGATCAAAAGGGTGCTCGAAACCGGGTATTGCCACCACATTGAACGCCTTATGGTACTAGGAGGATTTATGTTTCTGTGTGAGATTGATCCAGACCATGTCTATCGCTGGTTCATGGAAATGTTCGTCGACAGCTATGATTGGGTGATGGTTCCCAATGCCTACGCGATGAGCCAGCATGCCGATGGCGGGTTGATCACCACCAAACCGTATTTTTCCGGCTCAAACTACATTCGAAAAATGAGCCATTGGGGCAAAGGGCCCTGGGCAGATATCTGGGACGGGCTTTATTGGCGCTTTATCCTGAAACACACCGATAGACTTGCTGGCAATCCTCGTTGGGCGATGATGTGCCGTACGGCTGGGCGCATGTCGCCAGAGGTCAAAAACAAGCATGTCACGACGGCTGAAGCCTTTTTGCGACGTATGACGTGAACATGAAATTTACCCGCGCAATGTCCTGCGCTGGATCAAGGTCGCCTAGTCCCAGCCACACTACAACGGAGGTTCTGATTGAGGCGGACAAAGGTAGATGCGTACAAAGCAAGCTGCAACAACTTGCGGAAGCCATTGTGGCGGTGTGAGCTTCGTTTTCTAGCTATCAAAATTCGGGAATATCAAAAACATACAGTCGCGATTTCTCGGCATCATCTGTCAGGATGTAGAGAAGTCCATTGGGCTCATCCAGGGCGATCCCTTCTGGATGCTTCACAACCTTGCGGTCGCCGTTTTTCATATAAGTTAGTTCTATTGTCTCTGCCGTTCTCGTCTCGGGATTGTACAAAAAGATCTGGCGCCCTTTGTCGCTCAGAATCCACAGTACACCTGAGGACGCAGACCAAGCCAATCCGCTTACATCCAGCTCATCGTCATTTACGCGGTCAGACTTAAAACCAGATTCGCGATCCAAAGGGGTGATTTCCTCGATCTCCGTCAGCTCTGATGACAATACCAGCAACAACCGCGGTTTCCCTTCGATGACCACGAATACTCGCCCAGTGTCCGGATCGACTGTGATGCCCTCAGGCCCTTTGTTCAATGGATTGCCGACGAGCATTTCAGCTGCATCCGAATAACCCTTGAGAGTAGCAAGTGGAACCGTTGTAAGTTGAATGGGGTCGGTTGGGTGAACGACTAGAATTGACCGGTCAGTTTCCTGAAGCACCAAAACAGATCCATCTTTTCGCGAAGCGACACCCTCAAGGTCTGATCCCTTCAGTGATGGCAACTTGAAAGAGTTTCCCAATGCCCCGTCGATTCCAAGGAGATGCAGTTTAGGTTCGGCATCGCTGACAGACCACAAGAAGCCTTCAGCGCTGGAAAGCGACAGACCTGAAGGCTCTGAAAACCCTTCTGATTTGTCTGCGACCTTGAACCTATCGACCAGAACCAGATCAGCACTTTCGGCGCATGCAGGATCAGCCCACAGCGGGAAGGCTGCCGCCACTAACCCGGGCGCAAAAGCGAGCCGTCTAAGCATAAAGAAGCTCCGTGAAATTTCAGGTTTTGACGGAAACACTTTGTTTTCTGCCATTCAGTTTTCTCGCCCGTGGATCACATCCCTTTATCGCGTTCTTATCACAACTCAGATGCGATGTCGGAAGAATGCTCATTGAACTCTTTACCTGATCCCGCTTGTTGCGATTGAATTGAATGGGGCACGATGTGCCTGTGGTGAAGCCTAAGCCCTTGGCCTGAGCAGGAAGGAAGAAAAGCTGAATACGACATTCCCGTTTAAAACCGTGTTGTTGATGCTGCTGTTGCCAGGCGCTGCGGTGTCGCAAATCGACCCTGCAACGTTGTTGGCCGGAGCTTCGGAATCAGAAATTCTGATCGAACGCCAATGGACTCAGTTTCGCGGCAAACAGGAACTGTATTTCTTTACTCTCGATGTGGTGGTCACGATCATTCTGGCTGGCTTGATCGTCTATCATCCGGTGAGACGCAAAGCCCGTAGAAGCATCGGCGACTTGGTCATGCCGAGGCTATTCTTCCTTTATGCTCTTATTGGCATGGCTGTTGGATTCCTGGTGGTTCAGCACGGATCAATGATTGGTTTTGTCATATTTGGCATCGGAGCTTTGCTCAGGTTTCGCTCCAATCTGGATGATCCGGTAGACACCGTCGAAATGATAGTCGTAACTGTTCTTGGTCTTGCGGTCGGTTTGGGCTTGCCGCTGATGGCCACGCTGGTGGCAGTTGTTTGTTGGTGTTTCATTTGGCTCGGTGGACGTAACAAGGGCGTGGAAATTTCGCTCAAAGCTTCAGACGAAGAACACTCATTGAACGTCAGCGGCGCCATTCAAGCCATGGCCGCAGACGCTGGCTGGAAGCTGGTCAGAAAACACCACGTCCCTGGCAAGTCTCGCGTTTCATTGCTTTTCATTACTTCGGGTGGACTTTCAGAAGCCCGGATCGAAGAGATGATAAACGATCTGGTCCCCGAAAAAGTTGAGTTGAAACTCAGCCTCTAGTTATTTCACAAGGTCCAATCGTTTCAACACCGCATTCGGGGATCTGATCTCTTTCGGGAGCGACTTGAAGTTTACCGACCTTTCGAAATCGGGCCCTCGATATACTGCTATCCCAAACTCTCCGTTCGGCTGGAACGTAACATGAGTGAAGCTGTGAGGTGATCTGACATTATCACCAATCAGCCGTCGTGGACCACCGCCCAAACAAGCTTGGGAAACATAAGCCACACCGTCTTTCCAGCCTGGGTAGAAGGCATGATGGTGGCCGGACAGATGCAGAACGACCCCGCTTTGCAGGTAGATTTTCTCAAGTGTCGGGTCACCGATGATTTCGCGTTCGCGCTGGATCGCGAAGGGCCAAAGCGGCAGGTGACTGAAAGTGACAATCGGGTTTCCATTCGCCCCCAGCTCCTCAAGTTGGTCCTTCTGATCGCCGGATAGCGGCCCAAGGGTCGTGGCATCCAAAGACGCAAACGTGACGCCTTGCATCTCAAACGCGTAGAAGAACGGATAGTCATCCGAAACCAGGAAATCGACGTCTGGTTTTCTCGGCGCCCATTCCTCGGCGTATATTTTTCTTTCACGTTCGAAACCACGGTAGGCAGAGGCATCATGGTTTCCCGGCGTGACCGCAAATGGAATTCCGGCAGCCTCCAGCGGGTCTGACACCGCCTTGTGAAACGCCTTCCACATCTCTCTGACCTGTTTGTCTGACAAGTTGGGAATGCGCTGACCCGCAACCATATCTCCGGTCGAAACCACCAGATCGGGATCAATCTCGATTATCCGTTCAATTGCCTTGTCGACGCGCGCATCGTATTTTACCGAGCCATAGCTTCCATTCAGATCTGATATGACGATGACATCCAATGCCGCCGCTTTGCAGGCGAGCAAAGCGGTCCAAATGAACACCGCAATAAGAGCAGAACACCTACGGTTCATAACAGTCCACAGCCTCAACCTCGGTGTCGTTTTTCAAAAAGAATGCGACGGGGTCCAAGTCGAACATCAAAACACCTTTTGAACAATTGCTCTGGAGAATGGACGTTGCCAGCGCTGTATTTTTAACGGCTTGCGCAATCTGCCTATCTGACAGGCCAAAGCTTTGCGACAACCAGTCATAAATCGGGCCTTGCGTTTGAAGGTCGTTATTCAAAGCAAACAAGCGCTGGTAAGTGCTTGGAGAAAAGTGTCGCATTTTCTCCAGCATCTGAGTGGATTTCGCAAAGTTGGCATATTCGACACGCCCACCAGCATCGTTGTCGTTTAGATTGCTGCGACGGATCAATAATGCATCGGCTGGAACATCTCCATCGTTTGGCTTATGGTGCTTGGCCTTCTTGTGCTTCAGGTCTCCGTCTTCGACCCAATACCAATAGGGTGTGAAGTCTATGTTTCCTACGCGGTCCTGCTGGCTAAAGATGAAGTCGAGCAGAACAATCTCGGTAAGTTCTTGCATCCAAAATGCCATCTGTTGGTCGCTGACATCGGGGCCGAGATCCTTGTTGATCTGCCGATCCTTTCGACCTTCCCTGACACCCTCTGCAATGGCCTCGGGCAAGGGTTTTGAAGACCGCAAGGCCAAGAAGGCGGGTGTTTCCTGAAAATCGCGGTTTTGGCCTTTGCCCCAACCGGATTTACGGGTGCCGTTGATTTCCGAGCCGTAGCGATGACCGGGGCTGTCAAGCAGGACACCGTATATCTGCGTTCGATCCGCGGTGAACAGATCATCGGTTGGCTGGTACGAGTTCGGATCGGCATCCGCAGCCAAGAATACCCGCCAGCCTTCATGGTTCATGCGCCCGCCATGAGAGCCACCAGAAATCGCAAGGCCGGGCTCTGCGACCTCGGTGAGATGCGCCTGAGCGTCCATGCTACGCCAGACCGCCACCGGAACGTTCACCGTCGCGTCGAAATACCTGGAGAAATGGTAGTAGAGCAGCGAAGAGGTTGAAAACGTTCCGCTTGTACCCTTCTGGTTCATGGTGGATTTGAATTTAGCCACCCTGTCCTTTGCCAGATCTTTTGCCGCCTTCCCCTCTTTGCAAGCGTTTCTCTCGAATTCAGAACGGTTCCCGGCGTAGGGTCCTTCCGAAATATCGTAGACGCCCATTCCTGGGCTGGTGCTCCAGGTTTTTGGGCAAACAGCAATTTCGGAGGCATAGAAATCAATCTCGCAATAGGTTGTTTCTTCCTCAAGATCGCTTTTCTTATACGCGCCCGTTGGTATTTTCTCGATCCGAATACAGCGCTCAGTAAATCCGTTAGGGCTATCAAAAGTCGTGGCTTCACCCAGAACATCGTCGCTCGCCCACAAGATGGTGGGTGCAATAAAAGCAAGAGACCCCAGAAGATGGAACTTCATTTGAATAGTCCTCCGGAGATCATCTAGGGCAAATCGCAGCCCGTTGTTCGGCGGAAATCTTCAGGTTGGGGTCGACACTGAAGTTGGAGAATTTTGCGTCAATCCACTTGTCGCATCCGCCTGAACATGGGGCACCGTTTCGGGCATCATTCCAATATTCCTTGGCCCTTTCCTCCGTCCAACCGCAAAACTGAACGAGCGCCATTGCCGACAATGCACCCGAGGAATGAACGCCCCACATGCAGTGCACCAGGACAGGGCCTTTTCCAGGGTTTTCAATCACCTCGTGTATGGAAGCCATGACGGCACCGGGTCGGGAGGATCTGGCACTTTGATAGTCAAAGGATCCGTTTCCGCAACTGGTGCGACCGTATTCAGTGTTTTTGCCAAAGTCGGCATAAAACCCGGTTGAAAACCCTTCACCGCACAGAGTTTCGCGTTGACCCTCGCTTAGGCCAGTTCGATCCTTGTCGCCGCCCTTGAAACCGGATCGATACAACACACCGCTTAAGACTGGGCGGAAGAAAGCGACGCCATCGACCCCTCCGTCGCCACTTTTTGAAAGCATTTGGCTGTTGCTAGGGCCACCGTTTCGGCTGGTGACGTCAGAAGTCGCAGCGGTTGCCAGAACACCAATGAATATGAGTGACGTCAAAAACCGCATGCGTGTTCCTTTCTGTATTCAGCCCGTGATGCTCACACTTTTCCAGCCGGTAATCTCTCGGAGAGACACATTCACCGTAAACATCTTTGGTGGCGGTTAGCGTCCCGCCGTGAAGCTTCAAATTGGCCACACCAGATTGATGATAACGACGACCACGAAGTAGGCCAGAACAACTTTCCAATTCCACTGGTGTTTGTTTTCTTCGTTGATCACGCCGGCCGACTTCAATGCCAGGTTTGTGATAATCAAAGCGACAACGATGACCGCCGCGTGTGCCAGATCAAAATGCAAACTAGAGCTCCTTTTTTCAGATTTGAGATTGATGAAAATGTGTCAGCAGTCGCCTGATGGCAGCATAGTTACATCTGAATACCTTCCTTCAGATGTCGTGATCCGCGCACATGCGCCGGTATCTTTGTTAAACCAGTAAGAGGTCAGCCCTTCGCTTCGGATAAGTTCAAACCCAAGACTTTGGATGCCCATTTCAGCCTGACCCGCTCTGGCCCCTTCAAACGACGAAAGATCGCTAGAGCTGCCCACAGTTGGTGCACTCGCATCCACTGACCCGCCACTCTCGTCGCATGCTGAGAGTACAGAAATACACACTGTACCGATCACCAAAAAGACTTTGGATTTCATCTGTTTTTTCCTAGCTGATTTGAGTTGCCGTTCCAGGGTTTTCCGTCGATCACCTATTCAATACCGAATATAACGTTGTAGCCGACGGAAGAGTTGCCGCAGTTGATGACCTCGACAACATGATCACCGGATTGCCACAGCTGCCCTCGATACTCATTGTCCGCCGACATCAATCCCAACAGTTCAGAACCATCGGGGTTCCGAATAACGTAGTCCAATGTGCCGTTTCGCGGAGCAACGCGAACGTAAAGGAACTGTTCGTTTTTGGCGCCAAGGACATATTGCTGGGACGCTCCGGGCGCGAGTTGGCCAACGAGTTCGGCGCCAGTTGAACCAGCATCAAATTTGACGCGTTGGCTTTCAGTAGATCCTTCGGCGCCGGCCATAGCTCCACCACCATCATCCATCGCCTCGACAACCGACATCTCTCCAATGCTTCCATCCTTGTACGCGATGCATCGCCAAAGTGTCCCACCTGCGTCACGTAGCATAACCAGCGTGCCAGCTTCGGAAAACTCTGAGCTTTCAATCGTACCGGATTGACCGTCTGGCCCACCAAGTTGCCGTAAATGATCGATACACGCGTCATCGGCTTCCGACATTGCAAGAGCAGCTGTGCCCGAAATTGCAAGCATGGGTGTGAGGAGATTCAGTAAACGGAGTTTCATCAGATTGTCCCCTGTTGGCTAATCCTTACAGTGTTCTTCTGTACAAAGCGGAACTTCACTTCGCTTCCCGCAACTTGGACAGAAACTCATCGCATGCCTGTGCGCTGCCGACGATCTCGTCCGTCGTTTCAATTCCTTGCAGTGATGCCATCTCGGAATTCACGCGATTGAGGATCTGATCCGCTTGCTCGGCGGTGATCAGGTTCTCGGCTTGTGCGCCTTTCAATGTAGAGCAGACACCGGCGGACAAGCCTGTCGCAACGCCGACACCCATCGCGGCACCTCCACCCAAGGTCATTGCCCCAACCACGCCGAGGACGAGCCCGATCACGATACCCAAGATCACTTTTCCCATGTTTTCCTCCCTTTTGGTGAGAATGCGTTCGGCGTTCACTACTGCCGCAAACTGCGTACCCATTTGCAAATCAAGACCAGCGCCAAAAGATTGAAAACCGGTGCGAGCGCCGCGAACCAAGGTTTGGTCGCCTCCGAGACCAAGTCCGCTAGAAGTATCCAAGGCAAAGCCAACGGCAAAAGGAACACCCCGGACAAAGGGTCTTTTTCTTGCCCCAACCAACCAAATGTACCCGTCATGAACGCAATCAACGCCAACAGGTAAAGGATCGCGAATACGATGGTGGCTATTCTACACACCAAGTCGAGCATTCCGAAGAGCGAGCCAGTGCTGCGCGGCCGTGTTCAGCCACGCACCAAACAGGTCACAATGCGCCTTCGTCGCCCAGGAACTCGATACCGGCTGTGGCGCCATCACTGTAAGCAATACAGTTCCATGGGGCACGATCCTCGCCAACGCCGACGGTGACCTGGGTTCCCGCCTCGCTGAAAGCAGACGACAGCACAACGACTTGCGAATTGTTCGTTGTATTGGCTACGTCTCGCAAACACGCTTGCTGAGCGGGCGTGAGCTCGGCAGACGCGCTTGATGTACCCGTATCGTCGCAGGCCGCAAGCAGTGCGAAACATGTCGTGCCTGCAACCATCACCATTTTGTTGGTCATTTTCTTCTCCCTTTGGGTTCTTTGATCTCAATTGAATTAGAGGCGACGTTTTGAAGCTCCAGCGCCTAAGCGGCCAATCGTGCATACCTCGAACTGGTGACTGCCGTTCTCAAAAGACTCGCCATTCAAGGTTTGGCCGGCAGAACAATATTGCGTTGATCGCATGCACTGCCAACAACGCGTGACCGCACTGGAAAAAGCTGGAGCGCATGTTGGAAGAAGAGCTAGTATTTTGAGTCTTGGCATCGCGTTCTCCCAACGCTCGGTCATTGAAAACGCCTTCCGACTGCCAGCACTCACTCCGACAGTCGGAAGGGCCCGGTAAAACGGGCGACAGCGACAACAACGGAGGTAAAATAAAGTTGCGTCGAATTCTCATATTTGAATCTAATTTTTCATAAATCAATATTTTTTCCGCGCGTAAATTTCCCTAATCTTTCGTGCGAAAGGCTTTTGCTTTCAAACAAAAAGAATGTGGGGATTTTCGCAAGAGCGAGTGTTCCCTACGCGGCCAAGCGTTTTTGACGCCGCCAAGAAACGACGAAGGGACAAAAACATGGGATTCGTTGAAGCAGTAAAAACGTGTTTTTCGAAATACTTCCAGTTCTCGGGTCGGGCTTTACGATCAGAATACTGGTGGTTCTTCTTGTTCGTGGTTCTCGTGAGTGCCGTATTAGCTGTGCTGGATACGATCATATTCGGAACCAATCCCGAAACGGGGCAGGGATCTCGGGTTCTGTCCTCTGTTTTCCAACTGGCCGTTCTTATACCCATGCTGGCCGCCGGTTGGCGGAGGCTGCATGATACAGGGCGACCTGGCTGGTATTTGCTGCTGCCGATGGCGCTTAGCATTACAACGCTTTTTGTTATGCTGGGCGGGGTGGCGTTCTTTTCGGTATTGGAGCAAGGAACGGAAAACCCCGATACATTACGTGGACCCGCGGCAGTTTTGGGCGCAACCGGCATTGTTGTTTTCTCAATTCTTCAATTGGTTCTGTCCATCCTGATGATCTGGTGGCTAACGCGCCCTTCTCAAGAAGGCGCAAACGAATACGGCGCACCTGTTTCCTGATCTGGTTACCCGGGCGGTGGGCCCGACGCTCTGCTGAAAGAAAGAGCCAAATGCAACGCCGTGGAGAGAGAAAGAATGAATTTCAAGCCGATTTCCGTTGGAGCGCTGATGATGGCAATGGCAACCACAGCATCGGCGGAGTGGTCGTTCAGTTCCGGGCCTAGTCCCAATGCATTTATTCAGACCGGAAACATGACGCTGGAACTTCAGTGTAACCGTATCCGCTTTGCTCCGGCTGGATATGAGGACAGCCAGGACATTGTGCAGAAGCAGGGGCTTTCCATTCGATTTTTGAAGAACGGCACCACCGAAGTTGGGGCATTTCAGGTTGGCGCAGAAAACGCTGCCGTGCAGATCGTCGACAACTATCCCGTCGAAGTCAGTTTCAATAGTCAAGAGGACTATGGTTTTGTACTGGACCAGCTTGCGGCCAATGCATTGGTTAATCTGTCCATGATTGATCAAGTTGTCAGCTACGGAATCTTTGACTTGAAAGGTTCCAGCGCGGCAATTCAGTCCCTTCGTTCCGCCTGCGGTTCAGGTGCTAGCCAGGGGGCCTCCTACGAACCCCCTGAAGGCATCGTCTATTGTGGTGGCGGAGTGGTAGAGCGCGTGATCGAACCCGTAATTTTGGACACTCCGGACGGGGAGTGGGACGCGCGAGTATCGGTCAATGGCGAGTCGATCAGAGCCATGACCGCCTATAGTTATTTTGGAAACTCTAAGCCGCCGGCCGGATTTGTCGTCGCCCTGCTTGGGGAAGACAGGTCCGAGTTTCTGATTTTTAACGAAGGCGCGGAAAACTGGCTGGAATACGGGGACTTCAGATATGATCAATGCAATTGACGCCGCCTTCCAATCAGTTTCCCCAATAGAGCACCAGCTGAAGTATTTGGTTTCCGGGATCGTACTTGTTTCGGGACTAGTTTGGACCTCACCAGCTGTCGCGGCTGATGTATCGCAACTTCCGCCCGGTTTGCAGGCGAAGGTTGATCTGGCGGCACGAGCCTGCGCGGAGTTCAACGACGGCCAGTTTGACATAGCCTGGGGCGCGGTTGAAAGGGTCGATCTCGACGGAGATCTACAACGCGACTGGGTTCTGAATGAGTCTGGTTTTGCGTGTTCGAGCGCCGCATCCCTTTACTGTAGTACCGGCGGATGCATGTCGCACTTTTGGATTAGCGAAGAGGTGCATTCCTTGCTCAACCAAGGCTGGACGGTCGTTGATTTTGGGAGCCAACGTATTGTCCTTGCGGACGTCCATGGATCCGATTGCGAGGGAATAAATCCGACGCCATGCGTCAGCGCCAGTGTTTGGGATGCCGAAGCCAAGACTTGGCGCTCGACTTCTGGAAGCTGGGAGTAAACTGTTTTTGTGTTTAGCAACTGTGTCAGAGGACCCTTTGTTCCTGGGGTTCTCTGTGGCATGCAGATCTATGGGAAAGCTGTGACCAAACACCGCGTAGATTTATGGGTTAGGTTCTGCGGTTTTTCTTAAGTCACAGGGCGGCCTATACGCTTCAACCGCAGGTAAATCCCCACGACCTCAGACAAAAGAACAGATGACAAAGAGGCAACAAGCAGCAGTTCAGAGTGGTCGGCTCCCGCTGCATTTTGAAGCTTCAGCATGTGCTTCCCCGCAAGTTCTGCGTCACGACACCTCAGGTGGTACCAGTATTAATCGAGCTGATCGGCAGCTCTTCTGGCTTTCAATTCAGCGATCATGGGCGACTTTGCGCGAAGGGAAGGCACGCGAGCAGCGACCAGACCACAGCCATTGGCAACTTGCCGATTTTGGGAAGGACGGGAATGGATGTAGGTTCCACAATGTTCAAAAACCAAGTTCCCGTTTTCGCAACACGTCGCGCCCCTGGAACAAGGGAAGGCTGTTGGTACAGAAGCGGCTATTGCAGCCAAAGCAGGCTTGGGTCATTCACCCCCGGCTTGAGCTCGCAAAAACCTGAGAAAGCTTGCTCTGTTCCATCGTGCTATCGACAGCAAGTTGCGTGGATGCCGTCGACAACACAGATCGCGAAGGACAGCAGCGAAACATCCAAGCACGCGAAATACTCTATTCGAAATCCCACATTTTCACAGATCTGCTGTGATCCAGTTGGGAGCTCGGCACCTGATCAGTGGCAGGCCAATTACGCACGCTTAGGGCTTGCCCTTTTGCACAGTTTGCCCGCAGGTAGGGCAGTGATCGGCTTGTGACATGGTCTCAGCATGCACGCGGTTTCGGATATGATCGGCAGCGCGACGCGAGAGACCCAATTGCTTGCGAACGGCTTCAATAACGGCCTCGTCCGCGTCGCAGATATCGCCGTCTTCCAAGGCCTTTCGAAATTCACGTTCCAGGCTGGCCCGTCGGCGGTGCAACTGGTCGTTCAGGCCGCTGGCAATGATCCCTGCGGGCAATGCGGCCATCCCAATGCCAATCACCGTGATCGCAGCGCCGAAGATCTTACCGGCAACTGTCACGGGCGTTACGTCGCCATAACCAACGGTCGTAAGCGTTGCCATCGCCCACCACATCGCCGCTGGGATCGATCCAAATGCCTCCGGTTGCGCTTCGTGCTCTGCCAGCCATGCACCGCTGGCAGCAAAGATCAGCATCACCATCAGGATAAAAAAACCTGCAAAAAAGGCGCCGGCCTCTTCCTCAAACACAGCGAGCAGCATGCCGAGTGCAGGCGAGTACCGAGTGAGTTTGAGGAGCCGCAACATACGGAAGGTCCGCAACAGACGCAGATCAACCGGGAAGATCAAATAGAGCAGCGCAGGTAAAATCGCTAATAAATCGATGATGGCGATCGGGGAGACGGCCCAGGCAGCCCGCGTTTTGTAACTTGGATTTTCGGTGGCGACCCACAGCCTTGCCGCGTATTCGACTACGAATACGAACAGAGAAAAACCCTCAAAGAGGTTCAGCGCCAGGCCCCAACGGGTATATATGGAGTCGACCGTCTCCAGGATAACGGCGGCCACGTTCAGTGTGATGAGGACAATTAGAGCTATTTCAAGCAACCATGGACCGGTGGCCGCCCTGTCCGGGCGCTCGAGCCACCAATAGACTTTCCTTTTTAGATAGCCCGAATTTGTAACTGCCTCACTCATGTCGAAACTGCGTCCAGGCGCGCATCAGGGGGATCGCGATTTGCGATAGCAAGGCTGTGCCCCAGATCAGATTGCCAACCAACGAGGGAACATGGGGGACGATGAAGAAACAGGCAATAGCCAGAACGATCCCAAATACCCTTACATCCCAGCGCCCAAAGTCCGATGCAAGACGGTGTTCAATAACGTTCTGGAGCACCCAAAGCATGGCGATATATCCTGCAAGGCCGAAACAGCCAATGGCGGCATATTCGGTCGGGTATGGCTCCCAAAAACCGACTTTGACCTCGGCAGCTAGGGCCACGCCTACCATGACGCCGCATAACATCAAGATCAGATGCGCAAGCCACCAGATCACCAACGTCGACACCTTCTTGTCGTTGGGCTTGGCGTTGCCGACAAAGTCAAAATAAATCCAGCACATGACGAACATCGAAACGCCACCGATGACGAAATTAACAAGCACATCAAGTGAGACTTTGTAGATGCCTTTCTCGGACAAAGTAACGACGAGTTTGAAGAACCCTTCGCCCAGAACGATCAGTGTCAGCAGAGCAAACCGTTCCGCCATATGGCCAAGGCGCGGGACGAAACGTTCGAAGCGCAATACAGTGAGGCCTGGGATCATATACATCGCCTGTGTGGCCGCCATTGCGGCAGCAAACACCCAATAGGCCAAGGGTGTTGGCAGAAATGCCGTGATGACAAAGATCACCGCAAAAACCGAAAAATTCCGGATCTGGGCCGTCGACATGGACTCGCCTGAAGAATTGACCCGCCGGGCGCGATAGTACAGCGCCGCGAGCATGGCCCTGTTCGCTGCAAATCCTAACGCGAAGAAAACCCAACCCTTGCCGTCAATAGCCGGGATCGCCGCTGCCATGAACATCACCGTGCAGATCATCACGGCCATAATCAGCCGGTGCCAGAAATCGGTGCTGACGAAGATCGAGTTGAATATGCTGAGTTCGCCCCACGCGTACCAGAGCGTGATGAAGATACCAGCGAACACAAGAAACCCATGCAGATCGAGATGATGCGACAAGTAATTGCCCAGCAGAAAGATTGTCACGACATGGATCAGGTCGTAGAACAGCTCGGCCCAGTGGACATGATCATGTGCATGGTCAAGGTCCTGGTGATGTTGGGGCTTTCGCCACATGGGGTGGTCATGCAATGCCATAAATTGGGAACTCTTCAAGGTTGAAAGGCTGTAGTGGCCGACCAGCGGCCACCCAGATTGTGTTTCACTATAAGATGAAGGTTGTCGCGGAGACTTTCGTCATGCAACCCCCACAATTGTTGTTCAGCGAGGGCATGCCGGGCAACACCCGCCTGATCGTGGGGGTATTGCGCCGGAAGGGCCCGGTATTCACGGATGTCACGCGGCCCTGTCGTCTCGTAGATGCAGCAGGATACGGGCGTAGTTTTCCTTGCCCTGCGCGCCGGTCACAAGGTGACGTTCGTCGAACACCATTGCGGGCACACCCCGAACTCCTCGGCTGATCCAGAATTGCTCTTTCTGGCGCACGTGATTGGCCCGATCTTGGCTTTGCAACATGTCCAGCGCATCCGCGCAGTTCAGCCCGATGCCAGCAGCCGCATCGGCCAGAACCTGTATGTCCGAGACGTTTTCGCGGCGTGTAAAGAACGCCGAAAAAAGGGCCTGCTTCATTTCATGGCCTTTGCCTTGTTCGGCGGCCCAGTCAATCAATTGATGCGCGCGGAAGGTGTTATACATCCGCATGTCATCGGCGTAATTGAACGTGAACCCCAGTGCCGCGCCCATCACGGTCAGGCGGGCTCGTGCCTTGATCGACCCTTCCAGCGTCGTCCCGTATTTCGATGCCAGGTGGTCGCGCAGGTTCTCACCACCCTCGGCCATCTGCGGATTCAACTCGAATGGATGCCAATGGATATCCAGTTCGGTCTGAGTGTCGCGCGCGGCTTTGGCAAGTTGGTGATAGCCGATCACACACCAAGGACAAACAACGTCTGACACGATATCGACGCGAATAGGCAGAGCAGCTTGCACGGCTCAGGTTCCTCTCACGTCGCCGGAAAAACGCGCCGCGTTTTCCTTGGCAAAGGCGCTGGAATCTGCGTCAGCATCCCAGAACTGTGGGTTGGCCTTGGGGATGGTCAGCGCTCGCTGGACGGCAGGTCGCGCATCCATACGGTCGAACCAGGCGTTCAGATGCGGTAGGTCCGACACATCCACCCGTGCCCAGACATAAGCACGCGCCCACGGGTACAACATCATGTCGGCAATGGTGTATTCGTCCGCTGCGATCCAGTCCCGCCCGTCCAGACGCGTATTCATCACCTCCATCAACCGGCGGCTTTCGTCCACGTAGCGACGGATTGAAAAGGGCTCTTCATGGCCATTAGGCGCAGCGATGTGCTGGAAATACATCGCTTGTCCCATCATCGGCCCGACGTGACCGACCTGAAACAGCATCCACTGCATTACCTCGGACCGCTTTGCCGGGTCCGAAGGCAGAAATTTTCCGTATTTCTCGGCCAGATGCCACAGGATCGCGCCGGATTCGAAGATCGCGCGGCCTTCCGAACGGTCCTCAATCGTTGGGATCTTTCCGTTCGGATTAAGCGCTAAATAGTCTGGTGCCTTCTGCTCGTGTTTGGAAAAGTTGATATGGGTCAGGTCGTAGGGGATACCTGCCTCTTCCAGAAAAATGACCGGTTTGTAGCCGTTCATCGTGCCTGCGGTATACAGGTGAATATCAGGCTGGGACATGTTCAACCTCGGCAAATGTGGTTTTCAGATGTGCGTCAAATCGAGCAAAATCGGCCTCGATTTCCGGGTTCTTCATAACATCGAATGCAGCAAAAGTCGTAAGAGGCTGCATGGCAAAGAACTTTGCGTTCAGGTGCATCGGCGCTAGCAGGTCGTCGACGCTGGCGCCCGCAAAGAAAGGCTCGGACTCGTCATCGAACGCTTCTTTCGGGGCGTTGAAGGTAACTGACAGCATGTATTTCTTACCGTTTAGCGTGCCGCCGGTACCGTAATTGACTTTGGGCGCGTCGGTCGTTCGACCGTCACCTGCACACAAGCGGCCGTCCATACCGGCCGTGTACACCTCATCGATGTATTTCTTGAAAATCCACGGAACGCCCATCCAGTTCACCGGGAACTGCATGATGACTGTATCGGCCCACAGGTGCGTGTCGACCTCTGCATTCGCGTCATATCCATCAGCGACAGTGGTCACGCGCACGTCGTGCCCCATTGCTGTCAGCGTATTCCGTGCACGTTCAACGAGGCTTGCATTCAACTGTCCGGGGGCGAATTCGTAGGGCTGGGTGCCATTCACGATCAGGATTTTGCTCATGTCCATATCCTATTTGTGCAGTCTCTGAACCCTTGACTTTCGCCGGGTTCAGAGAGCATTTGAGAGTGTAGGTATGAGAAATCAACCAGTATACTTTTGGTAACCTGGCTATCTGAGCGGAAGGATGACAATGCGAGCGCGGATTGAAGAGGACGCCAAACGCCGTCGACAGGTCTCGGAGGCTTGTCTGGAGCCATGCGCAATCGAAAGAGGTATGCGGATCATTGGCGGAAAATGGACCGGCTCGATTTTGTGGCACCTCAAAGATGGTCCCGTGCGTTTTAACGATCTATCGCGTATGATCGGTGGGGCTAGTAAGAAGATGATCGCTGAGAGATTACGCCAACTTGAGGAGCAGGGTTTGGTTGCAAGACAAGTGATGGATACTTCCCCTGTTTCGGTTCAATATTCCATCACCGAGTTTGGCAGCACAGCCCTTGGATTCCTCGATGAGCTAAGAAAGTGGAGTGAAGAGCTGCCTAACGATTTACAGCGATGACTTTTAAATGCTTGCTCTTAGCTTATAGCCTAATTTTTTAATGACCCCGCGACAAACTTGTAATTTCTTCAACACTGCAGATGAAGGGGCTTGGCGACGCAGAACAGAATTCCGCGAGACTGTTGTTTAAGAAAGCTAATTGCGCCAGTTTTGACAAAAAATGATAGAAATATACCAAAGCAAAGCTTTGGTGCAGCAGTGTGTTTTGGAACGACTTTCTACGGGGCCGTTCAATGACATTTGGACTGACACGTGCCGTAGCAGCCGGCCCGCAGACTGCTAGTTCTGCCAAATCAAGTTCTCGCATCCGCAGCGAACGCCCGCTTTGTTCGGATTCTGTTGAAAAACAACGTGTTGCTGACGCAGAAAGTGATGCGCTGAATAGAGCGCGAGTGCTTTTCTGATCAGGCTTTGCGCGTTTGCTGCGGTGCAGGAAATATCTTGGCCAATTT
>NZ_WQFQ01000008.1:0-175860 GCF_013034245.1 Ruegeria sp. HKCCA4812 | reverse complement strand
CACCCATTGGAAGAATTGAATCAGCAGTTCATGCACCGATCAAGGAAGAGTTTTTTAACAAAATAAGCCTAATCTGTCTTATGCTTCGGAACAGCCGAAGTCCGCATGTCTTAGGCGACCATCACATACCGCGCCTTCGCAATGACCCTAAGCCAACGTGGAATAAACCTCGGCAACTCGCTGAACGGTCCAAAAGCAGGCGATAGCCGCACACCCACCGGCTAAGCCCACTCGCAGGGACATCCACAAACTGGAGTTCACGCGCCGACACATTATCAAGGCGGGCCAGAGTGCAAGAATAATGGCAACTTGGCCAAGCTCGACGCCAAGGTTGAAAGCAAGCAAGCTCTGCCAGATGTTTGGGGATGTGACCTGCAATATCTTGTGCAACACAAAACTGAATCCAAGACCATGCAGGAGGCCAATCAGTGTCGTCAGAAGCACCATCGTGCCCTCAGAACGCGCGTTGTCCTTAAAACTCATAAACGCTGCTGCGGCTGCAAAAATTATAGAAAGCGCGATCCCGGTTTCGACGGCAGGGACAAACCACGCGCCCGATGGCACAAACCCGAAGAACCCCAGAGACAGCGTCACGCTATGCCCAACGGTAAAACCGGTTGCACGCAGCAATAGTGCCCTGAGTGTCTGCGCTCCGATGACCAAACACACAACAAATAAGACATGATCCAACCCTTCGAGGATATGTCGTATGCCTTCCCAGACGAAACTGAGGAATCCTCCATACCCCTTCTTCTGAACCACCAATGGTTCAGTCATCAGGCCCCGAGATCGGAATATCTGAGGCGTGTCAGACGCGTAGTCGAGAATGAGGTTGGCCGTTTGGTGCTGATCCGGCAAGCCGGGGTCTAGCACGTTAGAAATGCTGTACGATTGGATTGGGCCGTCAGTGTCATAATACAGGACGAGGTCGACAATCGTATCACCAACAAAAAGCGGTGGCATTAAGGCCGTTTCGGTGTCCACGGCCTGTTGAGCTTCGGCCAAAGATGCAAATCCGGGCTCATTTCCAACGCGATGCAAGCGAACGGACTTAACTGTTCCTCTCAAGCGCTGATTGTCGACCAACAGATGCAACCCACCTTCCGCGAGGTGCCCCAGCCCATTGGGATCGCTCATGACAGCCTGCAAGTCGACAAAATGGACCAACTGACCGTCGCTCATGGCATTGGTCGTGAATGGTGCAGCTTCCGGCAAGGCATCACCATTCTGATCACCGACCTTATCTGCAACAAGATAAGGCATGGGCGTACGCATGTAGACACGCAGACCGCCCTCGGAATGCTCGACATGCGAAATTCGAACGTTGAGGTTAAGCAAAAAATGCGCCGAGGCTGATAGCGTCAGTGACAAAAGCACACCGACAAACAGAGCGCCGAAAGTAAAAACCTTTGATCTTAAATACTTATGCATTTGGATCGCGAGCCTCGATTACAGTTAATCCATCCAGCTTCCATTGCCCTGACTCAGGTATGAACTCGGCCAGCACTCGGAACGTAACCGCGCGTATATGGGCGTGCCCCCAATGACCACCTTGGGCTTTCACTGTCCATTTTGCCAGAGTTCTGAATCCACCCGGTTTAAGGGTCGGGTCAACGCGCTCTACTTTCAGGGCACTAATATCTGTAACTGTAGCAAGACTGCCTCCTGGCGTTCGGATCACGAGACCACGCTCTACCTCTGTTGCGATGTCGCCCAGAGATGCCGCCGTTACAATGTGGGCCAGCTCTGCCTTTCTTGCTGCCGGCGAAGTTTCCAGGGTCACCGTGTTCAAGTTTTTGACCATCGAGCGCAGTATGTCTTCCGCAACCTGCTGCTCAGGGGGCTCGGGCTTATTCCAGGGTAATTCCGGCAAATATCCCGAAAATACAAACGTTACCGAAGCAGCGGCAATCACAGTCACGCAACTGGCACGCTTTGCGACTTTGTCCCTGGTTAGCAGGAGAAAACCGAGTGAGACGGCGCTGATAATCCCGGCGATCAACGCCAAAGCCGGGTCCTGCCGTTTCTGCTGCTCAACTGGAATCTGAGTAACAGATGCTCTTTGGTACTGGAGCAGGTGGTTCTGCCAGTGAAACTGCGGGTCAGCAGATGAAACGGCCCCAAAGAACGGCCCTGCGATATCGTTTGAAATCGTTGCGACGCGGGAAATCTCCTCGTCAAACATATCCCATGTGACTGTCACCTGATCGGGAAGTTCTACCGATGAGAAGGACAGGATAGCTCCGATAAACGCATTGTTCACGGACACTTCCTTTCGAGGCTCGACAACCTGATAACCCTGCGATGTCAGCTCCAGAAGCTTTGCTGTAGCGTTCGACGGTTGCACTAATTTGCCATCAATTGTCACCGGGTTACGAGAAGCCAGGAAGGACGCCGCTTGGTTTACGATCATGGCGCTACGCTGTGGCGAAAGTGTTTGACCGACTTCGGTAGTTTCACCAATCCAAGGCGCCAGTTCACGCAAGCGGATCAGCGTTTCATGCCGAACTTCACGAGGTTCGATGTAGAGAAAGGTGGATGTCCCGTCCTGCGCTTGTCGATTTAGGCTTTCAGCAGAAAAACGGCTATCCCACGGATCAGGCCAGTGAATCCTTAACTCTGCCGGCTTTGACAAGAAGCTGAAATCGGTGACCGGAACCTCACGGTCAAAAACCTGCATCCCGATAGTCGCCAGTGGTTCACCATCCCACGATGGAGGCATTATAGTCAGCTCGTTGGGAACTGTGTTTTGAAACGCAAAGAACGCTTTGACGAACAGAACACGCGGATCTTTTGGCGGGCTGGGAACAATTTGACCCGAGAATGGATTCCGCTGACCTGCAAGTGGCGAGGCCCGGTCGATGCGTGTTCGGTATTCTAAATTTCTGATTTCAGCGTTTAGGGGCTGATTGTCCCTTCCAACAATCGATAACGCCCGGCTTTCGGCTTGGGCAAAACCTTGATTGGTCTCTTTTTCAGCCTCCGGCTTACTCTCGACGAAATCCGATGACCAACCGATTGGCAACATATCAGTAAACAACGGAATATCTTCGATATAGATCTCAAGGTCGACGTAGACCCCATCGTCTTTGATATGAAGGACAGCGATGTTGGGGGCGACTTCTGATCCGTTAGTCAGAACGACATCCGCCGAAACGGCGCGTGCACCTGAGGCCATCAGGCTCAGCATCAGAAATAGTCGGCACAGATACTGCCAAATTGGAATTTTGTTCACCCCTGAACTTTAATTTTCCGGCATTGGCGGTGGCGTGTAACCCTCCCATTTTCCCGCTTTGACTTTGTCGGACGGCTCTTTTTCTTTTGAACGTTGGGCAGTGATGTACTCGTCGCTCACAGCAGGTGGCAACGCATAGTCATCAACACTCGCTTCCCGAACAACGATCTGGTCCTTGGTGACGTTGATCACCTGAAGATCTCGTGCGAGTGTGAGCGGTCCATCGTAAGTCGAACGGACACCTTCCAAAATCGCCTGATAATTCTCGGGTGAAAGAACAGAGTGATACCCCAGCGCCATACGCGGTTCGACCGCAGACATCACTTTGCCAAAGGCCGCAGGTTCGGTATGAACGCGCGTGGCCACATAGGTCGCCTGTTTCATGTCCCAGCCAAAGTACGGGGCCAGCGCATCCGGTGGTAGAAACGCCTCGTGAGAAGCGATGTCCGCACCTTTGGCATATTCTACATACCATTTGTTCGGGTAAGTATCTCCGCCAAAGACGTATTTCAGCCCATTCCATTCCAGAGAATAACTCACCGAGCCATCTAAGCTGTGGATGGCAGGCCAGGACCGGATAGTTACGTCGTTCTCCTGATAAACGATCTCGTTTTCCTGCATGTAATCGAATTCGGTAACTTCAAGCTTGGCACCATCATCCGGCAGCGCCCCTGTACGTGTGGCCAGATCCCAAGCATAGGCTTTTGACATGCCTTCTACATAGGCTTTGGTGCCCAGTTCATCCTCTGATCCGGACGGGCCGAAGACGCGGAGCGGAGTATATCTGCCCGAAAGCCAACCCCCAACATGAAGACCCATGAAGTCTCCAACGTGGTCGACATGCAAATGACTGAAAAAGACCTTATCGACCTTCGCAAAATCCGGTCTCAATGAAAACAAGTTTCCAGTTGCACCCGTGCCCACGTCAAACAGGAAAACGTCTCCATTTCCTAGTTCAACATAAAATGAAATCGAAACGGCAGCTTTGGTTTGGTTGGGCATCCCCGTCCCCAATGCCGTGATACGCATTTCATCCGCGCCCAGGATTTCAGTGTTGGGAAAGTATGACGCGGGATAAACACCATATTCAATAGCAGAAGCAGTTCGACCAGTCGGCAGCGCGTTTTGCGCTGAAGCGGTGCCGGCCAACGACAAACCCAAAGCCAATAGTGCGCCAGTCGTGGAATTCATAATGCTATTCATTGATCCCCCCCTTTTCTGCATGGCGTTTGGGAGAGCACGATGTCGTGAACTCCCAGTCAACCATAGACTTCTCTACGGTAAGTCCATAGACTGCTCTATGTCAAACAAAGAATGCTGTAATCTGAATGTCAGAAACTATCACCCGAGCCTCACCCAAAAACGCCGCGACCAAAGAAGACTGGATATTGCTGGCCTACAAAGTCCTGAACGAGGGCGGCGTTTCCGCGATAAAAGTCGTACCAATGGCAAAGCGACTGAACCTGACAAGCGGTAGCTTTTATTGGCATTTCAAAAACGTCCGTGAGCTTTTGGATGAGGTTCTCAGATATTGGGAGCAGGAACTGACTGACAAAGTGATCGCACAGGCAAAGACATTTGGCGGCCCCCCGGAAGACCGAATTCTTCTTCTTATGAAAAAGGTCATTGAAGAGGACGCCGCATTGCCTGATCACGCTGTCTCAGTCTGGGCGAATACCGATGAGAAGGTGAAAGAATCGTATCAAAGAACCATCGGCAAACGCTTCCAATTTGCCGCCTGGATGTTTGAAAAGGCCGGTTTCTCGAATGAGGAAGCGAAAGCGCGTGGAAGACTCATGGTCACGTCGCTAATGGGAGACTCTTCGACTGGTCTGAAGGCGCAAGGCGATTGGGAAAAGGTCATCGAACGGGAACACGCAATTCTTATTGGAAAGTAGAAAAAAGTCAGGATACTAGCCAGATTAGGATGCTTGCTGGAAACGGACCACTAGTTTTACCAGACTCATGACCCATTGAATTAAGTTATGCGGCGTGATTCACGGTTCGAAAACGAGCGATTAACATGTCTGATCACTTCTGACTAACGGACACGCAGATGGCGCGTCTTGAGCCTTTCTTCCCGCAGTCCCACGGGAAACCTCGCGTCGATGACAGGCGTGTTCTGAGCAGGATTATATTCATTAATCGTAACGGGTTAAGATGGCGCGATGAGCTCAAGAAATACGGGCCACACAAGACCTTGTACAACCGTTGGAAGCGGTGGAGTGATAAGGGCATCTTCGCGGAAATGATGATGGGCCTGTCCGCCGATCACGGCGAAGAAATGACCGTGGTGATTGATGCGACCTATCTGAAGGCGCACCGCATGGCATCCAATCTTGGGGTCAAAAATGGGGGCGAGGACGACTGATACACTGCCTGGCAGGCGCATCTACAGGATGCTGCCGAGAGGGGACGCACCAAAGGCGGCATGAACACGAAGCTACATGCCATCTGTGACAGCCAGGGGCGCCCGTTGAACTTCTTTATGACCGCCGGTCAGGTCAGTGATGATACCGATGCAAAGGCCCTGCTAAACGGTCTGCCGGACGTGGATTGGCTGCCTGGAGATCGTGGATATGATGCCGATTGGTTCAGAGAAGCGTTACAAGACAAAGGCATAAAGGCCTGCACACCTGGTCGAAGACAGCGAAAGAAGCCCATCCGATACGACAAGCGACGCTACAAACGTCGCAACCGTAATGAGATCATGTTCGGCAGGTTGAAAGATTGGCGGTGAGTTTCAACGCGATACGACCGCTGCCCGAAGACTTTCCTGTAAGCAATCGCACTCGCGGCTATCGTCATATACTGCTTATGAGCTCTGAGGCTAGCGCTTGTAATTCCAACTCTCGAACCTTGCTAAGTTCCACCTCGCGTAACTTAGTCGTGCCGTGACTTTGTGCTAAACACCTCCAAGGCTTCTTGTGATGTTTCGACCAAAAGGTTTACCCGTCTCTGGATCAGTGGTGCCCTTTAAAATCTTGGGCGTAGACATCCTAACCCGCCAAGCTGTACCGGGTCCGCTTGGTTGCTCAAGGTTCCTATCATTACTCATGGCCTACTTTTCGTGTTTTAAATTCGTCGTGTAAGTCCACCACCCCCGTGACACCACGCACGCCAAATGATCACTAAAATAAAGACTTACAAAAACTGGCGACCCCGGCAGGATTCGAACCTGCAACCTGCCCCTTAGGAGGGGGCTGCTCTATCCAGTTGAGCCACGGGGCCGCGCCCGCCTTCTGTAACCGGGAATTTCCGTGTTGTCATCGCCTTTGCACAATTGTTGTACACACCGACCTGTTCGCGCTAGCATCGGACAAAACAACTACGCAGGTGCCTCCCGTGAACAGTGAAACCAAACGCCCGCTTACCCTTCGTGATGTGTCCGAGGCTTCCGGTGTCTCAGAGATGACGGTGAGCCGGGTTCTGCGTAACCGGGGGGATGTGTCCGACGCCACCCGCACCCGCGTTCTGGCCGCCGCAAAAGAGCTGGGATATGTCCCCAACAAGATCGCGGGCGCGCTGGCATCCAGCCGGGTCAACCTGGTCGCGGTAATCATCCCCTCGCTTTCGAACATGGTATTTCCCGAGGTGATGACCGGCATCAATCAGGTGCTGGAAGATACCGAACTTCAACCCGTGGTTGGCGTGACGGATTATCTGCCCGAGAAAGAGGAAAAAGTGCTGTACGAGATGCTCTCGTGGCGACCCTCGGGCGTAATCATTGCCGGGCTGGAACACACCGACGCGGCCCGCGCCATGCTGGATTCGGCGGGCATTCCGGTGGTCGAGATCATGGATACCGACGGCAAACCTGTCGACGCGATGGTGGGCATCTCGCATCGCCGCGCCGGGCGCGAGATGGCGCAGGCGATTCTGAAGGCCGGGTATCAACATATCGGCTTCATGGGCACCAAGATGCCATTGGATCACCGCGCTCGAAAACGCTTTGAAGGGTTTACCGAAGTGCTGGGCAAACACGGGATCGAGATCGAAGATCGCGAGTTCTATTCCGGCGGTTCTGCCCTGGCCAAGGGGCGCGAGATGACACAGGCCATGCTTGACCGGTCGCCCGATCTGGATTTCCTGTATTATTCCAACGACATGATCGGAGCCGGTGGCCTGTTGTACCTGCTGGAGCAAGGCGTGGATATTCCGGGGCAGATCGGTCTGGCCGGGTTCAACAACGTGGAACTTTTGCAGGGTCTTCCGCGCAAATTGGCGACGATGGATGCCTGTCGTCTGGATATAGGACGTCAGGCCGCGCAGATCATCGCTGAACGCCTGAAGGACCCGGATTCCGAAATCGAGACACGGGTCACGCTGACCCCCAAGATCAGCTATGGCGATACCCTGAAACGACGATGAATACGCCCCTGAAGCGGCTCGACAACCGGACGGCCCGCGCCATTTTTCTGGATCGCCATGCTTTGGCCGAACGGCCCGCGGGCGCGGCCAAGGGCGCCGAGCTTCTGGACCTTGTCCAGCGGTTGGGGTTCGTGCAGCTCGACAGCATCAACACGGTTGCCCGCGCTCATGACATGATCCTGTTTTCCCGACGGCCTGCGTATCGAAGCGCCAACCTGAAAAGGCTCTATGAAAGGGAAAAAGCGCTGTTCGAACACTGGACACATGATGCGGCCGTGATCCCGATGTCGTTCTATCCGCACTGGCATCTGCGCTTTCAGCGTGATGCGGATCTGTTGAAGGCCCGTTGGAAGAACTGGCGGCGGGATGGGTTCGAGCAACAGTTCGAGACTGTCTTGCAACACATCCGCGACCACGGGCCCGTGTGTTCGTCAGACGTTGGCAGGGATGAAAAGAAAGGCTCGGGCGGTTGGTGGGACTGGCACCCGTCAAAAACCGCATTGGAGTTTCTGTGGCGTTCCGGGGCCCTGACCGTTGTGGGCCGCGACGGGTTTCAGAAACGGTATGATCTGACCGAACGTGTGATCGAAACCCACCTGTGCCCCGGGAACATGGCCTGTGATGCGACGGCGACCGTGGATTGGCTGTGCAACGCAGCGCTGGACCGGTTGGGGTTTGCCACGTCCGGAGAGCTGGCCGCGTTCTGGGGCACGGTTACCGCCGCCGAAGCCAAAGACTGGTGTGCCACGGCGTTGGCTCAAGGAAATATCGAAGAGATCGAGGCCACTTGCGCCGATGGACGCCTGCGCAAAACCTTTGCCCGCCCTGATTTGATGGATCGGGCAACCGACTTGCCGCAACCGCCCGGTCGGATTCGCGTGCTCAGCCCGTTTGATCCCATGCTTCGGGACAGAAACCGGGCCGAGCGGCTGTTTGGCTTTCACTATCGTATCGAAGTTTTCGTGCCCGAAGCCAAGCGCACATATGGGTATTACGTCTTCCCCTTGCTTGAAGGCGATCGATTGATCGGCCGGATCGACATGAAGGCGCATCGCGATCGCGACCTGCTGCATGTCAAAGCTCTCTGGCCCGAACGCGGGGTGCGCTGGTCTGACGCCCGCACCCGACGCCTGAACGCCGAGCTGGACCGGGTGCGCCGGCTGGCAGGCGTTACCCAAGTGGAATTTGCAAGGGGCTGGCTGAAAGACCCTAAATAGGGCCTATTCCGCGTCCTTCAGGGTCAGTTTGATCGGTTCCAGTCCGTCAATCTCTCCTGTTATGATGTCTCCGGCCACAACCGGGCCTACGCCGGCCGGTGTACCTGTCAGGATCAGATCGCCTGGGCGCAGATGGTAGAAACCGGACAGATGGCTGACGATTTCATCGATCTTCCAGATGAGCTCTTCCAGGGTAGCGTCCTGACGTAGTTCGCCGTTCACGCTCAGCCGGATATGTTTGCCATCGTCCGGCGACCAGTCCGCGGCAGGGGTCAGCGGCGCGAAGACTGCTCCGTTTTCGACGTCCTTACCCAGATCCCAAGGCCGCTGTTTGTCCCGCTCGCGGAGTTGCAGATCGCGGCGTGTCATGTCGAGTGCACAGCCATAGGCATAAACCGCATCCCAAGCCTGCGCACTGGAGGCACGAATTACCGGTTTTCCGATTGCCAGCGCCAGCTCCATCTCGTGATGGTAATTCTTCGTCCCCGTCGGGTACGGAACTGTCGCGCCGGACAGGATCGCGTTTGGCGCGGATTTGGTGAAATAGAAGGGCGCATCGCGATCCACCTCATTGCCCATCTCTGCTGCATGCGCGGCATAGTTTCGCCCGACGCAGAAAATGCGCCCGACAGGGTACCCGGCCGTCTCGCCAACGACAGGAATGGTTATGGGATCGGGAAGGGAAAACAGGCTGTTTGACATTGTGGTTCCTGAATTTTTCATCGCTGCCATCTTACGCCTGCCAGAGCTGCCAGCAAGCCGGGAATGCACGCTGGATTTCGCCAATATCCAAGAGTTGTTTCAGCGCGAACCTGCTCAATTCTGACCTGAACGCCCAGTGCCGTTCCAATGCTGTTTCACATCCGTCTTTATTGATGCACCGGAACTTGGGCAGATCGGAATTTAACTTGGCTCTGGCGCAAGTCGGGCTAGGTCTCAAATAGGAATTGCGGTGCGCATCCAGCTTGAGGGGTGCGATGGCAGCAAATCACCGCGCATGCGGAAACACTCGGACAGAATGACGCCAAGTCATCCCTTGCGGGCCAGGTTTTCCTTCGGCAATTGCCCAAGACTGTTTCGGAGAGCATAGGTGCACGGCCTTTCCCCCAAAGGCCAAAAGGCCCTAATCAGAGCCACATTTCCGGCTCGCCATATACTCCGATGCGCAGGCCGGACCGTCAGGCAAGGCGTGACGCAACCGGCCTCAGGCCAGGCCAAACCCAAATCCAAGTCTGGCCACCCCGTCGGAGATCGCCCCTAAAATCTCCGGCGGGGTCCTTGCAAATGACACCCATGTTCTGCCCCCGGCATCAGGTATCCAGGTCGTTCAACTCGTTCAGAAGATCCAGCAACAATTCGTGTTTTTCCGGCCCCAGGCGGGAACGAATGCGTTCCGCCTGCGCCATGCTGGCGGGCTGATTGGCGTGAATGATCTGAACGCCACGCTCGCCGATCTCGACAATCTGGCGACGCCGGTCAGCCGGGTGGCATCGTCGGGAGATCAGGCCGCGATGCTCCAGTTTTTGCAGTATCCGTGTCAGGCTTGGCAACAACAGACAGGCGCGTTCGGCAATATGCGTCGGTTCCTGCGGGCCTTCTTCGTTCAACACGCGCAACACGCGCCACTGCTGTTCGGTGACACCGGCGTCGGCCAGCATTGCTCGGATGGGTCCCATAACCTTTTCCCGCGCCCGCAAAAGCGCAATGGGCAAAGATCGCGACGTCAGTGGGAGGTCGTCGGTCATGCCAAAATTATCGCCGAAATCCGTGATTTACGCAAGGGAACCCTCGGTCTTCGGTTTGAAGCACAAGAACCGCCGGGACGCCGCCGCCCTTGCGTGACGCGCCTTTGCCGCCGTCAATCCGATGACGCCAAATTGCATTAAAACTGGACAATTTCGCGCCACGTAAGAAGATGTGGAAACGGCCGCTTTCGCGACCACGTGGCGCCGAAGGTTTTGCAACAAAGGAAACAGTATGGCTGCGCAGCAGAACGCGTTCAAACAGGCTCTGAAAAAGGGAAAAATGCAGATCGGGTGCTGGATGAGCTTTGCGGAGCCTATAGCGGCCGAGATGATGGGAACCGCCGGTTTTGATTGGCTGGTAATCGATGGAGAGCATGCCGCAAACGATATCCGGTCGATCCGGGACCAGCTTCTAGCGCTTGCGGCAAGCGACTCTCATGCGGTTGTGCGGGTTCCCGTGGGTGAGACCTGGCTGATCAAGATGGTTCTGGATGCGGGTGCTCAGACCATTCTGGTTCCGATCGTGGAAAGCGCCGAGCAGGCGCAAGAGCTGGTTCGGGCCTGCCGTTATCCCCCTGCCGGTGTCCGCGGCGTGGGCGCGATGGCATCGCGGGCGACGATGTACGGATCGGTCGGAGATTATATTCAGACCGCAGATCAGGAGATATGCCTGTTGTTGCAGGTAGAAACCCGCGCCGGAATTGCTGCTCTGGACGACATTCTGGATGTTGAAGGCGTGGATGGCGTATTCATAGGCCCTGCTGATCTGTCGACCGATATGGGCCATCAGGGCAACAGCGCGGCACCCGAGGTGCGAGCGGTCATCCGGGATGCACTGACGCGGATCAAGGCCGCAGGCAAAGCGCCGGGCATTCTGGCCACAAATGACGAGGCCCGTCAGGCATATCTGGATATGGGCGCACAGTTCCTGGCGGTTGGCATTGATGTGATGCTGCTGACGCAAACGGCACGTGATCTCGCCGCACGATGGAAAGCCAACTAACCGCTCAACGGACCATGGCCGCTGCGGCCTGGGCGTAGCCGCCCGAGGCACCGTCAACGAAATGCACATGATCGTCCCGTGTGGCCGACGGGACGAAACAGGTCATCATCGCCTCGTCCTGCACGTGCAGACCGTATCGGATTTTGCCGCGCCCGCGTGCTTCTTTCAGCAAGTGTTCGATCTGTCGCAAAGTGGCCGGGTCACAATCCAACGTCATCTTCAGGCCGTCATCGAACTTGCGGAAATCGGCATTGCTGCTGACCATCATCCTGTAATGTTCGGGTTCGAACTGTCCCAGCTTCTTGCTTGTTTTGAACAATATCGCGATCAGCAGGTTCTGAAACAGAAGAACGAGCTTTTGCAGAAACAAATTCCGCCCGTTGCGCGAAACATGCGCGTCAATGTCGAGGCCGGGGGGCGGCCACGTCATGGGCGGACCATTCGTCGGCACCGGATGACCTGCGCGCTCCAGCTCTTCTGACGCGGACAGAACCGATTGCGCAAGGTCGGCAAAGTCGCGTTCAGTTGCCGACGCAGTGGGTTCAACGACCAGTGACACGATCTGACCGTGCCGCGCCGGGCTGTTGGACCATCTGCATGACAGGCCTGTCAGGTCAGGTTGCGCACCCGGTTCGGCAGGCGGGATCATATGATGACCCGCTTTCATCTCTGCCTCGGCCCAGGCCAAGCCTCCGCCAGAGAACATGGCATAATCCACCCCGGAAGAGGGCGCAAAACGAGCGACGCGCAAGTCCCTGCCGGCTTTTCGGATATCCGCCACCGACACCAGCGCCGCACGCAACGGCATGGAAAACTCTTCTTCCGCCCAGCGCCGCATGGCTGACAGAGTATCCCGCGCTGCTTCAACTTCGCTGGGGGGGATCGCAAACGCCGCCCCGTCGCCGCCAAAGACATAGGGAAACAACTTGCCGTCCATCGCGTTTATCATCGCCGAGATAACGGCAGCCCCCACGGTGTTGACGGTTTTGTATCGTCCGCGTGCGAGCTCGCCGGTTGAATCGACGATGTCGGCAACCCCCAAAAACCAGTCGTCGGGCACCGGCGAAAACTGCGCCGGGTCCGCCAGACGGGTGAAATCCCTCAACAGGGGCAGGTTTTCGTAAAATGCGGAATGGAGGTCTTTCATTTTCCCCCTCGAAATCAAACTTCTGGCAATAATAGCCGGAATGCGGCCCGAGTCCTCGTTTTGAAACATAGTACACATGCTTGTGCGTTGCATCATTGCGTGCCAAGCATTCCTTTCGGATGAGCGGAAAAGAGGCGGGATATGCAGGCGGGTTTGGTGGTTTTGTGCCTGGGCTATGTGCTCAGCCAGTTTTTCCGTGCATTTCTGGCTGTGCTCAGCCTGGATCTTGAACGCGATATCGGTGCTACACCCGAAGATCTGGCCTTTGCATCCGGCCTTTGGTTTCTGGTGTTCGCTGCAATGCAAATCCCGGTCGGCTGGGCGCTGGACAAGGTTGGGCCCAGGCTGACCGCAGCCGCGCTTCTTCTGGTTGGCGGCGCAGGAGGATCCGCAATTTTTGCGGTCGCGACCTCACCGTTGCATGTCAGTGTTGCCATGGGCCTGATCGGGGTTGGGTGCTCTCCGGTTCTGATGGCTTCCTATTTCATCTTTGCCCGCGAATACCCGCCTGCGAAATTCGCGACGCTGGCCGCCGTCATGCTGGGTGTTGGCTCGGTGGGCAATCTCGTGGCCTCTTATCCGACTGCGCTTGCGGTCGAATGGATGGGATGGCGCGCCACCATGGTTGGGCTGGCCGTGATATCTGCTGCGATTGCTTTGGGTATTTGGCTGAGCCTGCGTGACCCAGCAAAGGTTGATACGGAACACAAGGGTTCACTTCTGGACCTGCTGAAAGAGCCTGCACTGTGGCTGATCATGCCTTTGATGCTGGTGGCCTATGCGCCCTCTGCCGCGCTGCGCGGGCTATGGGCCGGGCCGTATCTGAACGATGTCTTCGGGCTCAGCACCACCCAGATCGGCACCGCGACTCTGGTCATGGGGTCTGCGATGATCGTCGGTACATTTGTCTACGGACCGCTGGATCGCGTCTTCGGCACTCGGAAATGGGTTATCTTCACGGGCAACGCGCTGGGTGTCGTGGCACTGACCCTGCTTTGCGTTTGGATCGACCATGCCACATGGCTGTCCGTTCTGCTGTTGGCCATCATAGGGTTCACCGGGGCCAGTTTTCCGGTCATCATGGCCCATGGTCGGGCCTTCGTTCCCCCCAATCTGGTGGGCCGAGGCGTAACCCTGTTGAACCTTTTCGGAATCGGAGGGGTCGGCATCGCCCAATTCGTCACCGGGCGCATTCATGCCGCCACTACCCAGGCCGGAACGACCGCGCCCTACACCGCGATTTTCGGGTTTTTTGCCGTAACCCTTGCCTTCGGTTGCGTGATATATCTATTCAGCCGGGATAATGTGGATTGAAGCAATTGCGGAGCAAGCCGTGCAGGATATCGAGGTTATAGCGCCGAACCTGAAACACAGCCTCTCCGGCGTCACCACAACCGTCATCCGCCTGTTGCCGATTCAAAAGCATATGATCAGGATCGTCGCCACGGGACCCGGACTGCCGGGTGATCTGCCCCATATCCGGTTGATCAAAATTCCGTTCCTTTCGAACCGAACGCTCCGGGTGTGGCATGCACGGCGCAACACCGAGATGCTGATGGGTTTGTTTCTGAAACATGTGCTGCGACGCAATCTGAAACTTCTGTTCACCTCGGCTGCGCAACGAAATCATTCGGGGTTCACTAAATGGCTGATTTCGAAAATGGATGCGCTGATCGCCACAACGCCGCAAGCGGCGTCGTTTCTGGAACATCCCGCAACCGTCATCATGCACGGTGTGAACACCGAACTGTTTCACCCGGCCGAGGACAAAACCGCCCTGCGGCAGAAGCTGGGGCTGCCAGAAGGGACCTTGATTGGGTGTTTCGGGCGTATTCGACCTCAGAAAGGTGTCGATCTTCTGGTGGATGCGGCGATCGAGGTTCTGCCGAACCATC
The DNA here is from genome assembly GCF_013034245.1 of Ruegeria sp. HKCCA4812. Lineage (NCBI taxonomy): Bacteria > Pseudomonadati > Pseudomonadota > Alphaproteobacteria > Rhodobacterales > Roseobacteraceae > Ruegeria > Ruegeria sp. HKCCA4812. The sequence continues at coordinate 161,247 of NZ_WQFQ01000008.1, read as the reverse complement.
CCGACGCCAGCATCGTGTTCACCGGGCGCGCCACCAAAGAATTTGAAGCGTTCCAACAGGAACAGGAGGCCAAGCTCAAAGCTGCCGGGCTGTCGGAACGGGTGCACTTCCTGGGCGAGCGTCCTTGGGAGGAAATCGTTGAAACCTACCGCGCTCTGGACCTGTTCGTGGCCCCGGCCCGCCACGAAGGGTTCGGCCTTACACCGCTTGAGGCGATGGCCTCCGGCGTGCCTGCAATCGCCTGCCACGGGGTCGGAGCCTTCAGCGCCCAGATCGAGGACGGGAAAACCGGCCGCTTGATCGAAAAGGACAACGCCGGGGCGCTGGCCGAAGCACTGGAACAGATGTTGAGCGATCCGGACAAGCTGGTGCAATCCGGTCAGGTCGCAAGACAGCGTGTCGAGCAGCATTTTCGAATCGAAGGTGAGGCCGAGGCCATCGTGCAGGTCTATCGGTCTTTGCTGAACACGGGTGAAAACGCGCATTCGGGTTAAAATCGACGTCAATTCGGCCAAATCACCCGTGATAGCCCTTTTTTCTTTGCTGCAACGCGGCTATGAACGCGCGTCCTTAACTTTGGAGACATGAAATGGGCTATCGCGTCGTTGTCGCCGGCGCCACGGGTAACGTGGGCCGCGAAATGCTGAACATTCTGGCGGAACGCCAGTTCCCGGTCGATGAACTTGCCGTGCTGGCAAGCCGTCGTTCGCTGGGTACGGAAGTAAGCTTTGGCGACAAGACACTGACCACCCAGGACATCGACGCCTTCGATTTCACCGGCTGGGACATGGCCTTGTTCGCCATCGGCTCGGACGCAACCAAGACCTATGCCCCCAAAGCGGCTGCGGCTGGCTGTGTGGTGATCGACAACTCTTCGCTGTATCGCTATGACCCCGACATACCTCTGATCGTGCCGGAATGTAATCCGCAGGCGATCCACGGCTACAAGAACAAGAACATCATCGCCAACCCGAACTGTTCGACCGCGCAGATGGTGGTGGCACTCAAGCCGCTGCATGATCGCGCCAAGATCAAGCGCGTCGTGGTGTCGACCTATCAGTCGGTGTCGGGCGCGGGCAAGGAAGGCATGGATGAACTTTGGGATCAGACCAAGGCGGTTTACAACCCCACCACAGACGTGCCGCCGAAGAAATTCCAGAAGCAGATCGCCTTCAACGTCATCCCGCAGATCGACGTCTTCATGGAAGACGGCTCGACCAAGGAAGAATGGAAGATGGTTGTCGAGACCAAGAAGATCGTCGACCCGTCGATCAAGGTCACCGCGACCTGTGTCCGCGTGCCGGTTTTCGTCGGCCATTCCGAGGCTGTGAACATCGAGTTCGAGGAATTCCTGGACGAAGACGAAGCCCGCGACATCCTGCGCGAAGCACCGGGCATCATGGTGATCGACAAGCGCGAAGCGGGTGGCTACGTCTCGCCGGTCGAATGCGCGGGCGATTTCGCCACGTTCATCAGCCGTATCCGCCAGGATTCGACCATTGAGAACGGTCTGAACCTGTGGTGCGTCAGCGACAACCTGCGCAAGGGTGCCGCCCTGAACGCGGTGCAGATCGCGGAACTTCTGGGCCGCGAGGTTCTGAAAAAGGGCTGACATCCCGATTTTCGTCAAAGCTTGAAAACCAGGAAACCCGCTGATCGTTCGGCGGGTTTTTTACGTTTCCCAATAGCCGGTTTACAGACGACGTGACGGTTCGATCAGGTTGCTGATGCCAACGGAAATACTGCATGGTAGGTGTCAAAGATGGGCCGGCCAACATCAACCAAGCACGATCCAATACCCTACGCCCTTGCCGGGGCGGGAGTGTTCTTTGCATCCATCTGTTTTGGCTTTGTACCCTATTTCAGCCGAGGTCTCACTGACCAGGGACTCGCGCCCTACGCAGTTGCGTTATATCGGTACATTTTGACGGCGATCCTATTGTTGCCCACCCTTTTTAAGCATCGTTCAAACCGGCGGGAATTAGTCTGGGGTATGGCTGCGGGGGCAGTCATGGGGCTTGGGTGGGTCGGATATGTTACCGCACTTGAAACAGTGCCTGCATCAACGGTGGGTGTTCTTTACATGACCTACCCGGTGTTTACGATCATCATCGCTTGGGCGATATTCGCCGATCCGCCGACGCGGCGCAGCCTTGTTGCGGCCGGTTTGATTGTTCTTGCGGCAGGCATTGCAGGGTCTCCGGCATCCGTACCGATTGACCAAATTCCAACGTTGCTTGTCTCTTTGGCTGCACCTTTCGGATTTGGCTTCGGCATATGCGTGCTTGTACACCGTCTTTCGCGAATTGCTCCTTTGGCCAGGATAGCGTCGGTTTCGTTGGGATCGGTCGTCGGGCTAACCCCTTTGATTATCTCTTCGGAAATTGACGAGGTCCTGCCAGCAGGCGGCAGTGACTGGTTTCTGATCGTCGGGATCGGTCTTATGACGGCACTGGTTCCCCAGCTGATTTACACCGTCTGTTCCCCTGTCATCGGGGCATCGCGCACGGCCGTTATCGGCAGCATTGAACTGCCGACAATGTTTGCCGTGGGCGTTTTTGCTTTCGGTGAAACAATCACAGGTGCGCAAGCAGTGGCCTGTGCCTTGGTTTTGAGCGCCATCGCACTTGCACAAAGTCGCGCAACACGAACCGTTACCACCGTGATCAGCAGTCAACGTCACAGGTGAGTCCGCGCCCGAGGTGGCCCGTCAATGCGCTCAGCAGAACCGGCTCGGATCACCTCTCCCACCAAACCGGCACCTTCTGGTCCATCACCTGCATCCATCATGGCTGCGCTATGAACCTCAGTTAGGGTACAGTCTTGCGCGCGGTGAAAATCACCAACCTGTTGACAAAACCAGAGCCGCTTGCCACCTAAAACTGAACCTTGTTCGTGGCGGATGCCGGAAGTCCGAATAAAAGTGTCTCGTGCAGGGAAAAAGAGGCAGGGCATGCACATTTCGACCAGACGCAGGATTGCCAGAACCCTGACCATCGGATGCACATGCATTCTGATGATACTGGTCGTCATTGGCTTTACGGGGCAGGTTTTTGCCGTAGGAGATTCAATCGCTCTGCTCCGGCCTCAGGCTGGTGTTTTGCTTCTCCCCTGCGCGGTAATTCTGCTTTTTATGCGCGCCAGATATCTTGCATTGGCCACCTTGCTCTTTTCCGGGGTGGCCATCGGGTCCATCGCGGCCAGCGTTGCCGCGCCCTCGGACGATTGCGACGACTCCTGCCTGACGCTATACCAGAAGAACCTCATGAGCAAAGCCTGGCCCCGGTATTCGCTGGCCGATGATATCCTTGAATCAGACGCTCAGATCGTGACATTGCAGGAAGTCTCCAGCCACAATCGCAAGTACATGAGCAATCTGTTCGAACATTACCCCGAACAGGCGATCTGTGAATTCCGTCCTGAACAAAACGTCGCCATCCTGACGACCTTGCCGATTGTCGAGAGCTCGGAATTCTGTCTGCAAGGTTATGGGCTTGTGGGGTTACAGGTCAAAGCGCCCGGCGGTGACTTGGTCTGGGTTGTTTCAGTTCATCTGAACTGGCCATTTCCTTACGACCAGTCCAGGCAAAGCCAGGTGATTGCCGACCGCATCAGCCAGCTTGAAGGACCGGTTCTGATTGCCGGGGATTTCAATATGGTGCCCTGGGGCGAAAGCGTCAGACGGATCGGAGCGGCCGCAAATAACCAGAGCTTTGGAACCGTCCTGAACACCCACAACCTCGGCAGTTGGAAAATCCCATTGCCGATAGACAACCTTTTGTTCCCCAAAGGCACAACCGGAACGGTTGAGCTGCGCCCCTTCATGGGATCCGATCACCTGGGAAAGCTTGCCCGGTTTCGACTGGGCTAGGACTTCGGTCAAGCACGCCGCCGCATGCTTCCCCACAAACAAGCGGCCTAGCTTTGGTTTTCAACCAGTGCTTTCAGATTGGTCAGACCACGGTCATAATCCTCGCCCACCCACGTATCCACCATCAACCCCATCCAGCGGGACATGGGGTTCAGACCCAGATCCGAGTCAAACCCCCAGGTCACTCTGGTTCCCGCCCCGTCAGGCTCAAGGATGAAGGACGCTGTGGCAGTACCCATCGGGCCGAAATCCAGCGCCGTTTTGACCCGTTGGTTTTCCACGCTCTCGACGATTTCCTGTGATCCCGTGCCGACCTGCGGGTGATCCGACGCCCAGTTCAGAGTGTTTCCGACCCCGGCGGCAGGGCCGGAATAAGTCAATTTGGTTTCGGGGTCCCGGTGCAGCCACGGAGACCACTTTTCGGTTTCCTGCATCGAATTCACGTAAGGAAAGATGGCGCTTGGCGGCGCGTCGATCGCGATGCTACGCGATACTTCCGCCTTTCCCGGCAACAGATAGGAAACCGCGACCAGAACCAGAATACAAACGACCAATCCTGCGAAGATGCGCTTGATGACTTTCATGGCAGGCTCCGATCTTCAGGTGTAATGGGTGGAGTATACCAAAAACGGCCCTGAATCAGAGCCGCCATTGTTGTTTCGGATTTCCAGCTCTGTCGCTTTCAGACAGGGACGAACTTTTTTTGGTAAGGATCATAGCTTTCAAGCCCGCCTGCGCCGATATCCGTCCACAAGCCGTGCAAGCTCAGCGCGCCTTGATCAACGGCTGACGAGACGAAGGGGAAGGTCATCAGGTTTTCCAGCGAAGCGACAACTGATTGACGTTCGAACTGCCGGGCCTGTTCGACACCGTCCTCGATATCCGCGACCAGTTCGAATTTCGGCTTCAGAATATCCATCCAGCGGCCAACAAAGCTGTCCTTGGCATCCAGCTGCGGCGCCTGCCCCTTGCACATGTCGATGCAGCCCTGCACGCCGCCGCATTGCGAATGCCCCAGCACGATCAAATGAGCGACCTTGAGCGCCGTTACGGCATATTCGATGGCGGCGCTGGTGCCGTGGTGGTCCCCGTCCGGAGCATAGGGCGGCACCAGATTGGCGATATTGCGGTGAATAAAGAAATCGCCCTGGTCAGCGCCAAACATGGACGTGACGTGAACCCGGCTGTCGCAGCAGGATATGACCATGGCGCGGGGGCGTTGCCCTTCATCGGCAAGACGGCGATACCAAACCTGGTTTTCCGAATATGTTGTGGCCTTCCATCCGTGATACCGTTTTACAAGGTAGCTCGGCAGAGGTTTGGCAAATTCCATTTCAATGTCCCCGTTCTTGTCGCTGACGGATGATCTAAACCGAATTCAAAGAAAATTCGAGCCATTATCCAGTTTCCCTGCAAGGTTTTGCAAAGGAATTTTCTGCCAGGATCGACACCGCGCCGTGGGGGCGTTTGAACTAGGGTGAATGTGGTGGAAAAGATTATCACGCTTGAACACAAGGAATCCGTCCGTCTGGACTCGGATCAATTAAGCGGGCTGTACCGGCAACTTGGCGACAAGAATGCGCTGGATGTTCTGTGTCGCACGGTCGAAGAGCTTGCCGTGCGCCTGTCAAACTGCGAACGCTACTGGCGTCGGCGCGAATGGGCGGACCTGCGCAAATGCGCCAGGTCACTGGTCGCTATATCCGAACAGATCGGGATGACGGCCCTGGCCCAGGTGGCGGGTGACGTGGCCCACACCGTCGATGCCGGTGACGCCGTTGCGGCGGGCGCGACGCTTGGGCGTTTGATCCGCGTGGGCGAACGATCGCTGACCGCCGTCTGGGACCAGCAGGACCTTTCCGTCTGACAGGGGTTGCGGGCAGATCATGCGCGGCTAGTCTGTGCGCAGAAACCATCAGCCGAGACGCCCATGACCCTGTCCTTCTCCCCATCCTCTGACCCGTCCATACCGCTTCATGTGATTGCGCAGCCGGATTTGGACAGTTGGTTGCAGGACCAGCCGGATACCGTCCGGGCCTGGGTTGCCGCAAACGGGTTTACAGGTGCGATGGGGCAGACCCTGCTGGTGCCAGGCGCGCTTGGCGCGGTTGATTTTGTGCTGGCCGGGTATGGAACAGAAGACAAGCGCGCGCGAAAAAGGTTCCCATTGGCCGCCGCAGCCATGGCATTGACCGAAGGAACCTATCATATCGCGTCCGGCATTCCCGCTGATCGTCTGGAGATGGAGTGTTTGGGCTGGTTGATGACAGGCTACGCCTTCGACCGCTACGCGTCTCAATCCGCTGGAACTGCGGCGCTGGTTGCGCCCGAAGGTGTCGACGCCAACCGTATCGAAACGATGGCCAATGCCGAAGTTCTGACCCGCGATCTGGTGAATACGCCAGCCTCGGATATGGGTCCTGAGCAGTTGCAGCAGGCGGCCGAAGCTCTAGCCAGCGAATTCGGTGCCGCGTGCAGCGTGATCAGCGGCGCGGCCTTGCTGGAACAGAATTTTCCCATGATCCACACCGTAGGGCGCGCCGCCGAACAGGCCCCCCGGCTGATCGAGCTGAATTGGGGCAGCAGCGGCCCCAAGCTGACTCTGGTCGGCAAGGGGGTGTGTTTCGATACGGGTGGATTGAACCTGAAACCGGGCGCATCCATGGGTCTGATGAAGAAGGACATGGGTGGCGCGGCCAATGTATTGGGGTTGGCGCGGATGATCATGCAGTTGGGTTTTCCTCTGCAATTGAGGGTCTTGATACCGGCGGTCGAAAACGCGCTTGCCGGAAATGCCTTCCGCCCTGGTGACATCCTGACCTCTCGCAAGGGACTGACGGTCGAGATCAACAATACGGATGCCGAAGGGCGTCTGGTGCTTGCTGATGCGTTGGCGCTTGCTGAAGAAGGTGAGCCCGATCTGGTGATCTCGATGGCGACGCTGACCGGGGCCGCCCGTGTGGCTGTGGGCCCCGATCTGGCACCGTTCTATACCGATGATCAGCGCTGCGCGTCTGCCCTGTCGCATGCCGCAGAGGCTTCGGCTGATCCGGTCTGGCGCATGCCGTTCCACACGCCCTATGAAGCGATGATTGAACCCGGCATCGCCGATCTGGACAACGCGCCGTCGGGCGGGTTTGCAGGGTCGATCACAGCCGCCCTGTTTCTGCGCAGATTCGTGGGCGCATGCCGCTACATCCATTTCGACATCTATTCCTGGCAGCCCAGCAAAGAACCGGGGCGCACCAAGGGCGGTCTGGGTCAGGGGCCACGTGCCGTTTTGGCGGCCTTGCCAGAGATATTGGGACTGTGACACGCCATCGAGTTTCCGCACCCGTTGTCGATTTGCTGCGCAGCCCAGACGGACCGCGCGACCGGCAATTGTTGTTCGGTGATACGGTTCGGATCGAGGAAACAAAGAGCGGCTGGAACAGGGTCATCGCAGACAAAGACGGGTATACCGGCTGGTTGCGATCAGATCAGCTGACGGCGGATGCGCCTGCGACGCATTGGATCACGGCGCCTGCAACGCATGCCTACCAGGAAGCGGATTTCAAAAGCCGCGATCTGGTGTCGCTGAGTTTCGGAAGCAAAATCCAAGCCAGGACCGAGACGGACCGGTTTGTTGAAACCGAACTGGGATATATCCCAATGGTACACACGGCGCCGATGACCGAAAAGCCTGACGACCCGGTCGAAGTGGCCCAGCTGTTTCTGGGCACACCCTATTTGTGGGGCGGCAACAGCCGGTTCGGCATCGATTGTTCCGGGTTGGTGCAGGCGGCGCTTTTGGCTTGTGGCCTGCCGTGCCCCGGCGACAGCGGCGATCAGGAACGCGCTTTGGGCAAAACCGTGATCGAAGGGACCCCTGCGCAACGGGGTGATCTGTTGTTCTGGAAAGGGCACGTGGCCTGGGTTTCGGGCCAAAACATGCTTTTGCATGCGAACGCCAGCCATATGGCCGTGGTTTTCGAACCAATGGATCAGGCGATCCACCGCATATTGGATCAGGGTGACGGGCCCGTCACGGCCCACAAAAGGCTCTAATCCAGGTTTACGGCCCGGATCAGCTTGCGTTCCAGCACCCGCAGGACTGCCCGCAGATCGTGGCCGCGTTTCAGGATGCGGCCATCCATTCCTATGACGGAATACATTCCCTGCCGGGACCTCAGGCGCGGGTGCTTTTCGACGCGGTAGATCGGATGTTCTGCGGTGCGCCGAAAGATCGAGAACACCGCCATGTCGCGCAGGTTGGAAATACCATAGTCACGCCATTCTCCGGCGGCGACCATCCGACCATAAACGGATAGGATTTGAGACATCTCATGCCGGTCGAAAGCCACGGGCATCTGCGCTGCGCTTGCCGAGAACCGGCTGGGAGGCTGCATATTCATACCTCCAGCCTTGCCGGAAATCGTGTTTGAATCAAGCCTGATGCGCAGTTGTCCGACAATTGCGACACAAGTGTTACCGTCGGCCGACCTGACGGCAGATCAGGATTACAGGCAACAGACCTACCGCCAGAATGACCAGCGAAGGCACGGCGGCGCCCTCCAGCCTCTCGTCCGAGGCCAGCCGATACGCCTGCACCGCCAATGTGTCGAAATTGAATGGGCGCATGATCAGCGTGGCGGGAAGCTCTTTCATCACGTCTACGAACACGATCAGCAGGGCCGTCAGCAGAGAGGGGGTCAGAATCGGCAGGTGAACCCGTCGCAATGTTCCCAAAGGCGTCTGACCCAGTGAACGGGCTGCGGCATCCATATTCGCATGTACAGTGCTTTGGCCCCCCTCATAGGCGCTGAGCGCGGCAGCCAGGAAACGCACCATGTAAGCAGCGACCAGCAGCCAGATCGAACCTGTCACCAACAGCCCCGTGGACACGTCGAAGGTCTGTCGCATCCAGACGTCCAGCGCGTTGTCAAAACTCGCAAAAGGGACGATCAAACCAACTGCAATGACGCCACCGGGAACGGCATATCCCAGACGCGCCATATATGCGGTCGCAGACGAAGCGCGCCCGGGCCTCAGGCGTTGAAAGAACCCGACACTGATCGCTGCAAAGACGGTGATGACCGCCGCCGTACCAGCAAGAATCAACGAGTTCTGGATGAAGCCGATATAACGCTGCGACAGCAGGTTCTGTTCGGAGTCCAGGCCCATCTCGACCAGAATGATGACGGGCAGCAAAAAACCGAAAAGAACGGGTATTGCACACAGCAGAAATGCCCCGCAGGCGCGCAGACCCGTCAGATTTGCCGCCGGTTGCGCCACATGCTGTTTCCCCGCCTGATAGTATTTTGCCTTGCCACGCTGGGTGCGCTCGGCCACGGCCATGATCAGGGCAAAGACCAGCAGGCACAGGGCCAGTTGTGCCGCTGCCGCGCGATCGGCCATGGAAAACCAGCTTGTGTAGATCCCGGTGGCAAAGGTCTGTACGCCGAAATACGACACGGTCCCGAAATCTGCGATGGTCTCCATGACGGCCAGCAGAACACCGCCTGCAATGGCGGGTCGCGCCATTGGCAGTGACACGCGCCGAAAAGCCAGCCATGGATTGTTGCCCAGCGCCCGCGCCGCCAGAAACGCGGTTGCGCTTTGTTGCAGGAACGCAGCCCGCGCAAGCAGATAGACATAAGGGTAAAGCACCAGGATCAACATGACCGCCGCACCCTCGGTCGAGCGGATTTCCGGGAACCAATAGTCGCGCGGGCCCCAGCCCGTTACATCACGCAGCGTGCTTTGAACGATGCCCGGGTGATCCAGAATGAAAGTGTAGGCATAGGCCAGAACATAAGCCGGAAAGGCCAGCGGAAGGACCAGTGCGATCTCTAGAAACCGCACGCCGGGAAAACGGGTCATCGTTACCAGCCAGGCCGCTCCGGTGCCGATGCTGAACGTGCCGGCCGCGACCAGGACCACAAGAATCAGGGTCGTCGCGATATAGCCGGGCAGCACCGTCTCCATCAGGTGCGAGATCGTGTCCGTTCCCCCGGTTACAGCCGCCAGGACCACGGCGATCATCGGCAAAAGGCACGCGGCAGCCACGACATAGGCGATCCCCGCCAGCAGTCGGGTACCGCGTACACCGCGATTGCGCGATCCGTTCTGTGAAAACTCGATTTCGGCCATCATCCCGGCTTGTGATTGGCAAAGGCGAAGGGTTCGCCTTTAATCGACCAAAAAGCTCGGAAACACCAGTGCATCGGTCAACAAATCTGCGGCGCAAACTGCCGCAGACCTGAAAAACACCGCTATTCGTAGACGCGCTGATCCTCGATCACCACCCCGTCCTTGGGAAGGGATCCGGGGGCCACGACCTCGATCGCACCTTTCAGTTTCAACACTTCGGTCACTGACTTGGCGTATGCCGGGTCGTCACCGCGTGGGCTTTCGATCCGGACAGTCATCGTGTCCATCTCACCCTGGCGGGCTGCGATGACGCGGGCTTTGACAATTTCCTCATGCTTGTCGACCAGGGCCGCAACCTGTTCCGGGCGTACGAACATTCCCTTGATCTTGGTGGTCTGATCGGCGCGACCCATCCAGCCTTTGATCCGGGTGTTGGTCCGGCCACAGGGCGAGACACCCGGCATGACGGCAGAAAGATCCCCGGTCGCAAAGCGGATCAGCGGGTAGTCCGGGTTGAGAGAGGTCACGACAACTTCGCCCACCTCGCCCGGCTCTACCGGCGTTCCGGTTCCGGGCGTCACGATTTCGACGATCACGTGTTCGTCGATGATCATCCCTTCCATCGCGGCGCTTTCATAGGCGATGTTACCCAGATCCGCCGTCGCATAGCATTGCAGGCACGAAATACCGCGATCCGCATATTCCTGCCGCAGGGACGGGAACAGCGCGCCACCACCAACAGCGGCCTTGGAGAAATTCAGCGAAACGCCCATCTCGTCGGCCTTGTCCAGGATGACCTTTAGATAATCAGGAGTGCCCGCATAGGCGGTGCAGCCAACGTCACGCGCGGCTGTCACCTGCAGTTCGGTCTGCCCGGTTCCCGCCGGCAAAACGGCAGCACCAACTGCGCGGGCACCGTTTTCAAAGATCATGCCAGCCGGCGTCAGGTGATAGCCAAAGCAGTTCTGAACAATATCGCCAGCTGCAACACCAGCGGCATGCAGGAACCGGCCCATACGCCACCAGTCGTGATCGGTGCTGCCCGGTTCATAGATCGGCCCGGGGGACTGGAACACGTGATGAAAGTGGCGCGCAGGCTTCACGGTGAAACCACCAAAAGGGGGGCGCTCCGCCTGCGCGCGGATCAGGTCCGACTTGCGCAGCACCGGCAGCATCGGCAAATCATCTGCCGAAATCACCTTGTTAGTGTCTGAATCAGAAAAATGTGCAGCAAACCCGGGTGCAGATGCAGCACGCTTGATCTGCTCTACCAGAGCTGCAGCCTGATCCGAAGCGCGTTCGTCCGCCGAGCGTGTTTCGAGTGCGTCGAAATAGGTCATCGCGATATCCTCCATCCGCTCACAGCCACCTCTTGCGGCGACGATAGGACCGCACATCGCGAAAACTCTTGCGGCCTTCGTCAGACATGCCGAGGTAGAATTCTTTGACATCCGGATTCTCGCGCAGTTCTGCGGCCGGGCCATCCATCACAACGCGCCCGGATTCCAAAATGTATCCGTAATGCGCGAACCGAAGGGCAACATTTGTGTTCTGCTCGGCCAACAGGAAGGAAACGCCCTCTTTCTCGTTGAGATCCTTCACGATACCGAAAATTTCTTCGACCAACTGCGGCGCCAGTCCCATCGAAGGTTCGTCCAGCAGGATTGTCTCGGGGCGCGACATCAGTGCCCGGCCCATGGCGACCATCTGCTGTTCACCACCCGACGTATAGCCTGCCTGCGAGCGGCGGCGCTCTTTCAGGCGGGGAAAGTAATTGTAGACCAGCTCCAGATCCTGCTGGATCGCTGCGCTGCCGTCCTTGCGGGTATACGCGCCCGTCAGCAGGTTTTCTTCAACCGTCAGGTGTTCGAAACAGTGACGGCCTTCCATCACCTGAATCACGCCTTTTTCAACCAATACGGCGGGGTCGCTTTCGTGTACGCTTTGGCCACGATACTTGATCGTGCCTTTCGTGACCTCGCCGCGTTCTGAATGCAGCAGGTTAGAGACTGCTTTGAGCGTGGTCGTCTTGCCCGCGCCATTGCCCCCCAGCAAGGCCGTGATACCGCCCTTGGGCACAGTCAGGCTTACGCCCTTCAGCACGAGGATCACGTGGTTGTAGATCACCTCGATATTGTTGACCTCAAGCAGGGTTTCCGCCTGCACGTCAGTGGTTTGTGCCGCATCAAGCATCAGCGCGTGTCCTCATGCCTGTCCCCTTCGGGACTGTTCGTGAGGAGCGGCGGCAAACCGCCGCTCCGGTTGTCTGCACCGCCCCGGGATTCCGGGGCGATCAGCTTGTCATTCACACCGCGGAGAGATGTTGTTTTCAGCCGCATATGCGCCCGAGTCTTCTTCGATCAGCGCGCTGATCACCTCGACATCGGTCGGTTTGAAATCCTGAACCGGGTTCCAGGTTCCTGCTGCCGCATCCCACTGAACGACGCCCACAAGACCGGGTCCGCCATGGTTTTCACAGCTTACCGCGAATTCGGGTCCAAAACCTGCCATGCCCAGACCTTCCATCTTGGCATTGGTGATCTCCAGCGCTTCCATTCCGTCACGCATCATCGATGCGTCGATATCGGCGGTTCCGTGCATCTCCTGCGCGGTCTTCACGGCTTCGGCCGCCAGCATCGCGGCATAGAGACCACGGTTGTACTGAACCGTTCCCAGCTGATCACCTGCGCCAGCGGCTTTGCCCGCATCCACAACGTATTTCTTCAGATCGTCGTAGACCGGATAGTCCATACCCAGGCCGGTGAAGGTCAACGCTTTGTAGCCATTGGCTTTTTCGCCTGCCGGCTCAACGTCGAATTCCGCGCCCGACCACCAGACACCGATGAAATTTTCCATCGGGAAGCGGATGTTGGCGGCTTCCTGAACCGCAACCTGGTTCATGACGCCCCAGCCCCACATGATGACATAGTCAGGCTTTTCACGGCGGATCTGCAACCACTGCGACTTTTGCTCCTGACCGGGATGGTCAACCGGCAGCAAGGTCAGTTCATAGCCATGCTTTTCGGCCAGGGTTTCAAGTGTGCGGATCGGTTCTTTGCCGTAGGCAGAATTGTGATAGACCAGCGCAATCTTCTTGCCGCTCAGATCTCCGCCATTTTCGTCCAGCAGGTAATTGATCGCGCCGGACGCACCGTTCCAGTAGTTAGCCGGATAGTTGAACACATGGCTGAACACCTTGCCGTTGGCAGCCGAAGTCCGGCCATAGCCCATCGTGTGCAGCGGGATACCGTCTGCCGTTACTTTCGGGATCAGCTGATAGGTGATGCCGGTCGACAGAGGCTGATAGACCAGGGCGCCTTCACCCTTGGTCGATTCATAGCATTCAACACCTTTTTCGGTGTTATAGCCGGTTTCGCACTCAATAACCTTGGCCGGAACGCCACCGATACCGCCATCGCGTTCGTTTAGCAGGGTGAAATAGTCCGCATAGCCATCCGCGAACGGAATGCCGCCCGCTGCGTATGGGCCAGTCCGGTAGCTGAGCGATGGGAACACCAGGTCGGCCATGACCGGACCTGCGGCCATCACGGCGCCCAGCGCCAGGGTTGCCAGTTTCTTGTTCATCGGGTGTGTCCTCCCTTGATTGATCCGATGTTGAGTTTCGGGCTTCGCACCCGTCTTTTCCTTGGGCCTGCCCCTTAGTGCGGGAACGGCCAGAGTCTGAGTTTCTCTTTCGCCACGCGCCACAGCTGTGCCAGCCCGTGTGGTTCTAGGATCAGGAACATGATGATCAGCGCACCCACGATCACCAAGTTAAGATGCGCGACGATGTCAGTGGGCCAGCCCAGCAAATCAACGCCGACAAGTTTCAGAACCACCGGCAGTAAAACCAGGAAAGCGGCCCCGGCAAAGGATCCGAAAATAGACCCTAATCCGCCGATAATGACCATGAACAAAACCAGGAACGATTTCTGGATTCCGAACACCTCGCCGACCTCGACCGCGCCCAGATAGACCGCGAAAAACAGCGCGCCCGCGATGCCCACGAAGAACGAGCTTACGGCAAACGCGGTCAGTTTCGCCTTGAGAGGGTTCACCCCGATGATCTCGGCGGCGATGTCCATGTCGCGGATCGCCATCCATGTCCGCCCTGTCGTACCGCGTGTCAGGTTGCGCGCAACGATGGCGCAGGCGGTCAGGAAAATCAGACAGAACAGATAGGTGGCCCAGGCCGATGCATTCGGACCGGTGATGATGATGCCGAACACATCGCGTTCCGGCGCGTTGATCTGCCCCGAAGCCGAGTAGTTGTAGAACCACGGCACCCGGTTGAACAGCCAGACCAGAAAGAACTGCGCCGCCAGCGTCGCCACCGCAAGATAAAACCCTTTGATCCGCAAGGATGGCAAGCCGAACAGCACGCCCACGATGGCGGTGATGCCACCGGCCAGGATCACGTGGATGAACATCGACACGTCTGGAAAGGCGGTCATCAGCTTGTAGCAGGCATAGGCCCCAACGGCCATGAACCCCCCGGTACCAAGGCTGACCTGCCCGCAATACCCCACAAGAATGTTCAGCCCAATGGCCGCGATCGCATAAATCAGGAAGGGCAGCAGAAGTGCATTGGCCCAGTAGTCGTTGATTATGAACGGGATGATCCCGAAGGCCACCGCCAGCACCACATAGTACCGATACCGATCGAACTTGATCGGGAAAGTCTGGCTGTCATCCACGTAGGAGGTTTTGAAATCTCCGGCCTCACGATAGAACATGTCTTACTTTCCCCATTGTTCCTGCGCCCGGTTCCGGGCTTCGGCGTCCAGTTGATTGGACCCTTTGGCATATCCGCTCGCCTCTGAGGCGCGCACCAGCTTCAAGTAGGCCAGAACCCCCATAATCAGCCCTGCAAAGGCCAGGATCGCTGCAATCGTCAGTTGGCCTTCGGTCAGATCGTCTGATGTGAGGGCGATGTAGCCAAAGGCCCAGAACCCCGCCCATGCGATCACGTTGATGATGGCGATCAGCTTGGTCATGCCCTATACCCTCTCGATGATCTTTTCTCCGAACAGGCCCTGCGGCCTGAACACAAGGAAGATCAGCGCCAGCACATAGGCAAACCAGTTCTCGGTTGCGCCGCCGACCATCGGTCCGATTGCGAATTCGAACAGCTTTTCACCCACGCCGATGATCAGACCGCCCACGATGGCACCGGGGATCGAGGTGAACCCGCCCAGCATCAGCACCGGCAGCGCCTTGAGCGCGATCAAAGACAGCGAGAACTGGACGCCTGATTTGGTGCCCCACATGATCCCCGCGACCAGCGCGACAAAGCCCGCGACCGACCAGACCATGATCCAGATAAAGTTCAGAGAAATGCCCACCGACAGTGCCGCCTGATGGTCATCCGCCACCGCGCGCATGGCCCGGCCCTGCTTGGTGTACTGGCTGAACGCCACCAGAGCGGCCACCAACAGCGCCGCAATGATCGTTGCCACGATGTCCAGATTGTCGATGAAGAAGCCATAGCCGAAGATGTTATAGGTCGTTTCGTCAATCCACAGGTTGATCCCTTGTGGCAGGCCCACATCCAGCGGCTTGATTTCAGACCCCCACATCAGGTCGGCCACGCCTTCAAGGAAGTACGCCAGACCAATGGTCGCCATGAACAGAATGATCGGTTCCTGCCCCACCAGATGGCGCATGACGAACCGCTGCACGGCCCAGGCCAGCAATACCATCACACCCATCGTCAGAATGATCGCGAACAGCGCGGGCACATTCCACCCGAAATAATGGATATGGGTGCCGAAAGTCGCGTTGATCAGATGGGCAAACGGCACTTGCCCATTCATGATCCCGACCAGCGTCATCGCCGCAAACAGGGCCATAACCCCTTGCGCATAATTGAAAATACCGGACGCCTTGTAGATCAGCACAAAGCCCAGCGCGACCAGCGCATAGAGCACCCCGGCCATCAGACCATTGAGGATGACCTCCATCGCGAAGATAAGTTGTTCAGGCATCCCAGCCCCTCCCCAATTCTGCCCAGAGCTTAATCATGGCTGACCCCCAGATAGGCGTCGATGACTTCCTGGTTGTTGCGCACCTCATCGGGTGTGCCGTCGCCGATCTTCTTGCCGTAATCCATCACGACCACCCGGTCGCTGAGATCCATCACAACGCCCATATCGTGCTCGATCAGGGCAATCGTGGTCCCGAACTCATCATTCACGTCCAGGATAAAGCGGCTCATGTCCTCTTTCTCTTCGACGTTCATGCCCGCCATCGGTTCATCCAACAGCAGCAGCTTGGGCTCCGCCGCCAGCGCCCGCGCCAGTTCGACCCGCTTTTTCAGGCCATACGGCAAGCGCGACACAGGCGTCTTGCGAATGTGCTGGATTTCAAGAAAGTCGATGATCTTCTCGACCGCCTCGCGGTTTTGCACCTCTTCCGCTTCGGCCTTGCCGCGCCAGATCGCCTGCTGGAGGATGTTGGTCTTCATAAAGTTCAGACGACCCGTCATCACGTTGTCCAGAACGCTCATACCCTCGAACAGGGCGATGTTCTGAAACGTCCGCGCGATTCCCTGCTGGGCGACTTCAAAAGGCCGCATCGGCGGGCGCCTGGACCCATGGAACCAGACCTCGCCTTCCTGCGGAACATAGAAGCCCGAGATCACGTTCAGCATCGAGGATTTCCCGGCGCCGTTCGGCCCGATGATGGCGCGGATCTCGCCCTCGCGGATATCGAACGAGATATCCTTGATCGCCACCACACCGCCAAAGCGCAGAGTGATGTTCTTCATTTCCATCACCACACCGCCGATCTTGCGACCGTCTTCGGTCACATATCCTTCGGAATTATCCAGCATCGGTCACTCCCTGACTTGCGCGAAAACGGGACGGCGGGCGGGGCGATGACCGCAGGTCGAGCGGCGCTCGTACGGCCCTCATTCTGCGGCAACCTTGTGTTGGGCGACGGGAACAACCGGCGCGTCAACGATCTCCAGCGTCGCCGAGATCGATCCCTTGCGACCATCCTCATAGGTCACCTCGGTCGTGGTCGAAACCGCCTTGGACCCGTCATAAAGCGCGGCAATGATGTCGCTGAACTTGTCCTCGACAAACCCGCGCCGCACCTTGCGGGTCCGGGTCATCTCGCCATCATCGGCATCCAGTTCCTTGTGCAGCACCACAAAGCGGTGCACCTGACAACCCGATAGCATCTCGTCAGCGGCGACCGACTTGTTCACCTCTTCCACATGGGCCTTGATCGTCTCTAACACGCGCGGATGTCCCGCCAGTTCCTGATACGAGGCATAGGCCACGTTGTTGCGTTCGGCCCAGTTGCCGACCGCGGTCAGATCGATATTGATGAAGGCCACGCAACGATCCTTGCCATTGCCGAACAGCACCGCCTCCAGAATATCCGGATAGAACTTCAGCTTGTTCTCGACATATTTCGGAGCGAACATCGACCCGTCTGCCATCTTGCCCACGTCCTTGGCGCGGTCGATGATCCGCAGATGACCCGAGCTTTCCTCGATGAACCCCGCGTCGCCCGTGGCCACCCAGCCTTCAGGGTCCTTGGTCGATGCGGTCGAGTCCGGGTTCTTGAAATATTCGACGAACACACCGGGCGAGCGGTAATGTATCTCGCCCTTGTCGTCGATCCTGATCTCGACATCGGGGGCCGGGACGCCAACGGTGTCGGCGCGCACCTCGCCGTCGGGCTGGACGGTGATGAACACGGTCGCCTCGGTTTGGCCGTACAACTGTTTCAGGTTGATGCCTAAAGAGCGATAGAAATCAAAGATCTCCGGCCCGATCGCCTCACCCGCCGTATAGCCCACCCGAAAGCGCCCATATCCCAGCGTGTCTTTGAGCGGCCCGTAAACCAACAGATTGCCCAGCGCATATTTCACCTTGTCGCCCAAGCTCACCGGCTTGCCATCCAGCAACCGGCCGCCGACCTTCTTGGCATGCGCCATGAAGTAGTGGAACATGCGCTGCTTGAGCTTGCTGGCATCCTCCATTCGGATCATCACATTGGTCAGCTGGGTCTCGAAGACCCGCGGCGGCGCGAAGAAATAGGTCGGCCCGATCTCGCGCAGGTCGGTCATCATCGTGTCGGCGCTTTCGGGGCAGTTCACGCAGAACCCGCACCAATAAGCCTGACCGATGGAAAAGATGAAATCCCCGACCCAGGCCATCGGCAGATAGGACAGGATGTCCTCGTTGCGGGTCAGGTGGTCGAATTCGGCTGAGTTCTTGGCACTTTCGATCACGTTGCGGTTTGACAGCACCACGCCCTTGGGCTTGCCCGTGGTACCCGAGGTATAAAGCATCACGCAGGTGTCGTCATAGGTGATCTCGCCGATGCGCCTGTCCAGTTCGGCGTCGAAACGCGCATGACCGGCGCTGCCCTCGGCCTTGATGTCGTCAAGGGCATTCATCTGGCTGTGGTCGTATTTCCGCATACCGCGCTTGTCGGTATAGAGGATGTGTTTGACCTGATGCAGGTTTTCCTGAATCTCGATGACCTTGTCGACCTGTTCCTGATCGCCGCAGACGACATATTTCGCCCCGCAATGCTCCAGCACATAGGCCATCTCTTCGGCAACCGCGTCTTGATAGAGAGGAACCGGAATGGCACCGACCATCTGCGCCGCAACCATTGACCAGTAATGTGCCGGACGGTTGCGCCCGATTACGGCGATGTGGTCACCCTTTTCAACGCCAAGTTCAAGAAATCCAAGCGCCAGCGCGCGGATCTCGGCGGCCGTTTCCGCCCAGGTCCAGCATTGCCAGATCCCGAATTCCTTTTCGCGGTAAGCCGGGGCATCCCCGAACTGCGTCGCATTGCGATGTAGCAGCGCCGGAAGGGAGTGCATCCCTTCGGCGCCCGACTGCGTCTGAGCCAATTCTATCTCTCCTCCCCATCCGGCGCCGGGTCGGGCCGGAACGGCGTCGCCGGGTCAGACCGGAACGCTGCTGCCCCGATTAAGGACAAGGAGGACGATCAGCGTCAACTTTTTCGTGATGTTTTCTCAATTCTTACGAATTGTAACAATGGAGGGGTGATCGTCTGATCCTGTTTCAAACCGCATATTCTAGTCGTGTTTTGTACTTTAACTGTCCGCTTTCAAACAGTCTTGGGCCAATGGGCGTGCCAATACAAATTGGCAAATGAACAAGGAGCTTGACATGACAACGCGAGGCAATTGCCTGTGCAAAAACACGAAATGGGAGTTTATCGGGGATGTGACATGGGCGTGCTACTGCCATTGCGATGATTGCCGTCGAAACTGTGCCGCACCCATAGTTGCATGGTTGGGTGTTCCGCTTCGGAACTTCAAATGGACTGCCCAAGCACCCAAAACACTGGAAAGCTCAAAAGGTGTATTTCGGCATTTCTGCCGCGATTGTGGTTCTCCAGTTGGTTTTGAAGCAGACCACTACCCTGGTGGGATGCATTTATATGCCGCTTCAATGGAACACCCAGAGGACTTTGTTCCGACCTTCCACGTCAACTACCAAAGCAAACTTCCATGGCTGCGTATCGAAGACGGTCTGAAGAAGTACGAGGGCACACTCCTTCACGCCCCAGAGGATTTGAGTGCTTATGACGATTAGGCCGCTTCAGGGTCTAAGTAGCGCCTAAAGCCAATCCCGTAAAATCGGAATCAGCGGCACATCGGCAGCCGGCATCGGATAGTTCCGCAAGTCATTCGCGCGCACCCATTTCAGCGCCTGACCCTCTTTCGACTGCGGGATGCCGTCCCATTTGCGGCAGGCAAACAGGGGCATCAGCAGGTGGAAATCATCATAGCTGTGGCTGGCAAAGGTCAGCGGTGCAAGACACGAGGCCCAGGTGTCGATGCCCAGTTCCTCGTGCAACTCGCGGATCAGGGCGGCTTCGGGGGTTTCGCCCGGCTCGATCTTGCCGCCGGGGAATTCCCACAGTCCGGCCATGGATTTGCCTTCGGGACGTTGGGCCAGCAGCACGCGGCCCTCGATGTCGATCAGGGCAACAGCAGAGACTAACACGGTTTTCACGAGCGATAATCCGCGTTGATCTCGATATAGCCGTGGGTCAGATCACAGGTCCAGACGGTGGATTTCCCCTCGCCCAGCCCCAGATCGACCGCAATCACGAGGTCCTGCCCTTTCATATAGGCGGCGGCGTCCTCTTCGCGGTAGTTGGGACTGACCCAGCCGTTCTCGGCCACAAGAATATCACCGAAGGAAATGCTGAGCTTGTCGCGATCGGCCGCCGCGCCCGACTTGCCGATGGCCATGACGATGCGGCCCCAGTTCGGGTCCTCACCGGCGATGGCGGTTTTCATCAGAGGGGAGTTGGCGATGGCCAGACCGTGGGTCTTGGCATCAGCGTCCGAGGCGGCTCCGGTCACGCGGATTTCCACGAATTTCGTGGCGCCTTCCCCGTCACGCACCACTTGTTGCGCAAGGTCCAGCATCACCGTTTCCAAAGCCCTTGCAAAAGCGGCATCGCCGGTGGCATCAACGCCCGAAGATCCGGTCGCACACAGAAGCAGACTGTCCGATGTCGAGGTGTCGCTGTCCACAGTGATGCAGTTGAAGGTGCGATCTGTCTGGGCACTCAGCATTTCCTGCAACGCCGATTGCTCAACCCGTGCGTCGGTGAAGATATAGACCAGCATCGTCGCCATGTCTGGCGCGATCATTCCAGAACCCTTAGCAATCCCTGCAATAGAGACTGTTTTGCCACCGATTTCGACCTGTGCGCTCGCCCCTTTCGGGAACGTGTCCGTCGTCATGATCGCCCGCGCGGCGTCTTCGATTGCGTGGCGGCTGAGGCCGGATTTCAACGCCTCAAGCTGCGAGATGATGCGATCATGCGGCAGCGGTTCACCGATGACACCGGTGGACGAGGTAAAGACCCGTTCGACCGGGACACCGGTCGATTTGGAAACGGCCTGCGTCACCTCGGCAACCGATGTCTGGCCATAATGCCCGGTAAAGGCGTTGGCGTTGCCCGAGTTCACAAGGATCGCCGCAGGTCCATCGCTGGGGCCGCCGATTTTCTCCTGACAATCCAGAACCGGTGCCGCGCGGGTGGCCGAGCGGGTGAAGACACCCGCCACCGACGTGCCCGGATCAAGAACAGCCAGCATGACATCCGTGCGACCCTGATAGCGCACACCCGCTTCGACGGTGGCAAAACGCACACCGTCAATCGCAGGCAGTTCAGGGAAAGACGCCGGCGCCAGCGGCGAAACCTTCGTGATCGTGGCCACTGGTCTTTACTCCTGAATCAGGTCCAGCTGGCGCATGATCTCGGGGCCTGCGCCTTCCAGCGCGGGGCGTTCGATCTGTGCCTGCTGCGTCAACTCGTCGATCCGCGCCTGAATGGCATCTTGCTGGATCGTTTGGGCCAGCTCATCGCGCACCGCGTCCAGTTCGGGGGCTTCGGTTTTGCGCTTGTCGTTCAGCTTGACCAGATGCCAGCCAAATTGTGTTTGCACCGGAGCCGACACCTGCCCTTTTTCAAGCGCGATCACTGCTGCCTCGAATTCAGGTACCATCTGGCCTTTTCCGAACCATCCCAGCGCGCCACCATTCGGGCCGGACGGACCGGTCGAGTTCTCGCGGGCAAGTTCCGCAAAGTCGGCGCCATCATCAAGCTGTGCCTTGAGCGCTTTGGCTTCTTCTTCCGATTCCACCAGAATATGGCTGGCGTCGAATTCGTCTTCACCCGCAAAATCATTGAAACGCGCATCGTAAGCGGCCTGAATGGCTTCCTCTGTGACGAGATCGTTGGTCAGAGCCGCGACCGTCTGAACCGCCTGAAGCGACCGCTTTTCATTGTCGAGTGTCAGCGCGTTTTGCTTGTTCAGGCCATCCTGTTGCTGTCCCAGCAATTGCTGCTGGATCAGCTGTTCCAGAACGAAATCGAACAGCACGTCGTCTTCCGCCTGCTGATATTGCGGTGGCAGAGAAGCGACGGTGGCGATCACGTGACCCAATGTGATCTCATCCCCGTTTACCCGAGCGACAACGGTCGACGCATCCGGCTGGGTTTCGGCGGCCAGCGGCAGGGCCATCACGGCGGCGAGGGCCAGCGATGGCAGAAAAGTGAGACCTTTGGGCATTGAATCATCCTATTTTCTTGCCGCGACAGGGCGCGGCGTTGACACTCTGGAACCTGCCGCTTACATCGCTTTGAAGCCTTGGACAGGGCCGCCTTTCACCCCCCGTATCTATGGGTTGCGCGCAAGGTGGGCAAGCCTGTCGCAACCACGAAAAGAACAGATCCTCTGGAGTGAACATGCTGGGACTCGGAACGCTCGCCAAAAAGGTGTTCGGAACACCGAACGACCGCAAGATCAAGGCGACCCGCCCTCTGGTCGAAAAGATCAATGCGCTGGAACCAGAGTTTGAAAAGCTTTCAGATCAAGATCTGATCGACAAGACCGAAGACCTGCGCAAGCGCGCACTGGATGGCGAAAGCCTGGACGACCTGCTGCCCGAGGCCTTTGCCAACGTACGCGAGGGCGCCAAGCGCGCACTTGGCCTGCGGGCCTTTGACGTGCAGCTGATGGGCGGCATTTTCCTGCATCAGGGCAACATCTCGGAAATGAAGACGGGCGAAGGCAAGACTCTGGTCGCCACCTTCCCGGCCTATTTGAACGCGCTGACCGGCAAGGGCGTGCATGTCGTCACGGTGAACGAATATCTGGCCAAACGTGACGCGGAATGGATGGGCAAGGTGTTTGCGGCCGTAGGCATGACAACTGATGTGATCTGGTCCGGCCAGCCCGACGCGGAAAAACTGGCCGCGTATTCCTGTGACATCACGTATGCCACCAACAATGAGCTGGGCTTCGACTATCTGCGCGACAATATGAAGGCGGATCTGGAGCAGGTTTACCAGAAACATCACAACTTTGCGATTGTGGACGAGGTCGACTCGATCCTGATCGATGAAGCGCGGACGCCGCTGATCATCTCGGGTCCTGCGCAGGACCGGTCGGATTTGTACACCGCCATTGATGCCCTTATCCCGACGCTGAGCGATGATCATTACACCCTGGACGAAAAATCGCGCAATGTGACCTTTACCGATGAAGGCAACGAATTTCTTGAGGCGCAGTTGCTTCAGGCCGGCCTGATTCCCGAAGGCCATTCCCTGTATGATCCGGAAAGCACCACCGTCGTGCATCACGTCAACCAGGCGCTGCGTGCACACAAGCTGTTCCAGCGCGACAAGGATTACATCGTGCGCGACGGCAACGTCGTTCTGATCGATGAATTCACCGGCCGCATGATGCCGGGGCGTCGCCTGTCCGAAGGTCTGCATCAGGCGATCGAAGCCAAGGAAAAGGTTCAGATCCAGCCGGAAAACGTCACATTGGCCAGCGTGACATTCCAGAACTATTTCCGCCTGTACGACAAACTGAGCGGCATGACCGGCACTGCTTTGACCGAGGCTGAAGAATTTGCCGAGATCTACGGTCTGGGCGTGGTCGAAGTTCCGACCAACCTGCCGATTGCCCGTATCGACGAAGATGATCAGGTTTATCGTACGGCCGCCGAAAAATACAATGCGATGATCGCCGAGACGAAAAAGGCGCAGGAAAAGGGCCAGCCGGTTCTGCTGGGGACCACGTCGATCGAGAAATCCGAACTGCTGAGCCAGATGCTGACCAAGGAAGGTATCAAGCACAACGTTCTGAACGCCCGCCAGCACGAACAAGAGGCACAGATCGTTGCCGATGCCGGTCGTCTGGGTGCGGTAACCATCGCCACCAACATGGCCGGTCGTGGCACCGACATTCAGCTTGGCGGCAATGTCGAGATGAAGGTGCTGAAAGCGATTGCCGATAATCCAGACGCAGATCCGTCCGAGCTGCGGGCCGCCGAAGAAGCACGCCACGCCGAAGAAAAAGAAAAGGTTCTGGCTGCTGGCGGCCTTTACGTCATGGCGTCGGAACGCCACGAAAGCCGCCGCATCGACAACCAGCTGCGCGGTCGTTCCGGCCGTCAGGGCGACCCGGGCCGAACGGTATTTTATCTGAGCCTCGAGGATGACCTGATGCGCATCTTCGGCTCGGAACGGCTGGACAAGGTATTGACCACGCTGGGCATGAAAGAAGGCGAGGCGATCATTCACCCCTGGGTGAACAAGTCGCTGGAACGCGCGCAGTCCAAGGTCGAAGGCCGCAACTTTGACATGCGTAAGAACGTTCTGAAGTTCGACGACGTGATGAACGACCAGCGGAAGGTGATCTTTAGCCAGCGCCGCGAAATCATGTCTGCGAACGACCTGTCCGAGATCGTCTCGGATATGCGCGAACAGGTGATTGACGACCTGATTGACGAATACATGCCGCCGAAATCCTATGCTGATCAGTGGGATACTGAGGGTCTGCACGAGGCGATAAAGGACAAGCTGAATTTGGACGTCCCGGTTCAGGACTGGGCCGCCGAAGAAGGCGTGGATGACGAGCAGGTGCGCGAACGTCTGATCAAGGCCGCGGATGAGATGATGGCCCAGAAGGCCGTCGCCTTTGGCCCTGAAAACATGCGCAACATCGAAAAACAGGTTCTGCTTCAGACCATCGACAGCAAATGGCGCGAGCATCTGCTGACCCTGGAACATCTGCGCTCGGTCGTGGGTTTCCGCGGTTATGCCCAGCGCGATCCTCTGAACGAATACAAGAACGAAAGCTTCCAGCTGTTCGAAAGCATGCTGGATTCCCTGCGCGAAACCGTGACACAGCAATTGTCACGCGTACGTCCGCTGACGGAAGAAGAACAGAAAGAAATGCTGGCGCAGATGGCAGGGCAGCAGGCTCAGGCGCAGGAGGCCGTGGACAAGGCCGCGAAGCAGGCCGAAGCCAAGGCCGAGGCTGCGGCTTCGGGTGATGCGCTTCCGGGGTTCGACGAAAGCGACCCGTCGACCTGGGGCAACCCGTCGCGAAATGATCCGTGCCCGTGTGGCTCGGGCAAGAAGTTCAAACACT
Organism: Ruegeria sp. HKCCA4812; assembly: GCF_013034245.1. Lineage (NCBI taxonomy): Bacteria > Pseudomonadati > Pseudomonadota > Alphaproteobacteria > Rhodobacterales > Roseobacteraceae > Ruegeria > Ruegeria sp. HKCCA4812. The sequence continues at coordinate 136,270 of NZ_WQFQ01000008.1, read as the reverse complement.
GCCATGGCCGACTGACCTAACGTCACCCGCCGAATCCACAATGTGTTCGTCTCGCGGCCACAAATTGGCCGCGATTCGTGGCGAATGTGCGATTTGCTCCTTCAACTGGGGAGGGTGTCTTGTTTGTAGTTCGAAACTACGTGACCATGTGCGGCACGGTCGCTTGTGCTTTGGGCATAGGCTACCTGATGCAGAACGGACCAACCGCGCAGCCGGCGAACGCGGGGGATAGTGTTGATGTTGCCTCGGCATCTCAGCAATCTTCGGTTTTGTCGGGGTTGGATGCTATCGTACTGACTTCGGCTCCGGCGTCTGACGCAGATTCCGGGGCGGCAGCGCCCGAACCTCGCGCAGTTCCGTCAGCCCCGAAAACGACGGATTGCAACATCAGCGCGCGCGCCGTCGCCGTCCCCGGCGCCATGGCACAGCTGTCGCTGCGGGCACCCTGCCACCGAAACGAACGCGTTGAAATTCATCACAGCGGCCTGACGGTCAGCCAGAACACCGACGATTCCGGCGCCTTGGAAATGACCATCCCGGCACTGTCGGAATACGCGATTTTCCTGATTTCGTTCGAAGATGAAACGGGTACGGTCGCCACCACTCACGTGACCGACATTGCCGAATATGACCGCGTCGTCCTGCAATGGCAGGGTGAAACCGAGTTGCAGATTCACGCGCTGGAATTCGGGGCAAGCTATGGCAGCAGCGGCCACGTGTGGGATGATTCCTCGGCAAATGGCGCAGGAGAGGTTCTGCGCCTGGGCCAGACGGGTCTGGGTCGTGCCAAGAATATCGAAGTATATTCCTTTCCGACGGGCGCGTCGGATCGGTCCGGCAGCATCGACCTGACGGTCGAAGCCGAAGTGACCGAATCCAACTGTGGGCAAACGCTGAATGTGCAGGCGCTGGAACTTCTGTCAGATAGCCGCCTGCGGTCGCGCGACATGTCCCTGACCCTGCCGGATTGTTCACAGGCCGGTGAGTTTCTGGTGTTGAATAATCTGCTCTCAGACCTGACAATTGCGGCAAAGTAATCCGCAGGCAGGCTCGACGCTCTTATGACTTTCTTTCGTGCGGCTGTGACCGCGCTGTTTACCGTTGCAGGTGCGACCTGTGCAATGGCGCAGGACATCACGCTGACGTCTCATGACGGCAAGGTCGAAGTAACAGGCAACCTGCTGGGCTTTGACGGCGAATTCTACCGCGTCGATACGCAGTTCGGTGAGTTGACCGTTGATGGCTCGGGCGTCACCTGCGACGGACCTGCATGCCCCAGCCTGACGGATTTCGTAGCCGAGTTGCGGTTTTCCGGATCGTCTGTCATGGCCGAAACGGTCTTGCCCGCCCTGATCATAGGGTTTGCGCGGCAGGAAGGCCTGACCGCAACGCCTGCTCGCGTGGATGCGGACACCTTCGTCTATGAGCTTTTTCAGTCAGGCCGTGACGCCCCGTTGGCGCGGTTCTACTTTGACGTTGGGACCACGGATCGCGGCTTCGCCAAGCTGATCGGGGATCAGACAGATATCGTGATGGCCCTGCGCGAACTACGCGAGGCAGAGCGGGATGCAGCCGAAGCCGCGGGGCTGGGTGATCTGAAACGGGCCCGGCGATCCAGGGTTGTTGCATTGGACGCCATGGTTCCGGTGGTGGCACCCGATAGTGTGATGCGTCAGATTTCGCTGGCCGATTTGGCGCGCATTCTGTCAGGTGAAGTAAAGAACTGGGTGGACCTGGGCGGGCCGGATGCTCCGATCGCATTGCATGTGCCGGATCCGGGATCGGGGCTGGCGCAGGCTGTCGAGGATCAGGTATTGAAGACCGCTGGTGTGGAACTGACCGATACCGCAATCCGTCACATTCGAACGAGCGATCTGACCAAGGCCGTGGCCAGGGACCCGTTTTCCATCGGAATCGCCAGCAAGGCGACAGCCGGCGATACCCGAGCCCTGCCGTTGACCGGAGGCTGTGGGCATCCGCTGGCCGCCACTCGTCAATCGATTAAGACCGAAGACTATCCGCTGAATCTGCCGATGTTCCTGTATCTGCCCGAACGCCGCCTGCCACGGATCGCACGGCAGTTTCTGGCCTTTAGCCTAAGCCCCGGGGCCCAGATGGCCATTCGTGACGCAGGTTACGTGGATCAATCGCCCGAAACCTTGCCGGTTGGCATACAGGGCGACCGGCTTGCCAACGCCATCGCCACCGGAGGGCCCGAGGTTGGGCTGGGCGAGCTTCAGCGCATGATGGAAACCCTGCGCCCGCTGTCGCGCCTGTCCCTGTCGGTTCGGTTCGAGCCCGGATCATCCCGTCCGGATGCGCAGTCACGTTCCAATATTCAGCAACTGGCACATATGCTTGACGCCGGCACATTGAAGGCGCGCAAGCTGGTGTTCGCCGGATTCAGCGACGGGGATGGTGGGGCCGCCGCCAACGCCCGCATTGCCCTGCGACGTGCACAGACGGTACGAAACGCGGTTCTGGCCGCGGCCGAGACATCGATATCAGACAGTATCGAGGTGGTCGCGGAAGGGTTTGGCGAAGCAATGCCGATGGCCTGTGACGACACCGAGTGGGGCCGCAAGGTCAACCGCCGGGTTGAAATTTGGGTGCAGTGAAGCTCACAGATACCCTTCGGACCGAAAGCTCAACTCGGTCGATTTTCCAATGATCAGGTGGTCGTGCAGGGTCAGGCCCAGGGCCGAACAGGCATCCTGAATACGGTTGGTCATGTCGATATCCGACTGCGAGGGCGTCGGATCACCCGACGGGTGGTTGTGCACCAGAATCAGGGCCGAGGCATTCAGTTCCAGCGCTCGTTTGGCAACCTCGCGCGGGTAAACCGGCACGTGATCCACGGTGCCTTTGGCCTGTTCCTCATCCGCGATCATTACGTTCTTGCGATCCAGATAGAACACGCGAAACTGTTCGATTTCACGATGCGCCATGGTGGTGTGGCAATAATCCAGCAGCGCATCCCAGCCCGAGATCACATGCCGCTGCATCACCCGGGCGCGGGCCATCCTGTGGGCGCAGGCCTCAAGAATTTTCAGGTCGGTAACCACGGTATCGCCAACGCCCTTGATCTGGCGCAGCCGTTCCTCGGGCGCGGTCAGGACACGATTGAAATCACCAAAAGTGTCCATCAACGCCCGCGCCAGTGGCTTCACATCCTGCCGGGGAATGGACCGAAACAGGACCAGTTCAAGCAGTTCATAATCCGGCATCGCCGCCGATCCGCCGGTCATGAACCGTTCGCGCAGCCGCTTGCGGTGGTCTTTTATATAGGAGGGTAGCCGACCAGAGGGCAGCGGCTGCGCCGGGGCTTCGTCCGTATCAAACAGCATCGGGGCTTCGGCAAAGGCGTCCTGTGTCATGAGCGCACCCTGACCCAGAATCGGTTTCTGATTGGTTAACGCACCTCACCCGCCATGCGTGCCGTGGCCCGGCGGACAATCATGTGCAGAAGAATCGAGAATACGCCCAGGGTCAGCATCGCGGCAAACATGAGATCGGTCTTGGCACGTCCATTGGCCAGCAGCATCAGGTATCCCAACCCCTGCGACGAGCCGACCCATTCGCCGATCACCGCTCCGATCGGGGCATAGACCGCCGCCAGCCGCATCCCCGACGCCAGCGACGGCAGAGCGGCCGGAATACGGATATGCCACAGCACGGCGCGCTTGCTGGCCTGCATCGTTCGGGCCAGATCCAGATACCCCGACGGGGTGCGCATAAGCCCGTCAAAAAAGGATGAGGTGATCGGGAAATAGATGATCAACACCGCCATGGCGACCTTGGACCACAGCCCATAACCCAGCCACAGCGTCAGCAACGGCGCCAATGCGAATACCGGCAGAGCCTGCGTGAACACGAGCATCGGCTGCACCAGCACTCGCGCCGCCCGCGAATTCGCCAGTTGCAGCGCAGTAACGACACCCAGCAGTGTTCCGCATGCCAGACCGATCACCACTTCGATCGCGGTGATCCAGGTATGCTCGGCGATCACCCAGCGGTTCTGCCACCAGGTCTCGGCCACGACGGCGGGCCCAGGCAAGATGAACTTCGGCAGCCCGGTCAGGGTCACGATGCCCTGCCAGATCAGCAAGGCAAACAAAGTTGCGGCCAATGCAGAAAAATACTTCATGCCGCGCCCTCGCGGAGAAGACGCAGCAAGGCACCCTGGGTTTCCAGTGTCTCCAGATCATCCACGCGCCGCGGGGCCGGGGCCCGGGGCGGATCGCAGGGCGTCAATCCGTGCTGCGTCATCACTACGATGGATTGCCCCAAACGCGCAGCTTCGGCCGGATCATGGGTCACAAGAAGGACGGTGCGCCCGTTCAAAGCTTCGGCGGCAAGATCCTGCATGTCAGCTCGGGTGCGGGCATCAAGCGCCGAAAAGGGTTCGTCCAGCAAAACAACGGGACGATCTTCCATCAAGGTCCGGGCCAAAGCGACACGCTGGCGTTGCCCACCGGACAACGCGTTGGGCTTCTTGTTCATGTGATCCTGCAACCGCATACGTTTTATAAGGCGGTCGCGTCGATCAAGATCAACGGTTTCACCACGCAAACGCGCGCCCAGCGAGACATTCTGCGCGACGGTCGCCCAAGGCAACAGAAGATCATCCTGCGCCATGTATGAGACACGCTCGGATACCGGCAAGCCATCACTGGCCGTGATATGGCCAGCGAAGGCGGCCCCGGTCTCGAGCCCCGCAATCAACCTCAGAACCGTGGTTTTTCCCACGCCCGAACCGCCCAGCAGGCATGTCCACGCCCCGGCCCCAAGGGTCAGGGTCAGCGGCGCAAACAGGGTCGCGCCGTCGATTGTGGCAGTGCCGTTGATGGTCAGTTCGGGCGCAGGGGTCATGGCGTCAAACCCATCTGCCAGAAGTCAATCTCAAGCTCTGTCGCCTTGCGGAAGGTCTGGCACAGTCGATCCCAGCGTGGCGAACCCTGATAATCTGCCCCAATACGTCTTGTTAGAGCCTGATCCAGCAACTCGCCGACCGCCACACATGCGCCTTGGTAATCTTCACCGGCATATGTGTCGATCCAGCCGCGATATGTCCCGGACGTTGCCTCGGCGGACAGCCGCGTACCAATCTCGCCATATCCCATGACGCAAGGAACAAGCGCCGCCAGCAGATCCAGAAGGTCTCCGCTGTAGCCTGCTTCCAGGACAAACCGGGTATAGGCCAGATTCTCGTGACGCTCTGGCGTGTCAAACAGCTCTGCCTGCGAGATGCCTTCTGCCGCGCAGATACCGATATGCAGTTTCATCTCTTCGCTGATCAAACCGTTCACGGTTCGCGATGCGGCAAGCATTTCTTCATGCGTTTCCGATTTCACCACCGCCAGGGCCCACGCGCGGCTGAAGTGGATAAGGAACACATAATCCTGCCGCAGATAATGCAGAAACGCCTCGCGTGGCAGCGTTCCGTCTTTCATGCCCTCTACGAAGGCGTGGCGGGTATAATCCCGCCACGGCTCCGCCGCAGCATCGCGCATCAGCGCAAAGGCTTTGCCATAATTGCTCATTGCGCGGTCACGTCGATGGTGATGTCACTGACCGGAAGGACGCTGTCGATCATCCCGCTTTCGTTCAGGAAGGTTTCGAACCGGGCATAACGACCGGCATCAAAACCTGCCGGGCGCAGCGCAAAGCGCGGCAGTGTATCGACCCAGGCGCGGGCATTCAGCTCGTCCTGAAGTTCCGGCGAGGTCGCCGCGAAGATTTCCCAGCTTTTTTCCGGGTTGTTGACGATATATTGGGTCGCTTTTTCAGTCGCGGCGAGGAACCGGGCGATCTTGTCCTTGTCCATCGTTTCAGGATTGGCGACATAGATCAGTTCATCGTAGGACGGAACGCCCTCTTCCTCGATATAGAAGCAAGTGCCGGGACGACCTTCGATATCCATCTGGTTCAGTTCGAAGTTGCGATAAGCGCCAATCACCGCGTCCACCTGACCGGTCATCAGCGACGGCGAGAGGGAAAAGTTGACGTTGATCAGCTCGACATCGCCCAGCGCAACATCATATTTGCCCAGAACGGTGCCAAGGATGGCTTCTTCGACCCCCGCGACCGAGAAGCCGATTTTTTTACCCTTGAGGTCAGCAGGCGACTTGATCGGCCCGTCTTCCAGCACCAGAAGGCAGTTCAGCGGCGTCGCAACCAATGTGCCGACGCGCTTCAGCGGCAGGCCCTCGTGAATCTGCAAGTGCAATTGCGGCTGGTAAGACACCGCCAGGTCGGCTTGGCCGGCAGCCACCAAACGGGGCGGGGCGGACGGGTCGGCGGGTGGAACGATCTCGACCTCAAGCCCTTGTTCGGCAAAGTAGCCGTTTTCCTGCGCCACGATGATGGGACCGTGGTCAGGGTTGATAAACCAGTCCAGCAGGACGGTCATTTTGTCTTCGGCCCATGCCGGCCCGGCGGCCAGAAGGGCGATGGCTGTCATCAGCTTTTTCATGTCTCGCGTTTCCCTTTTCTTCACGAGGTTGAGGCCGCGACGAGGACAATTTCGCCCGGCCAATCTGGTTGAATCTGTTCGGCGGCACGCCATGCCCGCAAACCGGTGGCACAGCAAAGAGCCAGCCTTTTTCCTTTGTTAGGATCTATTCTACGCAAGTTATCCGGTGAAATGCGCGTCGCGTTCGAATGGATGGGAACAGGGGCTTCCTGCGAACTGCGCAGCTCGATGATCTGATCCGTGTCCTTCAGCTGGCTTGCGGACAGAAAGCGAAAGCAGTTGCCGGGCTCGGGTGCGTCATCAAAGCGAAACCCGGTGCTGCGCAGGGTTCTTGCGTCATATTGAACCAACTGCCCAAGGGGCGAGGGATCAAGTCCAAGGATCAAGCTGAGCGCCATCTGCGCCTGCATCGCCCCCATCACGCCAACCACGGGGCCCAGAACCCCCGCAGTGGCGCAGCTGGCACCACTGTCCGGTGCATCGGGAAATACAGCGCGCAGCGATGGGCTCCCGCCGCAGAACCCGCCCACATAACCCGAAAGCCCCAGCACCGAGGCGCTGATCAAAGGCTTGCCCTGCGCCAGACACGTGTCCGACAGGATGTAGCTGGCTGCGTAGCTGTCGGCACAATCCAGAATGATATCGGCTTGCGACACCGAGCCAGGCGCATTTTCACTGGTCAGAGCCTGATTCAGACCGATGACATCAGTTTCACCATTCAGCGCGCGGCAGCGCGCGGCGGCGGTTTCCGCCTTGGAGTGCCCGCAATCGGCCTCGGAGAAAAACGTTTGACGGTGCAGGTTCGACAGATCGACAGTATCACCGTCCATGACCGTGATCCGCCCTACCCCGGCCCCTGTCAAAAGTGGCAGAACCGGTGCAGCCAGACCGCCCGCCCCGACGACCAGAACACGGGCCGCCGACAGGCGAGCCTGCCCCTGCGCCCCGACTTCGGGCAGAAGCGTCTGTCGGGCATATCGGCTCATCGTGTGACCTCGATCCACGCGCGCACCCGTGCTTCGGGGTCGGGGTTCAGTGTGATATCCGTGACCGCCGAGACGATGTCCGCCCCGGCCTTCAGCACACCGGTCGCGCGCTCGACACTCATCCCGCCAATACCGACCAAGGGAATATCACCAACCCGCGCCTTCCATTCCGTTACGCGGGGCAGGCCCTGCTGATGCCATTTCATCTTTTTCAGAATAGTGGGGTAGACCGGGCCCAATGCCACGTAATCGGGATCCATGGCCAGCACACGCTCAAGCTCATCATCGTCATGGGTGGAAACGCCCAGTTTCAGACCCGCTTTTCGGATGGCTTTCAGGTCGGCGTCGTCCAGATCTTCCTGCCCCAGATGTATCCAGTCGCAGCCCAGATCGATCGCGTGTTGCCAATAGTCATTGACCACCAGAACCGCCCCATGGTCGCGGCACAATTCGCGTGAGACGGCAATCTGGTCGCGCACCGCATCGTCTGGCTGATCCTTGATGCGCAGCTGCACCAGTTTGACACCCAGCGGCAACATCCGCCGCAGCCAGTCCGAGTGATCAAAGATCGGATAGAAACGGTCCAGCGTCATGACAGGAAGGCCTTTCCAACAACAGGGGTAGAGGGTTCCGCCATATCGCGCGGCTCGATCGGGTCGGCCTGATGGGCCAATTGCCCGGCAAGGGTTGCCTGCGCCATTGCCTTGGCCATCAGAACCGGATCTCCGGCACGGGCCACAGCGGTGTTGAGCAGAACCGCGTCAAAGCCCAGCTCCATCGCGCGGGCCGCGTGGCTGGGCAAGCCGATACCGGCATCCACCACCAGGGGAATGTCAGGAAATTCGGCCCGCATCGCACGCAGAGCGTATTCGTTGTTCAGCCCTCGTCCTGACCCGATCGGTGCGCCCCAGGGCATCAACACCTCGCATCCCGCTTCCAACAGGCGTTCGCCCACGATCAGGTCATCGGTGGTGTAGGGAAACACCTCGAACCCATCCTCGGTCAGAATGCGGGCGGCTTCGACCAGTTGGAAGACATCCGGTTGCAGGCTGTCCGTATGTCCGATGAGTTCCAGTTTGATCCATCGGGTCTCGAACACTTCGCGTGCCATATAGGCGGTCGTCACGGCCTCTTTCACCGTATGGCAACCGGCCGTATTGGGCAGGATCAGAACTCCCAGGTCGCGGATCATGTTCCAAAAGGTCTGGCCCGCACCCGCTTCGCGCCGCAAGGATACAGTGGCAACGCCTGCACCGCTTTCGCGAAACGCCTGTTCCAGAATGGCCGGGCTTGGATATTGCGCCGTGCCCAGCATCAGCGGGTTGGGCAGTTCAGTGCCGTAAAACGTCTTCATCTTCAGCCCCCCTGCATCGGTGCGACGACCTCGACCCGGTCGCCTTCGGCCAGCTTGTGAGCGACGCGCAGGCTTGAGGGCACGAAATCTTCGTTCACGGCGGTGGCCACACGGCCCGAGAAACCGCATTCATCCAACAATTCCGACAGGGTTTCGGCGCGCACCTCGCGCGTCTCGCCGTTAAGCACGATCTTCATCGACCATCTCCGAATGTGTGTTGTTCAGCGCCAGATCTGCAACACCCCGCGCCAGCGCCGGTGCCAGCAGATATCCGTGGCGATAAAGCCCGTTGGCATAGATCGTCCGGCCCAAACGCCGGATGCGCGGCAAGTTGTCGGGAAAGGCGGGGCGCAGATCGACGCCTATCTCCAACACTTCGGCTTCGCCAAAAGCCGGGTTCACGGCATAGGCCGCGCTGAGCAATTCCAGCATCGAACGGGCGGTAATGCGGCTGCTGTCCTCGGATTCGATCATGGTCGCACCCAACATATAGACGCCGCCGCCGCGCGGAACGATATAAAGCGGCATCCGCGGGTGCAGCAAACGAACCGGGCGCGTCAGTTCCACGTCAGGGCATCGTATCACAAGCATCTCACCCTTCACGCCGCGCAGATCATGCAGGTATTCGCGGGCGTGAAGGCCACGGCAGTCAATTGCATTCTTCAACTGGGCGGGCGCCAGCTTCCGGTGGAACGCGACACCCTGGCTTTGCAATTGACGACACAGATCTTGCAGCGCCTGACGCGGATCAACATGGGCTTCGCGTTCGAAGAACAGGCCTTGGCCAAACCCTGCCAGATCAGGCTCTAATTCAGATATTTCTGCCCGTTCGACCTTGGTGAACTCTTTTGTCCGACGCGCAAATCGGCGCAGGTCCGGCACATCACGGGCACTTGCGACAACAAGCGTTCCCCGACGGGTCACTTTGGTACGTTGGGCCCACCATTCAATCGCTGACTGCCCAAGGCGCAGCACCGGTTCTTCCGCGTTTTCATATTCGCACCAAGGTGCCAGCATTCCCCCGGCCCACCACGAACACCCATGCGGGCCCGGTGGCCCGCCGGGGTCGAATATCTGCACTTTTGCACCGCGCGACACCAGTTCGCTGGCAACGGCAAGACCGGCAACCCCTGCCCCTATGACAGACCAAAGCGTCACGAGGGCCAAACCCGGTGGAAATGATGCACCGGGCCGTGCCCAGCGCCGACATTCAACTCATCCGCGCGCGCGATGGCCCCTTGCAGATAGTCATGCGCCTGCGCAACCGCGTCCCTCAGGGTCAGCCCCGTGGCCAAACCTGCGGTGATGGATGACGACAGGGTGCATCCTGTTCCATGGGTGTTTTTCGTATCCTGACGCGGGGCCTGAAACTCGGCCATGACACCCGACCGATCGATCAGCAAATCGTGGCAGATTTCACCTGACCCGTGTCCGCCTTTCATCACGACTGCACCCGCACCCAAGGCGCACAATGCCCGGCCCTGTTCAGCCATCTGCTCACGCGTTTCTGCCGCTGGCATGTTCAGCAGGCACGCCGCCTCAGGCAGATTCGGCGTAAGAACCGTCGCCGTTGGCAACAACACATCGCGCAGCGTCCGGACCGCCTCTTGCGCCAACAAAGCGTCGCCGGATTTGGCGATCATGACCGGATCAAGAACCACGGGACCCTCGAAAGCCGCCAGCCCCCTGGCGACCGTATGAATGATCTCAGGTGTGCCAAGCATGCCGATTTTGACGGCCGTGACGTCAAGATCGTTCAGAACCGCGTCAATTTGGGCGGAAATCACATCCAGCGGAATCCCATGCACCGCGGTAACAGCTCGCGTGTTCTGCGCGGTAACGGCGGTGATGACACTTGCGCCAAAAACACCCAGCGCCGACATTGCCTTCAGGTCAGCCTGAATGCCCGCGCCGCCGCCACTGTCGGATCCTGCTATGGTCAGGGCAATTGCCGCCATGTCGTTGCTCCATCTTCTATGGGCAACGGAGTAGAGAAAACGTCTGTGTTCAAGAGACCGTTCCCTACGCCGGAATTGCCCGGATCAGGTTCGATGGGTTAACGCGGTTGCGTCTCTCAGCCCTGTCAAAGGGCACCCCAACGGTTGAGGCGGACAATCTCAGGGTCGAGGGCCGGAATCAAGACTCAATTTTCCAGATATATTGCCACTTTCAGCTTTCTGCTAAGGCCAAAACTGCATGCGTATGACAGTGAAATGCGAGGCTCTGCCTCGCGCTCCGGGATTTTTTGGGCCAGATGAAGAACGGATCCCATGCTTCATCTGGCTGAAAATATCCCGGGGGAGTCGCCCGAAGGGCGGCGGGGGCAGAGCCCCCGTTCCTGGTCATTCAGCCTTTCATACCGTCCCAGAAAGACTTGACGGACGAGAAAAAGCTTTTTGATTCCGGGTGGTTGTCTTCACCCAGATCATCAAACTCGCGCAGCAGTTCTTTCTGGCGGCTGGTCAGGTTGACCGGGGTTTCCACGGCCAGTTCAATGAACATGTCACCCACACCTCCGCCGCGCAACGCAGGCATGCCTTTTCCGCGCAGGCGCATTTGCCGACCCGACTGACTTCCGGCCGGAATCTGAACGCGGCCGCGACCGCCATCGATGGTCGGAACCTCGATCGATCCGCCCAGCGCCGCCTTGGCCATGCTGACCGGCACGCGGCAGTAGAGGTTCACGCTGTCGCGTTCGAACAGTTTGTGCTCGGCCACTTCGACGAAAATATACAGATCGCCCGGAGGTCCGCCGCGCATTCCCGCCTCACCTTCGCCTGCCAGACGAATTCTCGTACCGGTTTCGACACCGGCAGGAATGTTCACCGACAAAGCGCGGTCCTTTTCGACCCTGCCGGCCCCTTGACAGGATTTACAGGGGTTCTTGATGATCTGCCCCAATCCCGAACAGGTCGGGCAAGTCCGTTCCACCGTAAAGAAGCCCTGTTGTGCCCGCACTTTCCCCATGCCCGAACAGGTGGGGCAGGATGTGGGTTCAACGCCACCTTCAGCCCCGGTACCTTCGCAGGACGAACACGCCACGGCCGTTGGCACATTGATGGTTTTTTGCAGGCCCGAGTAGGCTTCTTCCAGCGTCACACGCAGGTTGTAGCGCAGGTCCGAGCCGCGCGCGGCGCGACGCCCGCCGCCGCCCCTTTGACCACCCATGAAATCGCCGAACAGGTCGTCGAATACATCCGAAAATGCACTGGAGAAGTCGCCTTGACCGCCAAAGCCGCCACCGGGGCGGCCACCGCCGCCCATGCCGTTTTCAAATGCGGCATGGCCAAAGCGATCGTAAGCCGCCTTCTTTTCGGCATCGCGCAGCACGTCGTAAGCCTCGTTGGCTTCCTTGAACTGCGCCTCGGCATCCGGGTTGTCCTTGTTGCGGTCAGGGTGCAGCTCTTTGGCTTTCCTGCGAAAACCCTTCTTGATCTCATCCGACGAAGCGCCCTTGGACACGCCGAGCACTTCGTAATAGTCGCGCTTTGACATTTGTTATTCCTTCGTGCCGCCGGACGCGGTGCTTTCATTGAGCCTGTACACGCCGTTGGTGTTGATTGCAAAACTGGCCACGTAACCTGCCTTATTCAAGACCTCGTCAAGCCCGTCATCCGAATGCTTGATTTCTATCAGCAGCACTTCGGGCCAAATCTCCCGCGGTGCGTCTTCGAAAAAAGCGCGCAATACGCGGGTTTCCTGACCTTCGATATCCATTTTCATTGCATCAACCTTGGTCAGCCCGGCATCGCGTATCGCGTCCAACAACGGAATCGCCTGAACGCACAGATCGCCCGACTCGGCAACTTTGGCATGACCCCGATCGCCAAGGTTCGCGGATTCGAACCACACCTCACCCGGTTTGTCAGACAAGGCCTTGTCGCAATGGATGACTTCACTGGCTTGATTGGCAGCCAGATTGGTACCAAGGCGAGCCTTGTTGACCGGATCCGGTTCAACAGCCAGGGCTTTCAGGTTGCGCCCCAACTTCTGCGCAACTGATCTGACCCACAGGGTGTACAGCCCGACATTTGCACCGGCGTCGACAAAGACATAATCGCCAGAGCCCTGCGAAATATGGTTGGCCAGCGATTGACGCTCATCCAGATCAAAGAACTGCGAGCCGGTTATGACGCGACGTTCGGCCCAGTTGTCAGATGGGTGCAATCGGCATTTCTGTCCGCCAAACACCTCAAAATCGTAAGGCTCTCGCTGAGAGGCCATTACTATCCTACGAATTCCGGACGACATCCATTGACGCGGCATGCCCTCAGACCACCGGCGCAATATTTCCATCCGATGTGAGAGAGCGTAGGTGCCAAAAGAAGGTTTCGGAGACGCGTGCTGCATGGTGAAGACCGTTCCGGCAGGCCCGAACCAGGCCTGCCGGAACCGAGTAACGCGTTAGGCGCGCTTGTCGTCGTCGAGGTCTTCGAACTCGGCGTCGACGATGTCATCGTCGCCTGGTGCAGCGTCTGCGGCAGCTGGTTCCTCTTCGCCTTCTTCGGCTTGCGCCTTATAGATGGCTTCGCCCAACTTCATCGCGGCTTCGGTGACGTTCTGGATGCCCGACTTGATCTTGTCGGCATTTTCGGTTTCCAGCTCGTCCTTCAGCGCGGCGATCGCCAACTCGATGGCTTCGATCGTGGTCGGGTCGACCTTGTCGGAATGCTCTTCCATCGACTTTTCGGTCGAATGGATGAGGCTTTCCGCCTGGTTCTTCGCCTCGATCAGCTCGCGGCGTTCCTTGTCGGCTTCCGCGTTCTCTTCGGCGTCCTTGACCATCTTTTCGATATCCTCGTCGGACAGTCCGCCCGATGCCTGGATGGTGATCTTCTGTTCTTTGCCAGTGCCTTTGTCTTTGGCCGAAACCGAGACGATGCCGTTGGCGTCGATGTCAAAAGTCACCTCGATCTGAGGCATGCCGCGCGGTGCCGGCGGGATGTCTTCAAGGTTGAACTGACCCAGGATCTTGTTGTCCGCAGCCATTTCACGCTCACCCTGGAACACGCGGATGGTCACGGCGTTCTGGTTGTCCTCGGCGGTCGAGAAGACCTGAGACTTCTTGGTCGGGATCGTGGTGTTGCGGTCGATCAGGCGGGTGAACACGCCACCCAGCGTTTCGATACCCAGCGAAAGCGGGGTCACGTCCAGCAGAACAACGTCTTTGACGTCGCCCTGAAGAACACCGGCCTGGATGGCGGCGCCCATGGCAACCACTTCGTCCGGGTTCACGCCCTTGTGCGGCTCTTTGCCGAAGAACTTGGTGACCTCTTCGATCACTTTCGGCATCCGGGTCATACCACCGACCAGAACAACTTCGTCCACGTCAGCAGCCGACAGACCAGCGTCTTTCAGAGCGGCCTGGCAGGGCTTCAGCGACTTCTTGATCAGGTCCGACACCAGCGATTCCAGCTTGGCACGGGTCAGTTTCATGACCATGTGCAGCGGCTGACCGTTGGCGCCCATCGAGATGAAGGGTTGGTTGATCTCGGTCTGCGAGGTCGAGGACAGTTCGATCTTGGCTTTTTCCGCGGCTTCTTTCAGACGCTGCAGGGCCATCTTGTCCTGAGACAGATCGACACCGTGTTCCTTTTTGAACTCATCCGCCAGGTAGTTGACGATGCGCATGTCAAAGTCTTCACCACCCAGGAAGGTGTCACCATTGGTCGATTTGACCTCGAACAGGCCATCGTCGATTTCCAGGATTGTCACGTCGAAAGTACCACCACCAAGGTCATAGACCGCGATGGTTTGGGTTTCTTCCTTGTCCAGACCATAGGCCAGCGCAGCAGCTGTCGGTTCGTTGATGATCCGCAGAACTTCCAGACCGGCGATTTTACCGGCATCTTTGGTGGCCTGACGCTGGGCGTCGTTGAAATATGCCGGAACGGTGATGACCGCCTGGGTGACATCTTCGCCCAGATAGCTCTCGGCGGTTTCCTTCATCTTGCCCAGAATGAAAGCAGAAATCTGGCTGGGGGAGTATTTTTCACCGCGGGCTTCAACCCACGCGTCACCATTGCCGCCATTCACGATGGAATACGGCACCATTTTCTTGTCTTTTTCTACTTCGGCATCATCCACGCGACGACCGATCAGACGTTTGACGCCAAAGATCGTGTTGTCGGGGTTGGTGACCGCCTGACGTTTTGCAGGCTGACCGACCAGTCGCTCATCTTCGGTGAAGGCGACGATCGAAGGCGTGGTCCGCGCCCCTTCAGCGTTTTCGATGACCTTCGGCTGCGAGCCTTCCATGATGGCTACGCAGGAGTTCGTGGTTCCGAGGTCAATCCCGATTACTTTTCCCATTTTTGCAATCCCTTTCTCTTCAAGGCGATGTCCCGAGGGTCGGACCCTTTATGGCATCCCACTCCCGATCTGATGTGCGCGACAGCACTACCATCGCGCGTCCCGGCGTATATAAGGGCGAGGCAAGAGGCCTGCAAGCACCGTAGAGTGCAGGTTTTCGGGAATTTGAGGTCTTTTTTGGCAAGAAATTGGAAAGGTTTGGGGTTTCCGGAATGACGCGGGTGGTCTTGCGAGGGTTCGAAATCAGGAAAGGCTATATTGACCCTGCTTCCCAGGCACGGCTGATCGCGGCCCTTCGACCGATTCTGAAAGCGGCACCCTTGTTTCGACCCGTCACGCCGTCGGGCAAAGAGATGTCGGTAAGAATGACCTCGGCCGGGGATCTGGGATGGGTGACCGACAAGGCAGGCTATCGCTATCAGGATAAGCACCCGAAAGGCGGGGTCTGGCCTGAAATCCCCCCGGTCATTCTTGATATCTGGCACGATCTGGTCAGCACCGAGCGCGCGCCGGATTGCTGTTTGATCAACTACTACGGGGAAGGCGCCAAGATGGGCCTGCATCAGGACAAGGACGAGGCAGATTTTTCCTGGCCCGTTCTGTCGGTTTCCCTGGGCGATGACGCCCTGTTCCGAATTGGCAACACGACCCGTGGCGGCAAGACCGAGTCGATCTGGCTCGGCTCGGGCGACGTGGTGATCATGGGCGGTCCGGCACGATTGGCCTATCACGGAATCGACCGGATCAGATACGGATCATCCCGGCTGTTGCCAAAAGGTGGACGGATCAACTTGACGCTGCGGGTCGCATGTTAGCGGCGCGCGTTCCAGCTTTGCGAAACATGCTGGCGCGTGAAAAACTCAGCCATCAAACCGATCATCAACAAAGCTATCCCGACCCATAGCGCGTATTCCCAACTTGTGTTTCGCGGAAAGTAGTTTCGGAAGATGAAGCCCCGGCACTGGTCGATAATATGAAACAGCGGGTTCCAGGCGAACATCATCAGCAATCCGCCGCCCAGTGTGTTTGCAACGAACATCTTTCCCGAAAACACCATGTTCAGGCGACGGTAGATATTGGTGAGCATTCCCACAGTCGTCGGAAACCATGGTTTCATCGCCATGAACACCAAACCTACCGCGCATCCGGTAAACCAGGCCATTATCAGCATCGCGAAAGCACCGCCGGGATCCTGCACCTCGATCGGGGCGACCGCGACACTGTAGATGAACAGGATCACGAACATGGCCAGCAGTTGCTTGTAAAGAATACCGAGCGCCGCAGACAGGATCGTCACCATCACATTCATCGGCGAATGGAGCATCATCGGATTGTTCGCGGACCCAACCCCTGAAATCGCGCCTATCGACTGGATGTGCAGCATGAAGGGGAACACGCCGGACAGAACATACAGCAGAAATTCGCCCCTGATCTTCGGTATTCCACCCCGGCCCATCAGTGACATGAGCAGGTAGAAAGTGGTTCCCATCACCACAAGCTGCAAAACATTGATCAGGATGGCGACTATTGCATTCGGATGTTGCGAGCGCACCTTTCGCACGGTGGCATGGAATACCAGCTCAGCCGTCGTGAAAGCGCCGCCCAGCAGCGTTTGGTTGCGCTTGAAATAGAACATTCAAAGGGTCTTTTCTGCTTCGTCGCCTCTAAACTGGCATGAATATCTTGCCGTTCCGTAACCGCCGCATCATAAGTCGATCGCGATTTTGGATCAACAAAACACAGGAACGGAGCTTTTTTGTGACCTACGACGCGCTTATTCCCGTCATCCGGCGACTGGCTCTGGAGGCAGGCGACAAGATCATGGAAATCTACGAGGCGGATGATTTCGATGTCAAAGTCAAATCCGACTCCAGCCCTGTGACCGAGGCAGACGAAGCCGCTGATGCATTGATTTCGGCAGGCTTGCGTGCGGCATTCCCGGATATTCTTCTGGTCACCGAAGAACAGGCCGCTTCCCATTCTGAAAAAGGCGACACTTTCCTCATTGTTGATCCGCTGGACGGCACCAAGGAGTTCATCAACCGTCGCGGCGACTTTACCGTCAACATCGCACTTGTCGAAAACGGAGTGCCAACCCGGGGAGTGGTCTATGCCCCGGCGCGGGGTCGTATGTTCTTCACGCTGGCTGATGGCCGCGCGGTCGAGGAAACAGGCGCTTTCGACAAAAACGAGACCGGTCCTTTGACACCCGTATCAGTCTCTGAACCGGATAATTCCGGGCTTTTGGTCGTGGCGTCGAAGTCCCACAGGGATCAGGCCACCGAGGACTACATCAACAAATATCACGTGAAGGACAGCAAAAGCGCGGGGTCGTCACTCAAGTTCTGTCTGGTTGCCACGGGCGAGGCGGACATCTATCCGCGCGTCGGGCGCACGATGGAATGGGATACGGCGGCAGGCCATGCGGTACTGGCCGGAGCCGGTGGCCGGGTTGTGCGTTTTGACGACCATACTCCGTTGCTTTATGGCAAGGATGGCTATGCAAATCCGTTCTTTATTGCCTACGCTCCGGGTGTTGAGTTGAAGGAAGCCTGATGTCTGTACTGATTGCCATTCCCGCCCGTTACGCTTCGACCCGCTATCCCGGCAAGCCGCTGGTTCCCCTGACCGGCGCAAAAGGCGCGTCCATGACACTGATCGAACGGTCCTGGCGTGCAGCCAGGTCAGTCTCGGGTGTCGATCGCGTTGTTGTTGCGACGGATGATGAGCGCATTCGCGACGTGTCCGAGGGCTTTGGGGCCGAGGTCGTGATGACCTCGGAAACCTGTCAGAACGGCACCGAACGATGCGCCGAAGCGCATGAGGTTCTGGGTGGCGGGTATGACATCATCGTCAACCTGCAAGGCGACGCTCCGCTGACCCCGCATTGGTTTGTCGAAGATCTGGTTTCCGGCCTGCGCACCGCCCCGGATGCCGGTGTTGCGACCCCTGTCCTGCGCTGTGACGGCAGTGCGTTGAACAGTCTTCTGAACGACCGCAAGCATGGCCGTGTAGGTGGCACGACGGCAGTGTTCGGACGCGATCACAGTGCGATGTACTTCTCGAAAGAGGTCGTCCCCTTCACGTCCCAGACATACGCTGGCGATGAAGCGACACCCGTGTTTCATCATGTCGGCGTTTACGCCTATCGGCCCGATGCCCTTGCAGCGTATCCGGGCTGGCCAGCCGGGCCTCTGGAACAGCTGGAAGGCCTGGAGCAGCTCAGGTTCATGGAAAACGGGCGCAAGGTTCTGTGCGTCGAGGTCGAGGCAAGGGGCCGTCAGTTCTGGGAGCTGAACAACCCGCAGGACGTGCCCAAGATTGAAGAGATGATGGCAGCCATGGGGCTGGAGTGACGTCTTTTCCCCATGACTCTGACGGCGCCTTTGGCGAAACTGTTCCTCAACCAGCCCCGATGGATATGCCATGAAGACAATTCTTGTCACCGGTGGTGCCGGGTATATCGGCTCACATGCCTGCAAGGCGCTTGCGCAGGCAGGTTATCTTCCCGTGACCTACGACAACCTGATCACGGGTTGGCAGGATGCGGTGCAATTTGGCCCTTTTGAACACGGCGATCTTTTGGATCGGGACCGCCTGGATGAGGTGTTCGCGAAACACAAACCAGATGCCGTGATGCATTTCGCGGCGCTCAGCCAGGTTGGCGATGCCATGCGTCAGCCCGGCATGTATTGGTCGAACAATGTCACGGGTTCACTGAATCTGATTGAAGCAGCCGTTGCGGCCGGTTGTCTGGATTTCGTATTTTCGTCCACATGTGCCACATATGGCGAGCACGACAATGTGGTTCTTGATGAATCCACGGCGCAGTATCCCCTGAACGCCTACGGGGCATCAAAACGCGCGATCGAAGATATCCTCAAGGATTTCGAGGCGGCTCATGGGCTGCGCCATGTCATTTTCCGGTATTTCAACGTTGCAGGTGCAGACCCCGAAGGGGACGTGGGCGAGTTTCATCGCCCTGAAACCCATTTGATCCCGCTGATGTTGGACGCGATTGACGGCAAGCGGGACGGTCTGACCGTCTTTGGCACGGATTATGATACGCCCGACGGCACCTGTATCCGCGATTATGTACATGTTTGCGATCTGGTAGATGCGCATATTCTGGGGCTGGGCTGGCTGGAACAGGGCAAAGGCAGCCGTGTCTTCAATCTGGGCACCGGGTCCGGGTTTTCCGTTCTTGAGGTGATCGAGCAATCCAGGTCCGTCACCAACCGTCCCGTTCCGTATACAGTGGGCCCTCGTCGGGCAGGAGATTGCACCAAGCTGGTATCCGGTTCTGTGCGGGCTGAAAATGAACTGGGCTGGAAGCCCAAAAGATCCACGTTAGAGACGATGATCGCAGATGCCTGGCGCTGGCACCAGAACGGCCACTACGAAAAATGAGGACCCGGTGACATCCAGCACTGCTTTGACACTTCCCCGGATCGGATGGGCACGGAAGTACAGGTTGCGCTGGAAACGCCGGCGGCTGCTCTGGAGGTCGCTGCGCAGCCGACATCAGTTGACCTGCCAGAAGGATCAGACATCCCGAATCCAGCGGGGTGAAATATTGGCCTTTGTCACCTTACGCAATGAAATCATCCGCCTGCCCTGGTTCTTTCGTCACTATCGCGCCTTGGGCGTCGATCATTTTCTGATCGTCGACAACGGCAGCGACGATGGATCGTCCGAGTATCTGCAAGATCAACCGGATGTCTCGGTGTGGAGAACCCATTCCAGCTATCGTGGATCGCGGTTTGGACTGGACTGGTTGACCTGGTTGCAGATGCGCTATGGCCACCGCCACTGGTGTCTGATGGTGGATGCGGATGAACTGCTGGTCTATGCCCACTGCGACACCCGGTCCCTGCATGACCTGACAACCTGGCTGGACCGGCACGGGAAGATCGGGTTCGGGACGCTGATGCTGGACCTCTATCCCAAGGGTCCTTTGGGTGATGCGGCTTATGACCCGGACACCGACCCCACAAATCTGCTGTGCTGGTTCGATGCAGGACCGTATCGCGCGCAGCGGCAAAGCCCGATGGGCAATCTGTGGGTGCAGGGTGGCGCGCGGGAACGGATGTTCTTTACGCAAACCCGGCAAAGATCGCCCACACTGAACAAGATCCCGCTGATGCGCTGGTCGCGGCGCTATGCCTATGTAAACTCATGCCATTCCGCACTGCCGCGCCGTCTGAACGAAACCTATGATGGACCGGGCGGCGATAGCCCGTCAGGCGTGTTGCTGCACACGAAGTTCCTGCCGGACGTTATCGAGAAATCCAACACCGAAAAGCAGCGACGCCAACATTTTCATGATCCGGACCAATTCGGGCCATACTACGATGGGATAATCAACCAGCCGGACATGTGGACCCCACAGTCGGTGCGCTACACCGGGTGGAGCCAGCTGGAACAGTTGGGTCTGATGAACGGCGGAGGCTGGGATTGAAAACGAAAACAAGGGCATCAACCGCACGTTTACAGTTTGCGGGTTTTAAAGACGTTGCTTCAGAAGATGCAAAGATGGCATAAACCGGTAATGCCATGTCGTGCCAACGGTCACGGCTGGTTCGGGGAAAGCTCGCGTTATAAAAAGGTTGGGCAGTCACGTGAGCCTGTTTGAATCCTACAAAATGAGATTGCGGCGCAAGCGCCGTATTCTGCGCTGCCTCAGACGACGCCGTGAGCTCAAGCCAGTCAGCAACAACACACAGGCTATACGGCGTGATGATATCCTGCTGATGAGCGTTGTGCGGAACGAGAAAATTCGCCTGCCCTTCTTTCTTGAATATTATCGCAAACTGGGCATCAACCATTTTCTGTTTGTCGACAACAACAGCGATGATGGCAGTTTTGAATTTTTGAAAGAACAGGCTGACGTTTCGGTCTGGCGGACGACGACCAGCTACAAACGGGCAAGCTATGGTCTGGACTGGTCGAACTATCTGCTGCGCAAATACGCGCACGATCACTGGGTGCTGAGCGTCGATCCGGACGAATTCTTCATCTATCCGTTCTGCGACACCCGTCCAATCCGAGCCTTGACGGATTGGCTGGATGGCAGTGCCGTGCGCAGTTTTGGCACGATGCTGATCGACATGTACCCCGAAGGTCCGGTGGACGCCGACCCCTATGCCGAAGGTCAGAACCCGTTCGAAATCGCGCGCTGGTTCGATCCCGGGAATTACATGATCACCAAGAACCCCGAGTACAAGAACCTTTGGATTCAAGGGGGCCCACGGGCGCGCGTGTTCTTTCAGGACAACCCCTCCAAAGCACCGGCGCTGAACAAGATTCCGCTGGTAAAATGGAACCGGCGCTATGTCTATGTCAGCTCGACCCATTCGCTTTTGCCACGCGGGCTCAACCAGGTTTACGACGAATGGGGCGGCGAAAAGGCCAGCGGGTCACTGCTTCATGCCAAGTTGATCAATACTCTTGGGGAAAAAGCCCGCGAGGAATTGCTGCGTGGCCAGCATTACCGGGGCTCGGGCGAATACAAGGCCTATGCCACTCAGCTTGAGGACAAGCCTGTTTTCTGGTGCGAGTGGTCCGAGGCCTATATCAACTGGCGACAGCTTGAGATCCTGGGCCTCATGTCGAAAGGAAACTGGGCATGAGCGGTCTAGGTATTGTCATGTTGGTTCATACCTCACTGGACCGTGCCGAGCAGGTCGCGCGCCACTGGACAGCAGCGGGATGCCCGGTGGTCATCCATGTGGATCGCAAGGTGCCAGACACTGTCTATTCCCGGTTTGTTGCGTCCTGTTCGAACAATCCATCGATCGTGTTTTCAGACCGACATCGGTGCGATTGGGGGGGCTGGGGTATCGTTGCCGCCTCGCAAAGCGCGTCCGAGTTGATGCTGGAGCGTTTCCCCGAAGTTCGGCATGTATTTCTTGCCTCGGGGGCCTGCCTGCCATTGCGACCGGTTCAGGAACTGATCGATTACCTGTCTGACCGGCCGCGTGTCGATTTCATCGAAAGCGCGACGACATCCGATGTCAGCTGGACCATCGGCGGGCTGGATCATGAACGGTTCACCCTGCGGTTTCCGTTTTCGTGGCGCAAACATCGCAAACTATTCGACGCATATGTAAAACTTCAGCGTCTGATGGGGTTTCGCAGAAAAATCCCCGACGGACTGGTTCCGCATATGGGAAGCCAATGGTGGTGCCTGACCCGCCAAACGCTGTCGGCAATCCTTCAAGACCCCAGGCGCAAGCTGTATGACAAGTATTTCCGTCATGTCTGGATTCCGGATGAAAGCTATTTCCAGACGCTGGCACGCTTGTATTCCACGCATATTGAAAGCAGGTCCCTGACCCTATCCAAATTCGATTACCAGGGCCGCCCGCACATCTTCTATGACGATCATCTGCAATTGCTGCGCCGATCGGATTGTTTTGTCGCCCGAAAAATCTGGCCCCGCGCAGAGCGATTGTACCAGGCATTCCTGACAGATCAGGCCGGGGCGATGAAACCGGCGGAACCCAATCCGGGCAAGATCGATCGCGTATTTTCCAAAGCGGTGGAACGGCGAACTCGTGGGCGCGACGGGCTGTATATGCAAAGCCGGTTTCCCCGCCATGGCAGTGAAAACGGTCTGACATCGTCACAATATTCCGTATTCCAAGGCTTTTCGGAATTGTTCGAGGATTTCGAACCTTGGTTGGCCGCAACCACCGGAGCCAGAGTCCACGGGCATCTATTCGGGCCGGAACGCGCCGAATTTTCGCAAGGAGAAGCCATAACAAATGGTGCCCTCAGCGACAGTGCGGCGCTGCGGGACTATAACCCGACCGCCTTTCTGTCGAACCTGATCTGGAATACGCGCGGTGAACGCCAGTGTTTCCAGTTCAGCCCGCGGGACACTCAGGAAATCAACTGGTTTCTGGCGCGGGACAAGAACGCTCAGATTTCGGTCATTACCGGCGCTTGGGCGATCCCATTGTTCCGATCCAATATGAACTTCTCGGAAATCCGGAGTGAAGCGGCGCGCCTGCAACAGATTGAAACCAAGCAGCTGGAGGTGCTGACATCGGTCTGGACCAAGGCGCGGATGCGCAGTTGGACGCTGGCCGACTTCATTGAATCTCCGATGGATGCCTTGCAGGGCATTCTAGAAGAAATCGGAATGCAGCAGACCAGCCATCTGACCGAAGTGCCAACCATGGTCGATCTGTCCGGATTCGGGAAGTTCCTGCAAAACCTCAAGAATCAGGGAATGCACCCATATCTGATGGGCGATTTCCCGGCGGACGATGTGTTCGGTCGCCAGGAAAAGCCATACCGAAAACCGTATCTGGTGCAGTGATTGCCCATGTCAGCCCAATTTGACTACTTCGTGATTCTGGCCGCCATGCGCACAGGTTCGAACCTGCTTGAGGCCAACCTGAACGCGCTGGACGGGGTCACCTGTCACGGAGAGGCGTTTAATCCGCATTTTGCGGGCAGCCTGAAATCCGATCATCTGCTTGGCCTTTCGCTGGAAGACCGGGATGCGGACCCCATGCGAATGCTCAAGGCGATCAAATCAGCACCGGGTGACATCAATGGCTTCCGATACTTCGAAGACCATGACCCACGTATCCTGAAACCTATGCTGAACGACCCGCGCTGTGCCAAGATCATTCTGACCCGCAACCCATTGGACAGTTACCTGTCGCTGAAAATAGCACAGAAAACGCAGCAGTGGCTGCTGAAGAATGTGAAACGCCGCGTCGACGCGCAGGTTGACTTCGACGCCGACGAGTTTTCGGATTACCTGAACCAGCTGCAAGACCATCAGCTTATGGTGCAACGGCACCTGCAAAAGACAGGCCAAACCGGGTTCTTCATTCACTATGACGACCTGACCGAGCTGGAGGTCATAAACGGGCTGGCTGCATGGCTGGGGGTTGAGGGTCGGCTGACCCGACTGGATGATACCCTGAAACCGCAAAACCCGGCGCCGGCTTTGTCGAAGGTCACCAATCCTGATGAAATGAAACAAGCCCTGTGCGATCAGGATCGGTTCGGATTGCATCGGTCAACAAGCTTTGAGCCGCAGCGCGGCGCGGCTGTACCGCTTTATGTTGCCGCTGCAAGGTCTCCTTTGATGTATTTGCCCATTCGGGGCGGAATAGAGCCTGTTATCGTGCAATGGCTCGCTGATCTGGACGGATGTCAGACCGACAAGCTGATCACGGATCGAAACCGCAAACAGGTCCGCTCATGGAAACAGGGCCATCCCGGACATCGGCAATTCACTGTTCTGCGTCACCCTCTGGCCCGGGCACATACGGCATTTTGCAGTCATATTCTGAATACGGGGCCGGGCAGCTATAAGATGGTGCGGAATTACCTTCGCAACCGGCTTAAGCTGCCGATCCCGGGGCAAGTGCGGGACAACAATTATTCTGTCGAACAACACCGCGAAGCTTTTTCGGGCTTTCTGGATTTTCTGCGCCTCAACCTCAACGGGCAGACACCGGTCCGTGTGGACGGCACGTGGTGCAGCCAGTCCAGGACGTTGGAGGGAATCGCATCCTTCACTATGCCCGATCTGATTCTGAGAGAAGAGGATCTGATGACGGCCTTGCCGGATCTGGCGCGTAGCATGGGGCATTCAAACCCGCCTCAGCCTGGCTCCTGCGCACCGGATGAACCATACGCTTTGCACCTGATCTACGACAAAAACCTCGAAGCGCTGGCGGTTGAAGCCTATCAGCGCGACTATGAAGCATTCGGATTCAGTGACTGGGCGCCAGGATCGGCCTAAGGGCGCAGGGTTATCAGCGTACCTTTGTTGACCATCGCATAAATCTCTTCGATTTCGTCATTCTTGACTGCGATGCATCCAGCTGTCCAATCCCGCTTCTTTTTTGCGCGTCTCCGCTCTGAGCGCAGATTGGGTTCACCGTGGATGAAGATATCCCCACCCGGATCAACGCCCGCAGCCTTGGCTTTGGCGACATCCTGCGAGTTGGGATAAGAAATGCCCAGGGATAGGTGATACCGGCTTCTGGGGTTGCGACGGTCAATCAGATAGGTGCCCTCGGGCGTTCTACCGTCACCGCGCTGGTTCTTTGTTCCATTCGGGGCAAACCCCAAATCGACGTCATATTCCTTGAGGATCTTTTCGTTGTGCAACAAGTAAAGTTTGCGCGTGCCCTTGTTGACCACCAAAGAGGTCACCTCGGGTCCGTTATAAGTCAGAAATCTTGGGCCGCTAGAGGCACAAGCCGAAAGGCTCAGCGTTGCCAACGCGCCTAAACCGAATACTCGACGATCCATGTTTCACTGCCTGCTCTGCTTTTTTTCGATCATTATGCCAAAAATGGGAAAAACTGAAATCACTTTTTGATGTTCGACTGCTCGGCCAGTCGACGTTCGATGCTTTCCAGCCGTTCAAGAACCTCATCGCGATAGGCATCGGTTTTAACCTCATCCTCGGCATGATGGGCATCCTGCATCGAATTGACGATCAGACCCACCAACAGGTTCACCACCGCAAAGGTCGTGACCATGATGAATGGAACAAAGAAGACCCAGGCATAGGGATAAACCTCCATCACCGGGCGCACGATGCCCATCGACCAGCTTTCCAACGTCATGATCTGGAACAGCGTATAAGCAGACAGGCCCAGATCGCCGAACCAATCCGGGAACGATGCCGAAAACAGCTTGGTCGAGATTACCGCACCGATATAGAACAGGATTGCCATCAGCAGAAACACACTGGCCATGCCCGGAAGGGCCGAGATGAACCCTTCGACCACGCGACGCAGACGAGGCGCCACGGAAATCACGCGCAACACCCGCAGAATTCGCAGGGCGCGCAGCACCGACAGACCTCCGGCGCTGGGAACCAGGGCAATTCCTACGATCAGGAAATCGAATATGTTCCAGCCATTTGCGAAGAACCTGCGCCCGGTGGCAATCAGCTTCATGGAAATTTCAGCCACAAAGATCGCCAGGCAAAGCCTGTCCAGCGCCACGATCAAGGGGCCGGCCAGTTCCATCAGGGTCGGCGATGTCTCCATCCCCAAAAGAATGGCATTGAAAATGATCACGGCCGTTATGAACCGCCCGAAAACGGGCGCTTCGATAATATTCAGCAAACGCTGTTTGGACCCCATGTGTCAGTTTCCCCGGTAAGATCAAGATGCTGCGTTCAGAACAAACCGCGCAGCAAGTTCCGTGTGTGTTGACCATCGAAATTGGTCAACGACCTGTACCCATTCAAGGGTGTAACCCGCGTTAACCAGCGTTTTTGCATCACGCGCAAAGGTGACGGGATTGCACGAGACATAGGCGATCACCGGGCGTTGCGCCTGTGCAATCTCATCTACCTGAGCTTCGGCACCGGCACGAGGCGGATCCAGAACAATGGCGTCGAAAGATTTCAGCTCGTCCGGCATCAGCGGGCGGCGGAACAGGTCACGGGCCTCGGTCGTTACGCGTTTCAGCCCTTGTGCCCTGCGCCAGCCCTGATCCAGCGCCTCGATCATGGCGGCCTCGCCTTCAACCGCGTGAACTTCGGCGCTTTCCGCCAACGGCAAAGAGAACGTTCCGCTGCCCGCAAACAGGTCAACGATACGTTTCGCACCCCGTGTAGCCTCGGAAACTGCCTTTAACAGAGCCTTTTCTCCGTCCTTTGTTGCTTGCAAGAAAGCTCCGGGGGGTGGCGTGACTCCGGCTGCTCCAAAGCGCTGAACCGGCGCATGCCGCATGGCAATAACCTCATCATCCCAACTGAGCCGGGCCAGCCCATGTTTCTCGGTCGCCTGCGCCAACGCCAGTTCCAAGGGGCCGTCCAGCGGTTTGCCACCTGTTACGGCCACATCCAGACCAGCTTCGGACAGTGTGAGCGTGACAGCCAGAACGCCCTTGCGGCTTGCTCCCAGGGTGGCCAGCGCCTCGGCCACCGGAATGGCCGCGATCAAGGCCGGGTCAAGCAACCGGCAATCGGGTATCTCGGTGATCGTGTCGGATGCACGACCGTGAAACCCCGCCAACGTGCCCTTTTTCGTGCGCCTTACGGCAATCGTAGCCCGCCGACGTGACTGTTCGGGCGATGTGTGTATCGGGCGCAGTGGAGCTTTGAGATCCTGCGCCATCAGCGCCTTGCGGACGACTTGCAATTTCCAGTCGGTCACAAATGCATCGGATGCGTGCTGCAACTGGCAGCCACCGCACGCTTTGTAGTGGCGGCAAGGCGCTTTGACACGGTGTTCGGACGGTGTCTCGACCCGGATATCGGTCAATTGCTGACCGACAAGGGTGCCGCTGACGATTTCGCCGGGAAGTGTACGAGGGGCGTAAACAGGGCCATCGGCAATACCGTCGCCCTGATGTCCAAGCCTTGTGATTGTGAATTGCTGCGTCATGAGAGGCCTGATAGCCGGGCTTTCGCAGCAAAAAAACCCTTATTCCGCAGCTTCCGCCTGAATGAACCCGCCCGACTGGCGGTGCCAGAACCGCGCATACAGCCCACCCAGGTCCAGCAGCGCCTCATGCGTTCCGGTTTCAGCGATCCTGCCCTCGTCCAAAACAACAATCCGGTCCATTTCGCTGAGTGTCGACAGCCGGTGCGCAATGGCCAGAACCGTTTTGCCCTGCATCACCCGATGCAGCGCGGTCTGAATCGAAGCTTCAACCTCGGAATCCAGCGCCGATGTCGCTTCGTCGAGAACCAGAATCGGCGCATCTTTCAAAATGGCGCGCGCCAGAGCGATCCTTTGTCGTTGCCCGCCGCTGAGTTTCACGCCCCGTTCACCCAGATGAGCATCATAGCCTTTTCGACCATGAGCATCTTCAAGACTCAGGATGAAATCATGCGCTTCGGCCTTTTTTGCGGCCTCGATCATCTCGGCCTCTGAGGCGTCCGGCCGGCCATACAGAATGTTCTCACGAGCAGACCGGTTGAACATCGCCGTTTCCTGCGTGACCATACCTATCTGTCGGCGCAGGCTGTCTTGCGTTACCTGTGACACGTCCTGGCCGTCGATACAAATGGCGCCACTTTCCCTGTCATAGAGCCTGAGCAACAGTGAGACGAGCGTGGATTTCCCCGCCCCGGATGCTCCGACAATGCCCAGTTTTTCGCTCGGGTTGACGGTTAGGCTCAAATCCGTAACGCCACCGATATCGCGACCGTAAGCAAAGCTGACGCCTTCGAAAGAAATCGACCCTTCGGTCACGTCAAGGTCCTTCGCCCCGCGCATATCTTCGACCCGGTCGCGCTTGGCCAGCGTTTTCATCCCGTTTTCGATTTCACCGACATTGGCATACAGCCCCATCAAGGTGAAACTGACCCAACCGGTCATCTGAGCAATTCGGATCGAAACCGCCCCGGCAGCCACGATATCCCCGGCGGTCGCCATGCCGCCCTTCCAAAGCCACAAGGTCGCGCCCAGCAGCAAGACAGGCAGGACACCGGCCAGTGTCATGAGGATAAACCGGAAACTTGCCGACAACTTGCCGAAATCCAGCGATTTTTCACGCAGATCCACCATCGATTCACGCGCCGCTTGATCTTCGAATTCCGAGTGGGCGAACAGCTTCACGGTTTTGATGTTGGTGATCGTATCGACCACCTGCCCAGACACCATCGCCCGCGCCCCGGCCCGCGCGGCGGAACGTTTGCGGATGCGCGGCAGATACCAGCGCACCAGCATGAAATACACAGCCAGCCATGCTGCGAAGGGCAGCATCACCAAAGGATGAATAGACCCTAACAAAAGCAAAGACCCCACCAGAGACGCCAGGGCAAACACAATCGCGCTGATCGTTTCCGACACGACCGAAGCCATGGCGTTCGATGTCTGCATCTGCTTTTGCGCGATCCGACCGGCAAAATCATCGTCGAAATAGGTCACCGACTGACCCAGGGTCCAACGGTTCAGCTTGGCCAGAACCAAAGGTGTGATGTTTGGCATGACAATGTAGTTGTTCGACAAGGATGACAGGCCAAACAGGATCGGGCGAAGCAACATGAAGAAGGCGACCGCACCGAGGATCATACACATATTGGCAGCGGTCAGAAAATTCTCGGGCCCGCTGGCGGTCGCTACATCAATCACGCGGCCCAGTATCCAAGCCGTGACCGCCTCCATCGCGCCTGCAATGGCCGAGAAGAACGCCGCAACAAACAGCATTGGCCACGCCCCGGACAGGCTCCAGCGGATGAACGCCCCCAACGTCTGCGGTGGGGGCGTTTCGATGTTCCTGAACGGATAGATGAGGTCGGCAATCCTCATTCAGCAGCCTCCGGGTTCATGAAACCACCAGATTGCCGCGCCCAGAATTGGGCGTAAAGGCCACCTTGCGCCAGAAGATCAGAATGCGTTCCTTCCTCGACGATACGGCCTGCATCCATCACCAGAATGCGATCCATCTGCGCGATGGTACTGAGCCTGTGGGCAATGGCGATTACGGTTTTTCCTTGCATCATGCCGTAGAGGGTTTCCTGAATTGACGCTTCGACCTCAGAATCTAGGGCGGATGTCGCCTCATCCAACAACAAGATCGGCGCATCCTTCAGGATCACCCGCGCCAGCGTCACACGCTGCCGCTGGCCACCTGACAGCTTCACCCCCCGTTCACCGACATGCGCGTCGTACCCGGTCCGACCCTGCGGATCTTGCAAATCGAGGATGAACTCATGTGCTTCGGCCTGTTTGGCGGCGGCGATCATCTGTGCCTCGGACGCATCTGGCCGGCCGTAAAGGATGTTGTCGCGGACCGAGCGATGCAGCAAGGCGCTGTCTTGTTGAACCATACCGATATGGCTGCGCAGACTGTCCTGGGTGACATGTGCAATGTTCTGACCGTCAATATAAATCGCACCGCGCTCGACATCGTAGAACCGCAACAGCAGCTTTACCAGTGTCGATTTGCCAGCGCCGGAACGACCGATTAAACCAATCTTTTCGCCGGGCTGGACGGTCAGGTTGATATGGTCCAAACCGCCGGCCTCGCGACCATAGTGATGCGAGAGGTCGCGGATCTGGATCTCACCCTTGGCAAGCCGCAAGGGTTTCGCGTCAGGCGCATCAAGCAAGTCGATGGGCTGGGCAATGGTCTCCATCCCCTCGGACACGATACCAAGTTGGCGGAAAAAGCTGGTCAGGGCCCACATGATCCATCCGGTCATGGCATTCAGGCGCAGGGTCAAGGCGGTAGCCGCCGCAACGACACCGACCGAAGCGCTGCCTTGCATCCACAAGGCAATCGCCCAGCCCACAACACCCACGATCAGCATACCGTTCAAAGTGACCAGAACGGCATCCATAATAGTGAAAATCCGCATTTCGATCTGAAATGTCCGACGGGTTTCCTCGATCGCCTCGCGGGCATAGTCCAGCTCTTGCGGGCCATGGGCAAACATTTTGACCGAATGGATGTTGGTATAGCTGTCCACCACTCGCCCCGTGACCGTCGAACGCGCATCCGAGGCCGCTTTTGACGCCGGACCAACACGCTGAACGGTCCAGCGCACCAGTATGGCGTAGAATCCGAACCAGATCAGCAACGGGATCAACAAACGCGGATCCGCCGCATACAGCAGGATCGCCGCACCGATCAAATAGGCCAACGAAAAGGAAATCGCGTCAAAAACCTGAAAGACCACTTCACCCGCCGCTGGAGGTGTCTGCATGATCCGGTTTGCAATCCGCCCGGCAAAGTCGTTTTCGAACCAGCCAACCGACTGACGCAACACGTGTTTGTGCGCACGCCAACGGATCAGCGTACCAAAGTTCGGCAAAATCGTATTGTTCAGCAGAAGTACGTCGACCAAATGCAGAAGCGGACGCAACAGCAACACAAAGGCTGCCATCAACAACAATTCCGTTCCGTGATTTTGCCAGACCTCTGCCGGCGTGCCGCCCAACAGATCCACTACGCGACCCATGTAGTAGATCAGCCCGATTTCAACACCCGCGACGATTATGGAAACCAGCGCCGCCCAGAAAAATACCCGGAAAAAGGGCCGCGAATAATCCAGCATGAAGGGCCACAACCGCGTCGGCGGTGCGTCAGCCTCACGGTAGGCAACAAAAGGGTCAACAAGGTTTTCGAAATAGCGAAACATGGAAAGTGCTCCGATTGAGCAGGAAAATAGACGTGCGAAGAAAGATGGCGCCTGAACACCACCCTTTACGGGGCAGGTGTCCCGGCTTTAGCCGAACCAGATCCCGTAATACATTCGCATTCCTCCATCCATGTGACAGGCGCAACTAAGCACAAAGGATCCGAGATGTCATCCCCTTTTGAGACTTCGCGCTAATGTGCCAACAACTCTTCGCGTGACAGCGAAAAACCGGATGCGATCCAGCGTTTTTCCAGCTCGGCCAGCTTCTTGCCCAGCGCCGGGCCGGTGAAGTTGGGGATCAGATCTCTGGCCTGGACAGGGAAACGCGCTGCTGCGCCTGCATGCAGATCGCGCCGCAAATCTTCGGACCAGGGTTGTTCCAGAAAGGCGCAGCGCAAAAGCGTCTCGTGCAATCCCCCTTCATCGCCATAGCGGTATCCCAGTTCAGCAATACTGGTTGTGGACTGTGCTTCTTCACGCATCCTGATCAGGCGTTGCAACTGCGAACGGCTCAACCGCAATGTCGCGGCATCATCGGGCGAGGCAATGGCTGCCAGACGACGCACCGGATCGGGATCGGCACCAGCCGCCTGTTCCAGCGCGATCAAAGGGGCCAAAGACCGATCGTCCGCCCCCGGCAACACCCGGGCCAAAACACCGGTACTGCGCATGGTCGCAACGGCAGGGGCCGGATCAGGCGATGCCAGCAATTTCAGCAGCTCTGCCCCGATCCGCCCGCGCGACAATGACTCCAGCCCGTCAAGATTGGCGCCGATGGCGGCCAGGGCATCGGGGTCGAAACCGCCATCCGGATCCCCGTACCAGGCGTGAAAACGGAAGTAGCGAAGCGAGCGGAGATAGTCTTCGCGAATGCGGTTCTCGGCGGTTCCAATGAACCGCACCAACCGGGCCTCGAGGTCGGGAAGACCACCCAGAGGGTCCAGCACGGTGCCATCGGGTTGGGCATAGAGCGCGTTCATGGTGAAATCCCGTCGCGCCGCGTCTTCTTCGACATGATCGGAAAATGCCACCACCGCGCGACGGCCATCGGTTTCCACGTCACGGCGGAAGGTGGTGACCTCGTGCGGGATGCCCGCGCTGACCACCGTGATCGTACCATGCTCGATGCCGGTCGGAATGGCCCTGAGCCCGGCGGCCTGCGCCAGCTCGACGATCTGCCCGGGCCTTGCATCGGTGGCGATGTCGATATCCGACACTGGAGCACCAAGCAGCGCGTTGCGCACGCATCCACCCACGAAAAGCGCCTGAGCCCCGGATGAGGTCAGGGCCGAACAGACCTTTTGCGTCGCTGGTTCACTGATCCAAGCTTCGTCAATCAGCATCATTCATTCACCCGTGCAGCAAGCCCGCGCAATATGCGGGCGGTCGCGCCCCAAATGTAATAGGGGCCGTACGGAACTGCGTAGTATCTGCGTCTCTGGCCGCGCCATCGGCGCGACTCGACCAGATAATTCTCAGGATTCAAAAGATGGGCAAGGGGGGTCGAGAAAACTTCGTCCACTTCGCCGGGTTCAGGCACGGGTTGGAACCTGTCCCGCAAAACTGCGACAACCGGTGTTACTGTGAACGAGGTCACGGTCTCATGCGTCGGCAGAAATCCCAGGATCTCGGGCATTTCAGGGGGCAGGCCGATCTCTTCCTCAGCTTCCCGCAGAGCCGCAGCCGTAACATCAGCATCGGTTTCGTCCTGTTTGCCACCGGGAAAGGCGATCTGGCCCGGGTGATGCTTCAACGCGGATGAGCGTTTGGTCAGGATGACCTGCGGTGTGTCATCAGCCAGGGAAATGGCCACCAGAACACCGGCGGGTCGCAACCGTCGTCCGGGCGGCAGAACGGTATCCGGGTTCAAGTCAAAGTCGCTGGACCCGTGACCGGGGCGGCGCAGGGCCGCCCGGATCTTTTCAACCGGGTCATGCACCTTTGGGGTCTTCGGCATCGAATCCGACAGTTGCCGGGTCCAACACATAATGAGCCCCGCAGAACTGACAATCCGCGGTGACTTCGCCCTCGGGCGTGGTCATCTTTTCGATATCCTTGGCCGAATAGATCGACAGGCTCTGTCGCACACGATCCTCGGAACAGGTGCAGCCAAATTGCACGGACTGCGCATCATAGACACGCGGCTGTTCCTCGTGAAACAGGCGAACCAGAAGGTCGGTCGGCGCAACAGAGGGGCCGATCATCTCCAAATCCTCGACGGTATCCAGCAGGATATTGACGCGACCCCAGTTTTCACCTTCTTCGCCATCGACCAGATCGGCAGCGGTCAGGATGTCACCGGTTCCTTCACCCGACGCGGCAAAGGGCGACGCTTTGGGCATGTGTTGCAGCATGATGCCGCCTGCACGCCAATGCTCGCCCACGCCCGGCTCGGTCGATTTGCCGAAGCTCAGCGAAAACCGCGTCGGCAGCTGTTCGGATTGCGCAAAATACGACTCGGCGCAGGCGCTCAGCGATCCACCGGCCAGCGGAGTGATGCCCTGATACGGCTGCGTGCCCTCTCCCTGATCGATCATGATGGCAAAATACCCTTCGCCCACCTGATCGAAAGGCGCAGAATTGGAAAGCCGGTCCCGGTCAAAGCTGGCATAAGCCCGTATCTGGGCGGGCTGGCCCTCTTCCTGCGGCGCATAATAGTCGGTTGCGATCATGCGCACCGCCCCTTTGGACTGTACCTGCAACGACAGTTTCCAGCGCAACGCAACCGTTTGGCCGATCAACGCGGTCAGCAAGGCCATCTCGGCCACAAGCGCCTCGACCTGCTCGGGATAGTCATGCTGTTTCAGGATACCATCCAGCACGCCATCCAGACGGGCCACGCGGCCGCGCATGTCGGATGCATCAAGTTGAAAGGGCAGGACGGTATCGTCCCACGCGATTTTTGTTCCAAGAGACATGGGGTTTCCTTACACGCCACGGGTTGGCATACCGGCACCATATAGGTCGTACAGATCGGGTTGAAAGGGGCCATACATGATCAGGCGGTTCGGTGAAACCCCCGAGACGGGGCGGAAATACACCCGAAGGGTTGGCGTATATGCCCTTTTGCCACGTGGCGGCCAATTGCTGTTGACCTGTCAGACCGAACCGGGCCCGGATCTGCAATTGCCGGGTGGAGGCATCGATCCGGGCGAATCACCAATTTCGGCCTTGCATCGCGAAGTCTATGAAGAAACCGGGTGGCATGTTGCCAACCCGCGTCGCATCGGCGCTTTTCGCCGGTTCACCTATATGCCCGAATACGATCTGTGGGCCGAAAAGGTCTGCCTGATCTACCGCGCCCGTCCCGTACGCCGCAAAGGCCCGCCGAGTGAGGCATTCCACGAAGCACTGTGGATGGAAGCCGCCGATGCCGTTGAATTGCTGGGCAATGACGGTGACCGGCACTTTGCGGAAATGCATCTCAGTTCGCTTTAAGACCCGTTATATTCAAAGAAAACGGCGGATACGTCATCCCCAATGCCATCTTTGGGCGAAATCTCCTGGGTCAATCGCCAGAACATGTCGTCCAGAAACTCCGACCCGCCCTTTTCAGAAATGCACTGCTGGGCCATCTGTCGCAAACCGTCTTCCTCCAGCAAACCGCCTTCGGCAAGCTGACATTCGGTAAATCCGTCCGAATACACCAACAGTTTGTCGCCGGGTTTCATGTGAATCTCGATTTGCTGAAAACTCGCATCTTCGATCAGCCCGATCGGCAACCCGCCATCACCCAGAAATTCAGTGCTGCCATCCTGCCGCAGCAGAAGCGGATGCGGATGCCCGGCCTGCACCATTTTGAGATGCCCGTTTCGAAGATCCACAATGGCGTAGACCATCGTGAAATATTCCTCGATCCCTTCATCCGCCATCAATCGGGAATTGAGCATGCTTGCGACGTCTTCCGGAGGCAGCAGTGCATAGAATTTGTTGAACCTCTTTTCCATTGCGACGTTTTGATCGAAATGCTTGCTGGAAAGATAACCGCCCAGACGCGCCGTCATCATGGCCGAGGTGATACCATGCCCGGATACATCTATGCTGTAGAACCCCAGCCGATTGACCCCGGGCGAGAACATGCCAACAAGGTCTCCTCCGATATGGCCGCAGGGTTTCAACAACAGGCTGACCCGGGATTTTCCAAAGCTCCGCGTAAATTCCGGAACCAGCGATTCCTGGATTTTTCGGGCTTGAATGAGGTCCTTGTCGATCGCGTCATGCGCCAGCCTGAGTTCTTCCAGCGCAGATTCGATCAGGCGGTTTTTCTGTGAAAGCTCGCGCTGCATGTCCAGAATGCGCGCGCCTGCGGATATGCGCGCCCGCAACTCATCCGCCTCAAGGGGTTTGATCAGAAAATCATCTGCCCCGGCATCCAGTCCGCGCGCAACCTCCTGCTTTTCACTTTTGGAAGTCAGAAGGATGAAATAACAATATTGATCAGTATCCAGGGCGCGAAACGCATTGCAGAACTCAAGCCCGCTCATCCCCGGCATGACCCAATCGCTGAGAACAAGATCGGGCGGATCGTCCAGACAATGCGCCAAGGCGGCATCGCCCGTATCGGCCTCGACCACCTCAAAGCCCCATTTTCTGAGCGATGCGACCAGGATGCGCCGCTGCAGACGGCTGTCATCAACCACCAGCACCTTACGGATCGCGCCGAAATCCAGATCTGATCTGGTTTCCTCAAGACTCGCCCTTGGCACCATTTACCCTCTGACCTGATGCGTTCATTCACACTGGGCGATCCTAGTGGCGACGGTTTTAACATCCGGTGAAGACCGAAGGCCGCAATCCCGCTGGGCCGTTAACCCGGTTTTTACTGGTATTGCCTATTCCTGAAAACGCATGTTCAACGGCAGGTGACGCAGTATGATCCACTGGGGCAGAGTCCGACAATTGCGGGACGAGGTTGGCCCGGATGAGTTTGATGAGGTGGTCGACATCTTTCTGGAAGAAGTGCAGGAGGTCATCGCCCGCCTGCATCAGGATACAAGCCGGTCCGAACTGGAACAGAATCTGCATTTCCTGAAGGGCAGCGCGCTCAGTCTTGGATTCGACCAGTTCTCAAAACTCTGTCAGGACGGCGAACGGCAGGCGGCCGCGGGTCAGGGCGAGGATGTCGATCTGCCCGCCATTCTGGCCGTATTTGACAGCTCGAAACAGAAATTCGAGGCTGAGCTGCGCCAGAATCTGGATTAAATCACGAACTGCGCCAGCGTTTCGTCTTCGGTTATGTCGGTGTAGGTGAACCCTGCCTCATCCAGATGCGCAAACAGACGCATGAAGTTCTCAGGCTTGCGGGTTTCAATCCCGATCAGGACCGAACCGAAATTGCGGGCCGATTTTTTCATGTATTCAAAGCGGGCGATATCGTCCTCGGGGCCGAGAATACCCAGAAACTCTTTCAACGCGCCGGGGCGCTGCGGCAGGCGCAGGATGAAATACTTTTTCACTCCGGAATAGCGTTGAGCGCGTTCTTTGACCTCGGGCAGGCGTTCGAAATCGAAATTGCCACCGGATGTCACGCAGACCACGGTCTTGCCCCGCACAAAGCTTTGGATATCGCCCACCGCTTCGATCGCCAGCGCGCCGGCGGGCTCCAGAACGATGCCTTCGACATTCAGCATCTCGATCATAGTTGTGCAGATTCGGTCCTCGGACAGAACCAGCACATCCGACAGGTGGCGTGATTTCAACAATTCGAACGGTTTCTCGCCGATCCGTCCAACCGCAGCGCCATCGACGAAGGTATCCACATGATCCAGCGACACAGGATGCCCCGCAGCCAATGCAGCGCGCAAACAGGCACCTCCGGCCGGTTCGACAAACAGACAATGGCTGCGATCCCCGAACCATGTGGCCACGCCCGAGGACATGCCGCCGCCGCCAACCGGCAAAACGACGTGATCCGGCACACCGCCCATTTGCTCTTCGATCTCGACCGCCAATGAAGCCTGGCCTTCAATGACATCAGCGTCATCGAAGGGTGACAGGAAATACCCGCCCTGCTGCGCGCACCATGCTTGCGCGGCGGCCAGAGTATCGTCGAAATAGTCGCCAGTCAGGTGGATCTCGATATTGTCGCCGCCGAAAATGCGGGTCTTTTGAATTTTCTGCTGCGGCGTCGTCACCGGCATGAAGATCACGCCGCGCACGTCCAGATGCTTGCACATGAACGCCACGCCCTGCGCGTGGTTGCCAGCACTGGCACAGACGAACAGGTCCTGCCCCTGCTGCTTGCGCATGGCATTGAACGCACCACGGATCTTGTAAGAGCGCACCGGGCTGAGGTCTTCGCGCTTAAGCCAGATATCGGCCCCATAACGGTCAGACAAATGGGCATTCCGCTGCAACGGTGTTGCCGGAAACACGGTGCGCATCGCCTGTTCGGCAGCGCCGGCGCGGGTCATGAAATCAGTCATGTCGATTTCCCTGCCCCATCATCGCGATAAGGGCAAGGAATACATATGTGTACGCCGCTCAGGACAGTTCGCGTTTTTCGATGAAGATTCCGTACATCGTGGTCAGGATACTGACATTGATCATCGGCAGAATGAGCGTGCCAAAGAACACGGTCAGCAATACGCCCAGCACCGGTATTATTGCCAGAAGGGTGAAAGCCAGCTGCACCAGAATCTGGAACAGGAGGGCGACGAGTAGCAGCAACAAGATTGCACCGCTGACCCCGGACGTGTTGTTCCATGCCTCACCGATCGATATGGGATTTCCTATCGCCGCCGCGGGCAGAATAATTGACAGGCGATAGAAGCACACGACCAGAAAAACGGTGTAAACAATCACCAGAATGGTCGAAAGCACCGCAAGGCTTTCGCCTAGTGCAGCAGCGACCAGACCCATGGGGATATACGCGATCACCATCAAAATCCCCAACATCAGAAAACGACCGAAATAGGCAAGAATCCTGTCGAAGCGGAATGTCGGGAGTATTCCCGTGGGATACTCTTCCATCAGGATGAAGCGGTGCCATGACACCGCAATCCAGAACATCGTGACGGACATTACCGCCAGCAAAACGACCACAAAAACAAAGGCTGAACCTGCAGTTGCACCTGACGGTAACGCGCCTGCATTGTCTTCAAGCGCCTCAAGCGGAATACCAAGCGCCAAGAACACGCCCACGATGATGATCGTCGCAATAAGAGCAGGGCCAACCGTAATCTGCAGCACCTGCTTGATGTTTCCAAATACCATCCGCACAGAATGCAAGAAAATCTGCCATCCCAACATTTGAAACCGCCCCTTCAACCAATACTTGTTATTCTCTGCACCCGTTTCACCCCAATTCAGGTACTGCGTCAATCCTCACAACTTGCCCCCGCGCGTAAAACCCGCTAGGGGCCAATCGTCTTACGCATGAGGGGAAGTCAGATGTCCGCGCCCAAGAAAGTTGTTCTGGCCTATTCCGGTGGCCTTGATACCTCGATCATCCTGAAATGGTTGCAGACCGAATATGGTTGTGAAGTTGTAACCTTCACCGCCGATTTGGGTCAGGGTGAAGAGCTGGAGCCCGCCCGCAAAAAGGCCGAGCTGCTGGGGATCAAGCCCGAGAACATCTATATCGAGGATATCCGCGAGGAATTCGTGCGCGATTTCGTCTTCCCGATGTTCCGCGCCAACGCGCAGTACGAAGGTCTGTACCTGCTGGGCACGTCCATCGCTCGCCCCCTGATTTCGAAACGTCTGGTCGAAATCGCCGAGGCCACCGGCGCTGACGCCGTGGCGCATGGTGCGACCGGCAAGGGCAACGATCAGGTGCGGTTCGAACTGGCGGCCTATGCGCTGAACCCCGACATCAAAGTGATCGCACCCTGGCGCGAGTGGGATCTGACAAGCCGCACCAAGCTGCTGGAATTCGCCGAACAGAACCAGATTCCGATCGCCAAGGACAAGCGCGGCGAGGCCCCCTTCTCGGTCGATGCCAACCTGCTGCACACCTCGTCCGAGGGCAAGGTTCTGGAAGACCCCGCCGATATGGCGCCCGACTATGTCTATCAGCGCACCGTCCACCCCGAGGACGCGCCGAACGAGCCCGAATTCATCGAGATCGGCTTTGAAAAAGGCGACGCGGTCAGCATCAATGGCGAGGCGATGAGCCCCGCGACCATCCTGACCAAGCTGAACGAATATGGCGGCAAGCACGGCATCGGCCGTCTCGACCTTGTTGAAGGTCGCTTTGTTGGCATGAAGTCGCGCGGCATCTACGAAACTCCCGGTGGCACCATCCTGCTTGAGGCGCATCGTGGCATCGAATCCATCACCATGGACCGCGGCGCGATGCATCTGAAGGACCAGTTGATGCCGCAATATGCGGAACTGATCTACAACGGCTTCTGGTACTCGCCTGAACGTGAAATGCTGCAAGCCGCCATCGACAAGAGCCAGGAACACGTCACCGGCACCGTCCGCGTGAAGCTGTACAAGGGTCTGGCCTCGACCGTGGGCCGCTGGTCGGAACACTCGCTGTATTCCGAGGCGCATGTGACCTTCGAAGAAGACGCGGGTGCCTATGATCAGAAAGACGCCGCGGGCTTTATCCAACTGAACGCGCTGCGGTTGAAACTGCTGGCCGCGCGCGACAAGCGGTTGTCCAAGTGACTGAAGATGACGGTCTGAACGACGAACTGGAAATGTTCATCGAAGCGCAGGACACGGTCTGGGCCGATGTCCTGCGCGAACTGGAACAGGGGCAGAAGACCAGCCACTGGATGTGGTTCGTGTTTCCGCAACTGGCCGAGCTGGGCCAGTCCCATATGGCGCAGCTTTACGGCATCGAAGATCTGGATGAAGCCACGCGCTATCTGAACCACCCGGTACTGCGCCACCGTCTGACGCAAGCGGCCTCGTTGTTGTTGCTGCATCAGGGGCGCGCTGCCAGCGACATTCTGGGTGGGGTTGACGCGAAAAAGCTTCGCTCTTCGATGACATTGTTTTCCTCGGTGGCAGATGCTCCGGCCGAGTTTCAGGCAATTCTTGACGCTTTCTACGACGGGGAGCCTTGCGCGCGAACCGTTCAGAGCCTTGGCGCATCGTGATCGGAAGTTCCAGTCGGGTCAGCCTTGCCTGTTCGATACCTGACGTTTTACGCATTCGGAAACTGCGAAAGGAACCCGGATGCTTCAGCATATCGCCGACGAAATTCAAAAAGGCCTGAACGGCAAAACCTTTGACGGCTCGTTGAAATTCGATTGTGGCGAGGACGGCGTTATTGTTCTGGCCGACAGTCAGGCATCGACACAGGACCAGGAAACGGATTGCACGATCCGCATCTCGCAGGACAACCTGACCAAGCTTCTGACCGGAAAACTGAACCCCATGACAGGTGTCGCTTTGGGCAAGCTCAAAATCTCGGGCAATATGGGCGTTGCGATGAAACTGGGGCAGTTGCTGGGTTAAACCGAAGGCAGGTTCACCGCGGAATTCCACCTCGCCGGGGCGCCCCGTCCCACCGCCAAGACGGCCCGGCGCAAGGTGTTCCACTGACATCCGCCGCCGATAAACTTGCCTCACCAGCCCGTGACATCAGATGTCAGGCAATTGAATGTCATTCGGGTTCGGGTCACCTTGGTGCCGAAAGGAGACCCGACATGTCACGAACCGCTTTTCTGGAAGCCTTCAAACCGGCCATTCTGTTCACCCTGATCACGTTGGCTGCGATGTTGCGCGCTCTGCCCGCCCCCGCGGCAGGGACCGAAACGCTGACAGTTGCGGGGGGCTGTTTCTGGTGTGTCGAGTCCGATTTTGAATCGGTACCGGGCGTTGTCGGGGCCGTGTCGGGCTATACCGGCGGCAAATCGGCCAACCCCACCTATGATCAGGTCTCCAAAGGTGGAACCGGCCATTATGAAGCGGTTCAGATCACTTTCGATCCGGCCCGGGTGTCACGTGAAACGCTTCTGAACATGTTCTTCCGCTCGGTTGACCCCACGGATGCCGGTGGTCAGTTCTGTGACCGGGGCGACAGCTATCGAACCGCAATTTTCGTCTCTAACGCGGGCGAAAAGGCGTTGGCGGAACAGGCAAAGAAAGACGCAGAACGGGCATTGGGCCAAAAGGTGGTCACCCTGATCCTGAACGCGGGCACGTTTTACCCTGCCGAGGCCTATCATCAGGATTACTACAAAGGGAACAAGCTGATCTTTACCCGCTTTGGGCCCAAACGTCAGCAAAACGCCTATAAAGCATATCGCAAAGCCTGTGGCCGTGACGCGCGTGTCAAACAGCTTTGGGGTTCAGATGCGCCTTTTGCCGGTTCTTAATCGAAGGTCGCGTCGCGCACTTCTCTCAGATCGGGAATGACATCCGCGGTCCCGTGCCGCGTGACCATCAAGGCAGCGGCGCGGTTCGCTTGCAGAATGGCCTGTTCCATCGGCATTCCCCGATCCATTCCAGCCAGTACGTAGCCGGTAAAAGTATCACCTGCCCCGGTGGTATCCACGGCCTGCACCTTGTGGGCCGAAAATTCCACCGGGTCATTGCCCTGCTGCAAATACCTGGCACCTTTTGAGCCCAGCGTGACAATGACATGCCGCACAGGCAGATCAGCCGCACCCATCCCGGTTTCCTGCCGCAACTGTTCGGCCTCGATCTCGTTCAGGATCAGGAAATCCAGATAGGGCAAAACTGCCTGAACCGCCTGTGCCTGAAACGGCGCGGCGGCATAACACACGGTCAATCCAAGTTTACGCCCGAACTGCGCGGCTTCGACTTGCGCATTGGTTTCATTCTGCAAGATCAGCAGATCACCGGTACTTGCCGATGACAGAGCCCGCCCCAGATGTCTGACATCCAAGGCATGGTTGGCCCCCGGATAGAGGATGATCAGGTTCTCACCCTCGGCGTCCACCGCAATGATCGCGTGTCCGGTCGGCAGATCCACCTCAGAGATATAGCGTGTGTCCACGCCATATTCCGTCAGTCGATCCTTCGCCCAGCGCCCATCATGCCCAACGGCGCCAATATGGCTGACGCGTGATCCGGCCCGCGCAGCCGCCACTGACATATTGGCACCTTTTCCGCCAAGGAACCGGTCCAGCCCGTGGGCGGCCAGAGTTTCCCCTGGCGCAGGCAGATGCGGCAGGTCATAAACCATATCCGCGTTGATCGAGCCGAGGTTCCAGATTGTCATGGCTTATCCGATGTCGCACGAGGCCAGAATGGCCATGTTCAGAATATCGTTCGCGGTTGAGACGGTCGAGCAAATCTGAATCGGCTTGTCGACGCCCGACAGGATCGGCCCGATCACGGTGGCACCGCCCATTTCCTGCATCAGCTTGGTCGAAATCGACGCTGAGTGCCGCGCAGGGACGATCAGGATGTTCGCAGGCCCAGTCAGGCGTGAAAACGGATAAGCCGCTTGCTGATCCACGTTCAGGGCAACATCCACTGTCATTTCGCCCTCATACTCGAAATCGACACCGCGCTGGTCCAGAACCGCCGGCGCTCGGTGCATCTTCTCGGCACGTTCCGAAACCGGGTATCCAAATGTCGAGAAGCTGACAAAAGCAACCCGGGGCTCCAGACCCATATGTCGGGCCACTGCTGCGGAACGCTCGGCAATGTTGGCCAAATCGTTTTCATCCGGCCATTCATGCACCAGTGTATCGCCGATCAGAACGATCCGGCCTTTATGCAGAAGTGCCGTCACACCGGCAGCACCATGGGCGGCATCGGCATCGAACACATGATTGATACGATCAATTACGTGTGCCGATTTTCGTGTTGCACCTGTGACCAACCCGTCTCCGTGGCCATGGGCCAGCATCAGGGATGAGAACACATGGCGGTCCCGCGCGGCCAGTCGGTGAATATCCTTGCGGTCAAAGCCTTTACGCTGCAAACGCTCATAGAGGAAATTCGAATAGGTCTCGAGATGCGCGGTGTTGGCAGCGTTCACAACCTCGATTTCCCGCACAGCATCGCCAAGACCGGTGGCTTCCAGCTTGTCTTTGACATCATCCGCCCGACCGACCACGAGCGCCTTACCAAAGCCTGAACGTTGGTACATGACGGCGGCACGCAGCACGCGGGGATCATCGCCCTCGGCAAAAATCATGCGGCTTTGCGCCTGTCGCGCCCGGGCGTTCAGCCCGCGCAGGATGCTTGCGGTCGGGTCCATCCGGGACTTCAGGCTCAGCTCATAAGCGTCCATGTCGATGATCGGACGGCGGGCTGCGCCGGTATCCATTCCTGCCTTGGCAACAGCGGGCGGGATACGGTGGATCAGGCGCGGATCAAACGGCGTGGGAATGATGTAGTCGCGCCCGAAGGTCAGCGATTTGCCATAAGCCATCGCGACCTCATCCGGTACATCTTCGCGCGCCAGATTGGCGAGTGCATGGGCACAGGCGATCTTCATCTCGTCATTGATGGCGCGGGCGTGAATGTCCAGCGCGCCGCGGAACAAATAGGGAAAGCCCAGAACGTTGTTGACCTGGTTCGGATAATCGCTGCGTCCGGTCGCCACGATGGCGTCCACACGGACCTCGTGCGCCTCTTCCGGGGTGATTTCCGGATCGGGGTTGGCCATGGCGAAGATCACCGGATTATCGGCCATGCTTGCGACCATCTCCTGCGTGACCGCGCCCTTGACCGACACGCCCAGAAACACGTCCGCGCCCTTCATGGCCTCTTCCAGAGTCCGCAGATCCGTGGTGATCGCATGTGCCGATTTCCACTGGTTCATGCCCTCGGTCCGGCCCTGATAGATCACACCCTTTGTGTCGCAGACGATGCAGTTTTCGTGCCGCGCGCCCATCGCCTTGAGCAATTCGATACAGGCGATCCCCGCCGCCCCGGCCCCGTTCAAAACGATCTTCACATCCTCGATCTTCTTGCCCGAGATATGCAGCGCGTTGATCAGCCCGGCCGCACAGATCACGGCCGTGCCGTGCTGGTCGTCGTGAAAGACGGGGATGTCCATCTCTTCTTTCAGGCGCTGTTCGATGATGAAACATTCGGGCGCCTTGATGTCTTCCAGGTTGATACCGCCGAAGGTCGGCCCCATCAGTCGGACCGCGCGGCAGAATTCATCCGGGTCTTCGGTGTCCAGCTCGATATCGATCGAGTTCACGTCGGCGAACCGCTTGAACAGAACGGATTTCCCCTCCATCACCGGT
This sequence comes from Ruegeria sp. HKCCA4812, assembly GCF_013034245.1. Classification (NCBI taxonomy): domain Bacteria; kingdom Pseudomonadati; phylum Pseudomonadota; class Alphaproteobacteria; order Rhodobacterales; family Roseobacteraceae; genus Ruegeria; species Ruegeria sp. HKCCA4812. The sequence goes on along the minus strand of NZ_WQFQ01000008.1, from coordinate 91,911 downwards.
TTCGAGCCCAGCGCACCAAGGTTGCCAAGACCCAGAACCGCCGTTCCGTTCGAGATCACAGCGACAAGATTGCCCTTGTTGGTATAGTCATACGCGGTTTCCGGCGCCTCGGCGATGGCTTCACATGGGACGGCCACACCCGGGCTGTAGGCCAATGACAGATCCCGCTGCGTGGTCATCGGGACGGTGGCCTGCACCTCCCACTTGCCGGGGGTCGGGTCGAGGTGAAAGGCCAGCGCCTCTTCTTTGGTGATCTTCGCTTTGGGCATCGGATATGTCGTTTCTTTACATCTGTTGGGCTTTTGCCTCATAGCGCAGGCAAAGGCGCGTCTCAACGACAATACGTTTTCACCTTTCGTCGCAGGGGCCGGGTTTGTAAGGTCGCGCCGGAATACGCCAGAGGGGAGCAGCCTTGTCCAACGTCACGCCGATGATGGCGCAATATCTGGAAATCAAAGAGGCCCACGCGGATGCCTTGCTGTTTTACCGCATGGGCGATTTCTACGAGATGTTCTTTGAAGACGCCGTGAACGCCGCCGAGGCACTGGACATCGCCCTGACCAAACGCGGCAAACACAATGGCGAAGATATTCCGATGTGCGGCGTGCCGGTGCATTCGGCCGAAGGCTATCTGCTGACGTTGATCCGCAAGGGCTTTCGCGTCGCCGTCTGCGAACAGATGGAAAGCCCGGCCGAGGCCAAGAAAAGAGGCTCTAAATCGGTGGTAAAGCGCGATGTGGTGCGCCTTGTCACCCCCGGCACCCTGACCGAGGACGCTCTGCTGGAGGCGCGCCGCCACAACTTTCTGGCCGCCTATGCCGAGGTGCGCGACGAGGCCGCGCTGGCCTGGGCGGACATATCGACCGGGGCGTTTCACGTGATGCCGCTGACCTCGGTCCGGCTGAGCCCCGAGCTGGCCCGGCTGGCCCCGTCGGAACTGATCGTGGCAGACAACGTGCAGGAAAAACTGAATGAGCCGGTCCGCGATTTGGGTATTTCTCTCACCCCTGTCGGACGGGCGAGTTTTGACAGCACGGCGGCTGAAAAACGCATCTGCGGGTTGTTTCACGTGGGCGCGCTGGACGCGTTCGGAAGCTTTGGACGCGCCGAAGTGTCCGCGATGGGCGCGCTGATCGATTATCTGGAGATCACACAGAAGGGCAAATTGCCCCTGTTGCAAACGCCGCTGAAAGAATCCGAAGATCGCGTCGTGCAGATCGACGCGGCCACCCGCCGCAACCTTGAACTGACACGATCTTTGTCGGGCGGGCGGGCCGGATCGCTGCTGTCGGTGGTGGACCGGACCGTAACCCCGGGCGGTGCGCGCCTGCTGGAACAACGCCTGTCCAGCCCCTCGCGCAATCTGGATGTCATCCACGCGCGGCTGGACGCGGTCGATTTTGCCGCCCAGGACAGCCTGATCACCGCCGATCTGCGCGAGGCGCTCCGCAAGACGCCCGATCTGGACCGCGCCTTGTCGCGCCTGTCGCTGGACCGAGGCGGCCCGCGCGACTTGGCCGCCATCCGCAACGGGCTGACCCAAGCCGCAGCGATCGCCGGGATTTGCGAAGGTCAAGACCTGCCGGTGCTGCTGGCGACTGCGGTGCAGAACCTTGTGGGATTCGACGATCTGCTCGACCTGCTGGATCAGGCGCTGGTCGCCGACCCGCCGCTGCTGGCGCGCGATGGCGGCTTCATCGCGCCGGGCTTTGACGCCGAACTGGACGAGGCCCGCACCCTGCGGGACGAAGGCCGCTCGGTCATTGCCGGGTTTCAGCAGAAATACGCCGAACACACCGGCATCGCCTCGCTGAAAATTAAGCACAACAACGTGCTGGGCTATTTCATCGAAACCACGGCCACCCATGCCGAAAAGATGCTGAACCCGCCCTTCAGCGAGACCTATATCCACCGCCAGACCACCGCCAACCAGGTGCGGTTCACCACGGTTGAGCTCAGCGAGATCGAAACCCGCATCCTGAACGCCGGCAACCTGGCTCTTGAGATCGAAAAAAGGCTCTATCAAAGGCTTTCTGATGAGATTTTGAGCTTCGCTGCGCGACTTAATCAAGCCGCCCGAGGGCTGGCCGAACTGGATCAGACCACCGCGCTGGCAGATCTGGCCCGCGGAGAAAACTGGTGCAGACCACAGGTAGACGCCTCCCGGGCGTTCAGTGTTCAGGGCGGTCGGCATCCGGTGGTAGAGCACGCGCTGCGCCAGCAGTCCGGTGATGCCTTCATCGCCAATGACTGCGACCTCAGCGCCGAGGACGGCGCCGCCATCTGGCTGCTGACCGGTCCGAACATGGCCGGTAAGTCGACCTTCCTGCGCCAGAATGCGCTAATCGCCCTGTTGGCCCAGATGGGCAGCTACGTCCCGGCCGAGCAAGCTCATATCGGCGTGGTCAGCCAGCTTTTCAGCCGCGTGGGCGCCTCTGACGATTTGGCAAGGGGCCGGTCGACATTCATGGTCGAGATGGTGGAAACCGCGGCCATCCTCAACCAGGCCGATGACCGGGCGCTGGTGATCCTCGACGAAATCGGGCGTGGCACCGCCACCTATGACGGCCTGTCCATCGCCTGGGCCACGCTGGAACATCTGCACGTCGCCAACCGCTGCCGCGCGCTGTTTGCCACGCATTACCACGAGCTGACCGCGCTGGCCGGCAAGCTGGAGGGCGTCGAAAACGCCACCGTCGCGGTCAAGGAATGGGACGGCGAGGTGATATTCCTGCACGAGGTCCACAAGGGCGCCGCCGACCGCTCCTATGGCGTGCAGGTCGCGCAATTGGCCGGGCTGCCCGCATCCGTGGTCGAACGCGCCCGCGTGGTTCTGGACCAGTTGGAGAAAACGGAACGTGAGGGCGGCAAGCAGAAGGCGCTGATCGACGATCTGCCGCTGTTTTCCGCCGCACCACCCCCGCCGCCGGTCCCGAAGGCGTCGCCCGTCACCGATATGCTGGACCAGATCCTGCCGGACGACCTGACCCCGCGCGAAGCCCTCGATCTGATCTACAAACTGAAAGAGGCGGCCAGATCCTGACCGCCCCTTCATCTTTTCCCAAATACTCTCGCCGAAGGCCGTGCCCTTGGGCGCGTATCAGCTTGCCGGGGTTGACGACACGCCCACCTGTGCCGGGCGCAGCAGACGATCGTGCAACATGAACCCTTCGGCGGACACCTGAATGATGTCTCCTGCCTTGGTTCCGGGAACAGGTGCCTCGAACATGGCCTCATGCACGTTCGGATCAAACCGGTCGCCCACTTCGGGTGTGATCACTTCGATTCCGTGCTTCTGGAACACGTCCTTCAAAGCGCGCATGGTCAATTCGACGCCTTCCAGCAAACCAGCAGCCACTTCTTTCTGCTCATCCGTCGCAGCTTCAAGGGCGCGCTTCATGTTGTCATAGACGGGCAGCATATCGCGGGCCAGCTTGGACCCGCCATACTGTTCCGCATCGCGGCGCGCCTTGTCGCTGCGCTTGCGCATGTTTTCGGCATCCGCCAGCGCGCGCATGAACTTGTCTTTATAGTCATCCCGTTCGGCCCGCAGCGCGTCCAGTTCCAGTTCTTCTTCGCTGATATCCATCAGCTCTTCGGCCAGCTCTTCGGCCTCGGCGGTTGCGATATCGTCCAGAAAATCTTCGTTCTTCGGCTCTGCCATCTTTTACCCTCTAGCTCCGGTCGGAAATCAGCTTGCCGACCAGTTGCGCCGTATAATCCACGATCGGTACGATCCGCCCATAATTCAGACGTGTGGGTCCGATAACCCCCACCGCACCGATTATCTTTCGATCAGCGTTCATATAAGGAGACACCACCAAAGAGGAACCCGAAAGTGAGAAAAGTTTGTTCTCAGACCCGATAAAAATGCGCACACCCTCGCCTTCTTCGGTCAATTCAAGGAATTCGGCGATGTCTCGCTTGCGCTCAAGGTCATCGAACAGGGTGCGGATGCGGTCAAGTTCTTCGGCCTGACCGGGTTCGTTCAACAGATTCGCGCGCCCGCGCACGATCAAACGGGCCGAGTCGCTTCCGTCTCCGTCCCAAACGGCCATTCCGCTTTCGACCATCTCACGGGCCAGAGTGTCGATTTCCTGCTTGCGCGCATCGATCTGCGTCTGCATTTGCCGCCGCACTTCGCTGAGTGTCCGCCCCTCGATAAGTGCGTTCAGGAAATTCGCGGCCTCGCGCATGGAACTTGGCGTTTGCCCAGGTGGCGGCGCGAACAGCCGGTTTTCCACATGTCCGTCCGAGAAAACCAAAACCACCAAAGCCCGATCATGGCCCAGAGAAACAAATTCGATATGTTTGATTTCCGATTCATGCTTGGGCGTCAGAACCAGCGAGGCCCCTTGTGTCACGTGTGACAAGGCAGAGCCGACACGGTCCAGCATTCCACCAACATCACCCGTGTTAGAGCCTAAAGTCTGCTCCAGTTTCTGCCGGTCATCGGCACCCAGGTCGCCGACCTCAAGCAATCCGTCCACAAACATTCGCAGGCCTTGCTGCGTCGGGATTCGGCCGGCGCTGACATGGGGGCTATCCAGAAGGCCCAGAAATTCCAGATCCTGCATCACATTGCGGACAGTTGCAGCGCTGACTTTTTCTGACAACGTACGCGTCAAAGTACGGCTGCCGACGGGCTCTCCGCTTTCCAGATAGCTCTCGACAATCAGCCGGAACACTTCGCGTGACCGGTCGTTCATCTCGTCCAGAATCTTGCTCGCTTCGCTCATCCGTGTTCCCCTGCTCGTTTGTCATTAAATAGCAGGCAAATGAAAGGTCAATCGGGGTTGCATCGTAACGCTGCGGGGCGTTATCCCCAACCCAGCAAACAAAGGAATTCCGATGCGACCCTCTGGAAGAGATTTAAGTGAAATGCGCGCCGTTTCAATCGAGACGGGAGTCACGAAACATGCCGAAGGTTCCTGCCTGATCAAAATGGGCGACACGCATGTTCTGTGCACCGCTACGATCGAAGATCGCGTGCCGCCGTTTATCAAGGGCTCGGGCCTGGGATGGGTCACAGCCGAATACGGCATGCTGCCCCGTGCCACCAATACGCGGATGCGGCGCGAGGCGGCCGCGGGCAAACAAGGGGGCCGCACGGTCGAAATCCAGCGCCTGATCGGCCGCGCCCTGCGCGCCGGCGTCGATCGGGTTGCTCTGGGCGAGCGTCAGATCACCGTGGACTGTGATGTGATCCAGGCCGATGGCGGCACCCGCTGCGCGTCAATCACCGGCGGCTGGGTCGCGCTGCGGCTGGCGGTGAACAAGCTGATGAAGACCGGCGACGTGATCTCGGACCCGCTGGTTGATCCGGTCGCGGCCGTGTCCTGTGGCATTTATGCAGGTCAGCCGGTGCTGGACCTTGATTACCCCGAAGACAGCGAAGCGGGCGTAGATGGCAACTTCATCATGACCGGATCCGGCAAACTGATCGAAGTGCAGATGAGCGCCGAAGGCTCGGTCTTCAGCCGCGCCCAAATGGATCAACTGATGGATCTGGCGGAAAAAGGCGTGTCCGAACTGGCGGCCGCGCAAAAGGCCGCCACCGCATGACCCGCAAGTTCGACGGCGACAGGTTGCTGGTCGCCACCCACAACAAAGGCAAGCTTGAGGAGATGGCGCATCTGCTCGAGCCCTTTGGCGTGACGGTCGTGGGCGCGGCCGAGATGGACCTGCCCGAGCCGGAAGAGACCGAGGACACATTTGTCGGCAACGCCCGGATAAAGGCTCACTCCGCCGCACAGGCCACCGGACTGCCCGCCCTGTCGGACGATTCCGGGATCACCATCGACGCGCTGAACGGAGCGCCGGGCGTGTACACGGCTGATTGGGCCGAAACCGGAAATGGCCGCGATTTTCTGATGGCCATGACCCGCGCCCATGATGAGCTTGAAGCAAAAAACGCACCGCATCCCCGCACGGCCCAATTCCGCTGCACATTGGTTCTGGCCTGGCCCGACGGGCACGACGAGGTGTTCGAAGGCGTCGCGCCCGGTCATCTGGTCTGGCCGATCCGCGGCAAGGATGGGTTCGGCTATGACCCGATGTTTGTCCCCGACGGCTACGACATTACCTTTGCCGAGATGGATCGCTGGGAAAAGAACAAGATCAGCCATCGCGGTCGCGCGGTGGAAATGTTCGTGAAAGGCTGCTTTGGCGGATGATTGGCGCAACGGGGGCTTTGGCCTGTACGTGCATTGGCCTTTTTGCGAGGCCAAATGCCCCTATTGCGACTTCAACAGCCATGTTTCCAAAAATATTGATCAAAAACAATGGCTTGACTCCTATCTGTCCGAGCTTCACCGATCCGCTGCCGAAACGCCCGATCGGGTTCTGAACACGATCTTCTTTGGCGGCGGCACCCCGTCGCTGATGGCGCCCGAAACCGTGGCCGCCGTGATCGACACCGCCCGCGCCCTGTGGCGGCCCGCCAATGACATGGAAATCACCCTCGAGGCCAATCCCGGTTCGGTCGAGGCCGGGCGGTTCGCCGCCTATCGCGATGCGGGCGTGAACCGGGTTTCGATGGGCATTCAGGCAATGAATGACGAAGACCTGAGGCGGCTGGGCCGCATCCACACCGCGGCAGAGGCCCGCGCCGCCTTTGACATCGCCCGCAACTGTTTCAACCGGGTCAGCTTTGACCTGATCTATGCGCGCCAACACCAGACACTGGACGCCTGGCAAGAGGAACTGACCCAAGCGCTATCGATGGCCATCGACCACCTGTCGCTCTATCAATTGACGATCGAAGACGGGACGGCCTTTGGGGATCGATACGCCGTCGGTAAGTTACGCGGCTTGCCCGAAGATGACAGTGCCGCCGACATGTATCTGGCCACGCAGGAAATATGCGAAGCACATGGCTTGCCGGCCTATGAGGTTTCGAACCATGCCCGCCCCGGCGCAGAATCGCAGCACAACCTGATTTACTGGCGATACGGCGATTATGTCGGCATCGGCCCCGGCGCCCATGGGAGGATTACCCTGAATGGTCGGAAATACGCGACCGAAACCTATCTGAACCCCCAGCGTTGGCTTGATGCCGCCAATCAAGGCAATGGTGAAAAGAACCGCAGCGCGTTGCCCCTTGAAGATCAGGCAAATGAATACCTTATGATGGGTATGAGAATTACTGAGGGACTAGATATGGACAGGTGGCAAAGTTTGTCTGGCCGCTCTCTTCCCTCTGAAACCATAGATCATCTGACCGAAATCAACATGGTTCGGCGCAGCAACGGGCGCCTCATCGCCACATCAGAAGGGCGCGCCGTATTGAACGCAGTCATCCGGGAGCTGTTGGACTGAGCATGCAGTATCTTTGGGCCGGACTGGGATTGCTTTGTGTTGCCATGGCGGCTGTTGGGGTTGTCCTGCCCCTTCTTCCTACGGTGCCTTTTCTTCTGCTTGCCGCGTTTTTCTTCGCCCGCTCATCCTCGCGGCTGCACAACTGGCTTGTGACCCATAACCTTTTTGGGCCACTGATTCTTGATTGGCAAAGCTCCGGCGCCATTCGACCAGCCGCAAAAAAGGCGGCAACCGTCTCGATCGCCGCCGTTTTCGGACTCTCTGTTTTGCTGTCAGCACCGCTTTTCGTGTTGATCATTCAGGCGGTTGTGCTGGGCGGTGTCATGATCTTTATCTGGTCACGTCCTAACGGCTGAGCTTGGCGCACAAGTCGTCCAGCTGATCCAGATTTTCGTAGGTCAGAACAACTTGTCCCGTTTCCGTTCCGGCCTTGTGATTGATTGACACTTTCATCGCCAGGATCGCGGACAGGTCTTTTTCCAAGGCACGTGTGTCTGCATCCTTTCCGGCATCCAGATTTCTGGAGCGGGGTGCAGAACGCTCGGCACTGCCTTGCTGCTGTTTTTTGACCAAAGCCTCGGTTGCGCGCACCGACAAGCCATCCTTGACGATCTGTTTCGCAAGCTCCGACGGATTTTCCGCCGTAATCAGTGCCCTGGCGTGCCCCGCAGACAATTTACCTTCAATAACAAGGGTTTGCACATCCAGCGGCAAGGACAGAAGCCGTAAAAGATTTGCGATGTGGCTGCGGCTTTTGCCCAGGGCCTCGGCAAGCTTTTCCTGTGTATGACCAAATCGGTCCATCAACTGCTTGTAACCGGCGGCCTCTTCCACCGCATTCAGATCCGCGCGTTGGATGTTTTCGACAATCGCAACTTCCAACACTTCCGTATCATCGAAATCACGTACAATAACCGGGATATCATGCAGCTGCGCCATCTGCGCCGCGCGCCAACGGCGTTCCCCCGCGACGATTTCGTATTCATCGGGCCCCGTCGCGCGAACGATCAACGGCTGAATGATACCTTTTTCCTTGACCGACGCTGCCAGCTCGTCCAACTGCTCGGGCATGAATGTCCGGCGCGGCTGGTTGGGGTTGGCTTTCAACTTTTCAATCGGGACTTTCAGATCCGGTCTGCGCGCATCCGTTGAAATCCGGCCATCTGATTCAGGATTCACATCCGCCATAAGGGCAGACAACCCCCGCCCCAAACCTCTGGACTTTGCTTTCTTGGCGCTCATGTCGCCCTCCTCGTTCCCGCTCAGGCAGCGGTCTTATTGTTCTTGTGCAAGATCTCACGAGCAAGATGCCGGTAGGCCATGGCCCCAAGCGATCCCGAGTCATATTGCAAAACAGGCAGCGCATATGACGGCGCTTCGCTGACCCGCACATTTCTGGGTATCTTCGTTTTAAAAACCATCTCACCCAGATTGTCACGCGCGTCCTTTTCAACCTGACGGGACAAGTTGTTGCGGTTGTCATACATGGTCAACACAATACCTTCGATTCTCAGATCTGGATTCGCCGTTTGGCGGACCTCTCGAATCGTCAGCATCAGTTGTGAAAGCCCTTCAAGGGCAAAGAACTCGCTTTGCAGCGGAACAAGCACCGAATGCGACGCAACCATTGCATTCACGGTCAGCAAGTTTAAGGACGGCGGGCAGTCGATAAGCACAAAATCCAGTTCAAACGCATCTATGGCTGGCTGCCTCAAAGCATCATGCAAAAGATAGCTGCGTTTTTCGTTGGAGATCAGTTCAATATCGGCGGAACTCAGATCAACGGTCGCCGGAACAACGAAAAGACCTTCGATTTCCGTCTCCTGAACGACGGCCTCCAATGGCGCGTCGTCAAGGATCAGATCATAAGTTGTCCAGTCTCGATCTTCGACACCCAAACCTGTCGAAGCGTTCCCCTGCGGGTCAAGGTCAACCACCAGGACCCGACACCGGGATTCAGCCAAACCCGCTGCAAGGTTGATTGCTGTGGTTGTTTTTCCGACCCCACCCTTCTGATTGGCAACAGCAATTATCCGAGGCCCTGAAGGTCGAGACAAATCAACCACGTGATACTCCATTTATCTTAAGGATAACGGCTTGAGGTTCAGTTAAACTTGTAATCGCCTCAGCTTCGAAATTCCATTCCTCACGTGCGTTTTCCAGCTCTTTTTTCCAATTTGCGCCTTTGGGCAACAACGCTGTCCCGTTGGTGTGTAAATGCCTGTCACAAAAGGATAACAGTGTGCGCAAGTCAGCCAGCGCTCGGGCGGAAACTATGTTTGCAGCCAAAGGATCAACTGATTCAATCCTTTTTGAAATCACTGTGCATTTTATGCCGCATTCCCGCGCAACGCTGCGCAAGAAAGCTGATTTCCGCTGGTCGCTCTCGATCATATTGAATGCGGCACCTGGGTTTTCCTCCGCAGCGATGATGGCGCAGACCATACCGGGGAATCCGCCTCCGCTTCCCAGGTCTGCCCAGGTGTCAAACCTGTCAGCGCACCGATAGACTTGCACCGAATCCAGAATATGCCGGTCCCAGATATGCTCCAAACTGTTCTTCGACACGAGGTTGATCTTAGGATTCCAGCGCTTCACCAGATCAACATAGGTCACGAGGCGATCAAATGTTTCACGTGAAACATTCATATCCTCAAACTTCGAGTATTCAACCATCATGCCTGACGAGCTCTTTGATCCCGGCGCAGTTTTGCCAGAACGAGCGTCAGCGCTGCCGGAGTTACGCCCTCGACACGGCTTGCCTGTGCGATATTTGCGGGCTTCGCTTGCGACAGCTTCTGTTTCATCTCCGACGACAGGCCGTCCAAGGCAAAATAATCGAACTCATGCGGTATGACATAGGATTCATCCCGCTTCATTGCTTCGACGTCCCGCTTTTGTCTGGCAATGTAGTTGGCATACAAGGCGTCCCGCTCGATCTGGAGCCTGATTTTTGGGTCAACGTCCTGCAAATCAGGAACGAGAGGCAACAAATCTTCAAACGAGGTATCAGGGAATGCCAGAATTGCCATCCCATCCCTACGGTTTCCGTCCTGATTAACGTTTATACCGGCAGCGAGAACTTCCTTGGGCGTATAAGTGCGTTCCGTTAGCTTCGACTTCACACTCTCAAGTTGGTTCATTTTATCTTCGAACTGAACCTTGCGCCCTTCTCCGACGCAGCCCAATTCCAAACCAAGCGGTGTCAGCCGTTGATCAGCATTGTCGGCACGCAGAGATAGCCGGAACTCCGCTCGCGACGTGAACATGCGGTAAGGTTCGGCAACTCCTCGAGTTGTCAAATCATCGATCATTACGCCAATATAACTGTCGGATCGTTTAAATTGGATGGGCTCCCGCCCTTGGGTCTCCAACGCCGCATTGAGGCCCGCCACCATGCCCTGAGCCGCGGCTTCCTCATATCCTGTGGTCCCATTTATCTGGCCCGCTAGATATAGTCCGGGAACAGCCGGCAAGGATAAGGAAGCGCTCAGGACACGCGGATCAACATAGTCGTATTCGATTGCATATCCCGGTTGCAGAATCTCTGCATTTTCCAAGCCTTTGATTGACCGCACATAGTCCAGCTGAACGTCTTGGGGCAGAGATGTCGATATTCCGTTCGGATAGATTGTGTGGTCGTTGACCCCTTCGGGTTCAAGGAAGATTTGATGCGATTCCTTGTCGGCGAAGCGTACGATCTTGTCTTCGATCGACGGGCAATAACGCGGGCCTACCCCATCGATGTGACCGCCATACATGGCAGATTTCGAAAGATTCGCCGCAATGATCTCATGTGTTCGCGCGTTTGTATGCGTAATTCCGCAAGAAATCTGGGGCGCGACAACGGAATTCGACATGAAAGAAAACAGGGTTGGTTCATCGTCGCCATCCTGCCTTTCAAGATCGGACCAATCAATGCTCCGCCCGTCCAGACGCGGCGGTGTGCCGGTTTTCAATCGCCCCATGGGAAGATCGTATCCATCCAACCGCTCAGCTAGTTTGATGGAAGGCCGATCCCCCATTCTCCCGCCTGGGCGAGACACGTCACCGATATGGATGACGCCCCTTAGAAACGTACCGGACGTCAGAATAACGGCGCGGGCGGTAAGCTCTGATCCATCGGAAAGAACAACACCTGCAACCTTTTCGCCGTTCATCAGGAAATCGACAACCTCGCCGACAACGACGGACAGGTTATCCTGCTTCTCCGTTACCTGTTGCATAGCAAGACGATAAAGGGCGCGATCCGCCTGCGCTCTCGGCCCCTGAACGGCGGGCCCCTTTCGACGGTTCAATAATCGAAACTGAATGCCGGCCTGATCCGCCACGCGACCCATGACGCCATCCAAGGCGTCGATCTCACGCACAAGATGGCCTTTCCCCAAACCGCCAATCGCTGGATTGCAGGACATGACGCCAATGTCCGTTGCAGACAGCGTCACCAACGCCGTTGTAGCGCCCATTCTGGCTGATGCATGAGCGGCCTCGGTTCCGGCATGACCTGCGCCGATGACGATGACATCAAACTTCGAATGTTTCACGTGAAACACTCCTTATTTTCCCAAACAGAAGCTGGAGAAGATTTCATCCAACAGAGTTTCCACGTCTATTCTGCCCACCAGGGATTCAAGGGCGCGAATGGCGGTTCTCAGCTCCTCTGCTGCGATATCATACAGGTCTGGGCCTGATTCCAGAACCGAGATTGCAGATGTGAGTGAGTCCAATGCTCTGGTGATTGCAATGCGGTGACGTTCCCGAGTTGCAATACCATGGGTAGTGGTTCGCTGACGCAGAACACACGATATATCGTCTACTAACGCATCTATTCCCTGGCCTGTTTTCCCTGACACACCCTTTCCCCCGATCCCCCGAAGGTCTGCTTTGGGCAAAACATGTATATCATCTTCCCGCATCTCCACCCCCAGGTCCTTCGGTGTTTCAGACAGGAAAACGCGAAGATCGGCGGCCTCCGCTCTGCTGCGCGCAAGCTCGATGCCCAGGTTTTCGACATGATCTTCGGTCTGTCGCAACCCCGCCGTATCCAGCAAGGTCACCGGTAGACCAGCCAGATCCATGCGAACTTCGATCACATCACGCGTGGTCCCGGCATATTCCGAAGTGATGGCCGCCTCACGGCCTGCCAAGGCATTCAAAAGGGTGGATTTTCCCGCATTTGGAAGGCCCACGATCGCAACCTCGAACCCTGAACGAATTCGCTCGGCAATCTTGACGCCATCTGCTTCACGATGAAGGTCCGACATGACACCTTGGATCAGCGCGCGTACTTCCGGCGTCACATCGGTTGGAACTTCTTCATCAGCAAAATCGATGACAGCCTCCAACAGGGACGCAGCCCGTATCAAATCCCGACGCCACCGTTCGGCCAATGTGCCCAGCTCGCCCGCCAGAATGGTCTGAGCCTGCTTCCGTTGTGCTTCCGTTTCTGCATCAATTAGATCGGCCAAGCCTTCAACCTGAGTCAGGTCCATCTTGCCGTTTTCCAGTGCCCGGCGTGTGAACTCACCCGGTTCAGCGATGCGCAATCCTTCCGTATCCGACAGGCAACGCAACACGGCGTTGACAGAGGCGGTGCTTCCATGAATCTGAAGCTCGGCCACGTCCTCACCGGTAAAACTGGCCGGAGCCTGGAAGGTCAAGACCAATCCGTCGTCCAAACGTGCTCCGCCATGATCGGTCAGAGTGCGCAGGACCATGCCACGCTTTGGCAGCGCACCACCCGTCAGGCGCGCTGCTGCTGAATGGGAGTCCGGACCCGAGAGGCGGATGACCGCCACCCCGGCTTTGCCCTGCGCGCTGGCCAAGGCGAATATCGTATCCATTCGAAGGCCTCGCTAGAGTTAAAGTCCAGTGTCAGGTGTTCATGGAATCGAAGAATTCGCTGTTTGTCTTTGTCTGCTTCAACTTGGACAACAAGAACTCGATTGCGTCGGTCGTGCCCATCGGGTTGAGGATACGCCGCAGAACGAAGGTCTTGGCCAGATCACCCTTGTCGACCAGAAGATCCTCTTTCCGCGTTCCGGATTTGAGGATGTCGATGGCCGGGAACACACGCTTGTCCGCGATCTTGCGATCCAGAACGATTTCCGAGTTACCTGTACCTTTGAATTCTTCAAAGATGACCTCGTCCATCCGGCTGCCGGTATCAATCAGCGCGGTCGCGATGATGGTCAGCGAACCACCTTCTTCAATGTTTCGGGCCGCGCCAAAGAAACGCTTGGGCCGTTGCAGGGCGTTTGCGTCCACACCACCGGTCAGAACTTTACCCGAGGATGGGACCACTGTGTTAAAGGCCCTACCAAGTCTTGTGATCGAATCAAGAAGAATAACAACATCTCGTTTATGTTCGACCAAACGCTTGGCTTTTTCGATGACCATTTCCGACACGGCCACGTGGCGCGTCGCTGGTTCATCAAAGGTCGAGGATACCACCTCCCCCTTTACCGAACGCTGCATGTCGGTGACTTCTTCCGGGCGTTCGTCGATCAGCAGGACGATCAGGTAGCATTCCGGGTGGTTCCGTTCGATCGAATGCGCGATGTTTTGCAGGATCACCGTCTTACCGGTGCGCGGCGGCGCCACGATCAACGACCGCTGGCCCTTGCCGATCGGCGCGACCAGGTCGATCACCCGTGCGGACTTGTCCTTGATGGTCGGATCCTCGATTTCCATCTTCAGCCGCTCATCCGGATAAAGCGGCGTCAGGTTGTCGAACAGGATCTTGTGCTTGGCCTTTTCCGGGTCTTCGAAGTTGATCTTGGTCACCTTCGTCAGCGCGAAATAGCGCTCATTCTCATCCGGGGCTTTGATCTCGCCTTCTACGGTATCCCCTGTCCGCAATGAGTGCTGGCGGATCATCTCGGGTGAGACATAGATGTCATCCGGGCCGGGCAGATAGTTCGCCTCGGGCGAGCGCAGGAAGCCGAAACCGTCCTGAAGCACTTCAAGCACGCCATCGCCACCAACGGTCCAGCCTTCATCAGCGCGTTCGCGCAGGATCTGGAACATCATCTCGCCCTTGCGCATGGTCGAGGCGTTTTCGATCTCCAGCTCTTCGGCCATCGCCAGAAGGTCTTTGGGGCTTTTGGCTTTCAGATCAGCAAGATTCAGGGATTCGGTTGTCATGATATATACCTTCACCGCTGACAGTGCGGCACGAAGTGGAATTTCAGTATGGAAGATACGCCGCCCGGACGGGCGTGTTGATCCCTACATAAGCGCAGTGCCGGGCGGAGTCAAACAGGCCCTCAGAACTTCAGAACAACCGCCAGAACGATGGCAACCATCAAAACGGTCGGGACCTCGTTCATCATGCGAAACTGCCGCCCACTGAGCATGTTTCGCCCTTCCAGAAAATCCTTGCGTCGCGCCATCAGCCAGTGATGGAACCAGGTCATGCCGATTACGGCAGCGCCCTTGACCCAAGGCCAGCTCCAATCCCACCCCACGATGCCCGGCGTGAACACCATGATCAAACCACAAACCCACGCAACGATCATCGCCGGTCTCATGATCACACGCAGCAGCTTTTCTTCCATTTCAAAGAAAATGTCCTGTGCGCCTTCTACGGCCTGTGCCTTTTCGACGTGATAGACAAACAACCTGGGCAGATAGAACAGGCCCGCCATCCACGAAATCACCGCCATGATATGGAGCGATTTCACCCATGGGTACAAAGTGAACAGAAGATCGGTCATTTCGGCTCCGGGCGTTGTTCGGGACCCTCCCTAATAAAAAAATAAGAAAAGAAAAAGGATGATGATTTTGTAGGGTGAGTAAAATCCGTGGATTACTTTTTTACACAAGTGTTTTCCCCAGGTGGACAGAACACGGAATTTTTCATGTGATTCTGTTGGTGGATATTTTTAACATTTAAAATCAATTATTTATTATCAGTATTCCTTGTTCCACTTGGGGATAACTGGTAGGAGAATTTGGGATATCGGGCTTTTCCAGAGAAACTGACTTATCCTTGTCCGGACGGGATGGGATTTGAGCGACTCGGGGATCTCTGGCGCGAAATCCCCGGGGTTGCGTGTCAACCGGAAAACCATACAAAGCACCCCTGAACTCTCAATGATTTGCACACGGGGTTTTCCACATGTCTGTCCCCATTCTTCTTGCTTCCGGGTCTGCCATTCGCGCGCAGCTGCTTGAAAATGCAGGCGTACCGTTTGTGGTTCAAACCGCGCGCGTGGATGAAGAGACGGCCAAACGCGCCCTGCTGGCTGAAAACGCATCTCCACGAGAGATTGCCGACACACTCGCAGAAATGAAGGCGCGGAAAGTCAGCGACAAAAACCCCGGTGCCATGGTTCTGGGATGTGATCAGGTTTTGGATTTTGACGGTCAGCTGATGTCAAAGCCGGAAACCCCCGAACAGGCGTTGGCTCAGCTGAAAGCCATGCGTGGCAAGCGTCACATGCTTTTGTCCGCAGCGGTGATCTATCAGAATGCTCAGCCGGTCTGGCGGCATGTGGGGCAGGTACGATTGCGGATGCGGGCCAGTTCCGACGCCTATCTGAAGGATTACGTGGCGCGAAACTGGGGCAGTATCCGCTACGCCGTCGGAGGCTACAAGCTGGAGGAAGAAGGTGTCCGCCTGTTCGCCACCATTGACGGCGACTATTTTAACGTTTTGGGTATGCCCCTGTTGGAGCTGCTCAACTTTCTGGCTGTCAAAGGGGTAATCGATCAATGACGGACTATCGGGTTCCTTTGGCCGGTGTGATTGGACATCCCATTGGTCACTCACGATCCCCCAAACTGCATGGCCATTGGCTGAAGACATACGGTCTTGCCGGTCATTACATCCCGATGGATGTCGCCACCGCCGACCTGGAAACTGTGCTGCGCACCCTGCCCAAGGCGGGTTTTGTCGGCGCCAATGTGACCGTTCCCCACAAGGAAGCCGCCTTGAAGATCGCGGATCATGCGTCTGACCGTGCGACGGTGATAGGTGCGGCGAACACTCTGGTGTTTCGTGAAGATGGCTCGATCCACGCGGATAACACTGACGGGTACGGGTTCATGGAGAATCTTCGCACCGGTGCGCCGGACTGGAACGCAAAGGACGGGCCAGCTGTTGTATTCGGGGCCGGAGGGGCTGCGCGCGCCGTGTTGCAGGCATTGTCTGACGCGGGTGTTCCGGAAATCCTGCTGACCAACCGAACCCGCGCCCGAGCGGATCATCTGAAAGAGGAATTCGGTCAACGTATCCACGTGGTGGATTGGGTTCAGGCCGGAAATGTCATCGAAAACGCAGAACTCGTGGTGAACACCACTTCGTTGGGCATGCAAGGCCAACCGGAATTGCGGGTTCCGCTTGACGGGTTGCAGCCCGGTGCCGTGGTGACGGATCTGGTTTATGCGCCATTGAAAACCCGCCTGTTGCAAACCGCTGAACAGGCTGGATGCACCGCAGTCGATGGGCTGGGCATGTTGTTGCATCAGGCAGTGCCCGGTTTCGAACGCTGGTTCGGCGTGCGCCCCGAAGTTGATGCTGATGCACATGCGGCGGCCTTGGCATGAGTTTTGCGCTTGGCCTGACCGGTTCCATCGGCATGGGGAAAAGCACAACGGCGCAGATGTTCGTCGAAGAAGGTTGTGCCTTGTGGGATGCGGACGCGGCGGTGCATCGCCTGTATTCCAGGGGGGGCGCGGCCGTTGGCCCCATGGAACGATTGTCTCCGTCGGCCATTCAGGACGGTGCGGTCAACCGGGAGGCGCTGAAACAGATAATTGCGGCCGATCCTGCTGCGCTGAAGGCCATCGAAGCCATCGTCCACCCTCTGGTCGCTGCTGACCGCGCAGCATTTCGTGAAGCCGCGACAAACGACATCCTGGTCTTCGACATTCCGCTTTTGTTTGAAACGGGCGGTGACGTGGCGATGGACGCGGTGGCTTGTGTTTCGATCCCGGCCAACGAGCAAAAGCGGCGTGTCATGGAACGTGGTACAATGACCGAGGCGCAGTTCGAGCAAATCCGCGCCAAGCAGATGCCGAATGAAGAAAAATGCGCGCGGTCGGATTACGTCATCGTGACCGACACTCTGGACCACGCCCGCGCGCAGGTGCAGGATGTGGTCAGGCAAATACGGGCGGGGATGGCAGATGCGTGAAATTGTACTCGACACCGAAACCACGGGTTTCGATCCCGAAAGCGGTGATCGGATCGTGGAAATCGGCGCCGTTGAACTGTGGAACCACGTCGCAACGGGTGAGACTTATCACGTCTACATCAACCCCGAACGTTCGATGCCGGAAGAGGCATTTGGCGTGCATGGCATCGGCCCGGACCTGTTGGAAAACCCACGTCCGCCGGAAAAGGGTGAAGTGACGCTGAAAGACAAACCGGTTTTTGCCAAGGTCGGTCACGCTTTTCGCGAATTCGTCGGCGATGCGCGGCTGGTGATCCACAATGCATCTTTCGACATGAAGTTCCTGAATGCCGAACTGAAATGGATGGGTGCCCCGCTCATCCCGATGGAACAGGCGCTGGATACGCTGGCGATTGCGCGCAAACGGTTTCCCGGTTCGCCGGCCTCACTGGATGCGCTTTGCCGTCGCTTCAATATTGACAACTCGAACCGTGTGCTGCACGGCGCGTTGCTCGACTCTGAAATCCTGGCCGAGGTTTATCTTGAGCTGATCGGAGGACGACAGCCCGATTTTGGACTGTCAACATCTGCATCATCCGTGGCAGGCGGCAGCGATGATTGGCGACCGGCACCACGAGCAACGCCACTGCCGTCTCGTATTACCGAGGATGAACGCGCGGCACATGATGCATTCATAGAAAAACTGGGCGAAAATGCCCTATGGACCCGCACCTGAACCCGTCAGGCACGGGCCAAACCCTCAGGCGTCTGTCTTCTGGGACTGTTCGGCCTGACGACGCATCAATTCGTTGCGGTACAGGGCGACGAAATCGATATTGTCCAGATTCACCGGTGGGAAACCGCCGTCACGGGTGATGTCGCTGACGATGCGGCGCAGGAACGGGAACAGCATCCGCGGGCATTCGATCATCAGGAACGGGTGCAGCTGGTCTTCCGGCACACCTTCCACGTGGAACAGGCCGCAATAGTCCAGTTCACACAGGAACAGAACGTCTTCCAGGCCTTTGGCTTTGGATGTCAGGTTCAGCTTGATCGACACTTCGAACTGGTGGTCAGCCGGGCGCTTCTTGGCATCCAGATTCACCTGAACCGCGATTTCGGGCTGTACGTCACCGGAAACACCCTTCTGGGCCATAACGTTCTCAAAGGACATGTCGCGGATGAACTGCCCCAGAACACGCATCTGAACTTGCGGGGCGGCTTTGGCCGCAGTGTTTTCTGCAGCTTTTTCTTCGGCCATGGATCTACTCCAAAAATGAAATTCGCCACTGCTTATCAAGTTGGGCGCGGCACCTCAATGCCGGTGGGGGCCTTCCACCCATTTAGACGGCTTTGACGGATCATTTTTTGGGCGGACCTCGGTAAAGTCACCATCTATGATGTCACCCTGATCGAACGGATTTCCCCGAGACTGAAAACCGGGGCCTTGGCCCATCTGAAACTGGGTAACGGTGACTTTCGATCTGAGATACCTGAAAACCGCAACCCGCACGCCGGGAACAAGCAACGCAAATCCAATGGCATCAGTGAAGAATCCCGGTGTAAGCAACAAAGCGCCCGACAACAGGATCATCGCACCATGAGCCAGCGGCTCGGTCGGGTCGTCCAGTTCGGCAAACGACCGTTGCAGGTTTCCCAACGCCATGCGACCTTGTGTCCGCACCAAAACAGTGCCCAAAACCGCCGTCAGCACTACGATGGCAAGGGTTGGCCACAAGCCGATCAACCCGCCAACCTGAATAAACAGCGCGATCTCGATGATGGGCACCAACAAAAATGCCAAGAACAGATACATTTGCGTTATCCTTTCCCTTAGGCCGGGCTGTGGACTTGCCACCTACGGTCACCTACATAGTGGCATGAGGCCGCGTATACAAAGCCGCGGTTCTGAAAAGAGGATGAAATGAACGAACCCATGATCCAGTTGCTGGTCCTGGCCGGAATTGCCGTTTTCCTGATCCTGCGCCTCAAGAGCGTGTTGGGCACACGTGAAGGTTTTGAGAAACCACCTGTGCAGCAGCAGCCCGAAGCGCATAAGTCGCGCCGCGATTTCGAAGTGATCGAAGGCGGCCCGGATCATGACATCACAGACCATGTCCCGGAAGACAGCGAGCTGGCACAGACGCTGGCGGCGATGAAACGCGTTGAACCCGGTTTTTCCGTCACCGAGTTTGTTCAGGGTGCGCGCGGTGCCTATGAAATGATCGTGATGGGGTTTGAGAAGGGCAACCTGGACGAGATCCAGCCATTCCTGTCGGAAGAAGTTTTTGAATCCTTCGTTGCGGGCGTCGCCGCACGAGAAGATCAGGGCCTGACGATCGAGGCCGAGTTCATCGGTGTCCGAGAGACGACCCTGACGGATGTGAAATTCGACAAGGATACCAATCAGGCCGAGATCACCATGAAATTCGTGGGTGAACTGACATCGGTCGTTCGGGATCGCGGTGGCGATATCGTCGAAGGCAGCCCCAACACCGTGAAACGCCAAAAGGACAGCTGGACCTTTGCCCGTGTGATGGGCAAGGACGATCCGAACTGGCTGCTTGTTGCCACGGACGCATGATTGCCACGCTCCGGTCGCTTTTACTGGTGGGTGCAATGACCACTGCCAGCGCTGCCGGGGCCGAGGCAACGCGATCCATTCTGTCGTTCGAAGATCTGCGTGGCTGGGCCGAGGATGACCACGGTGCAGCCCTGTCAGTTTTTCTGAACACCTGCGGGGATCTGAAGGATCCCGATTGGCGGGCCCTGTGCGGTGTGGCAAGAACCTATGATGCCGAAGCGGCACGGTTGTTCTTTGAGCTCTTTTTTCGCCCTGTTCTGGTCGAGGATGGTGAGGATGCCCTGTTCACGGGGTATTTCGAACCCGAACTTGATGGTGCACGTACCCGGACGGATCGTTTCAAATACCCCATCTACAAAATGCCGCCCGAGGCCCGCGCTGAGGGGCCCTGGCTGAGCCGGCGAGAAATCCTGACCAGTGATGTCATGCAGGGCCGCGGGCTTGAGATTGCCTGGGTCGATGACCCCGTAGAGTTGTTTTTTCTGCAAATCCAGGGTTCGGGCCGCGTTCGATTGCCGGATGGCGGCGCTTTGCGCGTCGGGTATGGCGGTGCGAACGGGCATCCCTACAGGTCAATTGGCGTGGAACTGGTGCGGCGCGGCATTCTTGGCGCGCATGAGGTCAGCGCGCAGATGATCCGCGCCTGGGTGCGCAAGAACCCCGAGGCCGGCGCGGAATTGCTGCTCCACAACCCATCATACGTGTTTTTCCGCGAAGTTTCACGTGTCGCGCCCGAGCTTGGGCCGCTGGGCGCCATGAACCGATCTGTCACGACCATGCGCAGCATCGCGGCTGATCCGGCCTATACCCCGCTGGGTGCGCCGGTGTGGGTGGAAAAAGACGGCAAGGAACCGATCCGCCGCCTGATGATTGCGCAGGATACAGGTGCGGCCATCAAAGGCGCGCAGCGGGCCGATATCTTTTTCGGAACGGGGGACGAAGCCGGTCAGGCCGCGGGCAAGCTGAAGGATCCCGGTCGGATGGTGCTGTTGCTGCCCATCCAGCGTGCCTATGCCCTGCTGCCGGATGAATTCTGATGACCCGGCGCAAACTGACAAGCGAAGAGATCGAGCTGTGGCGCAAGGTCGCCAAACAGGCCGAGAGGCTGCACCCCGAGATCCCGCAGACGATCCATCCGACTTCTTTGCCGAAACCCAAGCCCAAGAAAACCCCGAAACCGCGTTTTCAGGCATTCGAACTTGGACAGGCCCATCAGTCGAAACCGAAACCGAACGACCTGAAGCCGACGGTGACGGATGCGTTGCGAAATGCACCGGTTCAGATGGACAACAAGGCCTTTGGCCGGATGAAGCGCGGCAAGCTGAAACCCGAAGGCAAGCTGGATCTGCACGGTATGCGGGTGGCTTCGGCCCATCCCGCGCTGATCCGATTCATCCTGAGCGCGCAAGCACAGGGTAAGCGTCTGGTTTTGGTCGTGACCGGCAAAGGCAAGGATCGGGACGAGCCCGGTCCGATTCCGACGCCGCGAGGTGTTCTGCGAAATCAGGTTCCTCACTGGTTGTCGATCCCACCGCTGGCCCAGGCGGTGTTGCAGGTCACGCCGGCTCATATAAGCCACGGCGGAGACGGGGCGTATTACGTGTATCTCAGGCGGGTGCGTTAAAGGTCGCGACGGGCGCGGGAAATACCGACCCAAACAAGGCTGCATACCAGCACGAAGAACAGGCCAATCCAGAGAAACTGAATGCTCAGCGGGATACCAAGGTCAATCAGAACGCCGGTCAGACCGGGGCCGACGGCTGACCCCAGTACCATGACAGCCGCAGCCAACGCCTTGATGGCCCCGATATGCCGGGTCCCATAGAATTCTGCCCAGAACGCGCTGGGCAACGTGCTGTTCGCTCCGACCGTCAGGCCAAGAAACACCAACCCGATCGTCGCGCCGCTGATTGATTCAGTCATTCCCAGAACCACAAATCCAACCGCCATCGGAAGCTGATAGAATGGCATGATGCGCGCAGTGCCCCATTTGTCCAATGCCCAGCCCGCAGCAAACATCGACAGCAGTGATACTCCGGTAAAGATCGGGAACAGAGCGACCAGTTGGATATGCTGCCAGCCTTTGACCTCGGCGAAATAGACCTGATGGAAGAAAAACGCGGTGATGAATGCCGATGGCGCAAGCACGGCGGGCACCATGAACCAGAACAAGGGGTCAAACAGCGCGTCGCGACGGCTCCAGTGGCGACCCTGCATCCCAATGGCAGAGGATTCGCTGGCAAGGCTTTGCGGTGTTCGTTCCTCGCGCAACAGCCGCATCAGAACGGGTATTCCCAAGGCAGTCATCCCTGCCGCGACCACCCACAGCCAACGCCAGTCCTGGTAAACCATGGCTGCAACAAAGATCAGGGGCAGCAGGGCCTCACCGATGGCATAGCCGATGGATGCAATGGAAAGCGCCTTGCCCCGCGTGACCGTAAACCACCGCGCCATGGCGACCGCGGCCAGATGTGTGCTCATCCCCTGACCCAGCAGGCGCAACAGAAAAATCACCACTGGCAACAGGAGCAGCCAGGTATTCAGCGCCATGGCAAGGGCGGCCAGGGCCAACCCAGCCAGAACCGCCGGACCCAGCACCCGGACGCGAAAGATATCCGTCAGCCCTCCGGCCCAGATCATCACGATGGCCGACAGGGTTGTGCCCAATGTATATAGCCCACCCCACGCACCGTGGCCGAGGCTGAATTCCGCGCGGATTTCACCGGCAAAGATCGAGATGAAGAACGTCTGCCCGAAGCTGGATAAAAACGTCAGAAGAACGCCGGCGCCAAGCCAGGTGGCATTGTCTAGAAGATACCGACGCAGCTTGAACCGCGTCACGGAGTGGTAACCTGTGCCTGCCCGGTTTCCGTCAGAACAATTTCAGTGGCCCCGTCTGGATTGCGCTCGCTGGGTGGCACCAGAATATCAATGGTCGGTCGATCTTCCCGCCCGAAGGTATTGTTGACACGCCGCAACGAGTTGAGGATCGACAATAAAGCCGGAGAGGTCGCGGCAACGAAATGCGAGGATGCCGCGTCACTGTTGAAAGCAGTCGTGTCGATCACGCTGATCGGGAATTCCTCGAGCGAGTCAACCGAACTGATGTTCCCCAACCGCTGGCCCTCATCCGTGCCACGCAAACGGCCCGAGATGTTCAGGATCTTGTCCTTTTGGGATACCATAACGATGAACGGATCGGGGGGGTTGTCGATACGTTTCATCTGCGAGCGAAACAGATCAAGATCAAGATCAGGCGAGATCAGAACGACCCCTTCGATGTTTCGCTTGGCCCAGCCGGGTTCCTGCAATTCGGTTTGCCGCATCATCTCCATCGTCAACGCACCGCCCATGGAATGCGCGACCAGAATAACGCGTTTGACACCCATGGCTTTCAGTTCGCGGATGGTCTGTTCCAACCCGTCGCGGGCGAACAGCATACTGTCCAGATCATAGGCGTATCCATAGCCCGTCGCGCGGCTGGGCCAGGAATACACCAGCGTTGATCCGGGGAGGCCGATGTCATGTGTTAGCTGCGCCGCGCGGAAGATCGTTTCGGTCTGAGTCGAATTGTAGCCGTGCACAAAGATAGTGACGTCATCCTGTCCTCGCAGGTGTATGCGCAGCCCCTGCGGTCCATCCAACTCGGTCACGTCTGCCAGAACGAATTCTTTCCGCGGATTCGGGTTCGCGTAGGAGAAGCGGAGCGTACCCGGAGTATGCGTGGGTGGAATAGAAACCGTCGTTTCCAGGAACCTGAGCGTTTCACCGCGTCGGAATCCATAGGATCCATCGGCCTCACGCGCGCGGGTCGTGCTTGCGAAGATGGTTTCAGGTGTTCCGATGTTCACGGCACCGGGCACGACCTCGGACACCGTCCGGTCGACACAGGCGCCGAGCGAAAGGGATATGAACAGAATGACGAAGTATCGCAGCACGGGCCAGACCTCGGGGTGACTCGTGCACACGCTATCCTATTCCTGCCCGACGTCCAGCATGACAAGACCAAAACAACGGCAAAAACCGGCTGGCCATGTTACAAAACGTAACGGCTCAGATCAGAGGACTTGGTCAATTCACCAAGATTGTCGCTGACGAACTGTGCATCAACGGTGATCTCCGAACCGGCTTTGTCCGGTGCAGCGAAGGACAGTTCTTCGAAAACCCGCTCCATGACGGTATAGAGCCGCCGCGCGCCGATGTTTTCGATGCTCTGGTTCACGTCAGCCGCAATCTTCGCCAATGCCGCGATGCCGTCCTCGGTAAAGCTGACGGTCACGTCTTCGGTGCCCATCAACGCCGTGTATTGCAAGGTCAGGGCATTGTCGGTTTCGGTCAGGATGCGCACGAAGTCTTCTTCGGTCAGGGCGCGCAGTTCGACGCGGATCGGCAGGCGCCCTTGCAATTCCGGCAACAGATCCGACGGTTTGGCGATATGAAACGCACCTGAGGCGATGAACAGGATATGGTCCGTTTTGACCGGACCGTGCTTGGTGCTGACTGTGGTTCCCTCGATCAAGGGCAGAAGGTCGCGTTGCACCCCTTCCCGGCTGACATCGCCGCCGCGTGCGTCGGAACGGGCGCAGACCTTGTCGATCTCATCCAGAAATACGATGCCGTTCTGTTCGACGGAGTCCAGCGCGGTGCGGGTGACGGTTTCGTCATCCAGCAGCTTGTCGGCCTCTTCCCCGATCAGCGCATCATAGCTTTCGGCGACGGTCATGCGTTTCTTGACGGTCCGTCCGCCAAAGGCCTTGCCGAAGATGTCGCCCAGATTCATCATGCCCATCTGACCGCCCGGCTGCCCCGGAATGTCGAACATCGGCATCGGGTTCGAGGTGTCGGACAGTTCCAGCTCAATCACCGTGTCGTCCAGTTCGCCGGCTTTCAGCTTTTTGCGGAACATCTCGCGCGTGCCTTCGCGCGCATCCGCGCCTGCAATGGCTTCGATCACCCGATCTTCGGCGGCCTGATGCGCTTTGGCCTTGACGTCTTCGCGCATGAACTCGCGGGTTTGCAGGATGGCCGCATCTGCCAGATCGCGCACGATCTGTTCCACATCACGACCAACATATCCGACCTCGGTGAACTTGGTGGCCTCGACCTTGATAAACGGTGCGCGGGCCAGTTTGGCCAGACGGCGACTGATTTCGGTCTTGCCAACGCCGGTGGGGCCGATCATCAGGATGTTCTTGGGATAGACTTCTTCCCGGATGTCGTCCGGCAATTGCTTGCGGCGCCAGCGATTGCGCAGGGCGACGGCCACGGCGCGCTTGGCGTCCTTCTGCCCGATGATGAAGCGATCCAGTTCCGAGACAATCTCGCGCGGGGTCAGGTCGGTCAAAGGGCAGTCCTTTCGGTCGGCATTTGTGTCATGCGGCTTAGGTAATCACCGCGCGGGCGAAAACAACCAAGCCTGTATTCATGGCCGCGTTGGTTAGCAATGCCGGCTCAGGTTTGCAAATGCTTTGCTTGGGGAATGCGCGAACCCTCTGCTACAGTGATTTCAAGGGTTTGAGGGTCAGGAGCGTAAGACATGACAAATATTGCCAAGATTACCCTTCTGTTTGTGGTGTTTGTGGATCTGATCGGACAGGGGCTGGTCTTTCCCATCATCAACTCGCTGATCATGGAAACGAAATCCGGGTTTCTGCCCGAAAACACGCCCCAGGGGCGCAGGCATTTCTATTACGGCCTCGTGATCGGGTGCTTTTTCCTGTCCTGGTTTCTGGGCGTTGTCTATGTTTCGAAAGTATCGGATTCGATCGGGCGCAAGAACGCTTTGCTGGTGTGCCTGGGCGGTGCTCTGGCCGGGTATGCCCTGACCATTGCCGCGCTTTATCTCAACAGCCTCCTTCTGCTGATTGTCGGGCGTTCGATCA
This sequence comes from Ruegeria sp. HKCCA4812, assembly GCF_013034245.1. Lineage (NCBI taxonomy): Bacteria > Pseudomonadati > Pseudomonadota > Alphaproteobacteria > Rhodobacterales > Roseobacteraceae > Ruegeria > Ruegeria sp. HKCCA4812. The sequence goes on along the minus strand of NZ_WQFQ01000008.1, from coordinate 66,004 downwards.
CCGGATTTACTGCGGGCAACCAACCCATTGCGCAAGCGGCGATGATCGACGGCAGCACCGACGCGACAGACCGGGACCGGAACATGGGCTATATCGTGACGGGCGTCAGCTTTGGCCTTGTGGGCGGGCCGATCATCGGCGCGGTCTTGTCTGACGCCGCCCTGCTGGGCGGCTTCGCCACGCTGAGAACGCCTTTTTACGGTGCATTTGTCCTTGTCCTGATTGCAATCTTTCTGGTCCTGTTTTTCTTCCAGGATACCCGAACGGATCGCGCGCCTTTTGTCTTCCGTCCCCGTGACATAACAGACAGCCTGATGGCGGTGCGCGGTCATCCGATGGTGTTGAAGATCCTGCCGGTCTATTCGTTCTTCATGATCGCCAATGTCACCTTCTACGTCTTTGTCGACAATTTCCTGACCAGCGCCTTCGGATACGGAGTTATCGGTGGCAGCATGGCGATGGTCGTCATCGGTGTGGCGCTGGCCTTCTCCAGCACGTTCCTGGTGAAACCCGCGCAAGAGAAATTCAGCAAACATGCGATAATCCACACGTCACTCATCGTCATGGTGATCTGCGGTTTCGCGTTCGCCTTCAGCCCAAGCGGTGTGTTCAGTTATGTACCGGTCTTTTTCTTCTATTTCCTGTTCGGAATCGCCTACCCCACCATGCTTGGGCTGTTCTCTTCCAGCGTCAGCGAAGCGGATCAGGGCTGGGTCATGGGTGTGACCACTGCCGTGTTCTGCCTTGCCGGCGGGATCATGTCGCTGATCGGGGGCGGATTGATGAGCATCGATATCCGTGTGCCCTACTATGTCGTCATCATCGCAGCGATCATTGGCCTGATCGGCATGCATCGCCGCTGGAAAGGCAAGGAGATCTCGGCGCTGTTAGCCTGAGATCGTCTCAACCGTCAGATTACCATTGGTATAGACACAGATATCGGCCGCGATGGCCATTGCCTGACGCGCGACCTCTTCCGCCGACTTGTCACTGTCCATCATCGCGCGGGCAGCGGCCAGGGCAAAATTGCCCCCGGACCCGATGGCAGCCACGTTGTGTTCAGGTTCCAGCACGTCACCCGCCCCGGTGATCACGAACATGTCCTTGCCGTCCGTGACGATCAGCATCGCTTCGAGCTTTTGCAGGTATTTGTCGGTACGCCAGTCTTTGGCCAATTCCACAGAAGCACGGGCAAGTTGGCCCGGTGTCGCCTCGAGCTTGGCCTCCAGCCGTTCCAGCAAGGTGAAGGCGTCTGCCGTCGACCCGGCAAAGCCGGCGACAACTTCGGACCCTCCGGGGGACAGGCGACGCACCTTGCGGGCCGTGCCCTTGATCACGGTTTGACCCAGGCTGACCTGCCCATCACCGGCTATGACGATCTGCCCGTCCTTCTTGACGCCAATGATCGTCGTGCCGTGCCAACCGGGAAAGTCGTTGTCTGCCATGATCGTCTCCGTTTTCGCTGGCGGTATATATGGGCTGGGTCGCAGGTTGGCGCAACCCGTTCTTCAATTGCCTAAAAGATATGCAAAAAACGCATTCCGGGGTTACCAGACCAGCAATTGTGAGTCCGGGCATGCAGGACTACATGGGGCTTACAACCGACAACGGGTCGGCTGTTTCTTCACAAAGGACCGCGCACATGGCAACCACAGCTAACATTCATGCGCCGCTCGGAGCAGCTACCATCCTGCACGTAGTGGACGCGTTCACCAATGTCGTCAACACCGTTGTCGAATGGAAAGAATCCCGCAAAACCCGCAAACTCCTGTCGGAACTCAGCGACGCCCAGCTTGACGATATCGGCCTGAGCCGCGCAGACATCGCCGATCTCTGATGTTCCCGCAGATCAGCAACTCGAGACAGCCGCACGGATTTCCGAGCGGCTTTTTCTTTGTTCAGCCCTGAACGAATTTTCCAGAAAGATCAGGCAGAAACGCCTCGATCGCCGCAGTTGCAACCACGTGCCGCGTTCCCGCTTCTTCGTCGACAACGTCAAGCCCACCTTTGACTGCGCGAACCTCGGCCCTGCCCCGCGGCAGATCCGAGGCAACCAGATCGCAATCCACCTGTTCAGGATCCTGCACCCCGATCGTGACGCTGACGCGCATTTCGGAATGGTCGATCCCCAGCTTTGAAAACAACGTGATGGATGAATGGTGCAAAGCATCCTGCACCGCGCGGCGGGCTGCCTTGGTATAGTCTTGGCCGTACAGATCGTTACCTGTTCCCATCTCGAGTATGATGCGTTTTTCACTCATTGGGCGGGCTCCATGTCGAAGGAAACGATCAGGGCGGCGTTGGCGATGACCGTGTGCCCGTCACTGTGGGGCTTTGCGATGTCCAGCCCGCCTTTGGTGACAGTGATGTTGGGATGACCATAAGGAAAGACAGCTTTCAACGCTTCGGTGTCCACCTGATCCGGCTGCTGAACCCCTATTTGGGCATCAATGATCATCGCCTCTTTCGGAAACCCGAACAGTTCCGCCATGTTGACCGAGTTGTGCCAAAGCGCATCCTTGATCGCCCGCAGTGACGCCTGGGTATAATCCATCCGGCGCAGGGATGTGCCCATCCCGAATTCCACAAGGACCCGCGTTTTTGCCATTGGTGTCTCCGATGTCTTCAATAGAAAAGGCGCCCCGATCTGAGGCGCCTTCGAGATAATCTGTTAGGACCAGATCAGATGGATTCGTCGATCCAGCTTTGCAGGGCGGCTTTGGGCGCCGCGCCCGCGCGGTTGGAAACGACCTGACCGTCCTTGAAGATGAACAGCGCGGGGATGCCACGTACACCCATGGCGGCGGCAGAGTTCGGGTTGCTGTCCACATCGACCTTGGCGATTTTGACCTTGTCGCCATACTCGGCCGCCAGCTCTTCCAGCGCAGGGCCGATTTGCTTGCAGGGGCCGCACCATTCGGCCCAGAAATCCACGACCACGGGAACGGTCGAATTCTTGACTTCGGCGTCAAAGGTGTCGTCGGTAACGGCTACGGTCGACATATTCTGTCTCCTGAATGGGGTAAGCTTGGGAACAGAACGTATGTGCCGCTTCGGGTAAGGTCAAGATATCCGGGTGCGGGCCAAAGCATCTGTCACAAGATCGTGTGGCAACCACATCAGCCGCGCCGTGCGGGTCCACAGAATGGCGGTACGAATGCTGCGATCCGGATAGATCTGCGCCAGTGCCTGCGCGTATGCCCCCATCTGTCGCAGCAGGCCTTCGGGGCAGTCTTCCGCGCGCTCCGGAACGGTGGCATTTGATTTGAAATCAATCACATGCACTTCCGATTCCGACAGGATCAGACGATCGACAACCCCATGCATCCGCTGCCCGTTCAAAGCGGCAGTAATGGGCACCTCGGCCAACGTGTCAGGTGCAAAGACGGGCTGCAAACCTTCCGCTGTCAGCACAGTTACGGCTTCGTTCAAAATCTCTTGCCGGTCCGTTTCGTGCATATCGGGCAGCAGCCGCGCGCAAAGCTCTGGCCAAAGGTCTTTCTCGGCCGCGGGAAGGTGTTCCAGCAACAGGTGCAGGCGGGTTCCGCGCAGTTTGGCCGCATCTTCATCCAGGCCGGCATCGCCGGGCAACGCCTTAGGACCACCCAGATCCGAAGGGCTGAGCGTGCCGGCAGGCGCAACCGGATCCGGTGCCGGATGTTGGAACATATCCGGCAGTTCGACCTGCTGAACGACAGTGTTCGGTTGATCGATCAAGGGCAGCGCGTCCCAATCCCCGTGGGACAGGCGGCGGATATCGGTACCCGGCACCTGCGAGGCCCCGGCCCGATCCATCGCCGCCTCGACCATCTGATACCAGCTGTTGCCGTCTTTCCCCAAATCACCTGCCGCCGCCACGATCAACCACTTTTCCGCCCGTGTCAGAGCCACATACAGCAACCGAAGCCGTTCGTTTTCCTCGCGGTTGCGCGCCTCTTCCCGCGCCTGCGAGATCAGGTTTGGTGACGCGTCCGCCGACACTTTCCACAAGGGTGTTCCGCCGGCCAACATGATCTCGGCGTCACGCGGGGGCTGGCGTTTGCCGGTATCCGGCAGGATGACGATCGGCGCCTCCAACCCTTTTGAGCCATGAACGGTCATCACCCGGATCCTGTTGCCGACGCCGCTCATCTGTCGTTTGATTTCCAGATCGTCCGTCTGCATCCAGACCAGAAATCCCGTCAGGCTGGGGATATCCGTTCGCTCATAGGCCAGAGCCTGAGACAACAGCGCGTTGATGCCGTCTTCGGCTTCTGCCCCCAACCGCCCCAACAGCTTGCGCCGTCCGTCATGGCGGGTCAGGATACGTTCGATCAGATCATAGGGACGCAGAAAGTCGATCTGGCTGCGCAGATCATTCAGCACGGACAGTGTTTCCGGAAACTCTTCCGCGCGGTTGCGCAGTGCGGCCCAAAGGAACTGTTCCTTCCGACGGTGCGCCAGATCGAAAAGCTGCTGTTCGGACCAACCGAACAAGGGGGATTTGAGAACCGTCGCCAGAGACAGGCTGTCTTCGGGCGTGGCCAGAAAGCTGAGCAATGCCGCAAGATCCTTGACCGCCAGTTCAGCGCCCACTTTCAGCCGATCCGCTCCGGCGATGGGCAGGTGCAGCGCCTTGCAGGCACGGATGATCTCGGCAAACAGGTCCGAGCGGCGTTGCACAAGGATCAGAAAATCCCCCGGCTGCACTTTTCGACGAACGAATTGGCCGGATTTGTCATCTTCCGGGATCGTCTCGCCCCGTTCGATCATGTCTTTGATCGACTGTGCGACTTTCTCGGCCAGAATGACGGTGTGATGCCGTGCGCCGGGACGATCGACCGGGTCGGTCCAATCCCCGTCTTCGGCATCTGCCACTTTTTCGACGACGGGCCAAAGGTCAACACGACCCGGCAGATCGGCCTTGAAAGCACGGTGCTGACTGTCCTTGTGAAACCCCGCACCAGAGCGGTTTTCAAACAGGATATCGACCAGAGTCAGGATCGCGCTGGAGGATCGGAACGAGTATTCCAACGTCGAATCCCACAGTTTAGAGTCTGATTGAGCCAATTTTCGGCCAAACTCTTCCTGCATTCTGTCAAAGGCCTGTGGATCGGCGCCCTGAAAGGAATAGATCGATTGTTTCTTGTCGCCGACGACGAAGATCGTGCGCTCGACCCCGGATCGGGCCCCTTCCCCGCTGGTGAATTCCTGTGCCAGTTTTTCGATCACGTCCCATTGATCGGGGCTGGTGTCTTGCGCTTCGTCCACAAGAATATGATCGATGCCACCGTCCAGTCGGTACAGCACCCATTCGGCCACTGCCGGATCGTTCAACACCTGTCGCGCGCGCAGGATCAGGTCGTCGAAATCCAGCCAGCCGCGCAACTGCTTGCGCCGTTCATATTCCGGCAGGAAGGCTGCGGCAAAGCGGTGCAGAACCGCGGTTTTCTGCGCCGCGACCAGCGCCAGGCGTTGTTCACGCGCGGTTTCGATCCGCTGCATGAAGGCCTCGATCTGCGGCATCCGGTCGGCCAGCACACCTTCGCGCAGGGGTTTGGTCGGAAAAGCGTTGAGTTTGGCCGTGAAGGGTTCCTTTGCGCCCTTCCCGGTCAGAAACACGCTTTCCAACATGGGTAGATGTATCAATCTGGCTTCGTTGAAAGCGGCCAGTTTTGCGGCGGCCTTGGCATTGTTGCCTCCGCTTTCGGTCAAAGCGGGCAATATGGATTGGATGAGTTCGACTTCGCCGCCAAGAAAAACCCGCGCAAGCAGCGCTGTTTCGTCAAAGCCGGCGGGCAGATCGAAGCGTTGCAGCAGATCGGACCATTCGAGCAGCTGCGCAAAAAGACTGCGTTTTTGCGTGATCGCAGCGGTCAGTTTGTCAAACCCCGTGTCCGTGACGAACCGGGCCACATCTTCAATCAACCCGGCCTGCGGGCCTGCGGCGAAATCTTCGACAATTTCCTCTCGCAACAAGGCTGCTGCGCGGTCTTCCATTTCGGTGAACTGCGGGCTAACGCCCGCCTCCAGCGGAAAGCGTCGCAACAATGACGCGCAGAACGAGTGGATGGTCTGGATTTTCAGACCACCCGGCGTTTCGATCGCGCGGGCAAACAGGGTGCGCGCTTGCGCCAACCGGTCCAAGCCGATTTCGCCGGGTACACCCAGGTCGGTCAGTTCCTGCAACAAGGGGATATCATCCAGCATGGCCCATTCGCCAAGGCGCTTGAACAACCTGTTCTGCATCTCGCTGGCGGCGGCCTTGGTGTAGGTCAGGCACAGAATATGCTGAGGCTGGACCCCGCCCAGCAGCAGACGCGCCACACGGTCGGTCAGAACCCGGGTTTTGCCGGACCCGGCATTGGCCGCCAGCCAGGTCGAGGCATCGGGGCGCGCGGCCTGTACCTGCCGTTCAGTTGCGTCGTTGCGCGGGCTCATGTCAGATCCTCGGGGTAGGTTTCCGCTGTCCGGTCCCATTCGCCGAACCGCGCCAGGTGATCATAATCACCCATATCCGTATCCTTGTGCAGCATACGACGGGACGAAAACCCCTGATCAGGCTCTAAATAAGCGGAAATCAACTCTTTCAGCTCGGCAAGAACCTTGTCGGTCGGTTCTTTGTCCAAAGGCGCCGCAACCTCCTTATAGCTGCCACCCATACCGATGAAGATGGCTTGGGCCACGCTTGTCGGGTCAAGGCCCTCAATCCCGCCCTGCTCGGCTATGGCCACCTCGATCAGCAACTGCTTGTCAAATTTGGATTGCTGGCTTTCCGTCGGTGGTGCGCCGGTTTTATAGTCGATTATGCGCAACGCGCCCCGGCTGTTGCAATCGATTCTGTCCGCGCGCCCGACAATGGTGAAATCCAGGGGGCGCAGCGCCAGTTTCATCGCTGCCTCAAATGCCACGGGGCCACCATCCTTCCGGCGCGCGAGCTCTGCCCCGAGGAAATCATCCGCGATCCGCTCAAGCCGGGCCAGCCACAGTTTGCGGGCCGTCGGCCAGGCGACGTGTTGATCCAACAGAGCATGCGCCCGTTTCAGGAAGTTGTCCCGCGTCAGCAAAGCGCTGTCGAGGACGCTGTCCTTGATGAAATGCTCGAGGATTTCGTGAATCACAATTCCTCTCAGCAAGGCATCGGGGGCCTGTACAAGCGGGTCTAGCGGTTTCAGCCGAAGCACATGTTTGGCGTATATCGCGTATGGATCGCGGATCAGCCTCTTTATCTCGGTCACAGACAGACGGCGCGGACGCGCGGCGGCCGGTGGGCGCGGAGAAGGACGCGGTGCGGGGTCGATCGGCGGCGCATCTTCCAGTGCCTCGGACCAGTTCAACCATTTTTCGCCCTGAGCGCGCATTTTGGTCAGAGCTTCGGGGCCACCCTGACCCGGCAAACCCTGCAACAGGTTGGTCAGCCGGTTCAGCCAGCGCGACGGAACCGTCTCGGCATCATCCGAGCGGGTCGCGCGGGTCAACCACACTTCGGGTGCGCCGATGGCCTGCTGGAAGTCATGCGCAGACAGGCCGATCCGGCGTTCGGGCAGCAACAAGCCGGCTTTGTCACGCATCTGCCGGTTCAACCAGGGATCGGGCGTTGGCGCCTCTGGCCAACTTCCTTCATTCAACCCGCCAAGGATCAGCAGGTCGGTGCCCTGCACCCGTGCCTCGAGCGTGCCCCAGATCATGATGTGCGGATGCGGCGCATCCCGGTCACGAACCTCTTCACCCGCAAGCAGAGAACCCAGCAGATCGGCAAAGTCATGGGCCGTCATCAGGCCGCCATGCTGCGCCTCTGCGCTGAGGGAATTAAGCACCTCCAGCGCCTTTTGGCCTGCGTTTTTGTCCCACAGAGTACCCGTTTCACCCGTGCTGCCGGCCGAGATCGCCTCGGCCAGTGTCATCAAACGCTCCACCCAGTCTGCGAGGTGCAGTTCACTGGTGACCTGCTGGTCGCAGAAATGCTGCACGACCCATTTCACCCAGCTTTCCTGGGCCTCTTTACGCACCGCAAAAGCCGCAAGGCTTGCACTGTCAGGAAAGGGCGGGCCGTGACGGCGCAGGTCAAGTTCCAGGTCACGCGTGTGCAACAAATGAATTCCGCGGTCACCGCCATCATGACATAGCGGGTGCTTCAAAAGGGTCAGCAGCGCCTCGCCTTCCAGACGGCGTGTGAACAGGTTGGCCACATGGCGCAGAAAACGTCCCGGCGGGGAAAGTTGCAGCGGCAGGCCCGCACTGTCGTCCGGCACGATGTTCCACCGATCCAGCGCGGCGCTGACCTGGCGGGTCAACATGCGATCCGGCGTGATCAGAGCGGCGGTCTGTCCTGTTTCCGCCGCTTGCCGCAGGCGCAGGGCGATGGCCAATGCCTCGGCGCGAGGCGATTGAGCCTCGACCAGTGTCAGGCCGTCGGTTGCGCCTTTAATATCGGACAGTCTGGGGCCTTCGGTCATCCAGGCGTCAGTGACGGGTGCCGGACGTAAAGCTAGGGATATCAAGCGGTTACGCGAGGGTGAGGGAGCCGATAAATCCGTCCATTGGGTGATCTGACCCGGTGTAAGTTCCAGCGCGCGCATCAACTTGCGGAAACGGTATTGTGGGTGATCTTCAGACGTCAACGCATCATCCAACCCCTGCCAAACGTGATCCGGCTGGTCGAAATCAAATCCGGGCAGCACCAATGCGCCTTGCGGCAGGCGCGCGATGGCTTCCATCAACATCAGGGTGGTGCCACGGGACCCGGTAGAGCCCGCCAGAATGACCGGGTGTTGCGGGGGGGCAATCTGCCATCGCGCGATCAGGTTTTCGACCACGCGGCGCTGGCGGGCCTGTGCATCCATCGTCTGCCCGTCGGTGTCGATGAATTGATCCGCGATGCCGATAAAGGCTTGTGCCCGCGACCAGTGTCCGGACATGTCGCTGACGTCCAGCTGCCGGATCGCCTCGGGGGATACGCCTTCGCCCTGCATTTCGTCAATCAGCGCGGCCAGACTGTCAGACAGGTCAAAGATCGATGACCGGGCGGCAAGGTCCGGCTGTTGTTCCAGCAGTTTGGATACAAGCTGAGTCAACTCAAGACGCCGCCGCAGAGGCGGGATAGCAGGCGGGATCCGCGCCAGATCAACCCTTTCACCCAAGTCCGTCACCAACGAGAGACGGGGCAGAAGGCAAGGTGGCCCCTGATTGAACAGATCGCGGACGCGCCGTTCCATGCGTCGTGTGTTCAGGATCAACTCTACCTGCGCCAAAGCTTCGGGTGGGCCCGAACAGCGCTGCCGCAGGCCATCGACCAATGCCTTGGGGAAATCCGTACCGGGAGGCACGGCAAATACACGGGGCAGGGTGCCGGATTCAAACATCTGCCAGCAAACCCTCGGCCAGCGCGATGCCTTCCAGACGACCTACGTCGCACCAGCGTCCCGGGTATTCGACCGCAAAAAGCCGACCCTTATCAAGCATCTGGTTCCAGAGCAGGTTAAGTGAAAACGCAGTTTGCGAGAACGAATGCAAACCCTGGGCCCTGAGGATCTGGGCCCCGCCGTAAACCAGACCAGGACCGCGCGTGATCCGTCCATCTTTTCCAGCGGTGAAATCACCCGATCCAATATGACCAACGGTTCGCGCAACTGGAACACACATCAACAGCGCATCCATACGACCCGGGTCCCAGGCTTGCTGCAACAGGGTCAAAGGGTTTGGCCCGGACCAGATCGCGTCCGTGTTCAACGTGAATACGGGGTCGGTGCCCAGCATCGGCAAAGCTGCCCGCAATCCGCCACCTGTTTCCAGGATTTCAGGGTCTTCCCGAGACAGCAGAACGCCTTTGGGACCGAGATGCGCCGCGAGTTGATCAGCGTGATAATGCAGGTTGGCAACGGTACGGACGGGATCAAGATCTTCGACAAGGTCCAGCGCATGATCAATCAGTGGTCGCCCCGCCACTTCGATCAATGGCTTGGGCCGATCTTTGGTCAACGCTCCCATACGGGTGCCGAACCCGGCTGCGAACAGCATTGCGGCAAATGGCGATCCGGTCATTGCGCTCTCAACTTGGCCAGGTTTTCCGGTGTGGGTCTGGGCAAAGCTTCGTGCAGCAGGGACGCCACCGAAACCAGGGCAGGGTGATCCAGATCGCGCATCAGATGTGCCCAGACGGCCGGGATCATGTCCACATAGTGAGGCTTGCCATATTCCGTCGCCAGACGTGCGAAGACGCCAAGGATACGCAGGTTTCTCTGGGCCCCAAAAACACTGTAGGCCGTGCGGAAATCATGGTCGTCCATACCTGACGCAGAGATGTAGTGGTTGATCATCTGCATTTCGATCCCGGCCGAGACATCTCGGCGTACATCCTGTAGCAGAGACACCAGATCGTAGGCCGGGTGCCCCAGCATGGCCAACTGAAAGTCCAGCAACCCGACGCGCTTCACGCCTTCGCGCTGCGGCAGCCACAACAGGTTTTCCGCGTGATAATCCCTGAGAACGACGACTTTCGAACCGGATGTTTCACGATGCAGGATGTCCGCGAACCGGTGCTCGAACCGGGACATGGCGTCTTCATCACATGTTCCCAGGATACCGGCCGCATACTTGGTGAAAGCCAATGCCGCCAGTTCCGTCATCAGGGACGGATCATAAGACTTCAAGGCAAGAGAAGGCGCCTGATGCAGGTGGAGCAGCACGTCGGTGGCGGCCCGGTACAATTCACGCTCTTTGCCCGGGTCTTTTTTCAGGACGCGTGCAAAAAGATCATCACCCAGATCTTCCAGCAACAGAAAACCGTACTGGGTATCTTCGGCATAGATTTCCGGCGCGCTCAGACCAACCGATCGGAGGTATTCGGCAACCCGCAAAAAGGGTTCAACATCGTCACTTTTTTCAGGTGGCGCGTCCATCAAAACCGCAGTGCGCCCGTTGGTTGGATCAATCAGCCGTTCGTATCGCCGGTTCGAGGCATCGCCTGCCAGTGGCGTACGTGTTGCTCCGGCCCAGGGTGTTTGCGCAATCAGGGCTTCGGCCAGGACCGTCCTGTTCGTCATGCGGTTCTCTCCAGTTTTTCCGCCCATTTCGGAGCAGTCCAAGACAGGGTCACACGGCGGAAATCGATATTGTTAGGGTCTGTTTCAAAGGTCAATGTCAACGCACCTTGAGGCGCCAACGGGCCCAGCTTGTCCGGCCATTCCACAAGGCAGATTGCCGTATCGAAAGCGTCCGTCAGGCCCAGTTCGTCAACTTCTTCGGCCGAGCTCAGACGATACAGGTCGCAATGCCATATTTCCCCTGATGGCGTGTCGTAAGCCTGGACCAAAGTGAATGTTGGCGAGGGCACATCTTCGGGTTCATCCATCAATGACTGAATGAGGTTGCGCGCGAAATGCGTCTTGCCGCTGCCGATCGGGCCCTCCAGCAGAACGACATCGCCCGGGCGCAGAGATGTTCCCAATTGCCGTGCGAAAACTGCGGTTTCTTCGGGCGATTTGAAAGTCAGAGATCGGGCGGTCTGTGTCATGCCGCCACAATGGCCTTGCGCCTGACCGGCTGCAACCCGGTTCAGGCGCTGATCTGTTCCATCGCGGTGGATTTCGAGGGAAACTCGGATTGCGTAAACCGCACGATTGTCGCGCCGTTATGAACCGGTGTGACGGTGCAATCCACGGTTATGCCGGTTCTCATCTGGATTTCAGCTGTCCATTCGGCGCGGTTTTCCCGCATTTCGACAAAATCCCGCACCTCACCCAAAACCGGTGTCGCAATACAGAGGTCTTGCCAGCGTCGCGTGACGTCGGTGACCGTTTCGCTTTGGAACCCGACCTCGTGCGCGTCTCCCCACAGCTTTTGATACGCATAGTTGGTGAAGGCCAGCGTACCGTCATCCGCAAAGACGGCAATCGCGTCCGCCAGTTTGTCCAGGATGGACTGCATCAGATCCATTTCTGATCGAAAGCGCCGCGTCAGGGTGATTTCGGCGGTGATATCCTCGAATAGAAACGCCACTGCGCCGTCCGGGTGAGGGCGGCCGCTGACGGAATAGACCGATCCGGATGGCAGCGACCACGTCTCGTGATAGTTTCCATCTTCAGCCGCTTCGAGAAGGTCGTTCATCTGACGCCGCCAGCTGCGGTAATTCTTCGGCTCCGGCATCATGTGTTGATCCCGCAAGCGGTCGAAGAAACTGCTCAGGCTGGGGCGGCAACTGAGGAAATCGGGCGGCAACGTGGTCAGATCGATCAGGGCCGGGTTGAACAGGGCCAATTGCCGATTGCGGTCAAAAATGGCGAGACCAATGGACAATTGGGCAAAGGTCTTGGTCATGGTCTGCACGAATTTGCGCTGGGCGGTTTCCGCCTCGACAATCGCGTTGACGTCAACGGCGTAGCATAGATGACCGTTTTCGTGTTCGATCCGAGTCAAATCGAACCAAAGCTTGCGATCAGTATCTGCCACATCCACCGACACGCGGGTTTTTCCGGTAGGTCTTGTGGCATCCTCCGGGCTTTCAAAAAGCGGTGCAGTCAGATCGGCGTCCTGATCACGTGCCTTTTGAACAAGTGCGACATAGGCGGCATTGCACCATTGCACCCGATTGTCGTTATCCGCCAACCATACCGGGTAAGGGGCCAGATCCATTGCCAGACGGGTCGGTTCGCCTGGGGTAACCGATCCGGCCGAGGAGGTCCTGGCGCATTCGCAAAGTCGAACGCGGACGATACCGTCGATCCACTCACACACGACTTCTCGTTCAACCGTGCAGTCAATGGCCGATACCAGGATTTTGCCCTGATCGCGCACTTTGTCGGAAGTTTCGGGAAAGGTGGGGAAATCCCTTTGCAACAAGCGCCGCAGATCCAGCCAGTTTTCAACATGCTCAAACCCGGCCAGTGCGAAATCAGAATGGCTGATCAGTTGGTCGCCATCGAACAGGAATACGGCATCAAACAGCGAGGTGTTCGAAAACAGACCAAAAGCCTTGTCGCGCTGAGCCCGGCGTGGCAACAGCCACAGAACGGCGAAACAGCACGAAACAAGACTGATCGCGGCCAGAATAATCCAATCGGCCATCAAATCCCCCAAGCCTGAACGATACAAGGGCAAACTATGCGTGGGATTGGTTAATGGTCTCTTAATTCACACCTGGATGCGCGTGTTGGATCCCGACGGGACCGGGGTGTCACCTTTCTGCGCATCAATCAGTTTGCGTGGCCAGGTCACCTTGACGATTGCCCCGCGCCGTTCAGGATTGTCGGTCAGATGCTGGTAGGGGTCCGAACCATTGGCGAATTCCAGTTCGGCGCCGCTGCGTTCCAGCAGGGTTTTGGCGATGAACAATCCCAGGCCCATCCCTTCGTATTCCGGGCGTGCTCTCTGATCGGATTCTGCCCGTCTGCGGCGCATAAAGGGATCGCCGATGCGTCCGATCATGTGGGGCGGATATCCCCGCCCGTCATCCATGATGCTGACGGTGATCCTGCTGTCGGTCCATTCGGCCTCGACCCAGACATTTGCGCGGGCGAAATCCACGGCATTCTGAATCAGGTTGCGCAAACCGTGAATGATCTCGGGTTTGCGCAGGATCGAGGGCTGCTGAACATCCCCGTCCTGCGCGGGGCCTTCAGAGAAATGAACCTCTTTGCCGCGACCGACATGTGGTTCGGCCGCTTCGTTCACCACTGTCGAAAGCGGCGCCTGCCGCAGGTGCAGATCATCTTTGCCCGCCCGCCCCATGTCGCGCAGAATGTCACGGCAACGGTCTGCCTGCTCGCGGATCAAAGCGGCGTCTTCTTTCAGGTCCGGGCGGTCGTCCAGTTCTTCGATCAGTTCCGCGCTGGTCAGTTTTATCGTCGCCAGAGGCGTGCCCAGTTCATGCGCGGCAGCGGCGACAACGCCCCCCAGATCGGTCAGCTTCTGTTCGCGCGCCAGCGCCATATGCGTGGCGGCCAGCGCTTCGGACATGGATTGGACTTCGGAACTGACGCGGTGGGAATAGGCGCCGATGAAGACGATGGCGATTATGATCGCGGCCCAGTTTCCAAACAGAAGGATATCGGGGATATCCAGAACAAGCCCCAGACTTGTCCGCAACGGAAGGTGAAATTCCGCCAGCACAGTTGTCAGAACGATTGCGACGGCGCCGACAATCAGGGTCGATCGTGTGCTCATGACATTGGCTGAAATCGTGACCGGGCCCAGCAGAAGCAGCGCAAACGGATTGTTCAGCCCACCGGTCAAGTACAGCAGAATTGACAATTGCAGCAGGTCGAACAGAACCATCAGGAAGTTTTCAAACTCGGTCAGGCGCTTGTTTTGCGGAAACAGCAATATGGCAGTCAGGTTGCCCATGACCGAGATTCCGATGGCCAGGTAACACAGGCCCAGTTCCAGCTGCACGTCATAATATCGCTGGGCCACCGTGATTGCGGTGAGCTGGCCGATGATGGCCACCCATCGCAAAAGGATCAGGGTCCGAAGCCGAATCCAGCTGCTGCGTTCCTGGCCGCGCCAAAAAGTCTGATTGGATTCTGCCATCGGTCGCTTATGTCCTGTTGCATCGGCTGGTCATCTTGATAGGTGTCCCGGCCGGAACGATCAACAACCCCTTGAGACCGGATAATCGAAATGACCCGCCTTCTCGCAATTCTCGCAACTGTTGTTCTGGCTATCGGACTTGGGGCCATGTGGATTCTGACGCGGGGCGGCGGGTCCGATGACAAATTCGCGCAATGCCGGTCCAGCCAGATTGCTGGGGGTGCCGCCGCAATTGGTGGACCATTTGAACTGGTGAACGGCAAAGGCGAGACGGTTACGGACAAAGATGTGATTACCGAACCGACGCTGGTTTACTTCGGATACACGTTCTGCCCGGATGTTTGCCCGTTCGACATGTCCCGCAACGCCGACGCTGTCGATATTCTGGCCGAACGCGGGCTGTCGGTGACACCTTTGTTCATCTCGATTGACCCGGATCGCGATACGCCCGAAGTCATGGCCGACTATGCTTTCAATCTCGGGGGCAAGACGATCGCCCTGACCGGCTCGCCCGAACAGGTCAAGGCGGCCAGCAAGGCCTACAAGACCTATTACAAGGCGCATGACAAGGGCGATGAATTCTATCTGGTTGACCATTCCACCTTTACCTATCTGGTTACACCCGAAGATGGATTTCTGGAGTTCTTCAAGCGCGAAGACACGGCCGAACAGATGGCGGACAAGGTTGAATGCTTCCTGAAGCAGGCCGCGTCGTAACAAGGTTGTTTGACCTTTGTTCCCGCGCTGCTATTACTCATGTTCGAGCCAAAGGCATGAAATAGCGAAAGACCTAACATATGGCAGACACTTCTCAGCTTGACATCGGCCCTGACAAATCCCTGCTTTTGGTTGATGATGACGAGCCGTTTCTGAGACGTTTGGCCAAGGCCATGGAAAAGCGTGGCTTCGAGGTTGAGACCGCAGGATCCGTCGCGGCAGGGCGCGCGATATCCACCGCCCGACCCCCGGCTTATGCCGTCGTCGATCTGCGGCTGGAGGATGGCAACGGATTGGACGTTGTCGAGGTATTGCGGGAAAAACGCCCTGACAGCCGTGTCGTTGTTCTGACCGGATATGGTGCGATCGCGACCGCCGTCGCGGCTGTCAAGATCGGCGCGACCGACTATCTGTCAAAGCCAGCCGATGCCACCGACATCACGAACGCATTGCTGGCAAAGGGTGACGAGATGCCCCCGCCGCCGGAAAACCCCATGAGCGCGGACCGTGTGCGCTGGGAACATATCCAGCGCGTCTATGAGCTGTGTGACCGGAATGTTTCCGAAACCGCGCGACGGTTGAATATGCATCGGCGGACGTTGCAGCGGATACTGGCGAAACGCAGCCCGCGTTAGGTCTGCCGGCCGCTCGATGACGGTTTAGTGACTTGTAACCTTGGACTCTGTCGAGGACTGTTCGCCGCATCTGGAATCTTTTGTCAGAACAGGACCACTTTATGATCGGATATGTAACCGTTGGCGTTTCGGACATGGAGCGCGCCAAGGACTTCTATACCAAACTTTTCGCGGAAAAGGGCGCGAAAGTGGTTATAGACGCAGGCCGGATCGCGTTCATCGGCAACAAACCCGACGCGCCGATGCTGGCTGTGTGCGAGCCCTACGACGGTGATGTCTGTGCCGCCGGAAATGGTAACATGGTCGCCTTTACAGCCGACTCCAAGGATGAGGTAAAGGAACTTTATGACAAGGCAATCAGTCTGGGTGCAGTGGACGAAGGCGAACCTGGTCAACGCGTCCCCGACAGGTTCTATGGTGCCTATGTGCGTGACCCGGATGGCAACAAACTGTGCTTCTACGTCTTTGGCTGAAAAGGCGTGAACACAAACCCTGCCCAAGTTTCAGACAGGTCTGCGGGCAGCGGTGCTGACCGTGCCCATTCAGTGTCTTTAGGGTAAGCAGGAAATTTCTGCGCAGAGCTGCCGCGCCAGCTGACGATATCCGATTGCGTTGGGATGCAACCCGTCCGATGTCCAGTCGGCGGTGTTCTCGGCGAACCCGTCCGGCGGGGTCAGAAACGTGCAGTTCGCCATATCCTGACAGGCCTGTTGTGCAGCCGAATTGAAGGCCGTTCGAAACGCCTCTTGTTCCGCGGTCCAGTTTGCACCGGTGACGGGCAACACAGCACGCCAGATCAACCTGTCAGCAGGCATGAACAGGGCCTTCAACTGTGCGACATAGCCTGCAATCTTCTCTGGCGGTGTGGCGGTCAGAGCGTCATTGACCCCGATTCCCAGATACCATGTCGGAACATGGGCAATCAGTTCCGGTTTTGCCCGTGCGATCAGGCCCGGGGTGGTGTCGCGGCTGATCCCAAGATTCAGCGAGTTGGGCAGGATGTTGCTGGTCAACCACCCTTCGATAATGGAATCGCCGATGAAAGCGATCTGAATATCCGGTGAGGCGAGCGCCTGAGAAGTCGGCCGCTCGTGCAGCCAGACCATGAGCTTGTAGAGATCGGTTTCCGTGACCGGGACATGTGTGCCCGAGATTTTTCTGAGCGCCTTCGAGACATACCCGGTTTCGACCAACGCTGCCGCAAGACCAACAGTCAGCACGACATTGACGACAAGCAAAACTCGGGTTCCGGTCTTTGTTTTCATCTTTTTTCCACCAGTTCCCCCGTGCCACTCACCGCATTCGGAAAGCGCCTCTCAGACCTGTGCAATCAACTCTGCGTGCCGCGCCGTAAAGGCGTGCCGCACTTCGACCGGGGGGCGCAGCCTGATCAGTAAACCCGCCAAGATCCCCCTGTCCGGGTGGCCAAAGAATTTCGTGGCTTCGGCCTCGGAAAACCCGGCAATCTGTGTCGCCTCCATCCAGGCGCTGATCTTGTCGGCCTTCTTGATCTGGCGCTTCACCGTTTTTGGGACCTCAGCCGGTAGTCCAAACCGTATGTGGATTGCTGCCGCCAGCCGGTCGTCCAACGCGCCGTAGTCTGGGCCGACGGCGGATTTCACGGGCGAGATCATATCGCCGATCACATATTCGGGCGCGTCATGTAACAGGGCCGCCAAACGCCATTTCATGGGTGCTTTGGGGGCAATACGGCCAAAAATCTCTTCAACCAGCAGGGAATGTTCGGCCACGGAATAAGCGAAATCGCCGTTTGTCTGACCG
Organism: Ruegeria sp. HKCCA4812; assembly: GCF_013034245.1. Classification (NCBI taxonomy): domain Bacteria; kingdom Pseudomonadati; phylum Pseudomonadota; class Alphaproteobacteria; order Rhodobacterales; family Roseobacteraceae; genus Ruegeria; species Ruegeria sp. HKCCA4812. The sequence goes on along the minus strand of NZ_WQFQ01000008.1, from coordinate 48,365 downwards.
TTCCAACGAGCGACAAAGGCAAGGCCGTGTGCGATGTCTTCAATCTCGATATCCACCGGTGTCGGGTCCAGCAGGTCCAGCCTGCGGCCCGACAGCATCCTTTGCCACGCTCTGGGTTGTGTTGCCATTCTGCCATGCCTTGTGAAGTTGGACACGTTCAATTCGCGTTTTTATGGTATGATGTACCTGTCTGGATCACACGCTGCCAACATTTTCTTGAGCGTTCGTGCTTTGAAACGGCGCGGTAAGATCCCGACATTGAAGACTGAGGGGGGTGCATTCTCCTCCCAGTGTGCCCCTCTCGAACTGAAACACGTATCGAAAGGAGCACTCTATGTTCAAACGTTTATTCGCAATCGCACTGACCTTCGGAATGGCCGCCACCGCGCCACCTGCCTTTGCCCAGAATTGTGCGGCACGGGATCACATCATATCCAAATTGCAGGAGAACTATGCCGAAGAATTGGCCTTTGGCGGCCTGCAAAAAACACGCGGCGCGCAATCGGTGATGGAGGTTTGGACCTCGAAAGAAACGGGAAGTTATACCGTTTTGGTAACCAATGCGAACGGTATCAGCTGTATTGTTGCCGTTGGCACCGATTTTTTTGAAGCGATTCCAAAGATCGAAATTGAAGGCACACCAAGCTGATATTGGCCATATCGTTTCCGATCACAGTCTTCAAAGTTGCCACCTGCCCCAAGGAATGCTAGGGGCAGCGAGGACTGTGAATTACCGGAAAATGGAGCACCTGATGGCCGGGGACTATATCGTTAAAGACATTTCATTGGCTGGCTTTGGCCGCAAAGAGCTGGACATAGCCGAAACCGAGATGCCGGGCCTGATGTCCCTGCGCGCGGAATACGGCGACAGCAAGCCGTTGAAAGGGGCGCGCATCGTCGGGTCGTTGCACATGACCATCCAGACGGGCGTTCTGATCGAAACGCTGGTGGCGCTGGGCGCGGATGTGCGCTGGGCGTCGTGCAACATCTTCTCGACCCAGGACCACGCCGCCGCCGCGATTGCCGAGGCGGGTATTCCCGTCTTCGCAGTCAAGGGCCAGACACTGGAAGAGCACTGGGATTATCTGGACAAATCCTTCCTGTTCGAGGAAGGCCCGAACATGATCCTGGATGATGGCGGCGACGCAACGCTGTACATCCTGCTGGGTGCCCGTGCCGAAGCGGGCGAGGACATCATCCCTGTTCCGGGTTCGGAAGAGGAAGAGGTGATCAAGAAGCAGATCGCCAAGCGTATGGCGGCAAGCCCGGGCTGGTTCACAAAGATGCGTGACCAGATCAAGGGTGTTTCCGAGGAAACCACCACCGGTGTGAACCGCCTGTATCAGCTGGTCAAGGACGGCCACCTGCCGTTCCCCGCGATCAACGTGAATGACAGCGTCACCAAGTCGAAATTCGACAACAAATACGGCTGCAAGGAATCGCTGGTCGACGGTATCCGCCGCGCCACCGACACGATGATGGCCGGCAAGGTTGCAGTGGTCTGCGGTTACGGTGATGTGGGCAAAGGCTCGGCCGCGTCGTTGCGTGGTGCTGGTGCTCGTGTGAAAGTCACCGAAGTCGACCCGATCTGCGCCCTGCAAGCCGCGATGGACGGTTTCGAAGTGACCCTGCTGGAAGACGAAGTCGCCACCGCGGATATCTTCATCACAACCACCGGCAACAAGGACGTGATCCGCATCGAGCATATGCGCGAGATGAAGGACATGGCCATCGTCGGCAACATCGGCCACTTCGACAACGAAATTCAGGTGGCCAGCCTGAAGAACCACAAATGGACCAACATCAAGGAACAGGTGGACATGATCGAGATGCCTTCGGGCAACCGCATCATCCTGCTGTCCGAAGGCCGTCTGCTGAACCTGGGCAACGCCACCGGGCACCCGTCCTTCGTGATGTCGGCCTCGTTCACCAACCAGGTTCTGGCCCAGATCGAACTGTTCACCAAAGGTGACCAGTACGAGAACAAGGTCTACATCCTGCCCAAGCATCTGGATGAGAAAGTGGCCCGCCTGCATCTGGATCGCATCGGCGTGAAGCTGACCCAGATGGATGCGGATCAGGCCGCTTACATCGGTGTCAAACCGGAAGGTCCGTACAAGCCGGAACACTACCGCTACTGATCGCCGTCTGGGTATGACGCAGAAATCTGGGCGCCGCCGGTATTTGTACCTGGCGGCGTCTTTCTTTTTCAGGCTGGCGGTTGTTGTGATCCTTTTGGGCGGTGGTGTCTGGTGGGTGTTGGCGCATCCCGAAACGCCGATACCGTCACACTGGAACCCGTTGCGTGATCTGAAGGTAACCGCCCCGATCACACCCGTCACCAAGCTTCAGTTGAACCGCGCACTGGCCCGCGAAGCACAGTGTCGGGCCGCTCTGGAAGACGCAGGTGTTCGGTTTGAGGCGATGGGGGACCTGGTCGTCGATCAGAACTGCGGTATCGCCGGTCGGGGTCGTCTTACCAAATTGGTGACATCAGGGATCGAGGATGTTGAAACCAGTTGCGCCACGGCGTTGCGCCTGACCATGTGGGAACATCACGTCGTACAGCCTGCCGCACGCGATCTGCTTGGGACCGACGTTTCCCGATTGCGCCACATCGGCAGTTACAATTGCCGCCCCATGCGCACCGCGCAGGGTGAAAACAGTGGGTGGAGCAGCCATGCCCGCGCGGATTCGATAGATATCGTCGGTGTGGATACCGTTGACGGTCGGACGCTGACCTTGTTGTCAAACTGGCAGGGCTCGGGACCGGAAAGCGCCTTTTTTCGACGGATCTGGCGCGGGGCCTGCGGTTGGTTTCGCGTGGTTCTTGGGCCCGATTTCAATCGTTTGCACGCGGATCATTTCCACTTGCAAGGCCCGGGGTGGGGCTATTGCCGATAGGCTTTTCAGCAAGAAACGTGCGGGCTGCGACCAAGGGGGAGAAATCGCGGTTTTTTTTCCTTTTGGAAAAGCCTGCGACGCGGCTAGTCTTTCGATCATCGGTAAAAGGTGCCGGGTAAACGGATCAAGGAGACTAGGATATGGGCAAGCGCGACGAGCTGATCGCCAAATACGCAGAAGACCTGAAAACCAAATGCGGGATGGACCCAGATATGGACCTGCTGACCAAGGTCACCATCGGTTGTGGTCCGGCGATCTATGACGCAGATGCGGCAACTGTCGCGGCCAGCCAGGACTCGGAACTGGAAACCGTCAAGAACAACTTCCTGATCAAAAAGCTGGGTCTGGCAGATGGCCCCGAGCTGATGGAAGGGATCAACAAAGCCATGGAAACCTATGGCATGTCCGAGCGCAACAAGTACCGTGCCGTTGTCTATTATGTTTTGACCAAGCATTTCGGAAAAGAATCCGTTTACAGCTGACCCGGTCGAAATTTACCAAGCGCCCGCCGAGATTCTGGCGGGCGTACTTAATTTGAGTTTCAATTTAAAGACTTGGCATTTGAAACCAAGGGTGCGGCTGGGCTAAGTTCAACCTGTGACCAGGACGGTCAGAACCAGATATTTCCATACGCGTGTGGTGAGTAGGGAGCACGCGGGGGTAGGGAAGGTTCTGTATCGTCAGAGCCTTCCCTCGTTTCTTATCTGAGTTCGCCAAGAATACGCGCAATGAAATTGTCGAATTCCGTGGGCCTCGGGTCCGAATTCCTGGATGACGCGCCACCGCTGCCTGCCAGGTAGACTTCTATCCGCCCCGGACGGGTCTTGCTGCCCGAATTCGTGAAATCCCTCAATATTCCGTCAAGAGCATCAGCTGCCAGCGCCGCGTTTTCAGCGTCGCTTGGATGGTAGAAACGAACCTGTGTTTCTCTGACCCGAAAACCCACGCGGTCTGTTGATACAACAGTCGCGCGGCCCTGCGTAAGCAGTTCCAAAGCCCGGCTGCTGGCGTCTTGCGACACTCTCAACGGAACAAAAAGCGAGACTTCCAGATCAATGGGGGATTGTGCGGGCGAAAGCAGTTTTACCTCTGCATAAGACGGGACCGCAGATAAAGTGATCTCTTGCAGAACAGGGTCCAAAACCATCAAGGATGTCTGCGAAAAGCTGTCTTTGTTCGACCGGTTGGTGTGGCGCCACGGCGGTTCGGCAGAAGCCGGATACAAGGTTTGAATATCCGCAGAAGAAACTGTGGCCAAGATGGGTTCGAGCTGTGGCGGAATGAATATGGCTGGCGGGGACAAAGACACGGCCGGTTCCGCTTCTGGGGTTGGGGGTCTTGGTTCCACCCTGCCTTGGTCATCCGCAGCCGAAATATCTTCGGCAAGAACGGGTGGCGTCACAATCGCCTCAACCGCGACGCTCTGGTCGAGAGTTGCGCCTGTGATCGCATCCTCGGCCTCTTCGATGATTGCCGGGTTGGAAACGGGTGCGACTTCGGAAGACGCTGAATCGGCGGGGTCCTCGGCTGCTTGTGTGTCTCGTGGGGCCGGTGACTCAGCGATTCCGACGGTGGGGGCTCTGTCTGAAAGCAGCTCCTCGATTTCAGGAAGAGTTTCAGTCGCCGCATCCAGGCTGGCTGGGGGCGTTCCACCGCTGGGGCGCAAAGTTCCGGCAATATGTGTGACCGCCCATTGCAGGAACGCGCCGCAAACCAAGGCGGCCAGAATAATTCCTGCTCTAACCAAGGGTTTTTTCCGGGTTTTTGGTTCTTCCAAATGCAGGGAACGGACCCGGTCTGATACGATCTCTTCGATTTTGGTTTCGTCTGGTCGGGGCAGGTGCTCTGTCTCGGAAGGTTTCAGGGCGGGTTTTTCCTGCGCTTCACCCTGCGCCCCGCTGAGCACTCTGGCACGCTTTTCACGCGCCTCTTTTAGGCGCGCTTCCCAGTTTTTTGAATTCTTCGCAGCAACGGCGTCTTCGAATATCCCATTGCCGCCTTCGTCGTCAGACATGGGTTTTTGCTTTCAAGAAAGACCGATCTTTATTCGAACACCACCCGGCAATTTCGATCGCACAAAACCGCGACCGACATGATCTCACCCGGCAAAGCCCAAGGAAAGATAGCATCTTGCCAGAGCTTTGAGAAGTTCCGTGCCCGGCGCCATTTTCCCGTTCAATCAGGCTGGGTTTCGCCCAGCATGCAAATCACCCGCCATTCATCCTCGGCCACGGGTTGCACCGACAAGCGAGAGTTCTTCACCAGCACCATGTTGGCCAGACGCTCGTCCGCCTTGATCTGGTCCAGCGTTACGGGTTTGGAAAAGGGCCGCACGGCTTTGATGTCCACACACTCCCACCGTTCGTCATCGGTGGTGCTGTCGGGATGGGCCTCGGCACAGACCTCGATAATGCCAACAACGGACTTGTCCTTTTGCGAATGGTAGAAGAACCCCCGGTCCCCAACCTTCATCTGACGCATGAAATTGCGCGCCTGATAATTGCGGACACCGTCCCATTCCTCGCCCGCGTCGCCCTTTGCGACTTGCTGATCCCAACTCCAGGTCGACGGTTCCGACTTGAACAACCAATAGGCCATCAACCGATCACCTTTTTCCACGGGATCAGCTCAACCGATTGGAACAATCCTGCCTTTGCGTAAGGGTCGCCATCGGCCCACGATTGTGCGGCGGCCAGGTCCTCCACATCGAGAATTATCAATGAGCCGATCATGGCGTCACCGTTCAGCAACGGTCCGGCCTGTGACACGACGCCGGTTTCTTCGATATAGGCCAGGTGGGCCGAGCGGTTGTCCAATCGGGTTTGCAACGCGTCGGGTTTATCACGAGCGATGAGGGCGATCAGCATGTTATTCCTCCTTGAGGGGTCGATTTAGCAGGTTTTGAATGGCCTCGGTGACACTGTAGGCGCCATGGCTCAGGTCCGCCACCGTGGCGCTGATGGGCATATCCAGCCCTTCCTTGGCGGCAATGTCCGACATGGCACGGGCAGTGGCGACGCCTTCGACCGTCATTTGGCTGTCAAAGGGCTGATTCAGACCCAAACTAAGGCCAAAACGATAGTTTCGGGACAGCTCGGAAGAGCAGGTCAGCACAAGATCCCCCAACCCGGACAAACCCATCAGGGTGTCGGGGCGCGCGCCGCGCATCGCGGCAAAGCGCTGCATCTCTGCAAACCCGCGGGTCATCAAGGCCGCCCGGGCGCTGTCTCCCAGACCTGCGCCGATGGCGGCACCGCAGCCAATGGCCATGACATTCTTCAGCGCGCCGCCAAGTTCGGCGCCGATCGTGTCTGTGGTGCGGTAAAGGCGCAGGTTCGCCGTCGTCAGTTCGGCCTGAAGCGCCTTGCCAAGTTCCGTATCCTCGCAAGCCAGCGTCAGAGCGGTGGGCAGGCCATGTGCAATGTCATCAGCAAAACTGGGCCCGGTCAGCAGCGCGACGAGGGCATCCGGGATGCTCTCTTTGATGACCGCGACAGGTCCAAGCCCCGAGGTCAGTTCAATTCCCTTGCAGCAGGCCACCAGAGTCTTGCCGCGCAGGGCCGGTGCGTGATCCTGCAAAGCGCTGCGCAATTTCTGCATTGGCACGGCCAACAAAAGCGTGTCAGCCCTGAGCGCCTTGGCGATATCCCCAGTCACATTGATGTCCTCGGGCAAGGTTATGTTGGGCAGTCGGGTTGCATTTTCGCGCGTCTCGCGCATCTGCTGCGCCCGATCGGCGTTTCTTGACCACAGTGTCACTGGCCCGTTGCCTGCCAGCGAGATAGCCAGAGCAGTGCCAAACGCACCGGAGCCCAGGACGGATACGCTCATGCCTTAGCCCCTTTCTTGCCGCCGCCCAGCATGGCCGGGCTGTGTTGATCCAGAGGCCAGCGAGGGCGGGCGACCAGGTCCAGCCCATCCCGCGCGCCGGTACGAAAGCGTTCCAGGCCAGCATAGGCAATCATCGCGGCATTGTCCGTGCACAACGCCAATGGGGGGGCGGTGAATCTGGTGTTTTTTTCAACACAAACAGACTCTAATTCGGACCGAATGGCTGAGTTCGCGGCAACCCCTCCGGCAACGGCAATCACGGGTTCAGACGGAGAGGTTTCCAGATACAGATCAATCGCTCGCCGGGTCTTTTCGGCCAATGTGTCCACAATCGCCTGCTGGAATCCGGCGCACAGATCTGCGCGGTCCTGGCGCGTCAAACCGCCCTTTTCGTTCACGATCTGGTCGCGCATCCGCATCAAGGCCGTTTTCAACCCCGAAAAGGACAGATCGCAACCGGGCCGGTCCAAAAGTGGCCTGGGAAATCTAAAGCGTTTGGGATCACCGGCGCGCGCCTCGGCTTCGACGGAAGGGCCACCAGGTTGCGGCAGACCCAAAAGGCGGGCGGTTTTGTCGAAGGCCTCGCCCGGCGCATCGTCGATGGTGCCGCCAAGGCGGGTAAAATGTTCGGGCCCGTGGGCGATCAGGAATTGGCAGTGGCCGCCAGACACCAGAAGCATCAGGTAGGGGAAGGCAATGTTGTCCGTCAGTCGTGGTGTCAACGCGTGACCGGCAAGGTGATTGACACCCACCAGCGGCAGACCGGTTGCCGCACTGATCCCCTTGGCGCACATGACGCCCGACATGACCCCTCCGATCAGACCCGGCCCCGCGGTGACCGCAACGGCGTCCACGTCCTTCAGGGAAAGACCAGCGGTGTCCAGCGCTTGCAGAACGCAGACATCCAGCTTTTCCGCATGCGCCCGGGCCGCGATCTCGGGCACGACGCCACCAAAAGGGCTGTGCAGTTCGGTTTGGCCATGTACCACGGATGACAGGACTTCGGCCTTGGCGCCCGTCGTTTGACGCACGATGGCCGCGGCGGTATCGTCGCAGCTGCTTTCCAATCCCAGTACGGTAAGTGTTTGCACCATCACCCTGATCCGTTGCATCATGATCTAACGGCGGGGTATCACCCTGCGCGGATGCAAACAATCCTGAAGGGCCAAGGGGCCGCACGTTGTATTTGTTGATGACCCGCCCGCGCGCTGCCTCTGAACGGTTCGTCGCGCAGCTGCCGACCCGTACCAAATCCCGGGTTCAGGTCATCTATTCTCCGATCATGGAAATCCGGCCTCTGCCGGTCGAGGTTGAGACCGAGGGTGTGCAGGGGTTGATTTTCACGTCGGCCAATGCGGTGCACGCGGCGGCCCTGAAAGGTGTGGACCGCAACCTGCCCGCTTTCTGCGTCGGACCGACAACGACCAGCACAGCGAAGGGTTGCGGGTGGCGGGCCGAAATGGTCGGGGCCACGGCGGAAGAACTGGTGGGACATCTGCTCAAGCGGAGGCCCAAAAGCCCGTTGTTGCATTTGAGGGGTGAGAACACGCGCGGCAATGTTGCCGGTCGACTGACCGAATCCGGCCTGACCGTGGGGGAACTGCCAGTCTACCAGCAATTGCTGTTGCCGCTAACATCCGAAGCGACCCGGGTGGCAGATTTGGATTCGCTGGTAATCGCACCGCTTTTTTCGCCAAGAACGGCGCGACATTTTGCCGATATTTGGACCGGATCCGCGCCTTTGTGGTTGGCCGCAATCAGCCAGGCCACGGCGGATCCCCTTTATTCATTGGACTATGCACGCCTGAAGATCGCAAAGAAGCCGACACCAAAGAAAATGCGTAAGGCTGTCAAAAAGCTTGTGAAACATGCGTTGCGGGTTGAGGGCGGCGCGGTCCCCGATTAACTTGACTGGGGCTGTTATTCATCTGAATTTGGATTCGATAAGGGGAATATTGCGGTGGCTGGTAAGAAAAAGTCCGAAGAAAAGCCGGTGGAAACCCCCAAGGCAGATGACGTCGTCGAACCCGAACTGCAACAGGAAGATACACCTGTTGACCCGACTGAGACCGTAGAAGAAGAACTTTCCGAAGCCGAAGCCGAAGCCGAAGCCGAAGCCGAAGCCGAAGCCGAAGCCGAAGCCGAAGCGTCGACTGAAGATACTGCCCCGGCCGAAGAAAAAGTGGTCGAGCGTGTCGTTGAAAAGCGTGGCGGATTTGTTCCCGCTTTGCTGGGCGGCGCCATCGCTGCCGCCGTCGGATTTGCGCTGGGTAATGGCGGGCTGTTGTCAACTGGCTCGGACAGCTCGGATACCTTGGCGACGTTGGAATCCAAACTGGCAGACCAGTCCGACCAGATTGCCAAGCTGTCTCAGGCGCTTGCAAACAGTCCGGATGATGCTGGTCTGACGGATCAGGTCAAAGCGCTGTCCGACAAATTGACACCCGTGGAAAGTGACCTGAGTGCGATCAAATCCACTGTGGATACGCTGTCAGGCCAGATCGGACCATTGTCAGACCGCATTGCGACGCTTGAGAAAACCCCGATCGAATCCAGCGTGTCGCCCGAATCCATGGCCGCGTTCGAAGCTGAGCTGAAGAAGCTTCAGGACTCGCTGGCCTCGCAACGGGCCGAGGTTGAAAAAATGGTTTCCGACGCTCAGGCGCTGGAGGCGAAAGCATCAGCCGATGCGCAGGCTGCGGCCAATGCCGCCGTTCTGTCGCGTTTGCATGGGCAATTGGATGCGGGTCAGCCCTATTCCGATCTGGTTGCAGAACTGAAAGCAGGCGGTGTGGATGTGCCGGATGCCCTGTCCGGGCCGGCTGACAAGGGTGTTGAAACACTCTCTTCTCTGCGCGACAGTTTCGCGCCTGCGGCCCGAACCGCGCTGGCCCAAGCCCGTGAAGCCGACAAGGGCACCGGCCTGATCGCATTCCTGCAACGTCAAACGGGCGCGCGCTCGGTCACGCCCCAGGAAGGGGATGGGCCAGATGCCATCCTGTCACGGGCACAGGCTGCGCTTGCGGACGGAGACCTGGCCAAAACCTTGAGCGAACTGAAATCACTTCCCGAAGCGGCACAGGCTGCAATGTCCGATTGGGAACAGGCGGCCCAAACACGGGTCGCCGCCGTCGATGCGGCGAATACACTGGCTTCCAGCCTGAACTCGAACTGAAGGACCTGCCATGCTGTGGTCACTGTTTAAGATCCTCGTTTTTGTTGCGATTATCGGCCTGCTGGCGTTGGGCGGTCACTTCCTGATGCAAACCAGTGGCGGGGTTCAGATCACCGTCGCGGGCACGGAATTCACGCTGGGGCCGCTTCAGTCAGTGATCGCGCTGGCTGTATTGGTTTTTGCGGTCTGGCTGTTTTTCAAGTTGCTCAGCCTGCTGATCGCAACGCTGAAATTCCTGAACGGTGACGAAACGGCCCTGTCTCGGTATTTTGACCGCAATCGCCAGCAAAAGGGATACCAGGCGCTGGCTGATGGTCTGTTGGCGCTGGCCTCGGGCGAAGGCCGCGTGGCGATGACCAAAGCCAGCAAGGCCGAGAAACTGCTGAACAAGCCCGAGCTTACAGACCTGCTGGTGGCACAGGCCGCCGAGATGACCGGGGATACGAAAAAGGCATCGGACACTTATAAAAAACTGGTGACCAACAGCGCCACCCGTTTCGTTGGCGTGCGCGGGATCATGAAGCAGAAGCTGGCCGAAGGTGATGATGAAACGGCCCGCAAACTGGCCGAGAAGGCCCTGGCGATCAAACCACGTCATGAAGAAACGCAGGACGTGCTGCTGAACCTGCAAACCAAGGCGCAGGATTGGGCCGGTGCCCGTTCGACCCTGACGGCCAAGCTGAAAGCCGGGTATTTGCCGCGCGATGTCTTCAAACGGCGTGACGCGGTTTTGGCCTTGTCCGAAGCCAAGGGAATTCTGGACGAAGGTGCGACGGTCGAACAGCAGGAGCGCGCGATTGAAGCCAATCGCCTGTCGCCTGATCTGGTGCCTGCCGCTGCCATGGCGGCCCGCGCGTATATCGCCAAAGGCAAACCCCGGGCCGCAACCAAGATTCTGAAAAAAGCATGGGAGGCGCAGCCGCATCCGGATCTGGCCCATGCCTTTGCCGACATCGTGCCGGATGAAACCCCTGACCAACGGATCAAGCGGTTCACCGCGCTGACCCGGATTCACCCCGAGAACATGGAAACGCGTCTGATATTGGCCGAACTGAACATCGTGGCCGAGGACTTCCCCGAAGCCCGCCGTGCGCTGGGCGATGTGGTCGAAACGCAGGGTGATGCGCGCGCCTATACGTTGATGGCCGCTATCGAACGGGGCGAAGGGGCCTCGGACGCCATTGTGCAAGGCTGGTTGGCCAAAGCGCTGAATGCGCCGCGTGGTCCGCAATGGGTGTGCACCAATTGCCATGATATCCAACCTGAATGGGGACCGGTCTGCCAGAACTGCGGCAGCTTCGACACGCTCAGCTGGCAGACACCACAAACACCCGAAATCGCAAGCGCGACCGGCGTACATATGTTGCCTTTGATCGTTGGTGCGCTCGAAGATCAATCCGAAGAGCCTGAAGTCATGGAGCCCGCGGACGAGGATGATGTGGTCGAAGTGACACCAGAGTCGGCAGAGTTGGCAGACGAAGCCGAGGTTCAAAAGCAGGCCTGAGCCCTGCAACGTCTGTTTTTGCCTGCTTGCGCTCATTGAGATTGATGCGACGCCGCGCTTTTTTTGGTGAAGCCAAACCGGACGCCAGCGGTCCGAAGGGTCGTGCTTTTTCGTCTCTCTCAGCGGCTTGTCGACGCGTTGGCGGCCTCTTGCATTTACAGGCTGTGTTGGCCGCTTCCTCCGCAAAGCAGCCGTTTAACAAAGGCGCAGTTAACGTCCGAGATGCGGTCAAAATGGCCGTTCGCGTTCTTCGTCGCGAAGTACACAGTCAATCCGAAGCGGACGTTTAACTGGTGTCTATTTTCCAGCAGTTTTGGGATGAAATCGGCATCTGAATTCTGCCTCAGTTTTTTGGTAAGTACCGATCCAACAGAGCGTCGACCAACCCTTCCTGAAGTTGGTAACCAGTTGCTTCGTCCACTCGCAAAATATCTTCCAGAATAATAAGTTGTTCCATGCCCGTCGTCATGGACAATCGCTTTGCCAGGTCGTCAATTTCCTTCGGCTTCATCAATGGCTGAACTGGTGCAAGTGCTTCCGAAAAAGCCGCCACTCTTCTGGCGCCACGCATTTTGACAGTTCCATCTTCAAGTGATGCCTTGAGTGATTCAGCCAGAAACTGCCGGAAGTGCGCCTCATGAACCCGAGAAAAATCCAGATAGTAGCGCGCAACGGCGTGTACGCGGCTCCTGACGTTATTCAGCCCCTCGAGAAGTTCTGAAGTTGGAGTAACTTCAAGATCGAGCGTCGCATCCAAAGCCAAGACACTTGGATCAGAAAAGTAACGATAGACCGTCGCACGACTGGTTTTGGCACGCTCAGCGACTTTTGCCAGCGTGACTTCTTTGCCTTCCGACATCAAGTCACGTGCAGCTGAAAGAAGTGCTTCTCGTGTTCGATTAATTTGATTTGTACGCGACACCAATACCAAGCCTTTTATGATACACTTGTCTCATTAATAGATATATGTATCATAAGGGCAGTGTGTTTCAAGTAAAGGGAGTTGAAGTAATGGCTGAACCTCGCCCACGAATTTATCATCTTCTAGGAAACCTTCTGACTTTTCACGCCTTTCCCAGTGAGACCGGAGATCGTTGCACAATCGTTGAGATAAAGACGGCGCCGGGTGCCGGTGCGCCACCCAATCATCATGCTGGCGAAGACGAAAGCTTCTATGTGCTCGATGGTGAATTCGAGTTCTTTGTGAATGGTGAGGCAATCAGCGCAAAAAGTGGTGACTTCGTCAAAGTTCCGGACGGCGCAGTGCACGCCTTTACGTGTACTGGGGAACGGCCTGGCCGGCTACTTTGCATAAACGCCCCTGGCGCGATGCATGACACTTTCTTTACTGAAGCTGGTGAAGCAATGCCTGATGGTACGACAGAAATTCCGGCGCCAGATGGACCGCCAGACATTCCGGCAATCATGGCCGTAGCAGACCGAGCAGGAATGACGATCTTGGTGCCTGCAGAAGTTCCCAGCTAACAAACGCGCCTATATAATTCCAGGTTGAGAAACGGAAGTATTGGACTGAAAACTCTGCTATAGACCCTATCTGGTAACACTAGCTCAATCCCAAGCCGGCATTCACGATGAGACCTTGCGATTGTGGATAGTGGACATTCGCTGCGCTGTCCAAAAATGTCTTCTATGTGAACCAGAGCAATCGTTTACGCGTAGGCGTGATAGCGGCTTAGATTGTCTGCTATCTGCGCTTGGTCAAGTTCGTTTTGGCGTGAGAACGCTCAATTCAGCATTCTTTCCGAAACGTCCTCAAGAAGGGTATGAAGATCGAAATCTTCGCCTTTCTCAGCAAGCCCTTTGTCATGCAGAATGAAGGACAGCCCGTGCACGAAACTCCACAACAAAAAACCACGGCGGCGAACTTCGTCTGTGATTCCCGGTTCACCGAGACACTTTGCTACCTCAGTCAAGAGAATCCCGAAACTTTGCTGGCCACCTTCCTCCAACCGGGGATCCGCGATGCGATCTGTGAAGCCGCCAAATTTCAGTCTGAAGATCCCAGGCTCATTTAACGCGAAGGCAACATACTCCATCCCGATGGCAGTAATGCGCTCGGGAGATCCTTCGGGAACGCCTTCCAGTGCGGCAAGCATTTTGTCTCGGTGCCGATCCATTCCTTCAAGGACAGTGGCGACCAACATTTCTGTCTTGTCTTTGAAGTGTTTGTAAGGTGCCGCGGTTGAAACGCCCGCGCGTCTGCACGCCTCGGATACAGAAAAACTGTCCGGTCCTTTTTCTTCAACCAACTGTCGGGTTGCTTCGATCAGTGCAGCGCGGAGATCGCCATGATGATAGGCTTTCTTGCTCACCGTTTGACCGGTCGCTTGGCTGATTTTTGAGTGACTTTTTTCTATGCTGGTCATGATCCAACATGTGCCAGATCACGTATCCCTTGTCAAAGTGAGAACTTCTAACATATGTTAGAGATACTAACTTGATGAGGTCCGCAAATGCAAAGTCCCGCGAAATACTTTACTGAAGAGACCAAGCCGAGCTTCTTTTCTCGTGTTTTACGCGGTACCGTGCGTGTCGGGGTGACCGTTAGCTTCATAGGTGTTGCAGCGGCCGCAGTTTACTTCGGTGCATCGGAGCTGACGCGCAGAGCAGATGCTGTACCGGCGCCAGATGCCGCTGCTGTAACCCCGGTCTCCGCCACACCAATCACGTCCGAAAGCGCCTACACAGTCGACCGTGTATTCATCGGTCAGGTCGAGCCTCAGCGTTCGGCAGATATCTCTTTCGAATTGAATGGGACGCTTGATCAAATTCTGGTGGATGAGGGTGACGAGGTTGCTAAGGGCCAACTTCTCGCAACGTTAGACCTAGCTCTGTTGGAGGTTGAACGCGACCGACTGACGGCATCTCGTGATGCCATTGCAGCCCAGCTTTCATTCGCCGAGAAAACGGTCGAGCGAAACGCGAAACTCATCGAACAAGGCTTTACCAGTCAAGCTCGCCTAGATGAGGCAGTTTCCAGACAAGATGAATTGTTGTCTAGAATTGGGGAACTGGATGCAGCGCTGCGGGACGTAACCGTTCGGATCGAAAAATCCAGCATTGAGGCTCCGTTTTCTGGTCAAATAACCGCGCGACACGTCGACGGCGGTGAAACCCTGCGCTCGGGTGAACTGGTTCTGGGTATGGTCGAGGTCGTGTCGCCGCAGATTCGAATTGGTATCCCACTCGACGTTGACCCGGCGCTTCTGACAGATGTTGAAATCGAGATCGCTGGTCAAAGCTATCGGGCTGACCTTGCAACCTTGCGGCCCGACATTGATCCGGTAACCCGCACCAGAACCGCACTTTTCGATCTGAGGAACGCGCCGGACGTTGCCTTCGGGCAGACCGCTCGTGTGCATATAATTGATCCCGTACAGAGTGCGGGAACCTGGGTGCCCACGACATCCTTGAAAGAAGGTACGCGTGGGCAATGGACACTGCTGGTTGCAGACGCGCAGAAGATTGTGCGCCTAGCAACGGTCGAAGTTCTGCATGCTGAAGATGACCGTGTTTTCGTACGCGGCGCGTTTCCAGAAGGCACTGTTCTGATCGACCAAGGGCCACAGCGCGTTACTGTTGGCCAGCGCGTCGCTTTCAACACGGGCGAGTAACGGAGCGATTTGATGGAAACCCTTACTTTTCGCCACCCCCGACTGGTTGCTCTTATCATTTTGGTGCTTGTGTCTGCAGGCCTGTCTTCGTTCTTATCGTTGGGCCGGCAGGAAGACCCAACGATTACCAACCTCTTCGCAACTGTGACGACGCAGTTCCCGGGTGCAGACCCGGAGCGGGTCGAAGCGTTGGTCACCGCAGAAATCGAAGAAGAACTGCGGAAAATCTCCGAAGTGGATGAAATCAGCTCTGTATCCCGGTCGGGCGTATCGGTCGTTTCGGTAGAGTTGCTGGAGACGCTGGATGAAGCAACCATTGAGCAGGTTTGGGCCGAAGCTCGGGATGCCGTTGAAGATGCTCGACAGAACTTTCCGAGTGGAGTGTTGCCGCCGGAATTCGATGCCGAGGGTATTTCTGCCTATTCTGCTGTCATTGCCGTTGCGGCCGAGGATCCGGACTTCCCGTTAACTTTGCTGTCGCGGCATGCCGAAGCTCTGGGTGACAGGCTGCGCGCGATACCCTCTACGCGAGCCGTGGACTATTTCGGTCAGCCGGAAGAAGAAGTGCTCGTAAATGTCGATATGGACAAGGCCGTTGCGCTTGGGCTCAGCGCTGCCGAGATCTCCCAGCGGATTGCAGAAGCAGATGGGAAGGTCCAATCCGGGCGGTTGCAGTCCGATGTCGACCTGACCATAGGCATAAGCGGAGAAATTGAGACTTTGGACCGCATTCGAAGCATCGTCCTGCGAGAAAATGCAGACGGTGCCGTGGTGCAGCTCGGAGATATTGCCAGGGTAGACCGGGGCGCGCGCAAACCGCAGCCCTCAATCGCGTTTGCCAACGGAAAGCCCTCGGTTTTGATAGGAGTTCTGGCGCAGGACGGGGTACAGATCGACCGCTGGACAGGCTTTCTTCGGGATGAGCTTGAGGCCGGCGCCGCATCGGTACCTTTGGGCATGCAGGAAATACTGCTGTTTGATCAAAGCGAGTACACGACGGATCGTTTGTCAGAGGTTGGGATCAACATGGCCATTGGCGTAGCACTGGTCGTGGCAGTTTTGTTTGTTACGTTGGGGGTTCGGGCAGCTGGGATTGTGGCTTTGGTATTGCCGGTTGTCTCATTGGCAACTCTGGCGACGATGAACATGATTGGATTGCCAATTCATCAGATGTCCGTGACGGGCCTGATTGTTGCCCTTGGTCTGCTCGTTGACGCAGCCATCGTCATGACCGATGAAATTCGGCGTCGTCTGCAGGATGGGATGGATCGGCTAGCAGCCGTACGGGATGCTGTTCGCAGGTTGGCCGCGCCACTGCTGGCATCGACCGTAACAACGGCGCTTGCCTTCACGCCGATGATCTTGCTGCCGGGACCCGCAGGCGACTTTGTCGGTGCCATCGCTATCGCCGTGGTGCTTATGCTTGTCTGGTCCCTTGTTGTGGCCTTGACGGTGACCCCGGCGATTGCGGGCTGGCTACTGTCGGACCGCCCCGACGCAGGAATGCTGAGCCGCGGCATCAGCATCCCGCCGCTTGCCCGAATGTTCGAGGCCTCAATTCGATTGTCAGTCGCTAATCCGGTGCGATCCATCGTGTTGGCATTGATCTTGCCCGTGCTTGGCTTTGCGGCCTTTCCAACGCTGACCGCGCAATTCTTCCCGGGCGTCGACCGCAACCAATTCTATATCGAAGTCGATATGCCGGGTGGAACGTCAATTGCCACCACCGAAGCAACCGCCCGCCAGATCGATGAAATGCTGCTGGCTGACGACGGCGTCAAAAGTGTCTACTGGACCGTCGGAGAGTCCGGCCCGGCATTCTACTACAACATCGTTGGAAACCGTTCGCGCGAGCCCGGTTTTGCACAGGCCATGATCACGACCAACACGGCCGACGATGCGGCCCGCCTTGTCGGAGCGTTGCAGAGCCGTCTGGATATCGACTTTCCTGACGCGCAGATCATCGTGCGCAATCTTGTTCAGGGTCCTCCGGTCGCCGCACCGGTTGAAGTCAAAATTCAGGGGCAGGACATCTCGGTATTACGTAATCTGGGCGACGAGGTGCGTTCAGTAATGGCCAATCTCGATCTGGTGACGCAGGCGCGTGCCAGTGTGAACGGCGGCAACCCTCAAATCCGGTTCGAGATTGATGAGGTCAAAGCCCGTTTGCTGGGGCTGGACGTGGCGGATATAGCGGGTCAGCTGGACACGGCGCTTGTTGGCATCACCGGTGGGTCACTGATCGAAGGGACTGAGCAGTTGCCGGTGCGCGTTCGTTTGGGTGACGAGGTGCGAGCAGATCTAAGCGCGATTGTCAGTATGCCCATTCTACTGCCGAACGCTGCCGAAATATCCGCGACAGGAATTTTCCCTGCTGTGCCGTTGTCAGAACTAGCCAGACCCATAATCGAACCTGCAGAAAGCGTCATAACTCGAACGGATGGCGTGCGAGAAAACACCATACAGGCGTTTATCGTACCTGGTGTTTTACCCGAAGAGGCTTTGCAGGACATATTGGAAGCGCTTGATGCGTCCGGGTTTGTGTTGCCACAAGGCTATTCGATGTCCTTAGGCGGCGACAGTGATGCGCGATCCAATACCGTGGGAAATTTGCTCGCCTCTGTCGGATTGATCGTCACACTCTCCATCGCGACGATCGTTCTGACCTTCAACTCGTTCCGGCTGACCCTTGTGACCTTGGTCGTGTGCGTGTTGTCTGCAGGCCTTTCACTGCTGTCGCTGGCAGTCATGCAATTCCCGTTCGGAATAACGGCAATCATCGGGGTCATCGGCTCAATAGGGGTTTCGATCAATGCGGCGATCATTATTTTGACCGGGTTACAACAAGACCGAGAGGCCGGCCAGGGAGATCGCGCAGCCATGGCTCGCGTAGTTACTGGTTCCAGCCGTCACATTATTTCGACAACGGTCACGACCTTTGGCGGCTTCTTACCCCTGATATTGGGTGGAGGTGCATTTTGGCCACCATTCGCCGTAGCAATCGCAGGCGGCGTTCTGTTATCAACCGTTGTATCTTTCTACTTCACCCCTCCCGTGTTCGCTTTGGTGTATCGTAGAACATTCAACAAACAACGTCCGGCCAAAAACCGCCATTCCGAACCACGCGAAGCCGTTGTCGCGCTGGTGGCGGAATGAGAATTGCGCCTACTTCTCCTTGTGAGTTGGTGTGGTTCAAAGCCGCCGTTGTTCGAAGTAAGAGTCAAGTTCTGCTGTGGGCCGAACGCCGGATTTTGCAGTGTCTGGTTTCTGCGCGTTGACGTCGTTATCGCGGACTGCAGCACCTGGTTACTTTGTGGCCGGATCGGAAATTTGCTCTACTGAGATGCACTACTGCTTTGCGGTGCTTTTCCGTCAGTGACCCGCTTGCGCCGGTTGTGCGGAGGATACGACTCATAATCGATTTGGGCTATCCGTCTCGTTGTAGATTGCGCAGCCTTGGCTTTGATCATTAGGACCATTGAAACGGGCGGAACAACCATAACTAAACCTAACAACTCGGTTGCAGTCAGCGGACGATTCTGCCGAAGCTTGGAAGCTGCGCGATACCAACCAATACCTACAGATCTATCTGCGAAAAGTCGGGAGATAAATCAGGGGGGTATTTTGATGCCCGCAAAGAAAATTTTTGTGTTTCAACATCTTGCGGGGAGATATGGTGCCCAGGAGAGGACTCGAACCTCCACGTCCATACGGACACTAGCACCTGAAGCTAGCGCGTCTACCAATTCCGCCACCTGGGCAGGTGTCGTGGAGGGGCGTTTAAGCCTAGTCGCGGGAGGCGTCAACCAGATTCGGCGAGAATTTTTAAAGTTTTTTGAATTCGATTCCCGGCCGGTGTTTTCCACGCATGGTTTTCAACACCGTCGCGGCGAATTAGCGCCTTGTTTGACTGGCCTGCCGGCGCTAGTTCTAGGGCGCAATTTCTCAGCAGGAGCCCTCTCATGTCGAAACTGGTGACGATTTTTGGCGGATCGGGATTTGTCGGTCGCTACATCGCGCGGCGCATGGCGAAAGAGGGGTGGCGAGTCCGGGTGGCTGTACGTCGCCCGAACGAGGCCATGTTCGTCAAACCCTATGGTGCCGTGGGTCAGGTCGAACCGGTGCTGTGCAATATCCGGGATGATGCCTCGGTGGCGCTGGCGATGCAGAGCGCCGATGTGGTTGTCAACTGCGTGGGTGTGCTGAACGAGCTTGGCAAAAACGGGTTTGATACCGTTCAGGCCGAAGGAGCTGAACGCATCGCGCGTTTGGCGGCCGAGCAGGGCATCAAGCGGATGGTTCACATCTCGGCCATCGGTGCGGATGCGAATTCAGCCAGTGCGTATTCCCGGACCAAAGCACATGGTGAAGCGGGCGTGTTGAAACATATGCCATATGCCGTGATCCTGCGTCCTTCGGTGATCTTTGGCACCGAAGACCAGTTCTTCAACCGTTTCGCCGGAATGACCCGCATGGGACCGTTCCTGCCTCTGGTCGGGGCCGAGACAAAATTCCAGCCCGTTTACGTAGACGATGTGGCGCAGGCTGCCGTCAAAGGCGTTCTGGGGCAGGCAGAGCCGGGTGTTTACGAGCTTGGCGGCCCCGAGGTTAAGACCTTTCGTGCCTTGATGCAGCAGATGCTTGAAGTGATTCACCGTCGCCGCGTCATCATCGGCCTGCCGTTCTTTGCCGCGCGGATTATGGCGGGTGTGCTGGATATCGTTAAATTTGTCAGCTTCCAGCTGTTCCCCAACAACATTCTGACGCGCGATCAGCTTAAGAACCTGCGTCACGACAATGTTGTCGCCGAGGGCGCAAAGTCTTTTACAGACCTTGGTATCGTGCCGACCACGCTGGAATCGATACTGCCGGAATACCTGTGGAAATTCCGCCCCTCGGGTCAATATGACGACATTCAGAACTCGGCCAAAAACCTGCGTATCTGATCAGCTGTAGGCCATGATCAATAGTATCACGCCTAGAATGACGCGGTAGATGACGTAGGGTGTGAAGCTGACGCTGCGCAGAAGCCGCATCATCAGGCTGAGCGCCAGCAGGGCCGAAAGAAAGGCAAACAGCGCCGCAATGGCCCCATCCCGGGCCAGTTGCATATCGGCCCCGCGCACGGCATCCAATGCCAGCAGTGTGCCCGACGCCAGGATTGTCGGGATCGACATCAACATCGCGATCCGCGCGCCGTCTTCACGGGTATATCCCAATTGCCGCGCGCCGGTTATGGTTATCCCGGAACGGGACGTGCCTGGGATCAGGGCAAGAACCTGCCACAGACCCATGATGAGCGCGTCGCGTATTCCCCAATTTTCGGCCTCTTTGGTTTCAGGAGCCCTCTGATCCACCCAGTACAACAGCAGACCGAATCCCAGCATTGTCCATCCGATGACCGTGATCGAACGCATGGCCTGACTCAACCCGGTGACATGCAGAATGAGGCCCGCGATCACGGTAGGAACAGTTGCAACGATCAGGCCCAGAGCAAGCCGGGCCTGCGGTGTATCCGCCCGTCCGGTCAATGCGCGCGGTAATCCGGCAAGGGCCTGTTTTACATCTGACCGGAAATACAGCACCACGGCGCCCAGGGTTCCCACATGCACCGCGACATCAATGGCTTGACCCTGGTCCTGCAACCCCGACAGGTTGGGCAGCAGGATCAGGTGACCAGATGAGGATATGGGCAAAAACTCAGTGATTCCCTGAATGATTGCTACGAGAATCAGGTGAAACAAACTCATCTGCCCTGCCGTGCTGCTGCCACGTGTTCTTTGTGGGTTATGGGTATAAGGGCGATGGAAAAAAGGAAAGCGCGCATATAGGTCCGAATCGGATCTAAAATTTCCAATTATTTTCTACTTTTCTTAAAGGCGCGCTGCATTTTTTCAATTTAGGTCAGTATAATTGACTTTTCATCCAAAAGCGCATCCCGTAAAGAAACGGAACCTAGCCAATTCATGGAGTCTGACCCGTGGCCAAGCAACCGATGCTGAAATTTGTGCAGATCGACCGCGTCATGCCGGAAAAGCGTGCTGCCAATGACCGCAAGGACGACTTTGACGAGATCTATTCCGAGTTCGCCGCCGAAAAAGCAGCCGAGCAGGCGAGTCGGTGCAGCCAATGTGGTGTTCCGTACTGCCAGTCGCATTGCCCGTTGCACAACAATATTCCCGACTGGTTGCGCCTGACTGCGACCGGGCGCTTGGAAGAAGCCTATCAGGTAAGTCAGGGCACCAATACCTTCCCCGAGATCTGCGGGCGCATCTGTCCGCAGGACCGCCTGTGCGAGGGCAACTGCGTGATCGAACAGTCGGGCCATGGAACGGTCACGATTGGTTCGATCGAGAAATACATAACGGATACCGCATGGGAAAAAGGCTGGGTCCAGCCGGTTGCTCCATCGGCCGAACGCGCTGAAAGCGTAGGTATCATTGGTGCAGGCCCAGGTGGATTGGCCGCTGCGGATATGCTGCGCCAGGCTGGTATCCAGGTCACGGTATACGACCGCTATGACCGGGCCGGTGGCCTGCTGATGTATGGCATTCCGGGGTTCAAACTGGAAAAAGACGTCGTTCAGCGCCGCAATGACCTGCTGGCAGATGGTGGGGTCGAGTTTGTTCTGAACTGCGACGTGGATGCGGCCAAGTTCGAAGAAATCCGGGCCAGGCATGATGCCGTTATCATCGCGACCGGTGTCTACAAGTCGCGTGACCTGGCAATGCCGGGCAGCGGTCTGGCTGGGATCGAAAAGGCGATCGACTTCCTGACAGCCTCGAACCGGAAAAGCTTTGGCGACCAGGTCGAAGAATTCGACAACGGCCGCTTGAACGCCCACGGCAAGAAAGTCGTCGTGATTGGCGGCGGTGACACTGCGATGGATTGCGTGCGCACTTCGATCCGTCAGGGCGCGACTTCTGTCAAATGTCTGTATCGCCGGGACCGGGCCAACATGCCGGGGTCACAGCGTGAAACGCAGAATGCCGAAGAAGAAGGCGTGATCTTCGAATGGCTCAGCGCGCCCAAAGGGTTCACGGGTGAAGACACGGTCAAGGGTGTCATCGTTCAGAAGATGCGCCTGGGACAGCCAGACGCATCCGGTCGTCAGGCCCCCGAAGTGATCGAAGGTGCGGACTATGTCGAAGACGCCGATCTTGTGATCAAGGCGCTTGGATTCGAACCTGAAGACCTGCCGACGCTGTTCGGACAACCTGATCTGCCGGTCACCCGCTGGGGTACGATCAAGGCGGCGTTCCAAACCGGCGAGACCGAAATGGACGGAGTCTATGCAATCGGTGACATCGTACGCGGTGCCTCGCTGGTGGTCTGGGCGATCCGGGACGGTCGTGACTGCGCTGATGCGATCATCGAACGCTTCAATGCTAAATCTGCCGTTGCGGCCGAATAATCCCGCGATCAGGAGGCTTCGAAATGCCTGAATTGCAAGGCCAATGCATGTGTGGCGCAGTTACGGTGACGGCAACTCCGGCGCGGGATGCGCTGGGGGCCTGCCATTGCGACCAGTGCCGGCGCTGGACCAGTTCCATGCTGGTGACGTTTCAGGCCGAAGAAGGCTATGCCGCGCTTGGACCGGTCAAAACCTTCACTTCCTCTGACTGGGCCGAGCGCGCCTTTTGCGCCGATTGCGGCTCGGCGCTTTGGTATCGGATCACGCTCCCGGGCGAGATGCACGGCCAGACGCAAATGGCGGCAGGTCTGTTTGACAACGCCGCAGGCAACCCACTGAAACTTGAACTTTACATCGACAAAAAGCCCCAGGGCTACGCGTTCGCAGGCGAACGCCGGCAGATGACCAAAGCCGAGGTCGAAGCCATGTACGCCCCCTCTGACGAAGGAGACAGCCAATGACCAAATATGATGCCGATTGGGTGCGGGCCGAAAAAGCCAAGCGCAAATGGATGGCTGAAAATGGTCTCTATTCCGAGGAAGAAGAGCATTCTTCCTGCGGTGTGGGTCTTGTTGTGTCCGTGGATGGGAAAGCGTCGCGCAAGGTTGTGGACGCCGGTATCGACGCGCTCAAGGCGATCTGGCACCGCGGCGCGGTTGATGCTGACGGCAAGACCGGTGATGGCGCGGGCATTCACGTGCAGATTCCGGTCTCGTTTTTCTACGATCAGATCAGGCGCACAGGCCACGAGCCCAAATTGGACGAACTGATCGCTGTTGGTCAGGTTTTCCTGCCGCGCACCGACTTTGGCGCACAGGAACAGTGTCGGACCATCGTGGAAAGCGAAGTTCTGCGCATGGGCTATTACATCTATGGCTGGCGTCACGTGCCGGTCGATGTCACCTGTCTGGGTGAAAAAGCCAACGCCACCCGGCCCGAGATCGAGCAGATCCTGATCTCGAATTCCAAAGGTGTGGACGAAGAGACCTTTGAGCGTGAACTCTATGTCATTCGTCGCCGTATTGAAAAGGCCGCCTCGGCTGCGGGTATTTCCGGGTTGTACCTGGCGTCGCTGTCCTGCCGTTCGATCATCTACAAGGGCATGATGCTGGCCGAGCAGGTTGCCGTCTTCTATCCCGACCTGATGGACGAACGGTTTGAATCCGCCTTCGCAATCTACCACCAGCGCTATTCCACCAACACCTTTCCGCAATGGTGGCTGGCGCAGCCCTTCCGCATGTTGGCGCATAATGGCGAGATCAACACGCTGAAAGGCAACATCAACTGGATGAAAAGCCACGAGATCCGCATGGCGTCCTCGACATTTGGGGATTATGCCGAGGATATCAAGCCGATCATCGCCGGAGGATCGTCGGATTCGGCAGCATTGGACTCGGTTTTTGAGGTTCTGGTGCGTGCGGGCCGCTCGGCCCCGATGGCGAAAACCATGCTGGTTCCGGAAAGCTGGTCCAAGCAGGCGGTGGAACTGCCGCAGGCGTGGCGCGACATGTATTCTTACTGCAACTCGGTGATGGAGCCGTGGGACGGCCCCGCCGCACTGGCCATGACGGATGGCCGCTGGGTCTGTGCTGGACTGGACCGCAACGGCCTGCGTCCGATGCGTTACGTCGTGACTGGCGATGGTCTTGTCATTGCGGGATCCGAGGCCGGCATGGTGCCGATTGATGAGTCCACAGTGACCGAAAAAGGCGCGCTGGGCCCCGGTCAGATGCTGGCTGTCGACATGAAAAAGGGCAAGCTGTATCGCGACACCCAGATCAAGAACAAGCTGGCGAGCGCATTGCCGTTTGGTGAATGGGTCGGCAAGATCAACGATCTGGACGAGGCGCTGGCAGGTGTGACCGAAAAGCCGATATTCTCGGGCGAAGATCTGCGCAAACGCCAGATCGCGGCAGGCTATTCGGTCGAAGAGCTGGAGCAGATTCTTGCGCCCATGGCCGAAGATGGCAAAGAGGCGCTGGCGTCCATGGGTGACGATACGCCTTCGGCGGTTCTGTCCAAGCAATACCGCCCGCTCAGCCATTTCTTCCGGCAGAATTTCTCTCAGGTCACCAACCCGCCGATCGACAGTTTGCGCGAATACCGCGTCATGTCCTTGAAAACCCGGTTCGGGAACCTGAAGAACGTGCTGGATGAGGACAGCAGCCAGACCGAGATCATCGTTCTGGAAAGCCCCTTTGTTGGAAACGCGCAATGGGATGAACTGGTTGGGAACCTCAATGCTCCGCTGGCCGAAATCGATTGCAGCTTTGAGCCTGGTCAAGGTGCGCTGAGCGCGGCTTTGGCCCGTGTCAGAGCCGAAGCTGAAGAGGCTGTCCGGTCTGGCGCAGGGCATCTGGTGCTGACCGACATGAACTCGGGTGAAGATCGTGTGGCGATGCCGATGATCCTTGCCACCAGCGCAGTGCACTCACACTTGACCCGTCAGGGCCTGCGGACGTTCTGTTCCTTGAACGTACGCTCGGCTGAATGTGTCGATCCGCATTACTTTGCGGTTCTGATCGGCTGTGGCGCGACCGTTGTGAACGCCTATCTGGCCGAAGACTCGCTGGCCGATCGCATCGATCGTGGGCTGCTGGACGGCACCCTGACCGAAAATGTTGCGCGCTACCGCGAAGCCATCGACCAGGGCCTGTTGAAAATCATGGCCAAGATGGGAATTTCGGTGATCTCGTCTTATCGTGGAGGTCTGAATTTCGAGGCTGTAGGCCTGAGCCGCGCGATGGTCGCCGAGTACTTCCCGGGTATGACCAGCCGTATTTCCGGCATCGGCGTCACCGGTATTCAGGCAAAGGCCGAAGAAATCCACGCCAAGGGCTGGAACAGCGGTCTGGACGTGTTGCCGATCGGTGGTTTCTACAAGGCGCGGCAATCGGGTGAAACCCACGCGTGGGAAGCGACCTCGATGCATATGATGCAGATGGCGTGCAACAAGGCGTCCTATGAGCTGTGGAAACAGTATTCTGCCAAGATGCAATCGAACCCGCCGATCCATCTGCGCGACCTGATGGATTTCAAACCATTGGGCAAACCGGTGCCGATTGAAGAGGTGGAATCGATCACCTCGATCCGCAAGCGTTTCGTCACGCCGGGCATGTCACTGGGCGCACTCAGCCCCGAGGCGCACAAGACGCTGAACGTGGCCATGAACCGGATCGGGGCGAAATCCGACTCGGGTGAAGGTGGTGAAGACCCTGCACACTTCGTGCCGGAGCCGAATGGCGACAACCCCTCGGCCAAGATCAAACAGGTGGCCTCGGGCCGGTTTGGTGTGACCGCCGAATACCTGAACCAATGTGAAGAGCTGGAAATCAAGGTTGCCCAAGGTGCGAAACCGGGCGAGGGCGGCCAGCTGCCGGGCATGAAGGTCACCGACCTGATCGCGCGTTTGCGGCATTCCACCAAGGGCGTTACGCTGATTTCTCCCCCGCCGCATCATGACATCTACTCGATCGAGGATCTGGCGCAGCTGATCTATGACCTGAAACAGATCAACCCGCGCTGCAAGGTGACGGTGAAACTGGTGGCGTCCTCGGGCGTTGGCACGATTGCAGCCGGTGTGGCCAAGGCGAAAGCGGATATTATCCTGATTTCGGGTCACAATGGCGGTACGGGTGCCTCACCCGCGACCAGCATCAAATATGCCGGTCTGCCATGGGAGATGGGCCTGACCGAGGCGCATCAGGTTCTGGCGATGAACAACCTGCGCGACCGGGTGACTCTGCGCACCGATGGCGGCCTGCGCACCGGGCGCGACATCGTCATGGCGGCGATGATGGGGGCCGAGGAATACGGCATCGGCACCGCCGCCCTGATCGCGATGGGCTGTATCATGGTGCGTCAATGCCAGTCGAACACCTGCCCCGTCGGCGTTTGCACGCAGGATGAATCGCTGCGTGCCAAGTTCACCGGCAACGCGGACAAGGTGGTGAATCTGATCACCTTCTACGCGCAGGAAGTGCGCGAGCTGCTGGCCAGCCTTGGCGCGCGTTCCGTGGATGAAATCATCGGTCGGGCTGATCTGCTGGCGCAGGTTAGCCGGGGTTCGGCACATTTGGACGATCTGGATCTCAACCCGCTGCTGATCACCGTCGATGGTGCGCATAACATCGTGTACAATCGCGACAAGGACCGCAACGCCGTGCCCGACACGCTGGATGCCGAGATCGTGCGCGATGCGGCGCGGTTCCTGAAGGACGGCGAGAAGATGCAGTTGTCATATGCCATCCAGAACACGCACCGCACCGTCGGAACCCGTATTTCCAGCCACATTGTGCAGAATTTCGGCATGCGGAACACGTTCCAGGATGACCACCTGCACGTGAAACTCCAGGGTTCGGCCGGCCAATCCCTGGGGGCTTTCGCTGCCCCGGGTCTGAAGCTGGAAGTTTCGGGGGATGCCAATGACTATGTTGGCAAGGGCCTGTCTGGCGGCACGATCGTTGTGCGCCCGCCGCAGGTCAGCCCGCTGAAGGCAGACGACAACACAATCATCGGAAACACGGTTCTCTACGGTGCAACTGACGGCCATCTGTTTGCGGCTGGCCGCGCGGGTGAACGGTTTGCCGTGCGCAACTCGGGTGCCACAGTTGTGGTTGAAGGATGTGGCTCGAACGGGTGTGAGTACATGACCGGCGGTGTGGCCGTGATTCTTGGTGATATCGGGGCCAATTTCGGTGCCGGGATGACCGGTGGCATGGCATATCTGTATGATCCTGAAGGCAAGGCCGAAGCGTTGATGAACAAGGAAACGCTTGTGACCTGCCCGGTCACCGTGGACCATTGGGTGGATCAATTGAAAGCCCTGATCACGCGTCACGCCGAGGAGACTTACAGCCGCAAGGCTGCGGATATTCTCCAGCATTGGGATGTGGAAAAGGGCAACTTCTTACAGGTTTGTCCCAAAGAAATGCTCAACAAACTCAGCCACCCGCTGAGCGAAGAAGCCACGGCAGTTCCGGCGGAGTAAGCCAAAATTCCACCAAAAAACCGGCCCCGCGTGCCATTTGCAGCACGCGGGGCCACAGTTTTTTGTGCGGTTTCGGTGGGATTCTTGCCTGTTCTTCCGAATTTCGCCATGCTTTTTTCACCTTGTAGTGATAGCCATTGCCTGTTTCGGTTTCTAATGGTGACAGAGTAGGGGCAACAGTATGCCAACGACATATCGCGATCAGTTCTTCACCTTTGATCCCGCAAGCCCGCCACCAGCGGGAACGGCCGTCGCGGTCAGCAATTTCACCCTGACTGATGCGAATGATGACAATCTTATTGACGCGCCCAGTGGTGACACGGTCAACGGTCAAGACGTTACAAATTCCTGGCCAGGCGATACTGTAACGATCAACGTGTCAGGCGTTGGGAACGTGACCTATACAGGAACCACGTTCTACCTGGCCGATGGGTCTCGGGCTTTCACCCCCACAGACGGCCAGGTTCTGCAGCCCGGAACGCTGGTGTCGACCACTTTTGTTAACACGTCAGGCCCGCTGAATGTCGGTAACCTTGGGCCGCCGTGCTTTACGGCCGGGACCATGATCGCCACACCGGAAGGTGAGCGCGCGGTTGAGGATTTGAAGGCTGGTGATCTGGTCATCACGGTGGATCACGGACCACAACCCTTGATCTGGGTCGGGTGTACAACCGTCGCAGCCGAAGGCAAACTGGCCCCAATCCGTTTCGATGCCGGGGTGTTTGGTCTGGATCGCCCCTTGCTGGTTTCACCGCAGCACCGAATGCTGATCGAAGACTGGCAGGCGTCCTATCTGTTCGGCCATACCGAAGCGCTGGTTCCGGCGCATACTCTGGTCAACGATGACACCGTGAAACGGGTCGAGGGCGGTGAGGTTGAATATTTCCACCTGTTGTTCAAACAGCATGAGATCGTTTTCGCCAACGGAGCAAAGAGCGAAAGCTATTATCCCGGGCACGCGTTGTCAGCTTCGGATCGTGAAACACAAAGCGAAGTCCTGCACTTGTTTCCCGAGTTGACCGGGCTTGATCCAATGTCGCTGAAAACCGCGCGCCCGATCGTTCATCCGCGCGAGGCGCGAGCTTTCGCGATTTAGGCCGTTTCAAACCGGAACCTTGCGTCGTATAGCTGAGACATGGCGAAGAAAGCAGCCCGCAAATCCGGCGGTAAAAAACGCAAGGCATCCAGAAAGAAGGAACCGGTGGCGCGGCAGATTCGCCGCTGGGCAACACGAGCGGTCATGGCGGTTCTGGGCCTCGTGGTTGTTCTGGTCCTGATTTATTCGGTGGTGAACCCTCCTGTCACCCACACTATCTGGTCGGAATGGCGCCGGCTGGGAAAGGTTGAACGCGAATGGGTTCCGATCGAAGACATGGCACCGATCATGGCAAGATCAGTTGTTGCAGCCGAGGACGCAAATTTCTGCCTGCATTGGGGCTTTGACGTCGAAGCCATCCGCGACGCGCTTGAGGATGGCGGCAATCGTGGTGCCTCGACCATCACGCAACAGGTGGTGAAGAATGTGTTCCTCTGGCAGGGCCGCAGCTGGGTGCGCAAGGCATTGGAAACCTCGATCACGCCGGTGGTTGAAATATTCTGGAGCAAACAGCGTATTCTTGAGGTGTATCTGAATGTCGCCGAAACGGGAAATGGCGTGTTCGGGGTGGAAGCCGCCGCGCAACGCTATTTCAACACCAGTGCGGCAAAGCTGACTTCGGTTCAAGCGGCGCGAATTGCCGCAATCCTGCCGTCCCCGCGCAACCGGTCGGTCACGGATCCGACTGCGCGCACCCGCAGACGGGCGGCTTCGATCCTCGATGGGGCGGCCACCATCCGCGCAGATGGTCGCGCGGATTGTTTCGAGGATTGAAACCCGCTATCTGCCAAGGCTAAATCTGTCGGGTATTCACTGGTTCGAATGGAAGTCCATGGCGCGTCTGTTTCACGTTCCCCTCTCTCCGTATTGTCGCAAGGTCCGTCTGTCGCTGGCGGAGAAGAAGATCGAGGTTGAGCTGGTAGAAGAGCGATACTGGGAACAGGATCCTGATTTTCTGCGGCGCAACCCGGCAGGAAAAGTACCCGTGTTGCGTCTGGATGGGCAGATCATGTCGGAAAGCGCGGCGATCTGCGAATACATCGAAGAAACTCGCCCAGAGCCAGCTTTGATGCCGAAAACCCCCGAAGCCAGGTTTGAAGTAAGACGCCTTGTCGGGTGGTTCGACGACAAGTTTCACCACGAGGTGACATCGAAGCTGTTGTATGAGCGAGTGAACAAAAAGGTGACAGGACAGGGGTATCCGGACAGCAAGAATGTCAAACAGGGTGCCAAAGCGATCAAGTACCATCTGGATTACATGGCGTGGCTGCTGGATCACCGCCGTTGGTTGGCCGGGGATCAGATGACATTGGCGGATTTCGCGGCCGCGGCGCATCTGTCTTCGCTGGACTACATCTCGGACGTGGACTGGAACCGAAGCCAGGTGGTCAAGGACTGGTATGCCAAGATCAAGTCTCGACCGGCATTTCGGTCAATTCTGGCGGATCAGGTGCCAGGGTTCCGACCGCCGCCCCATTACGCTGATCTGGATTTCTGATAGGGTGCGCAAGGGGGGCTGTCTGCCCCCCATCGCGCCAAGGGCGCGATTTCCCCCGAGGATATTTTGGCCAGATGAAGAGCGGACCGGATCTTAAGGAAAAGTTGGTGCAACAAGCCCAGGCAGAGGGGTTTGTTGCCTGTCGCGTGTGCCGCCCTTGGGATGTTCCACAGGTTCCGAAACGCTTGCGGGCATATCTGGACGCCGGGTACCACGGGCAAATGGGATGGATGGCCGAGCGCACGCATTGGCGTGGCGATCCTGCCGCCCTTTGGCCCGAGGCGCAATCGGTGGTCATGTTGGCCGAAAGCTATACGCCGGAACATGACCCGACGGAGATCCTGAAACACCCGGATCGTGGTGCAATTTCGGTCTATGCGCAGAACAAGGACTATCATGATCTGGTCAAGAAGCGGCTGAAGCGGTTGGCGCGATGGCTGATTGCCGAAGCCGGAGGTGAGGTAAAGGTATATGTCGATACCGCGCCGGTTCCCGAGAAGGCGCTGGGATATGCCGCCGGACTGGGGTGGCAGGGCAAGCACACCAATCTTGTAAGCCGCGAATGGGGAAATTGGGCTTTTATAGGGTCTGTTTTCACTACTCTGGACCTACCGGCGGACAATTCAGAGATCGATCATTGCGGATCGTGCCGCGCCTGTCTGGACAGCTGCCCGACCGATGCTTTTCCGGCCCCCTATCAACTGGATGCACGGCGGTGCATTTCATACCTGACCATTGAGCATAAAGGCCCGGTGGACCATGAGCTGCGCGGAAAGTTGGGCAATCGGATCTATGGCTGCGACGATTGTCTGGCGGCCTGTCCATGGAACAAGTTTGCCGTCGCAGCGAGCGATATGCGCTATGCCGCCCGGGACGATCTGAAAGCGCCCGGTTTGGAAGAACTGGCGGCGCTGGACGATGCCGCTTTTCGTGCAAAGTTTTCCGGCTCGCCGATCAAACGAATCGGCCGGGACCGGTTCGTGCGCAATGTTCTGTATGCCATTGGAAACTCGGGACAGCCGAAACTGAAAACAGTGGCTCAGCGTCTGTTGGAAGACCCGGATGAGACCGTGGCAGAGGCGGCGCGTTGGGCGGTGGAACAACTGTCATAATTGCCGCAAACAGGCTGGACGTGTCGTGCATAACCGCTAAACCCATCCGCAGCGAACAGACAGGAGGACCCGATGACGTTGTCTTTGGGGGTAGATACGGGCGGGACCTATACCGACGCGGTGCTGATCAGGGATGAGAAAGAAGTCATCGCCTCGGCCAAGTCGCTGACCACCCGGGCGGATCTGGCGATTGGGGTGGGCAAGGCGATCTCGTCTGTGCTGGCAGAGGCGCAGGTCACGCCGGATCAGATCTCGATGGCGTCATTGTCGACGACGCTGGCCACGAATGCTCTGGTCGAGGGGCAGGGTGGTCGTGTCGCGTTGATCTATATCGGGTTCAAGGACAGTGATCTTGAAAAACACGGGCTGAAAGAGGCGCTGAAGGGCGATCCGGCCTTGGTGATTGCCGGTGGGCATACCCATTCCGGCGGGCAGGCTGCCGCCTTGGATGTCGCAGCGCTTGAGGCCTTTTTGGATTCGCATAACGGAATTTCCGGCTTTGCGGTTGCTGCTCAGTTCGCCACCCGCAACCCGGCGCACGAGTTGGAAGCGGCGCGCATAATCTCGGAAAGAACCGGGGCGCAGGTGACCTGTTCGCATCACTTGTCCGCCAAGCTCAATGGTCCGAAACGCGCGGTGACGGCTGTGCTGAATGCGCGGCTGATCGGGATGATCGACCGATTGATCGGGCGTGCACAGGATCAACTGCATGCGCTGGGAATTTCGGCGCCGATGATGGTGGTGCGCGGCGATGGCGCCCTGATGAGCGCGGAACAGGCCCGGGAACGGCCGATCGAGACTATTCTGAGCGGGCCTGCGGCTTCTATCGTCGGGGCGCGATGGCTTACCGGAGCGGACAATGCGCTGGTCTCGGACATCGGGGGAACAACCACTGATGTGGCGCTTATCCGGGACGGAAAGCCCGTGATCGACCCGGCCGGGGCGCAGGTGGGTGGGTTTCGCACCATGGTCGAAGCCGTGGCGATGCGAACCCATGGTCTGGGCGGCGACAGTCAGGTGCATGTTGCGACCGAAGGGTTGCGGGGCGGTGTTTTCCTGGGCCCGCGTCGCGTGTTGCCCGTTTCGCTGATCGCATCAGAAGCGCCCGACGTTGTGCATTCCGTACTGGATGAACAATTGCGGGCCACGACCGTGGGCGAGCATGATACGCGTTTTGCCCGCCGCGTGCCCGGCATCCATGCTGAAGGAGTCGGCGCGCGGGAAGAAAGCCTGCTGGAGAGGCTGGGAGATCGCGTTCTGCCCCTGAGCGCCTTGCTGCGTTCGCGGATGGAGAACGGGGCGCTGATGCGCCTGGTCGATCGCGGAATCATCCAGGTGTCTGGGGTTACGCCATCTGATGCCAGTCACGTGTTGGGGCGGGTTCGTGCCTGGGATGTCGATGCGGCGCGCAAGGCATTGGAACTGATGGCACGCAAACGGGTCGGGTCAGGGGATATGTTGGCAAACTCTCCCGAAGCGCTGGCCCAGATGATCGTGGATCAATTGACGGAACAGACCAGTTTGACCTTGTTAGAGGCTGCTTTTGACGAAGAACAGGTTGGTTTTGGTCTGCCTTCGCAAGACTTGGCGCGTCATGTGCTGACACAGCGCGGGTTGGCACAACACCGTGGGTTGCTGTCGCTGAGCGCTGCTTTGAATGTGGATGTGGTTGGCCTTGGGGCGTCGGCCCCCAGCTATTACCCTGCGGTGGGTGAACGGCTGCACTGCCGAATGATCCTGCCGGAACATGCGGGCGTGGCAAATGCGATTGGTGCTGTCGTGGGGCGGCTGACCCTGCGTCGCTCGGGCACCGTCACATCCCCGGCGGAAGGGCGATATCGTGTGCATCTGGAGGATGGCTCGAAGGACTTCGCCGCGTCAGAGGACGCTCTGGCCCTGTTGGAAAAGGTGCTAATGTCCGAAGCAGAGGGCGCAGTACGAGAAGCCGGCGCAGAAGACATTCGCGTGATCGTGGATCGTGACATCAAAACCGCGCGAGTCGAGTCAAAGGACGTTTTTGTCGAGGCGCTGATCACGGTCGAGGCAAGCGGACGTCCACGGGTGGCCGCGGGCTAGCCCCCCTGAAAGCTTCAGAGGGGCCGGGCAGGTGGTGCTTTATTCTGCTGCGCTTGTGCGTTTGGGCAGGACCCAATCCTGACGCGGGAAGTGGCAGGTATAGCCGTTCGGGATCCGCTCCAGATAATCCTGATGCTCTGGTTCGGCTTCCCAGAACTCTCCGACAGGTTCGACCTCGGTCACGACTTTTCCGGGCCACAAGCCGCTGGCATTCACGTCGGCGATGGTGTCCAGGGCCACCTGTTTCTGGGTGTCATCCACGTAGTAGATCGCGGATCGATAGCTCATGCCGATATCGTTGCCCTGACGGTTGACCGTGGTCGGGTCATGGATCTGAAAGAAGAATTCCAGCAGGTCGCGATAGCTGATCCGAGACGGATCGAACCAGATCTCGATCCCTTCCGCGTGGGTACCGTGGTTGCGATAGGTCGCGTTGGGCACGTCGCCGCCGGTATAGCCGACACGCGTACGCGACACGCCCGGCAGTTTGCGGATCAGGTCCTGCATCCCCCAGAAGCAGCCCCCGGCCAGTACAGCGCGTTGCTCGGTCATCAGATATCCTCCACATGAATCAGGTATTCGCCATACCCTTCGGCTTCCATCTCATCCCGATGAATGAACCGAAGCGAGGCAGAGTTGATGCAGTACCGCAAACCGCCATGTTCACGCGGACCGTCCGGGAAGACATGCCCCAGATGGCTGTCGCCGTGTTTCGAACGAACCTCGGTCCGGATCATGCCATGCGTGGTATCGCGGAACTCTTCGACATGTTCGTGCACGATCGGCTTGGTGAAACTGGGCCAGCCGCACCCGGATTCGTATTTGTGGGTCGAGGCAAACAGCGGCTCACCCGATACGATATCCACATAAATGCCCGGTTCCTTGTTGTTCAGGTATTTCCCGGTGCCCGGACGTTCTGTACCACTGCGCTGGGTGACATGAAACTCTTCGGGTGAAAGCGCAGCAATGGCCGTGGGGTCTTTGGTATAGCGAGTCATGGATCCTCCGGCTGAAATAGTGTTTGCGCCATTATCTGGGGGCTGCGGGGTGGAAAGCAAAGCGATATTTCAAACCGCTCTCGCAGTCGTGCAAGTGATCTGAACAACAGAGTCACGCGTATCTGAATTAAAGGGAGGACAAGACATGATGAGATTGCTGCTTTTGACTGCCCTGATCTTGCTGGGCCGCGCCGTTCAGGCGGCACCGCTGACCGGTGAGTTCGACTCGATCGACGGAGGCACATTGGCCATCGAAGAGTGGCGCGGCCAACCCATCCTGGTGGTCAACACCGCGTCACAATGTGGGTTTACCGGGCAATACAAGGCTCTGCAAAAGGTACATGAGGCCTATTCCGGCAAAGGGCTGGTCGTTCTTGCGGTTCCGTCGGATTCGTTCAATCAGGAACTTGGGTCCGCGGAAGAGGTGAAACAGTTCTGCGAGATGAACTATGGGCTGACCCTGCCGATGACGGATATCACTCCGGTCAAAGGGGCTGACGCTCACCCGTTCTACAAGGCCGTTGCCGCGCAGACCGGGTTCACGCCCAAGTGGAACTTCAACAAAATCCTGATCGATCCTGAGGGTGAAGTCGCGGCGACTTTCGGGTCAAATGTAAAACCCGATTCCCGCAAACTGCTGTCTCAGGTCGAAGCCCTGCTGCCCTGAGCGGGCTGGCGTGAAAGCTGAACCGCAAGAATGCCAAGGGTTGTAACCGTGACGCCAACCGCATCCATGGCGCCTAGCTTCTCGCCCAGCAGGATCGCCGCGATGGTGACCCCGAACACGGGGTTCAAAAAGTGGAAGGTGCCGGCCCGAACGGCTCCGATCCGGTCCAACAGCAGGAACCAGATCAGTGTCGCCAGCAAACCGGGGAAAAGGGTTGTGTAGGTAAAGGCCAGCGCCAGTGGCAGCGTCGGGTGGATGTAGATGGTTTCAAAGACCGGAGCAGCCGCAAACAGCGCGGCTGAACCAACCAGCATCTGCAAGCCGACGACCATCATGAAGTTCCCGCCGGATGTTGCACCGCGAACGGCCAAGGTTGCAAAGGTCAAGGCAAGAGCACCAAAACCGCAAAGCGCGACCCCGAACATATCAACACCCGCGCTGATCCGGCTGCTCATGATAAGGGCGACTCCGGCGAAACCGGCGAACAGACCCAAAACACCCAGTGGCCGCAGCTTTTCGTCGAAAATCAACCACCCCGCCAGCGCCACCAACAAGGGCATGGTGGATGCGATTATGGCCGCGACCGAAGCCTCGACCGTTTGCATCGCATAGAAGTTCAGACCCAAATACAGGGCATTTTGGCAGATCCCGAACAATATCGTTGCGCGCCATTGGTTTCGGGTCAGGTGCCAGCTTTGCCCCATCGCGCGAGCTATCATGACCCCCAGAACACCGGAGATCAGAAACCTCAAGGCCAGCGAAAACAGAGGGGACGCATCCGCCACGATAATACGCGCCGAGGTAAAGGCAGATGACCAGATCAGGGCAAATGTCAGCCCCATGGCTATGGCGCGCAGATCCATGGAGACCCCCTGTCACTTTGCGCGGACTGTTCCTGATTTTGGGGTCGGTCGCAAGCGGTGCGCGTCAAAAAAGACACATGCGTGATGCAAGAAAAGTCTTGCGCATGTTTATATTGATTGACCGGCCAATTAAAGATATCGGCGGCAGGACCTGACATATCAAGGGAGGTTTGTCGGTGCTTCTGGAGTACATTCTATCGTTCGGCGTCCTGCTGGCATTGGGGCTGGTCGCTTTCTTCGTCGTGAAATGGTGGAACCTGCGCTGTGTCGGCGTGACACCGGTTCATCTGTTCACGTTCATCGCGATTCTGTTCACATCCGGCCTGGATGTCGGCCTGATCATGTTTCCACTGACCGAATTCGGAGGATACGCCGAGGACCCGGCCTATGCCTTTGCCAACCCGCTGGCGATCGAATTCGGATTCTGGGGTTTTCTGATCTGGGCCTTCTACTTCCTGACGGCTTTCTACTTCTGCGTGATCGAACCCCGCGTGAAGTTCTTTGAGATCCCGCTGGTCAAGCTGATCAACAACGTCGTCATCATCGGCACATGCGCTTTCACCGCCAGCCTGTTCCTGATCTACCTGCCCGGCTATCTGCCCGAGGTCGGCGATGGCGAATCCGTCGTCACCACCTTCTACATCATCGTGTTTGTCGTCATTCTGGCGGCGGCCTATTCCTCGACCGATCTGAAATACGTTCGCATCCTGTCCGTCGGTTCGACCTTTCTGTTCCTTGCCCTGATTCTGGGCATGTGGGCAGCCGCAGGTATGGGCGTGACCGGGTTCGTGGAAACCGGCAGCAATATCGGCGCCTATTTCGCCAACCTGCACAAGTTCGTCCTGCCATTGACCGACTATCACGCGTTCTACCTGTTCTGGTGGTTTGCATGGTCGATCATGATCGGACAGTTTACGTCGCGCTTTGTGGGTGGTCTGACCACGTGGCAGTTGCTGGCCGCGCTGTTGATCTTCCCGTCGATCCCGCTGGGGATCTGGTTCACTGTACTTTATTATTACCACCTGAACGGCATCAGTACCGCGGGCATCACCAACATTGCGATGGTGATCGTAGGTGTAACGTTCGTGATCAACTCTCTGGATTCGCTGATCCGTCTGTACACCGACAACCTGAACCTGACCGTCGAGCGGTTCGGAAAGGCGGTCTATGTGGCTGGCAACGTCGCACTGCTGTTTGTCCTGACCCTGTTGTTCCAAAGCCAGTGGCTGCAAATCCAGTGGATCGGAGCGGTCGTGGTTGGGCTGTATCTGGCTTGCGTCGTCTATATCCTGATCACCAAACGCCAGGAGGTATTGAGCATCAACGCGATGCCAGAAGATCGTGATCTGGACTTCCACAAGGTTGAAACGGTCCACTGACCGGACCAGAGACACGGAACAGAAACGGGCACCTCTGGTGCCCGTTTCTATTTTTACCGACAATATCGCAGCTTTGGACAATCTGCGGTCTTTTCAGACGCGCGACATCCCAACCCGGGCGGCGGCTGCCTTTACGGTACGATCAAAAGGAATGTTGCCCGCGTTGCAATCAACCCGCCCGTGAAATGAAGTTGGGCAAGGCTACTCGTCTACCGCCGGATAGATGAACCCGTTTACCGGGTAGGGATTGCCGTAGCGGCCCGGTTGGCTTTCAACCCGAACCAACGTCCAGTCATTGTTTTTTGAGACATCCTTGACGCCCATCTTCAACGACACCTTGTTTCGGTGCCAGTTGGCATGATTCACGATGACTTCTCGGTCGGTGACGATATCGGATACGACAGCAACATGGCCCAGGGGCATTCCGCGGGTCGCCCGAAACGACATAACCGCACCAACAACCGGTTCCTTGCTGCGCTCAAACACTTGCTGCGCCCTTCCCCACCAGTCCTTCGCGTTGCCGCGAATTTCAATACCGCTGAGGTCTCGGGCGTAGGGCACGCACCATACTCTTTGCCCTCTGGCCCGCTTTTTCGAGACCTCTTGCAGAGCCATCAACTGACGTTCAGGGTCGAGATTTTCATTGGTGGTGCTTTGCGCGCAGGCAGAGACAAGAGTGATAAGACCCACCGCAATCGCGGAACGGGCGCTGCCAGACAAGCGCGGCCAAGTCGTTCTCTTTCTACAGACGCTGTTTTGCAAGATACTTCATTGCCGGTTCGAAGATTGACGAAGTTGTAAGGTGATCGGACAAGCCTTGAAAAGAGGCCCGTCAACGCACGGCAAGATTTTGCCAGTTCTCTGACCCTGAAGGCGCATTTTCACTTGGGTGGCGAATATCCGGGCCGAAACATGCTGTGCGAAGCGGGTTCAAACCCGGAAGGCACAACATATTCAAGACGATAGAAAAAGGGCCCCCCGAAGGCGGCCCTTTATCGTTGTCCTGAAAAGCTGAAATCAGCCGTTCACGCTGTCTTTCAGCGCTTTGGCGATGGTCATTTTCACAACCTTGTCGGCCTCTTTGGTGAAGGTTTCACCAGTGGCCGGGTTACGGACCTGACGCTCGGGCCGCTCGCGGCAGTAGATTTTGCCGACGCCGGGCAGGGTCACTGCGCCACCGGCCGAAACTTCGCGGGTAATCAGGCCGGTGATGGCCTCCAGCGCGGAGTTTGCGGATTTCTTGTCGGTTCCCATTTCCTCAGCGAGAGCAGCTACCAGCTGAGTCTTTGTCATAGGCTTTGCCATTTCTTGGTCTCCTTAACGTGCCCGATCTATAGGGCCTCACCGCGTAACTGTAACGGGATATTGTGGCCAAACACAACGAATAGTAGCGCTGAAACCCCTAAAAATATGGGGAAAACGTTGCTTTTTTGCGTCAGAGGAAGGCCGTTTCGTCGAAGGAGCGCAGTTTCCGGCTGTGCAAGCGCTCCAACGGCATGCCGCGCAGATGCTCCATCGCCTTGATGCCGATGGCCAGATGTCGGCTGACCTGAGTGGTATAGAACGAAGACGCCATGCCTGGCAGCTTCAATTCTCCGTGCAGGGGTTTGTCCGACACGCACAGCAAAGTGCCGTACGGAACGCGGAACCGATAGCCGTTTGCGGCAATGGTGGCACTTTCCATATCCAGCGCGATTGCCCGGGATTGGCTGAGTCGCTGGACCGGGCCGGACTGATCGCGCAATTCCCAGTTTCGGTTGTCGACCGAAGCCACGGTGCCGGTCCGCATGATCCGTTTCAGCTCATACCCTTCCAGTTTCGTCACCTCCGCCACGGCGTGTTCCAGCGCCACCTGAACTTCGGCCAGAGGCGGGATCGGCACCCAGACGGGCAGATCGTCATCCAGGACCTTGTCTTCGCGCAGATAGGCGTGGGCCAGAACGAAATCGCCCAATGCCTGCGTATTGCGCAACCCGGCGCAATGGCCAACCATCAGCCATGCGTGCGGGCGCAGAACGGCAATATGGTCGGTGGCGGTTTTTGCATTGGATGGGCCAACACCGATGTTCACCAAAGTAATTCCCGAACCATCTTTGCGCTTCAGGTGATAGGTCGGCATTTGCGGCAGTTTCAGCGGTTGTTCGATAGGTGCCTTGGGGTCCGTGATCTCGGTATTGCCGGTTGAAACAAAGCTGGTATAGCCGCTGGCAGGGTCCGCCAATTGTTCTCGGGCGTAGTTTTCGAATTCCGAGACATAGAACTGGTAGTTCGTAAATAACACGTGATTCTGAAAGTGACCAGCGTCGGTGGCGGTGTAGTGTGCCAATCTGGCAAGCGAATAATCCACGCGCTGGGCGGTGAAAAGGGACAAGGGTCCAACGGCATCTTCATGGTCATGCACGCCATTGACGATGTCATCATTGGTGGTTGTCAGGTCCGGAACATCAAACACATCGCGTAAGGTGAAGTCGGCTGCGCCCTGATGAGGCACGACCAGATCGGGATTGTTTGCCACGGCAAAATGCACCGGAATCGGCGTGTCCGACGCCGCAATTGTCACAGGTTGGCCATGGTTCTTGATCAACAGGGCGATCTGTTGGGTCAGGTAGGATCTGAACAGATCCGGGCGCGTCACCGTCGTGGCATGAACACCAGGTTCAGACACATGACCAAAGCTCAGGCGGCTGTCGACTTGGGCATAGGTCGAGGTTTTGATGCGAATTTCCGGATAATAGGCTCTGAATCGTGCGGCAGGTGCCCCATTTTCCATGGCGTCCGCAAAGCTGTCGCACAGGAAATCGGTGGCCTGCACATACAGCTCTTCCAACCGTGCTACAGCGGCGGCGGGATCGGTAAACTGTTCTGGCGCGGGTGCTTGCGGTGTCAGGAGTGTGGTCATGCCAATGGTTCCAGAAGTTCTACTTTTTCGAATGTGCGTACGTCGACCAACCCGAGATCCGATATTCGAAGCTCGGGAATCACGACCAGCGCCAGCAATGAATGCTGCATGTACGCGTTGTTCAGATGACAGCCGCAGTCCTGCATCGCCTGCACCATCCTGTCGGCCTTGGCCGCGACTTCGGCGGCGGGGCTGTCGGACATCAGGCCTGCGATGGGCAGTTCGACCAGCGCCAGTTCCTGCCCGTCCCGGAACAAGGTGATGCCACCGCCCACTTCGGCCAGACGGTTGGCGGCCAGCGCCATCTGACCCCGGTCCGTTCCGACGACGATCATGTGATGACTGTCATGCGCCACGGTCGAGGCCATGGCCATTTTTCCCTGATAGCCAAAGCCCGAAACAAAAGCGTTGGTGACGCCCCCGGTGGCCCGGTGCCGCTCGACCAGCGCGATTTGGCACACCTCGCCTTCGCCCTCGACCAGCCCGCCAATGATCGGCAATTCGGCCTTCAATGCCTTGGTCGGGGCCTGGTTTTCCACCACGCCGATGACGTTGGCCCGAACTTTGTTGGCCCCTTCCGGTGCCTTGATCTCAAAATCGGCCGACGTCAGCGCATGCCCCAGATGAACGGTATTGCGCGATTTTTCGGGCCAGTTCAGATGTGGACAATCCACTTTGATTGCACCGTTTTCCGCAACAACCTGCCCGCGGGCTATCACCATCTCAACCGGCAGTTCGGTCAGATCTGAACTGAGGATGATATCCGCCCGCCGCCCCGGAGTGACGGAACCGATCTCGCGTTCCAGCCCGAAATGCATTGCCGTGTTGATCGTCGCCATTTGCAGCGCGACCAGGGGGTCACATCCGCAAGCAATGGCATGGCGCACGACGCGGTTCATATGCCCGTCATTCACCAATGTGCCGGAATGACAGTCATCCGTGCACAGAATGAAGTTGCGCGGATCCAGCCCTTTTTCTGTCACGGCCGTAATCTGGCTTTCCACATCATACCAGGCCGACCCCAGACGCATCATCGAGCGCATCCCCTGCCGAACCCGTGCAATGGCGTCGGCCTCGCATGTGCCTTCGTGATCATCCGCCGGGCCACCCGCCACGTAAGCCGCAAAATCAGGCCCTAAATCAGGCGAAGCATAGTGCCCTCCGACCGTTTTCCCGGCCCGTTGAGTGGCGGCTATCTCGGCCAGCATCTTAGGATCGCCGTGGATCACGCCGGGGAAATTCATCATCTCGCCCAGCCCGATGATACCTGGCCAGTTCATCGCCTCGGCCACGTCTTCGGGCGTGATTTCATAGCCCGTTGTCTCCAACCCCGGTGCGGATGGCGCGCAGGATGGCATCTGAGTGAAAATATTGACCGGTTGCATCATGGCTTCGTCATGCATCATGCGCACGCCGTCCAGACCCAGTACATTGGCGATCTCATGCGGATCGGTGAACATGCTGGTGGTTCCATGCGGGATGACGGCACGGGCGAATTCGGCTGGGGTGAGCATTCCGGATTCGATATGCATATGCGCATCACACAAGCCGGGCAAAATGTAGCGCCCTTGTGCTTCGATGATTTCCGTATCCAGACCCACGCAATGCGAGGCATCCGGTCCGACGAATGCTATGCGCCCGGCAGCAATCGCCACAGAATGATCGGGCAACAATTCGCGGCTGTGTACGTTCACCCAGATTCCGCCCTGAATGACCATGTCCGCCGCCTCGCGTCCGGCTGCAACTGCGATCAATTTGGGGGCGACATCGGGCCAGCTTGGGAAAGGTGTGTATTCCATGGCTCAACTTTCACGAATGCGCCAGCGGGTGCAACCCCGGTTCTTCGGTCTTGGGGATTCCTCATACATGTTGGGCACGTCTTTTGGTTCTGGCGCGCGCGTTTCCCTTTACGCAACAGATCCGATCTCACGCCGCACCCAGTTGGCAAAGGCCACGGCGCCGGGTGTGTCCTCGGCCTGCGGGGACAGCAGCAGATAGTAGGACTCGGGCATTCGCGCACGGTGCTTGAACGGCGCGACCAGCTGACCGCGCTTGATCAGATGACTGGCGATCGCGTCATGTGCTAGGCAAAGACCACCACCAGCCATGACCGCTGACAGGCAAACCAGATAGGTCGTCGCGTAGGTTATCGGCGGATTTCCCCAATTCAGACCCTGATCTTCCGCCCAACTTGGCCAGTTGGACAGCAGGTTGGAGCAGTCGAAAAGTGGCTGTTCCTGAAGGTTTTCCAAGCATACCGGATAATCTGGTGTGCAGACCGGATAATAGTGTTCGGTACGCAGAATTTCAGTTCGGACCGTGTCGGACGGGCGGAGCGAGAACCGAATCTCGACCGCCGCGCCTTCGGCCATTTCGCGCG
This sequence comes from Ruegeria sp. HKCCA4812, assembly GCF_013034245.1. Taxonomy (NCBI): domain Bacteria; kingdom Pseudomonadati; phylum Pseudomonadota; class Alphaproteobacteria; order Rhodobacterales; family Roseobacteraceae; genus Ruegeria; species Ruegeria sp. HKCCA4812. Next base: position 5,944 of record NZ_WQFQ01000008.1, on the reverse strand, counting down.
GTTCCCAAAGCTCGGTGAAGACGTTCAATTGAACATGCGGATGTTCCGCCCGAAACGCCGGCAGGCGCGGGGCCAGCCAGTTGACGGCAAAGCTGATGTTGCATTGCACTTGAACCGCGTTTGGTTGCGCGCCGGTAACCGCCCGGGTTCCGCGCATCAGTGTCCGGAATGCCTCTCGCACAACTGGCAAATAGGTGATTCCGGCCTCGGTCAGTTCCAGAGCTTTGGGGCGGCGCAGAAACAGTGGCTGCCCCAGATGCCCTTCCAGAGATTTAATCTGCTGGCTGACGGCGCTTTGCGTCATGTTCAGGTCTCGTGCCGCGCCGGTAAACGAGAGATGGCGTGCGGCGGCTTCGAAAGTGCGCAACCAGCCCAGCGGAGGAAGCGAGTTCTGCATCTACATAACCTCGGCATAAGTTCAGCTAATGGGATAGTTGCGTTTTTTTCGTTGGTCAAACTGCCGGACCCCATGCAGGTTTAGCCTCGACCAGCCGCGAAAGGAGCCAAGCATGAGCCTCACCAGTCTTCGTCCCAATATCGATCATTGGTCCGAGCGCGTGGATATGGCCGCCACCTTCCGCTGGACGGCCCGGTTGAACATGCATGAGGCGGTTGCCAACCATTTCAGCCTGGCGGTGAATGATGACGGCACGCAGTTTCTGATGAACCCCAATCAGGTGCACTTCGCGCGCATTCGTGCCTCGGATCTATTGTTGCTGGATGCCAATGACCCGAATGTGATGGAACTACCTGGCGCGCCGGACCCGACGGCCTGGGGGCTGCACGGCTCAATCCACCGCCACTGCCCGTATGCGCGTTGCGTCATGCATGTGCATTCGATCTTTGCGACTGTTCTGGCGGCTTTGGCCGACAGTTCATTGCCGCCGATCGATCAGAACACGGCGACCTTTTACAACCGCTACGTGGTAGATGAAGAATTCGGAGGTCTGGCCTTTGAAAGTGAGGGTGAACGCTGCGCCGGGATGCTGTCCGATCCCAGGAAGAAGGTCATGATCATGGGCAATCACGGTGTTCTGGTCATCGGCAGCGACCCTGCGGATGCCTTCAACAGGCTGTATTATTTCGAACGCGCGGCCGAAACCTACATTCGTGCCTTGCAGACCGGGCGGCCCCTGCGAGTCTTGTCGGATGAGATTGCCGAAAAAACAGCGCTTGAGCTGGATGACTATCCCGATCAGGCCGAGGCGCACCTGCGTGAGATCAAGGCGATTCTCGACGCAGAGGAATCAGACTACGCAACCTGACTGCACATCCCAAAGAGAGCATCATGACGGATATCGCCCCGGATCCCGAAACCGCCCGCTGGCACTATCACCCCGAAGGTCCCGTGGGTCTGAACCCTTTGTTCAGCTGGCCACCGCGCCCCGCGGCAGTGCTGAAATGGTACAGCGGCGCGTGGTTGCAGATCACGTCCCTGACCTTGTGCATGGTTCTGGCGATAATTGCCTATGCCTTCTTTTTCCCTGCATTAGAGACGATGCAGAGCTTTGCACCCGGCTGGATGTTTCGGATCTGGCTGTTGAACATGGTGCCGCAAATCCTGGTGGCTGGGGGGCTGCATTGGTGGCTTTACATGCGAAAAGGGCAGGGCATGTATAAAAAGTTCGACCGCCGGGATCTGACACGGAACAACGGAACGTTTTCTTTCCGCAATCAGGTTTGGGACAATATCTGGTGGACGCTGGGCAGCGCCATGACGGTTGCCACTGTTTACCAGTGGATCATCTACTGGGCGATGGCCAACGGCTGGGCGCCGACGATCACCTGGGCTGAAGCTCCGGTTTGGTTTGTGGTCTGGATGATGTTCATTCCGATGTGGTCTGGCCTGCACTTTTACTGGGTGCACCGGCTAGAGCATCACCCAAAGCTCTACAAACACGTCCACGCCGTGCATCACCGCAATGTCAATATCGGGCCCTGGTCTGGGATTTCGAACCACTGGTATGAAAACCTGCTGTATTTCACCACCTACTTCATCCACCTGATTGTGCCGTCTCATCCGCTGCATCTGCTGTTTCACAGTTCATTCCAGCAGATCAGCCCGGTTCTGTCCCATTCAGGGTTCGAAAAACTGAAAGCTGGCGAAACCGAGGCTGCGCGAGCTGGGGATTTCTTCCACCAGCTTCATCACAGGTATTTCGAGTGCAACTACGGCACGTCCGAAATCCCGTTCGACAAGTGGTTCGGCACCTACCACGATGGCTCGGCTGAGGCGACAACGCGTACGCGCGCGTACAAAAAGCAGATGTACTCCTGATGGCTTCGGCGTGATTGCCTTAGTTTAAACCCGCTCAAACAAAGCAATGAACGCCGTGTCGTCTTTGTTGGGGCCAGCAGCAAGATCGCCATAAATGCGAACTTCGGGCAGGGTCAGATTTCGAATTTGACCCTGTTCCAATTGACGCAGTTTTTCTGCGAAACCCAATTTTTCGAAATGACGGGCATTGATCGAAAGAGCGAACTGCGCACCAGGCCGTGCGACACGCAAAAGCGCGGGAAAGACCTCGGGGCCGAGATGGCCGTGGGTGAAGGTCCCGGAAGAGACGATGCCGGAATAGCTTTCACGGGGCACCGGAATGCCTCGGGTCAGGTCCGCTTCGATCGCGTCCCGGTAAATGTCCTTGCTCATCGCCTGATCCAGCATCTCTGCGCTGATGTCGGTTGCATCAATGGGTCCGACGCCAAGCGCCGACAGCACCGCGCCGCACAGGCCGGTTCCTGCTCCGACATCCAGAACGGGCCCCTGACCGCCCGCGCCGACAAATGCCCGTGCCGTGTGGGTGTGAAGCTGATAATCTTCGCGCGCGGCGAAACTGTCATCATAATCTCCCGCCCATTCCGCATAGAGCTGTCTGTTCTCGTCCGGAGAACTCAGCGCATAGGCCGAATGCAGGTCAGGTGTTTTTTTGCTCATGGCCAACAGAAAGGCGCAATCGAAGATTCGATTCAAGTGCGTCCATGCGGCGCTTGCATCCCGGTACGACGCAGATCATCAAAGGGGCATGACCAAGACGCTCTTTTCATTCGGCCATGGCTATTCTGCCCAGGCCCTGTCCCGAAAACTTGCCCCTGAGGGCTGGAAAATTTTTGGCACGACGCGAGACCTTGAAGGGACGGGTGCAATCCGGGCCTCTGGCGCCGAGCCGCTGATCTGGCCGGGTGATGCACTGAACCTTGATTGGGTGACCCATTTGCTGATCTCGACGGCGCCAGATGAAGCGGGTGATCCTGTGCTGGCGGCGCTGGGCGATGAAATTGCCAAGCGGTCCAGTCAGTTCGAATGGGTGGGCTACTTGTCGACAACGGCCGTCTATGGCGACCATCAGGGTGGCTGGGTGGATGAGGACACGCCGCCCACACCGACCGCCAAGCGCGGAAGATGGCGTATACTGGCCGAGGAGCAATGGTCGGCCATTCCGGGCCTGCCTGTTCACATCTTCCGTCTAGCGGGTATCTATGGGCCGGGGCGCGGTCCGTTTTCCAAGCTCAAGCGTGGTGGATTGCGGCGCATTATCAAACCGGGTCAGGTGTTTTCACGCATTCATGTGGAAGACATCGCGCAGATATTGGAAGCCTCGATGATGAAGCCGAATCCGGGAAGCATCTACAATGTATGTGACGACGAACCGGTTCCGCCGCAGGATGTCATAGGATACGCAGCCGAGTTGCAGGGTTTGCCCCTGCCTCCTGCGGTCCGGTTCGACGACGCCGATCTGACGCCGATGGCGCGCAGTTTTTACAACGAAAACAAGCGGGTTCGAAACGACCGGATCAAGGAAGAACTGGGTATTGATCTGATCTATCCCAATTACCGTGTCGGGCTGGAAGCTCTGATGAAAGGCAAGTAGCGTCCTTACATCGCCGCCGCTTTGATCATGTCCGCCGCTTTTTCGGCTATCATGATCGTGGGCGCGTTTGTATTGCCCGACACCAATGTCGGCATCACCGAGGCATCGACGACCCGCAGGCCTTCAAGCCCGCGCACGCGAAGCTGGGGGTCGACGACCGCCATTTCGTCCACGCCCATTTTGCAGGTGCCCACGGGGTGATAGATCGTGTCGGCGCGGGCGCGGATGTGCTTCTCCCAATCCTGATCTGTCTGGGCGGTATCGGTGCCGAACAGTTCTTTGTGCCGGTACTCGGCCAAAGCTGGCGCGTTGAGGATATCCCGCGCCATTCGCGCGCCTTTGATCATGGTTTCCAGATCGCGTTTGTCTGACAGAAACGCCGGATCGATGGCGGGCGCCGCCGTGGGATCTGCGCTGTTCAGGCCTACGGTCCCCCGACTTTCCGGCCGCAGCTTGCAAACATGGCAACTGTACCCGTACCCGTAATGCAGCTTGCGGGCATGATCATCGACCATTGCGATGGTGAAATGCAGCTGAATGTCGGGACGCTCCAGATCGGGGGTGGTTTTCAGAAACGCTGCGCCTTCGGCAAATGGCGTAGCCGCCATCGAGACACCCGTCTTGTTCCACCGTTGAATATGTCGCAACAACCGCGCTACCCCTGTCGGGCCGATACCAAAATTGTCGGTGTCTTTGGTTTTGAAGATCAGCGCGAAATCCAGATGATCCTGCAAGTTCCGTCCCACGCCGGGCAGTTCGTGGTGAATCGCGATTCCGTGCGGATCAAGGTCGCTTTTTGCGCCAACACCTGAAACCTGAAGCAGTTGCGGCGTTTTCAAGGCCCCTGCGCACAGCAGGACTTCGCGTTTCGCCTGAATGGTGATGTCTGCGCCCTTGCCTCTCACCCGGTATACAACGCCCGTTGCGCGCCTGCCCTCAAAGCGCAGCCTGCTGCCATGTGCATGCGTGATGACAGTCAGGTTCGGTCGGCCGGAAACTGGGAAAAGATAACCAGCTGCCGCGGAACACCGTTCCCCATTCTTTGCCGGGTCGTGAAACTGGGTAACCTGATACAGACCGACGCCTTCGTTATCACCCCGGTTGAAGTCTTCGGTATGGCGGTGTTGCAGCTGCTGTGCGGCTTGAATGAACGCATGGGTGATTGGACGAGGCTCTTTTTGCCGTGAAACCTGCAACGGCCCGCTGTCACCATGCACGCTGTCTGCGCCAAGCTCATTGTTCTCGGCCCGTTTGAAATACGGCAATACGCTGTCCCAGTCCCAGCCGTCGCAGCCCAGATCGGCCCAGCCATCATAGTCCTGCTGCTGACCTCTTACATACAACATGGCGTTGATCGCGCTCGAGCCGCCCAGTGCCTTGCCGCGCGGTTGATATCCTCTGCGCCCGTTCAGACCGGGCTGCGGGACCGTTTCAAAGGCCCAGTTGTTGATCCTGGGACGCCCGGGAAGTGCGGTCACAACAGCGGCAGGCATTCTGACGAAAAGGCTTTTCCCACCGCCACCTGCTTCAAGCAGGCAGACACTTGTGGATGGATCTTCGCTCAGGCGATTGGCCAGAACAGAACCGGCCGAACCGCCGCCTACGATGACATAGTCGAAATCCATGCTGTCTTGCGCACCTCTTGCGACGATTTCGTTTTCTTGACTGGTCGGGCAGGGTTACCACCTTCCCGGTGAGAGTGCGTTAATGGAGCAAAAAAACAACTGTGACCCAAAGTCAGTTTTTTGCGTAACCCAACCTTTTCTTGATGGTCAGGTCCGGGCTGCACAAAAGGTGCAGAAAGGTTTTGCAGGTCGTTTCTGTCTGTCGAACCCCTCGATTCCCCCGCAAGGGCAAGTTTTGTGGTTCCTTCTTGGGATGTCCGCACGTTCCAGGCGGCATGGAGTTCTTGATTTGTTAAGTTAACTTATTGTTTTGGTTAACAAACGCAAGAAAACGACGCAAAATTCAAAGTTTTTTGAAAATGGGGGTTGCAGGTCCCAGACCTAATCCGTAAATACCCCTTCACCGGCGCTGCTGAGGCGGTGCTGACGGGTCGGAGAGACGGCCTGACG
>NZ_WQFQ01000007.1:0-185622 GCF_013034245.1 Ruegeria sp. HKCCA4812 | reverse complement strand
TGCCGCCAAGCTCGACGTGCAAAGAGTGGAGAGGCGTGCGCTTCGGTGTGGTCATGATCCGGTCAACTTCCGATTATCCAAAGGTCAAAATGCATAACCGTCAGTCTGCCCCAAGCCGCATAGAATGCAATGATTCCACCCGGTTTCTAGTGAAACACCGATCCGAAGAAGAGGCGGTATACAGACGCATGCATCACGAATGTTCCTATAGGAAACTTTTTTCCGTTAGGCAACAACCCTCGTTTCCATCGCATGAAATCCGCGGCGTCCGGCCGGATGCGGGGAGGAGGATTTCACCGTCGATGCACAACCTTCCTAGGGATTTTTCGTTGCAAAGTGGCGTTTAGACAGAGAGGGACCGTACGGCACGCATCAGAACTTCGAGTCCCGCAATCAAATCGATCTCTGCCGTATCTTCTGCAAAATCATGGCTGATTCCGTCGATCGAGGGCGTGAACAGCATCGCGACCGGCATCAGGCGAGACACGTTGGTGGCATCATGCAAGGCCCCCGAGGGCATTCTGCGCCACCGACGCGGTGCGACCTGTTCCGCACCGCGTTCAAGAGCGCGGCGCAAGGTCGGATCCATGGCAACGGGATCCAGCCCCAGCATGGGGCCGTAATCCAATCTCATCCCCAGTTGCTCAGCGGTTTCTTGAGCTGTCGCCCGAATGATCTCCTCCATCCGGGCCAAACGGTCTGCATCAGCATCGCGCCATTGCATCGAGAACCGAACCCGTCCCGGCACGATGGACGAAGCGTTTGGATGCAGGTTTACCCGCCCGACGGTCCAGACCGTCTGCGGCGTGACGACATTGCGAAACCTCTCATTGAGCCGGGTGTTGAACAGGGACAGGGCCTGAAATGCGTCGCGGCGCAGGTGCATGGGGGTGGTGCCGGCGTGGTTCTGCTGACCTTCGAAGGTGATCGACATATCGCGGATGCCAACGATATCCGTGACAACTCCGATCTGATCTCCGGACGCGTCCAGAGAGGGGCCCTGTTCGATATGCATCTCTATGAAGCCATCGAAACGGGACGGGTCCACGAAGCCCTGGGACAAGTCTGCCATGGAGGATCGGGCCTGGCCAAAGCTGACTCTGGCCCCATCGGTCAACACATCGGCTTTTTCCAGAGACAACCCGCCCGACCAGACAGCAGAACCTGTGGTCACGCCAAACCGCCCCTCTTCGTCCTGAAAGCTGACAACTGAAATGGGACGGTCGACGGAACGTGCAACTTCCAGCGCGGCGATGACGCCAAGGGCGCCGTCCAGCCAGCCGCCTTCGGGCTGACTGTCGGAATGTGATCCCATCAGCAGCGAAGGGCCGGACGCCAATCCGAACAGGTTTCCCACCGGGTCAAACTGTGGGGTCAGGCCCGCTTCGCGCATACGTCCGGCAAGCCACTGGCGCGCAGCGATATCCGCGTCGGAATAGGCAGGGCGGACAACCCCTTTGCCCACTCCCGAGGCACCGAATTCACGCAACTTATGCAGGTCGGTCAGAAAACGCGTGTGATCGACGGTCATGAACCCCTCCGAAGGTTTGTTCGGGGCAAACCATAGCCAGAAACAGTAAAGGAGCGAGGTTTTTTTCGACAGGCGTGAAACCCCTCTGGCACCAGAGGGGAACCTGCCCTAAGACTTCGGCGCAAGAGGGACCGACATGTCACATATCACATTGGTGCGCCACGGGCAGGCAAACACAACGGCGCGGGACGAGGCAAGCTATGACAGGCTCAGCGACTTGGGGCATCAGCAGGCGCGCTGGCTGGGGGCGCATCTGCGTGATACCCGCAGCCACTATACCCGGGTCTATTGCGGAACCCTGACCCGCCACGCCGAGACGGCGGCCAGTATGGACTTGCCCAATCCAATCCGTGACGCGCGACTGAACGAGATCGAGTATTTCACGCTGGCGCAACTGTTCGAGGACCAACACGGTGTTGCGATCCCCACGGACCGCGAAGGTTTCGTCGAACATCTGCCCAAAACCTTTGCGGCCTGGGCCAACGGCGAAATCGAGAACCCGCCGGAAACCTTCGAAGAATTCGAGACGCGCGTGCGCGACGCGCTGCACGAGATCGGAACCGAGGGCGGACCGGCCATTGTCGTGACCTCGGGCGGGTTGATTTCGATGGTGGTGCGGCAGGCGATGGGGTTGGATATCCCGTCAATGGCACGGGTGGCCCTTGCCATCATGAACACGTCGATGCATCGTCTGCATCCGATTGGTGCTCAGCTGAGCCCGGTCCTTTTCAACGCCGTTCCGCATCTGGAAGCCCCTGATCGGCAGTTCGCGCAGACCCACCTGTAACCAGACCGGAGACGCCTGATGCAGCTTTACTATGCACCCCGAACCATCTCGGTCGCTGTTGCGATCGCACTGGAAGAGGCCGGGCTGGAATACGAAGCCGTCAAGCTCGACTTCGCCGGGGGTGAACAGACGAAACCAGCTTACAAGCAAATAAACCCCAAAGGCCGCGTTCCCGCACTGGTGGTGGATGGCGGCATCCTGACCGAGACCGGGGCATTGCTGGAATTTATCGCCGCCAAGGCCCCCGAGGCCGGGCTGGTGCCGACCGACCCGGTGATGGCGGCCCGGATGCGTGAAGTGATGTTCTACCTTGCGTCGACCATGCATGTGAACCACGCGCACAAATTGCGCGGGCACCGCTGGGCCGACAAGAAATCCAGCTGGAAAGACATGAAAGACAAGGTCGCGCAGACGATGACCGCGTCATGCGCTTATATCTCGTCGAACGGGCTGCGTGGACCATTCGTGCTGGGCGAGGCGTTCTCGCTGGCCGATGCTTACTTGTTCGTGGTGTGCAGCTGGCTGGAAGGCGATGGCGTGGACGTTTCGGCCTTTCCCAAAATCGTCGCCTTCCGTGAGGCGAATGAGGCACGCCCTTCGGTTCAGGCGGTGCGGGCCGCCGGAATGCTCTGACAAAAGGAAATAAGATGACACATCTCTGGGTCCGGGCAGAACAGCGCCCGAACGAAGAACGGGTTGGGCTGACACCGGAAGGCGCCGCCGCACTGATCGCGGCCGGCATCCGCGTGACGGTCGAGGAAAGCCATGCCCGCGCCATTCCACTGGACGGCTACAAGGACGCAGGCTGCGAGATCGCGCCCGAGAATTCCTGGCCCGAGGCCCCGCTGGACGCGATCATCTTCGGCCTCAAGGAACTGCCCGACGACGGCACGCCCCTGCCTCACCGCCACATCATGTTCGGCCATGCCTTCAAGGGCCAGCATTCGGGCCGGGCTCTGCTGGAACGGTTCAAGGCGGGCGGCGGCACGCTTTATGATCTGGAATACCTCGTGGATGAGGATGGTCGCCGGGTAGCGGCCTTCGGCTATTGGGCAGGCTACGCGGGCGCGGCGGTGACGCTCAAGACCTGGGCGGCGCAGCAACGGGGCGGGATCTGCGGCCCCGTCGGCGTCTATCCCGGCAAGGACGCGCTGAACGCCGAACTTCTGGCAGAATTGGACGCCACCGGCGCGCCCCGCCCCCGCGCCATCGTCATCGGAGCTTTGGGCCGTGTGGGCACCGGTGCCGCAGACCTGTGTGAGGCAATGGGTGTCGCGGTCACCAAGTGGGACATGGCCGAAACCGCCAGCGGCGGACCGTTCCCCGAAATCCTTGACCATGATCTGTTCCTGAACTGCATCTTCGCGCGCCCCGGAACGCCTGTCTTTGTCCCGCGCGAGGCGTTGACCGCCCCGCGCAAGCTGACCGCCATCGGCGATGTGGCCTGCGACCCCGACAGCGACTACAACCCGGTGCCCGTCTATGACCGCGCCACCACATGGGAAGAACCCGCCCTGCGCGTGGCCACCGACCCGGTGATGGACGTGATGGCGATCGACAACCTGCCGTCGATGCTGCCGGTCGAAAGCTCGGAAGACTACGCGGCGCAACTTCTGCCGTTCTTGCTGACCCTGACCGATCTGGACAGCGGTGTCTGGGGTCGGGCAGAAGCAACTTACAAAACGCATATTGAAGGACTCTGAACGATGACCATTCATTGGTGTGGCACCGGCCTCTCAGCCATTCCCGGCCTGCGTCGCCTGATCGAAGGCGGCCACAAAGTCACCGTGTGGAACCGGACCGTCGACAAGGCCAGGGCCGAGGTCGGAGACCTGACCGACGACATCCGCGCCTTCGACATCGACGCGCTTGGCGTCGTACTGGAGAAGGGCGATGTAATCGTCTCGATGCTGCCTGGTGACTGGCATGTGCCGCTTGCGGAACTGGCGATTTCGAAAGGGGCCAATTTCGTCTCGTCTTCGTATATCGCGCCCGAGATGCGCGCGCTGGATGAAAAGGCACGCGAGGCCGGTGTCGCACTGGTCAACGAGGTCGGGCTGGACCCGGGCATCGATCACCTGATGGCACATGCCCTGATCGACGACTACCGCGGCTCCGATGCGTTCGACCCGGAAAACCACCTGAGCTTCATTTCCTATTGCGGCGGCATTCCCAAGAACCCCAACCCGTTCCGCTATAAATTCAGCTGGTCGCCGCTGGGCGTGTTGAAAGCGCTGCGGTCGCCGTCGAAATCGATCCGCGATTACGCGCCGCTGGACGTTGCCCGCCCCTGGGATGCGATTAGCAGCTACATCGCCCCGCTGCCGACACCGGAAAGCTTCGAGGTCTACCCGAACCGCGATTCAATCCCCTTCATGGCGCAGTATCATTTCGAGGATCACTGGCCGGTCAAGGAATTCGTCCGCGGCACCCTGCGTCTGAACGGCTGGGCCGACGCGTGGTCGGATGTGTTCACCGAGATCGAAACCCTGTCCGGCCCGGAAGGGGATGCGCGTCTGAAAGAGATGTCGGACCAGTTCTGGGAGGAAAACGCCTATGACGAAGGCGAGCCTGATCGTGTTGTGTTGTGCGTGGGATTGAAGGCCGAGAAAGACGGCATCGAAGTCTGGCACAAGACCTATGTCATGGACGCCTGGGGCGACGAACGTGGCACGGCGATGGCGCGTCTGGTGTCGATTCCGGTCTCACTTGCGGTCGAGGCCGTATTGAACCGCGCCATCCCGGCCGGTGTTCACGCGGCCCCCAGTGATCCCAAGCTGGTGCAGGGATGGATGGGTGAAATCGACAAGCTGGCCCAGCATCTGCAAATCGTCGATCACACGGCCTGAATGAAAAAAGCCATTCCAGACTGTCTGGAATGGCTTTCATTTTTGTACTTTACGCATATTGTCCTCGTTCGGGTTTCCCTCACCCGGCCTTCAGATATACCGCTGGATGGTATCTTCGATATCACTGCGGTTGATGCCCAGCTCGGACAACTGATGATCGGTCAAAGCATTCAGATGCTGGGCTGCGCGGACAATATCAGGGCTGATCGAACGGATCCGCATGGCACGATCAAACAGCAAAAGCGCGCTGGCGGCCGGAGCCGGTTGATTGGTGGGCGGTACGACGTCGAACATTCTGGCAACCTCGCTGACAGGCTTTTGGGGATGGGTTTCAGTGCACGCTGAATACTTGATCACTGCCGGTATGGCTTGTTGTGATACACACTTTCATATGCGCGCCTTTTGATCTGATCCCGCTGGATGCCGATGTCGGCCAGTTGTACGTCATCAAGCTTTTCCAGATCCCGCACGGTTTTCGAAAAAATCCGGCGGCGGAAATGCTCGACCTTTGCTTCTGCATAGTTTGAAAACAGACCGTCAAGCAGGCCACCCCGGCCTTCGAATGTTTGTGTATGTGACATGTCTTTCTCCTCCTGAACTCAATGTCTTTGTCTTCCTGACATCAGATTTGGGAAGGCTGCCTTAACGTTGCCAAACCGGTTCATTAAGGTTTGTTAAGACTGTATTGGAGGGAAAGTTCGGGCTGGACCGGCGCGTTGATTACAGTCTTCGATCCAGGCCCGCGACATGCCCTTTCAGTGGCGGATCAAGATAACGCGAATATCGATCCGTCGCAGAAACCGCCCCTTTGCAGGCAAGTCACATCAGATCGTTTTCGACGTCCTCGGCTGATATCCCCAGCGCGTCCAGACCGTTCTCAAGGTGGTCTGACATGTGCGGAGTGCCGATCAGGTAGTCGGCGCAGGGGGTCGAGGCCTCGGCCTTGGCAGTGGCAATCGCTTCGGCCAGATCCTCGGGGAAAAAGCTTTCGCGGCCGATCCACATGATGGCAACCAGTTCGGCTTGCTCGTCTTCGCTCATACGTTCGATGAAGGCGCGCATTTCACCTTCTGCCCGGTTCAGCTCGCGCCCCATCATGGCAATCTGAGCGACCTTTCTTGCCGATATTTCCAACATGCATCAGCTCCTCGTGTTCGCGGTTGTCGTGCCATCACAATCACCGAACAACGGCCGAGTCTTTGATCTTACGCAAACAATGGCCCTAGTTCCGCGCACGCGAAATCGGCTGGTCCGGTACCGGTTGCCTGCGAAACGGGCGAAAGGTGGCTTTTTTCAGCCACAGCCGGAAAGCCTGCCAGACGATCAGTGCAAAGGTTCTCCGGGCGCCGAATGGCCGCCGCAGCAAGGACCACAGGATCACGCGGTTGGTCAGGGGTTGCCGCGGGCCGGTCAGCGTCGCGATCAGCCCACCGTCAGCGCGGCCGTAATCAATCCAGACACCGACCCGATCCGCGCGATAGTCAAAGCGGAACGTATAGCTGCCTTCGATTTTCTGAAACGGTGAAACATGCATCAGCTTGTCCGCCACCACCCTGTCAGTCGGTTCGATGACCGAGAAATCGGGTTTGTGACACAGGTAACTGTGACGGGTGCCATAGGTATTGGTGACCTCGGCCACCACGGCATAAAGGTGATCGCTGTCGTCAAAACAGAACCAAAAACTGACGGGATTGAAAACGTGACCCAAAACGCGCGGTTGCGTCAGCAACTTGAAACGTGCCGGTTGTTGCACCGACATTTCATCAAATCGAACGCGGAGCCACTGGGCCCCTTCCCCGTGACCCGGCTCTCCCCCATGATCGCTGGTGCGCCAGTTCGTGACATTCGCGCGATCAACCGAAAACAGCAAAGGGGTGTCCAGCTCTGCTTCGGGATCCAGCAGGATGTAATCGACCGAGTATCGGAATGCGTTTTCAATCGCACCCTTGCGCCCGTGATAGGTATGACCCGCGATATGGTCTATTTTCTGCGTCATCCGCTGCTTTCTGGCCTTCCCGTAAATGCCTTGAACTTCACTGATTTCCTTCAGATGCTGGTAATTCCGATACGGCAATTTGCACAATTTGGATCATAATGTCCCGATAAAGTGATCCGGCTTGGGGAACGCGCCGTAATGAGGTTATGTTTACCGAGATCGATACCGTGACCTTGGACGAACCTGCGGCTGAACCGGCCGCCCTTCAGCCTCGGCGCGAAAAGAAACGCATCAAGGGTAGATGGGTGAACGGAAGTAACGGCAGGCGCGAGACCAGAACCGAATGGGTGGATCACGTCAGGCGCATCCGCGACGCGCAGGATCAGGCGGCATTTGCCGAGCTGTTCCAGCACTTCGCGCCACGAATCAAGGCGTTCCTGATGAAGTCAGGATCAGACGCCACGATGGCCGAGGAGTGTGCGCAGGAGGTGATGGCGACCTTGTGGCACAAAGCCCAGCTGTTCGACCCGACGCGGGCAACAGTGGCTACTTGGGTATTCACGATTGCTCGGAACAAGCGCATTGACGTTCTGCGCAAGCAACGCCGCCCCGAACCCGAAGAATTGTGGTGGGGTCCCGAGGCCGAGCCTGAGCAGGACGATGTCATCGCGCTGCAACAAGAAACCGCGCAGCTTCGCACCGCTTTGACAGCGTTGCCAGACGCGCAGAGAGAGCTGATCGAAAAGGCGTATTTCGGTGATCTGAGTCATCGGGAAATTGCGTCTCAGACCGGGTTGCCCCTGGGAACGATCAAATCACGAATCAGGCTGGCGCTGGACCGCTTGCGTCATGCGATGAACTGAGATGAGTACGATGAGTAAATCGATCAAACATCACCTGACAGATGATCTGCTGATGGCATATGCCGCAGGCAGTCTGCCCGAGGCATTCGACCTGATGGTCGCGACGCATCTGTCGCTGTGTGACCATTGCCGTGCGCGGGCGGAAAGTTACGACGCCGTGGGTGGGCATGTTCTGGAGGAACAGACTGAATCCATCGCCATGAGTGACAAATCTCTGGCCGCGACTATGGCATTGATCTCCAAAGGTGCGCCAGCAGCTAAACCGGCGCGTCCGAACTGCTCGGTATTGCCGGCCCCGTTGCAGGATTATGTCGGCGGTACGGTTTCAGATATCCGATGGAAACCGATCGGCATGGGTGTGAAACAGGCCATTCTTCCGACCACAAGCGAGGCCTCGGCCCGGTTGCTGTTCATTCCAGCCGGAACGGCTGTACCAGATCATAGCCACAACGGTATAGAATTGACGATGGTGCTTCAGGGCGCATTCTCGGACGAAGTGGATCGCTTCGCCCGTGGCGACGTCGAGATCGCGGACGAGGATTTGGAACACACGCCTGTGGCGGACATTTCGGAAGATTGCATTTGTCTGGCGGTTACGGATGCACCGTTGAAATTCACCAAGTTGATGCCACGCCTGTTCCAACCCTTCCTGCGCATCTGAATTTGCCCGCGAGGGCCGTGTACGGCGTGTTTTGAAAGGAAGATGATGTTCGCAAGACTTGCTGTGTGCGTGCTTCTCGTTGCAATCGCGCCCGTCGCATCGGCCCAAATGTCGGCCGAGGTTCAGTTTCAGCCCGGCAATTTTGGCACCATGGTCAGCGGAACCATCTCAGGAGATGAGTACTTCGACTATTCGCTGGGCGCCAAAGCCGGACAGGAGATGTTTGCCGATCTTCAGGTCAGCGACACCAATGGTAATGGTGTGATCTATTTCAACATCCTGCCGCCGGGCAGCGACGGTGTGGCGATCTATAACGGATCGATTGACGGCAATACGGCTCGGATCACCCTGCCCGACGATGGAGACTATACGATCCGCGTCTATCTGATGGGCAATGACAGGGATACCGGAAAAACCGTGGGGTACAACCTGGATCTGTCCATCCAGTAGATTTCAACCTTCGTGTCGAGCAAGGGGTACAACGCCGTTTTCGGCCTTGGTCTCGATTTCTTCAAAGTCGAAATTGTCCAAACGCTGCGCACGTCGGCCAGCCTTTTCGGCGCTGATCTTGATTTCCGAGATATCCTTGGCCGCCTGCCCGAAATGACGGTCCAGGTTCGAGACGCGATCACCCAGGCGGTCCACATCCTTGTGCAGCAACCCCAACTCTTTGCGGATCGCTCCGGCCTGTTCGCGCATACGCGCGTCTTTCAGGATAGCCCGCATGGTATTCAACGTGGCCATGCACGTCGTCGGGGACACGATCCAGACCCGCGCGGCGAACCCTTCACGCACGACGTCGGGCAGACGCGCGTGCAGCTCGGCGTAAATCGCCTCGGATGGTACGAACATCAAGGCGCCGTCCGCAGTTTCCCCGTCCAGGATGTACTTTTCGGAAATCGCCTTGATATGCACTTTCACCGCAGCGCCGAAGGCCCGCAGGCATCTCTCGACATCCGCCTTCGTCTGCGCAGCGGCCAGCGCCTCGAAATCCTCCAACGGGAACTTTGCGTCGATCACGATCGGTCCCGGCGGGTTCGGCAAGTGAATCAGGCAATCCGCCCGCCTGCCGTTCGACAAAGTGGCCTGCAACGAATAACTGTCAGCGGGCAGCGCCTTGGACACGATATCGTTCAGCTGGATTTCTCCGAACATCCCGCGCCTTTGCTTGTTTGACAGGATATCCTGCAAAGACAGCACATCGCCTGACAGTTTGGTGATATTATCCTGTGCTTTGTCGATGGCGGCCAGACGTTCCTGCAATTGGGTCAGCGAGGTCGCCGTCTGTTTCGACGAGCCATGCAACGTCTCTTTCATCCGTTCCTGCATCTCGGCCAGCGCACGCGCCGATTTCATCGCATTATCCGCCAGCCGGTCATTCATCTGTTGCTGGACCGAAGCCAAACGCGCCTCGACCGTCTGAATCACCTGCATCTGCGCGTTGGCCTGAGTGTCCGAGACATGCTGAAGACCGCCGCGCAACTGTTCCTGCCCCTGGCCCAGTTGCTGAACATGCTGACCCAGATGCGCCATCTGCCGCGCCAAAGGTTCCGCCATCCGGGCCGAGCGGTTGGCCGCCCGCAACGACAGGAACAGCAGCAGCAGAATCAACGCCACCACGCCACCCCCGACCAGTATGACAGGGTCATTCAATGCATATTGGGTGCCTGCAATCTCGATCATCACAACTCGCGTGTTCTTGTTTTATTCTTCATAGCCCCGCCGGGCCGCAGGATCAACTGCGCCCGAACAGGCGTTCGATGTCGCTGAGTTTCAGTTCCACATAGGTGGGCCGCCCATGGTTGCACTGGCCGGAATGCGGCGTCGCCTCCATTTCACGCAGCAGGGCATTCATCTCTTCGGCGCGCATCCGACGACCGGATCGGATCGACCCATGGCAGGCCACCCGGCTGAGGATCGCCTCGATCCTTGCCTGCACCATCTGGCTTTCCCCTTGATCGGCGAGTTCATCCAGGATGTCGAGGATCATCGCGCGCGCATCGACTTCGCCCAGAATGGCGGGGGTTTCGCGTACGGCAATGGCGCTTCCGCCGAAGGGCTCGATGGTCAGGCCAAGGCGCGTCAAGTCATCTGCGACGGCCATCAGGCGGGCGCAATCCCCTTCGGACAATTCCACGATTTCCGGAATCAGCAGGGCCTGCGCCGCGACGCCATTCTCGGCCATCTGCGTTTTCAGCTTCTCATAAACCAGCCGTTCATGTGCAGCATGCTGATCTACGATCACCATGCCATCGGCAGTCTGGGCAATGATGTAATTCTCGTGCACCTGTCCGCGGGCTGCACCAAGCGGCAGATCCTGCGCCTGAGGCTGCTCCTGCACCTCGGCGACCTGCGCAACCGGGGTCGGCTCGACAATGCTGCCGCTGTAGTCGTTGGCCAGCTCGGCAAAACCCGGAGCCTGCGCGCGATACGCCGCCGTGCGCGCGGTAGGTGACGGGCGATCCATCTGGTAAACCCGCGCCGGAGCAGACGGTGCTGGTTCCGGCCGCATCGCGCCCAGCGTCGCATTCGCCACGGTCGAGGATGCCCTGTGCCCGGCTTCCGCCAAAGCATGGCGCAGACTGGACACGATCAGCCCCCGCGCGACACCGGGATCCCGGAACCGAACCTCGGATTTCGCGGGGTGGACGTTCACGTCAACCAGCGTGGGATCGCAGTCGATGAACAACGCCGCAGCCGGGTGGCGGTCGCGGCTCAGGAAATCGAAATAGGCCGCCCGCAGCGCGCCGGTCAGCATCTTGTCGCGCACGGGGCGTCCATTGACGAAAAGATACTGTGCCACGGCAGCCCCCCGCGAGTAGGTCGGCAGGGCGGCATAGCCGTACAGCCGGATGCCATCACGCGAGGCATCAATCTGCAAAGCGTTTTCTGCGAATTCGCGCCCGATCACGCGGGCCAGTCGGGCGTGGAGCGCATCAAACAGATCTCCGTTCTCGCGATCCGCGCGGAAGGTCACGCGACCCTCTCCGCCGCCGGATACATCCCGCAGAGCGAATGTCACGGAAGGTTCGGCCATGGCCAGCCGTTTCACAATATCGGTGATCGCCTGCCCCTCGGCCCGGTCCGTGCGCATGAATTTCAGGCGGGCCGGTGTGGCGTAGAACAGATCGCGTAGCTCGACCACAGTCCCCGCGCGCAGGGCGGCGGGTTTGACCGCATCCATCTTGCCGCCCGCGACGTGCACCTGCGCCGCATCCGCGCCGGGAACACGGCTGGTTATGGTCAGACGCCCAACAGCACCCAAGGATGGCAGCGCCTCGCCCCGAAAGCCGAAAGTGTGGATGTTCAGCAGGTCCGAACCGTCAATCTTTGACGTGGCATGGCGGGACAGGGCCAGCGGCAGATCTTCCGCCGCGATACCGCAGCCATCATCCGTGACCCGGATCAGGGTCTTGCCGCCATCCGCGATATCGATGGCGATCCGCGTGGCCCCGGCATCGATTGCATTCTCGACCAGTTCCTTGACCGCCGAGGCCGGTCGTTCCACCACCTCACCAGCCGCGATGCGGTTGATTGCGGCATCGTCGAGCTGCCTAATTACGGGGCGTTCTTCGCCGATATTGGGGTTTGCCTGCGCCATACCCCTACACCTAGCATAGTCGCGCACGATTCTGCCACCGGTTTGAACCGCACATTCTAAAGGAGAGGGGGCGCCCGGGTATCCGCGAACAAGAACTCATTCAGGATCACCCGGACGTGCCAAGTGAGTGGTGTGTTTCAGCTAATTTATGAGATCGCATGTATCACGCACCTGTCGGAAAATCTGCTTAAGATTCTCACGCTCAGTTTCTTGGCAGAGATTGGCCGATGACGTGTGGGCATGTGTGGCGGGAAAATGCCTGATCAGGCAGATATGCGCGCGCCGATCCTGCCCCGGCAGGGTCCGAACATCGCTGCCGCCGCAAGAATCAGGCCTGACATCGTGGCGATCATACCCGCCGCGCTGACGGCATCCGCGCCGCCCAGCCACAGAGGGCCATAACCTGCCAGCACATAGCCCGAAACCGCCGAGGCGATGGCGAACACAACGCTCCAGGCAATCTGCGCTTCCAGCCGGTTGGTCAACATCCGCGCCGCGGCAGGCGGGCAGATGAACATGGCGATCACGATGATCGAGCCCACCGCGTCAAAGGCCGCCACCGCCGCAATTGCCGCGGTGATGACCAGTGCCAAGCCCAGAACGCCGGTGCGAATGCCAATGGTCCGGGCAAAGCCTTCGTCGAAGGTAGAGATCTTCAGCGGCCGCCAGAACAGCCAGGTGAACAATGACACACCTACCAGTGTCAGCGCTATGCGGGGTAATTCCGGGGGCAGCCCGGACAGCGCCTCTGTGTCCAGCAAGGACGACCATCCGGTGGCGTCCAGCCAGATCAGGCTTTCGAGATTGCCGTAAAGCGCATGTTCCACATCCAGATGCACCGTCGACGTATCCGTCTGCTCGAGCAGCAGGACGCCCGCGGCGAACATGGCGGTAAAGACCACGCCCATGGCGGCCCCGGGTTCGATCTGACCCAATCGGCGAATGGCTTCGATCAGCACCACGGCCACAACGGCAGCGCCCGCCGCGCCCAGCATCATGGGCCAGGTCGATATCGCCCCGGTGATCAGAAATGCCACGACGATTCCCGGCAGCACCACATGGCTGATCGCGTCTCCGATCAATGCCTGTTTGCGCAACACCAGAAAATTGCCGGGCAACGCGCAGGCAATGGCCGCGAATGTACCGATCAGCAACGGTGTCAGAGACAGGGGGACAAATTCTTCACCACTCATAACGCCACCCCCATTGGCCCGCCGATGCGACGGTCTATCTCGGCGATCTGATCGCGGGTCAGGACGGTTTCGATGTCCCGCAACCCGTCATAAAGCGCAGCCGTTGCCTCATGCGCCTGATCTGCGCGCACGATTTCCCAGCGCTTTTCGTCCCGCAACGCCTTGGCCGCGCGGGCTTTGCCGATGTCGGTCGCGACGCCGTCCGCGCGCACCAGCCCAGCGCGGCGCAGCAAGCGCAGGGTCAGGGGCTCATAGATCTTTTGCCCCTGCGCCAAGGCCAAGAGACCCTGACGAATATGCACCCGACGCTGAAAGCGCAAATGGCGCAGCACCGCCGCCAAAACGCCACGTATCGGCGCCAGAAACAAAGACACGACAAAGAAGGCAAAGCTGACCAGAACGATAATCGGCCCCGTCGGAAGGTTTGGCGCCGAGGCCGAAATGGCAGCGCCAATGTACCCCGCCAACCCGCCGGCCAATCCCGCAAGCAGAACCACATGGTCCGAGCGTTCGGACCAGAACCGCGCGGTCACGGCGGGAATGATCAGCAAAGCCACGATCAGAATCAGACCCACGATTTTCAGGCCAACCACGGTCACGGCCATGACCAAACCCATCATGGCCAGATCAATCCTGTGCACCGGCAAACCGCGGGCCGCAGCATATTCAGGATCGAAGGCCACAAGAATCATCGGGCGACGAATGATCATGACCAGCAGCAGCGTCGCAGCGCCGCCGACCGCAATGATCATCGCATCAGCCCAGAGCATCCCGGCAGTGGACCCCAAAAGGAAGCCTTCCAGCCCGGCCTGACGGCCTACGCCCATCGTCTGTATGACCGTCAGCAACACGATGCCAAAGCCGAAGAAGACCGACAGGACCGCTCCGATGGCGGCATCTTCGGCCAAACGCGTGTGACGCGTCAGCCAGTTCATGCAGAGAAGGCCGATCCAGGCCGAGACGGCCGATCCTGCCAACAGGCCCAGCAGGTTGCGCCCGTCTCCTCCGAGTGCGACCAATACCATGAAAGCCAGACAGACGCCCGGCAGGGTTGCGTGGCTGATTGCGTCACTGACCAAGGCGCGCTTGCGCAGAAACAGAAACGTCCCCGTCACACCGGCAGACACACCCAGCAAGGTTGCACCGATGGCGACCAGCGTGGCGTTATAACCAAGTTGCAGGGTCAGAGCATCCCAAAGCATGCGTTACCCCAGCGCGCGCGATATCTGATCGATCTGCGCGGTTGCCAGTCGACCGCCATATGCTGATTGCAACGTTTCCGCCGTGAAGGCCTCGGCCACTGGTCCCTCGGCGACCTTGCGGGTGTTGATCAGGAAGACATGGTCGAAATAATCGGTCACGGTCGCAAGGTCGTGATGCACTACGACAACCGTCTTGCCCGCCTCTTTCAGGGATTTCAGCACCGAGATGATGGCTTTCTCGGTGGCGGCATCGACGCCTGCAAAAGGTTCGTCCAGAAGATACAGATCCGCGCCCTGCGCCAGCGCGCGCGCCAGAAAGACACGTTGTTGCTGCCCGCCGGACAGCTGCCCGATCTGGCGATCCGCGAAATCCCGCATTCCCACGCGGTGCAAACAATCTATCGCGCACGCCTTGTGGCGGGCACGCACACGGCCCAGCAAGCCAAGTTCGCGCGACAGGCCCATCAGAACCACGTCGATGACGCGCGTGGGAAAATCCCAATCCACGCTGGCACGCTGAGGAACATAGGCAATGCGCGCGCGCTGCGTGTCCAATGGCTGGTCAAACACGGTCACTTGACCTGACAAAGGGGAAACGATGCCAAGCGCCGCCTTGAGCAATGTGGATTTCCCGGCCCCGTTCGGCCCGATGATCGCGGTCATCGCCCCGGGCTGTACGGTCATGTCGACTGAAAACACCGCAGGTTTCTGCCCGTAGGAAACCGTCAGGCCGCGCAGGGCAAGGGGGCTGTCGGCCAACCCCGTCTCACCGACGGTTACGCCTTCATTGCTGATCAGGCCCAGCATCGATCAAAACCCCGCCGACAGTTTTCCATCCATGCCACGATCTGGCACATCGCCACCCAAAGCACTGGCAATGACCGTGATGTTATGGTCCAGCATACCAAGATAGGTGCCTTCATAGGTTCCTTCTTCACCCATGGCGTCCGAGAACAACTCGCCCCCCACGTGCACCTCATGACCCTTGGCGGCCGCGCCCTCGATCAGCGCGCGGATCGAACGATCCGAGACCGAGCTTTCGACGAAAACAGCCGTGATCTTGCGGTCAACCAGCAGATCGACCAATTCGCCTATCCGGTTCAGTCCCGCCTCGGACTGGGTCGAGATGCCCTGAATTCCCAGAACCTCGAACCCGAAACTTTCACCAAAATAACCAAAGGCATCATGGGCGGTTACTAGAACCTTGTTGTTGTCCGGAACGGACGCCAGAACTTGATCTGCATAGGCTGTCAGACGATCGATATCTGCCAGGTGTGCCTGCGCATTCGCTGCAAAAACCTCGGCCGCTTCAGGACGCACCTCGGTGAGGGCTGCCTGCACTTCAAGCACCACTTCCCGCCACAATTCGGGCGTCATCCAAACATGCGGATCATATTTGTCGGCGTAATCGTCATGCGCGCGCAGCTTCGACGTGTCGATACCTTCGGCAACTGCAACCACGGTTCGCTTGCGTTCAAGGTCATGGAAGAAATCTTCCATCTGCGCTTCGAGGTACAAACCATGCCACAGGATCAGATCCGCACGCGTCATCGCCACGATATCGCTGCGGGTCTGACGATAGGCATGCGGGTCGACGCCCGGCCCCATCAGCCCCTTGACGTCTACCTGATCACCACCGACCTGACGTGCCGCGTCAGCAATCATGCCCGTCGTGGCCACAACCTTGAGGGGTGCATCGGCCCAGGCCGTGACCGGCAGGGAAAAGGCCAGCGCCAATACCGCAAGAAAATTCCGGCGAATCATCTTCTACCTCAGTTTTTGCTTCTCGTACGAACTGAATATGAGAACCATTCGCAAGTAAGTCAACGCTAATGCGAATTATTCGCAAGAAAGCGGTTACATTTTGTCCATTTGGTCAAAAATTATCCAAACATTGCCCGCCTGCATCTTCCATTCCCCGGTCTCCCGTGCGAATTTTGTCGCAAACCTCCCAAAGGACGTGACAATGGATACGCAGAGCTCAGAAAGCCCCGTGCGCACCGCGCATCTGCCGCAAGTGACCGAAGCCCGGAATCCCGGCATGGATCTGGACCTGGACTGGGTGCGCGCCGTGCAGGCCAACACCTCGGCCATCGAACGCCGGGCTTCGACCCTGCCCGGGCGCCGGTCGGTCAAGAAAGAGCATCAGGCCGCCTGGCTGCTGAAGGCGATCACCATGATCGACCTGACCACCCTGTCGGGCGATGACACCGAGGGCCGCGTACGCCGCCTGTGCGCCAAGGCCCGCCAGCCCGTGTCGCCTGACCTGCTGAAAGCGCTGGACATGCCGCCGATCACCACCGGCGCGGTCTGTGTCTATCACGACATGATTGAAACGGCTGTGGATGCGCTGAAAGGCACCGGCATTCCGGTCGCGGCTGTCTCCACCGGCTTTCCGGCGGGCCTGTCGCCCTTTCACCTGCGCGTGGCCGAGATCGAGGAAAGCGTGAAGGCCGGGGCCGAAGAGATCGATATCGTGATCTCGCGCCGCCATGTGCTGAAAGGCGACTGGCAGGCGCTGTATGACGAGATGAAGGCGTTCCGCGACGCCTGCGGCGAGGCGCATGTAAAGGCCATCCTGGCCACGGGTGAGCTGGGCAGCCTGCGCAACGTGGCGCGTGCCTCGCTGGTCTGCATGATGGCGGGGGCCGATTTCATCAAGACCTCGACCGGCAAGGAAAGCGTCAACGCCACCCTGCCCGTGTCGCTGGTGATGATCCGCGCCATCCGCGACTATTATGACCGCACCGACCATCGCGTGGGCTACAAGCCCGCGGGCGGGATTTCCAAGGCCAAGGACGCGCTGGTCTACCTGTCTCTGATCAAGGACGAGCTGGGCGACCGCTGGCTGCAACCCGACCTGTTCCGGTTCGGCGCTTCGTCCCTGCTGGGCGATATCGAGCGGCAGTTGGAACATTTCGTCACCGGGGCATACTCGGCCGGCTACCGGCATTCTATGGGGTGATGTATGAAGCTCATCGTTACTTTTTCGATTGCAGTCACTCTGGCTAGCTCTGCTTTCGCAACGGAAGGCACTTACTCGCTATACAGAACGTCACTCGTCGAAGGAGTTTCCAAAGTTCACATCGCCACATTCGACACATCGAATGGCGGCGACTACAACTTGGAAAACTGTCAACTAGCTGCTGAGCTTTTCCAAAACCAACCAGGCGTAAAGACGAAGTTCTGGTGCGAACAAGGCCGTGCGGAAAACGACTAAGGATCAACAATGACAGTCAAAGAGATTTTCGAGACCATGGAATACGGACCCGCCCCGGAAAGCGCCGCCGAGGCCCTGGCATGGCTGGTCGATCAGGGCGACACGTTTGGCCATTTCATCGACGGGGCCTTCACCAAGCCGGGCAAGGGGTTTGAAAGCCGCAACCCGGCCACGGGCGAGGTTCTGGCCAAGCTGACCCAAGCCACACAGGCCGATGTGGACGCCGCCGTTGCCGCCGCCCGCAAGGCCCAGCCCAAATGGGAAAAGCTGGGCGGCCCCGCCCGCGCCCGATACCTCTATGCCATCGCGCGGCTGATCCAGAAGCATGCCCGCCTGTTCGCGGTGCTGGAAACGCTGGACAACGGCAAGCCGATCCGGGAATCGCGCGACATCGACATTCCGCTGGTGCAGCGGCATTTCTACTATCACGCGGGCATGGCCCAGCTGATGGAAACCGAGCTGCCCGACGCACAGGCGCTGGGGGTCTGCGGCCAGATCATCCCGTGGAACTTCCCGCTGCTGATGCTGGCGTGGAAGGTGGCCCCGGCGCTGGCCATGGGCAACACGGTGGTTCTGAAGCCCGCCGAATACACCTCGCTGACGGCGCTGCTGTTTGCCGATATCTGCATGCAGGCCGGTCTGCCCAAGGGCGTGGTCAACATCGTCACCGGCGACGGTGCAGTGGGTGAGATGATCGTGGCCTCGGACGTGGACAAGATCGCCTTTACCGGCTCGACCGTAGTGGGCCGCCGCATCCGCGAGGCCACCGCCGGGTCTGGCAAGGCCCTGACGCTCGAGCTGGGTGGGAAGTCGCCCTATATCGTATTTGACGATGCCGACATCGACAGTGCCATCGAAGGTCTGGTCGATGCGATCTGGTTCAACCAGGGCCAGGTCTGCTGCGCGGGCTCGCGCCTGTTGGTGCAGGAAGGCATCGCCGAACGGTTCTATGCCAAGCTGCGCGCCCGCATGGACACGCTGCGCATCGGCAACCCGCTGGACAAATGCATCGACGTAGGTGCCGTGGTGGATCCGGTTCAGTTGCAGACGATCACTTCCATGGTCGACAGCAATACGGTGGGTCATGTGCATCAGGCTGCCTGCGAATTGCCCGCAAATGGCTGCTACTACCCCCCGACGCTGATCACCGGGCTCGAAACCTCGGACCCGTTGATGCAGGAGGAGATATTCGGCCCGGTTCTGGTCTCGTCGACCTTCCGCACCCCGGCCGAGGCCGTCGAACTGGCCAACAACACCCGCTATGGGCTGGCGGCCACGGTCTGGACCGAAAACGTCAACCTTGCGCTGGACATCGCGCCCAAGCTGGTCGCGGGAGTGGTCTGGGTCAATGCCACCAACCTGTTCGACGCGGCCGCGGGCTTTGGCGGCCTGCGCGAAAGCGGTTTTGGCCGCGAAGGCGGCTGGGAAGGGCTGAGCGCCTATACCAAGCCCAAGGGCAAGGCCAAGCCGCTGGCCAAGATCGAACCCGTCGTGGGCGAAGGCGGCCCGGTCGACCCGATCGACCGAACCGCCAAACTGTATGTCGGTGGCAAGCAGGAGCGGCCCGATGGCGGCTATTCCCGCGCGGTCTGGGGCAAGGCGGGGCTGCTGGGCCTTGTAGGTCAGGCCAACCGCAAGGATGTGCGCAACGCGGTCGAGGCTGCGGCGGGGGCCAATGGCTGGTCCAAGACCACCGGCCATCTGCGGGCGCAGATCCTGTACTATATCGGCGAGAACCTCTCGGCCCGTTCCAACGAGTTCGCGCATCGCATCGACGCGATGACCGGCCGCAAGGACGGCGCGAAAGAGGTCGACGCCGCAATCCAGCGCCTGTTCACCGCCGCCGCCTGGGCCGACAAGTATGACGGCCAGGTGCATGGCGTTCCGATCCGGGGCGTGGCGATTGCGATGAAGGAACCGGTGGGCGTGATCGGCGCGCTCTGTGCGGACGAGGCACCGCTGCTGGGTCTGGTCTCGGCCATGGCGCCGGCGATCGCGATGGGCAACCGGGTGGTCCTGGTGGCGTCCGAGCCCTATCCGCTGGCGGCCACCGATTTCTATCAGGTGCTGGACACCTCGGACGTGCCCGCAGGCGTGGTCAACATCCTGACCGGCAGCCACGAGGAACTGGCCAAACCGCTGGCCTCGCACCTGAACGTGGACGCGGTGTGGTCGTTCTCATCGACGGACCTGTCGGCGCAGATCGAGGTCGTCTCGGCCGGGAACCTGAAACGGACCTGGGTGAATAACGCGACGGCATTCGATTGGGGCATGGACCATTCCCGCCGCTTCCTTCAGGCTTCGACCGAAGTGAAAAACATCTGGGTGCCCTACGGCGAGTAGGGCTCCCCTTCAAGGGAGGCCTACATGGATTTTTCGGGAAAAACCGTCATCGTCATCGGTGGCACCAGTGGCATCAACCGGGGCATCGCCGAGGCCTTCGCGGCCTCGGGCGCCAAACTGGCCGCGGCCAGCCGCTCGCAGGACAAGGTGGATGACACCGTCGCCGCGCTGAAGGCGGCAGGCGCGGCCGAGGCGGTCGGCGCGGCCTTTGACGTGCGCGACGCCGATGCGGTCGCCGAGGGGCTGAAACAGTTCCAAGCGGCGCTCGGCGATTTCGACGTGCTGGTTTCGGGGGCGGCGGGCAACTTCCCGGCGCTGATGGCGGAGATGTCGGCCAACGCCTTCCGCACCGTGGTTGAGATCGACCTGATGGGCACCGTGCATGTTCTGAAAGGCGCCTATCCCTATCTGAAACGGCCCGGCGGCAACATCATCAACATCTCAGCCCCGCAATCCTATCTGCCCTACGAGGGCCAGGCCCATGTCTGTGCCGCCAAGGCGGGGGTCGATCAGATCACCCGTACCCTGTCGATGGAGTGGGGCGTGGAAGGCATCCGGGTGAACTCGGTGGTGCCGGGCTTCATCGAGGGCACCGAAGGCGCGAAACGGCTGGCCCCCACCCCCGACGCGGGCGAGCAGCTGCGCAGGGACGTGCCGCTGGGCCGCTGGGGTACGCCGCAAGACGTGGCCAATGCCTGCCTGTTTCTGGCCTCGGACATGGCCAGCTATATCAGCGGTACCGTTCTGGCAGTGGACGGGGCGTTGTATCAGCGCGGCTCGGGCCAGTTCGGCCAGATGATGGGAGACATGCTGCGCAGCATGAAAAAGGGGTAAGCCGCAGCTTACCCCAAAAGGTTCAGTTCGTTGTTTCCAGGCCCACCGGCTTGCCAACGACGACAAAGTGCAGACCGTCCGGGTCAAGCAGTTCGGCAGCAACGCGGTTCACATCTTCCAATGTCACCGCGTTCACCTTGTCATTGCGGGTGGCGATATAGTCAATCGGCAGGCCTTCCATCTGCATTCCGACCATGATCGAGGCAATCTGACCATTGCCATCGAACCGCAGCGGATAGGCGCCGGTCAGATAGGTCTTGGCGTCGTCAAGTTCCTCTTGCGTCACACCCTCGGTGGCCGCGCGCGCCCATTCATCGCGAATTACGTCGATGGCTTCGGCGATACGGTCATTGGCCGAGGACACGGACCCAAGATAGACCGAAGCCAGATCCTTGGGCACCAAATAGGTCCCGACCCCATAGGTCAGGCCACGCTTTTCGCGCACCTCCTGCATCAGCCGGCTCTCAAACCCGCCGCCGCCAAGAATATGGTTCAGAACAAAGGCCGCAAAGAAATCCGGGTCATCCCGATCAATCCCGGCCTGACCGAACAAGGCCACGGACTGAGGCGTGTCGAATTCGACAACACTGACGCCGCCGGGAATGTTCACCTCGGCCTTGCCGGGGATGGGCTTGCCGGTGTCCGGCAAGTCGCCAAGCAGGGTATCAAGCAGGGTACCCAGTTCCTCTGCCGTGATATCGCCGACGGCCCCCACGTACAGACGATCTTTGGCGAACACGCCTTCGTAAGCCGCGACTACGTCATCGCGGGTCAGAGCCGAGACACTTTCGATGGTGCCTTTCCCTTCGGATCCATAGGGGTGATCGCCGTAGGCCATCTGCGCAAAGGTGAGGCCTGCGATTTCGTTCGGGTCAGTCTGGTCCGAGCGCAGGCCCGACAGAATCTGGGCGCGCACCCGATCAACCGCATCCTGATCAAAACGCGGTTCGTGGATCGTCGTGCGCAGCAAATCGACCACTTCATCCCGGTTCTCGGACAAAAAACGCGCGGAAATCGAGACTGAATCGTCGCCGGCATTGTATCGGAACGAAGCCGCCAGAGCTTCCAGCTCGCGGGCATAGGTCCGCGCATCCATGTCGCCCGCGCCTTCTTCGATCAGCCCGCTCATCAGGTTGACCGCGCCGCGTTTGTCAGGGTCGTCCAGCGACGTGCCACCACGGAAGCGTAACTCCAGCGCGGTGAATGGGATGGAATGGTCCTCGACCAGCCAGGCTTTGATGCCGCCGGGCGAGGTCACTTCTTCGATCTCGATCTCGGCCAAAGCCGGCAGGGCGACCAGGCAGGCAATCAGCGTTGCAACAAACCGTTTCATTGCGTCACCTCGTCATCGCGCATCAGCCAACCGGTGACCGACGCCTCGGGTTGCAGAACTTCGCGGGCCGCGGCGATGATCTCATCCCCGGTCACGGCCTGAAGGATGTCGGGCCAGGCCTGAACATCTTCGACCGTCAGGCCGCTGGTCAGGGCCCGGCCATAGCGGTTGCCGATGCCGTCCACGTTGTCGCGCGCATAGGTCTGGGCGGCGCGCAGCTGCATCTTGATGCGCTCAAGATCGTCTTCGTTCACACCTTCGGCGATGAAGTCGGCCACGGCCTGGTCCATGGCGTCTTCAGCCTCTTGCAGGGAAACACCCTCGGCCGGAACGACGATCAGATCAAAGGTCGTGTCATCCAGCGAAACACCGCGATAGAACGCACCGGCATAGACGGCCTTTCGCTGATCAAACTGCAACTTTTCGTTCAGGTAAGACGTCGTGCTGCCGCCCAGCAACTCGGCCAGCAGAAACAGAGCCGCCGCTTTTTCCTGTTCGCCCGGATCGCGTTCCGGGGCCAGATAGCTGCGCTGAACGTAAGGCTGGGCGACGCGCGGGTCCTTGAAGGTCAGGCGACGTTCGGCCGTTTGCGGCGGCTCTTGGGACCGAACCCGCTCGGGCAGGTCCGGGTTGGCGGGAATCACACCGTAATACTGATCGGCAAGCGCGCGGACTTCAGCGGGATCGACATCACCTGTGACCACCAGAATGGCGTTGTTGGGCGCATAATGGGTCTGGTAGAACGACAGCGCGTCCTCCATGTCCAGATCCTCCATCTCGTGCATCCAGCCGATGATCGGCACGCCGTAGCGGTGGTTCAGATACTGGGCCGCACTCATCTGTTCGCCGAACAGGGCGCGCGGGTTGTTTTCGGTGCGCTGGTTGCGTTCCTCGAGAATCACGTCCCGTTCGGTCAGAATGTCCTCTTCGCTCAGCCGAAGGTTCCGCATCCGGTCGGATTCCATCCGCATCATCAGCTCTAGCCTGTCGGCGGCGACACGCTGAAAATAGGCTGTATAGTCATACGAAGTGAAGGCGTTGTCGTTACCTCCATTGGCAGCGACGGTGGCAGAGAACTCTCCCGGGGCCAGCGTGTCGGTGCCTTTGAACAGCAGGTGTTCCAGGAAATGCGCCACGCCGGATGATCCGATCGGCTCATCAGCGGATCCGGCCCGGTACCAGACCATATGCTGCACGACTGGGGCACGGTGGTCTTCGACCACGACGACATCCATGCCGTTGTCCAATGTGAATGTGGTAACCGCTTCTTTCCCATCCTCGGCAAATACCGGGGCGGCAGCGATCAGGGCAGCCGACAAGGCCAGGGCCCGAACCATAGGGCATCCTCCGTTTCGTTTCTGGTATTCAAACTACGGTGACGCGGCCCGGGTTCAAGCCCGATGACGGAAAGTTAAGAATTATTCACCCGGCGGCGAAGAAGGAGTTTCGATGCCGGCCCGACGGGCGGCTTCTGTTTCCGCGAACGGATCGATCGATTGTTTTTCGTAAACTTGCCCATAGCGGTCGACCGGGAACAGACGCAGGCCGGTCCAGCGCCCCCGGCGTTTGCGGAACGCGGCGTCATCAGCCTCGACCACCTGCCGCGCATCGGGGGAAACACCATAGCGGCTGGAGGCCGTGACAAGCGCTGCATCCGAGGATGGCACAGCCGCGTTCGGGTTCAGCGCAGCAGCATTTCCGCCCAGCGCAGCCACCGCATCGGCATTTGGGTTCGGATCCGTCAGATTCGCGCCACCCGGCGTGGGTGCAGGCAAGAAGGCATAGTCCTGAGGTTGGGTCAGCGGCTTGACCGGCAGCACCGAAAACTCATCCGGCCCCGGGCCCGGAGCCTCCAGATCCCGCAGACCGGGATTCGAACACGCCGCAACCGCAGCGGCAACAGTCAAAACAAATAGGGCGCGCGGCATCCGCATTGGTGTCTCCAGCCTTTTTCAGGCGCTTTTATCGCATATCATTCCGCGCGTCACGAGGCCTTTTTGCCGTCAAACAGCACCAGCCCGATGGCTCCTGCAAATATGAAGACATCTGCGAGGTTGAAAACAAACGGATTGTTGATGCCGCAACAGGACATGTTCAGGAAATCCAGAACAAAGCCGTAAAGAACCCGATCCACCACATTCGCCAGCGCACCGCCGATCAGCAGGCCGCCACAAAACAGCATCAGACCTGAATGGGCTGCACGGCCCAGCCAAACAAGCACGCCGACACAGATCGCCACGGAAATACCGATCAGAATCCAGCGCGCAGCCTCTGAATTTCCTTGGAAGAGGCCGAAATTGATTCCCCGGTTCTCGCCGTATTTGAACACCAGCAGCGGCGGTACAACATCAATGCCGCCGGGTTGATCGGCCACGCGCATGACATGAACGACCAGATATTTGCTGATCTGGTCGATCGCAAAGGCGGCCAGCGCCGCCCAGAGAAGCAGGCGTGACCGCATCAGTGACGGAAATGGCGCATGCCGGTAAAGACCATGGCCAGGCCCGCCTCATCCGCGGCGGCGATGACTTCGTCATCCCGCATGGACCCACCCGGTTGGATCACACAGGTTGCACCTGCCTCGGCCGCTTCCATCAGGCCGTCAGGGAAGGGGAAAAACGCGTCCGACGCAACGGCCGAACCGATGGTCAGCGGTTGGGCCAAGCCCAGCGCATCGGCCATGCGTTCGGCTTTCTTGGCGGCGATCAGGGCCGAGTCCACACGGCTCATCTGGCCCGCGCCGACGCCCACCGTGGCACCGTCTTTGACATAGACGATGGCGTTGGACTTGACGTGCTTTGCCACTTTCCAGGCAAACAAAAGGTCACGCATCTGTTCGTCGGTCGGGGCCTTCTTGGTCACGACTTTCAGATCATCCAAACCGACAAAGCCATTGTCCTTGTCCTGCACCAGCAACCCGCCGGCCACCTGACGCACGGTTTTCCCACCGGCGGTCACATCCGGCAGAGCTTCGGTCGTCAGCAGGCGCAGGTTTTTCTTGGCGGCAAAGATTGCCTTGGCCTCATCCGATGCGCCCGGAGCGATCACGACTTCGGTGAAAATCCCGGTGATCTCCTGCGCGGTTTCGGCGTCCAGGGGCTGATTCAACGCCACGATCCCGCCAAAGGCCGAGGTGCGGTCGCAGTCGAAGGCAGCCTTGTAGGCCTCAAGCAGGGTTGCACCCCTGGCCACGCCACAGGGGTTGGCATGTTTGATGATGGCACAGGCGGCGCCCTCGGTGGGGTCAAACTCGGCCACCAGTTCAAAGGCCGCATCCGTGTCATTGATGTTGTTGTAGCTCAGTTCCTTGCCCTGATGCTGGATCGCGGTCGCCACACCGGGCCGATTGGTGCCGTCGGTGTAGAACGCGGCCTGCTGATGGCTGTTCTCGCCATAGCGCAAGGTCTGTTTCAATTCACCGGCAAACGCGCGGCGCTTGGGGGCTTCAAGCTCCAGCGCATCGGCCAGCCAGTTGGACACTGCCGTGTCATAGGCAGCCGTACGGGCATAGGCTTTCTGCGCCAGCTTGCGGCGGAATTTCGGACAGGTCGCGCCTTCGTGCTGATCCATATCGCCCAGCAGTTTTTCGTAGTCTTCAACGTCCACGACCACGTTTACGAACGCATGGTTCTTGGCCGCCGCGCGGATCATCGCCGGACCGCCGATGTCGATATTCTCGACGCACTCATCGTAACCTGCGCCTTTGGCCACGGTTGCTTCAAACGGATACAGGTTCACAACCAGCAGATCGATTGCATCGATGCCGTGTTCGCTCATGGCTGCGACATGGGTGTCGTTGTCGCGCAGGGCCAGCAGCCCGCCATGCACCATCGGGTGCAGGGTCTTGACCCGGCCATCCATCATCTCGGGGAAACCGGTGATCTCGCTGACATCCTTCACCACAAGCCCTGCATCGCGCAGCGCCTTGGCCGTGCCGCCGGTCGACAGCAGTTCGACCCCGCGCTCGGCCAGCGCCTTGCCCAGCTCGATCAGCCCGGTTTTGTCGGATACGGAAAGCAACGCGCGGCGCACGGGGTGAAGATCGGTCATGGGTCCAAAGGTCCTTTTGGCGTCAGTCTAACTCGGGCTCGTCCCGATGCGTATCGCGCACGGCATAGGCTGTGTCCTGTGCCTTGCTCAGAGTCCACCGGGTGCGCGTCGCATACTCCATTGCGCGCCCGGATAGAACGATCTGTTTTGTCGCGCGTGGCTTCAAACGCCCTTTTTCAAGGTAAACGCTTGGCTCGACGGACAATTTTCCAACGCCGTCATGGCGGAAAACCCAGATTTCACCGCTTTTGAGCGCCATCGATACCGCCGCACCGCCCAAATCCAGCGCCGCATCGACATCCGGATGCAGGTGAAACCGGATGTCATAGCCAATGCCTTTGAGGCCCGAAGCGTCCATCGCCTTGTCAAATTGACGCTTTGCCTTGTCGGTCGCCGTCAGCAGAATATCCTCGACCGTCAGCTCGCGCCCGTCAAATCGCAACTCAAAGGTCCGCGCATGGGTCAGACCAAAGACCTTTGCGTATCCATCGTGCCCCGCCATAAAGCGGATCCCCTCGAACGCATCCTCGAAATCAACGGGCACCTCCTGTGGTGCGTCCACCAGCGCCTGCGCTTCACGCCCCGGCACCGGGTTGGCCAGCCGGGCGCTTGAGAACCCATCCAGGCAAAGCGTCGAGTGCGACGGCGTCGCCCGTCCTGCGCGGCGCCATTCCAGCCCGAAACTGGCCCCCGACCCGCAATTCACGATCAGCGGCCGCCGCCCCGAGGTCAACTCGAACGCCAGAGTAGAGGCATGCGCATTGTAAGAGGCCGCCCCCGACGGCGGTATGCTGGCATCCACGATCACCGTGGTGCGTGCAGCCGACAGACGGGCATAGCCCATCGGCAATTCGGTGGCCGCCTTGTGTTTGACGCCGCTTTGGGCAAGGGCCTGTTCCAGTCGCCCCTCGACACCGCGCCCGCCACCATGAAACCGCGCCAAGGCCCCATCCGCGTGGCGCAGGCTGCGCAAGGTCGGCGCGATCCGTTTGATCGCATTGGCCTGGGCGGCAGGCGTCCCGCGACCAAGATCATTCAGCGCCGCCGAAGTCCAGCTGAGCAGCGTGAACACCTCGAGCAATTCTTCCGGATTGCGGGTTGGTATTCCGCCCTGCGCATCCACCTGACGGTCGCATTCCCCGGCCAGGGCGCGCAGGGCCGGGTCGGCCATCCGCTCCAGACCCTCCAGCGCCAGCCCGGCCTGTACCAGTCCGGCCAGCGCCTCGAACCGGGGCAGTCCCGGGGTTGCGGCATGCCAGCGTTTGGACAGGAACCATGTTTGCTGGGCCAGCGAGCGGAAAAACAGTTTGCTTTGTTTTTCATCCGCCCCTCGCAGCAGAAAAAGTGCGTGGTTGATCCAGCGCATCACCCGACGTCCGGTCAGATCAGGCGCCCAGCCGGGCCCTTGCCCGCGGCCATGAGATTCTATCCATCCCCAGACCCAGCGCTGCGCCTTTTCCCGCGCACGCATGTCTCCGACCGCGGCCAGATCATCCAGCCACGCAAAGCCGTGACGTTCTTCGTCAAAGCCGGCACTGGGGGCGGTGACATCCCAAAGCCCGGTATCTTCGGCCTCGACCAGATAGCCGGCGAACAACAGATTTCCGGCAACCAGTTGCCGGCCACGTGCGAACGAACCCACCGAGCGCGGATCCGGTTGCGCAACAAACCCTGTGACCGCCTTTTGCCGTTGGCTCAGGCGCGCATAGAAACGGTTCTGAAACCGCATCCACCGACTGGCCATGGTGTCTGATTTCGACATGACGCGTGTTACTCTGCCCCTTGCGCTCTGCTGGCGCTTGAGACCCAACGATAGACCGCGCCGATCGTCAAGTCATCGAAAAGCGTGCGTTCAGACGGTTTTGGTCAGACACGCGATATAGAACCCGTCCATACCACCTCGATCCGGCCAATAATCCGGGCGCAATCGCAAGCCGCCTTCTTCGGTGATCCAATCCGTTTCGACACCGGGTAAGTTCAGCGCGTCGCGATCCACGCTCATGTCCGAATACATGTCCAGCGCCTCTTCCACCTGAACTTCCCCCTCGTCCGGCAGCAGGGAACACGTGCAATAGACCAGACGCCCACCGGGTTTGAGCAAGCCCCACGCATGGGCCAACATGCGCGACTGGAGCTCGATCAGGCCGCCGAATTCCGAACCGTCCTTGGCAAACGGCAAGTCAGGATGCCTGCGAATCGTACCCGTGGCCGAGCACGGCGCGTCCAGCAGGATCGCGTCGTACCGGTCTTCGTGTTCCAGCGCATCGCCCACGATGACCTTTGCCCTGAGGCCGGTCCTTGCAAGGTTCTCGCGCACCCGTTCCATCCGTGAGTCCGATACGTCTAGTGCCGTGACATCAGCCCCTGCGGCCGCAAGCTGCATCGTTTTCCCACCCGGCGCCGCACACAGATCCAGCACTTTCTGGCCCGCCTTCGGGGCCAGAAGGCGAACCGGCAATGCGGCCGCCGCATCCTGCACCCACCAGTCTCCGGCCTTGTACCCCGGCAGGGTCGAGACCTGACCCGCATTGTGCAACCGCACCGACCCGGTCGGAAGGATCTCGCCTGAAGGGCCTTCCGCCCCGGGTTTCAAGTTAAGGTCCAGTGGCGCACCCGCGAAATGTGCCTGCTCGATTCCGGTTACGGCATCCGTGCCCCACGCTGCGATCAGCGGTTCACGCAACCAGTCCGGCAAACGCGGAACGCGCATCTTCGGCCACGCCTCGGGGCCTTCTGCCGCAACCTTGCGCAGAACGGCATTCACCAACCCCTTGAGGCGACCATGCTTGCGCGAACGGCTGACGATCTCGACCATGGAATTGACGACGCCATGGGCGGCTTCGCCGTTGCAAAGCTCGACCGCACCCAGTCTCAGCGCGTTGTGGACCGTCAGAGCGGGTGTTCGGTTCAGGTGGTTGGCCAGCAGGCGGTCGGCCCGTTCCAGCCCACGCAGTGTTTCCAACGCCAGTCGCTGGGCCCGCGCGCGATCCTCGGGTTCCAACCGATCCACTGCGCCCGCCGCCAGACACTCGGCCAGCAGGCGACCTTCGCCCAGAACCTGATCCAAAAGATAGATTGCGCTGCGCCGTGCTGCTGTCGCGCTGTTAGACATTGTACCGCCTTCATGTGACCTGCGTCCGCATTGCCAATGGCGGACGCGGGCGTATATCAAGACTGCGCAAGGAAAGGAACCCGATGTCATGAGTGACGACCGCAAAGACTTGCCCCCCGCCGCCCAGCGCGCCCTGGCCGAAGCGGAAGAACGCCGCCGCAAAGCCAAAGCCGAGGCCCGGGAATTGCCGAAAGAGCTGGGTGGCCGAGACGGACCGGATCCGGCCCGCTATGGTGACTGGGAAAAGAAGGGCATCGCCATCGATTTCTGAACGGTCAACCACGCAGCGCATTCAGGAAATCCTCGATCAGGGCACGCTGTTTTCTGGACTTCGCCCGGTCTTCAGGCCAGGTCAGCCAGTACCCGTCTTTGGTGTGCAATTCGGGTAAGTCCAGCCGCCGCAACCGCCCCTCTTGCAGGTCGGCAAGGGCCAAGGGAACAGATCCCAAAACCACACCCATGCCGCGCCGCGCAGCCGAAATCGCATGTTCCATCGAATCAAAGCTGATTTTTGATTGCGGCAGGTCCAGCTGGCCGTTTTTCTGGCTCCATTCTCTCCAGCCGGGGCGTTCTCCGCGCAGGTCAATCAATGGAGCGCCCCAGTCGACACCCGGCGGCGCCATGGGGGCAAGGACCTCAGGCGCGATCAGGTCGGCATCACGCCCGGCCCAGATGCCCCGACCATATCGGATTTGCAGCCAGGTTCGTTCTTCGTCCAAAGACGACCGGCGCGCGACCGAGTCGGTCATCACCCGAACCTCTGGCTGCATCTCGTGAAACCGGGTCAGCGCAGGCAGAACCAGTGCGTGGATGTTCGACGACAAGCCGGCCACGCGCAGCTCACGCGGGGATTTGCCAAACAGGTCCTCGGTATTGCGCTCCAGCGCGCGAAGGCTGTCCTGCACCAAGGGCAGATAGCTTTCACCTTCGACCGTCAGTGACACGCCCCGCGCCTCGCGCACGAACAAGGATCGGCCCAGCCAGGCTTCGAGGTTGCCGATCCGCTGGCTGACAGCGGCCTGCGTCAGCCCGAACTCCTTGGCTGCCGCCGAGAACCCACCAAGACGCCCGGCGGCCTCGAACACGCGCAGCCAGTCCAGTGGCGGTAGCCCGATCTTTTTCTTAGCCATTAGATTTTCCAAGCCTCAGCCGAAATAAGGATTAATTGTCGTAATGCCATGAACAGCGTATCTGCTCAACCAAAGCTCGCGCCGAACAGGAGACCCCAAATGCTGCGCACCGCCACCCATGACACTTCGGTCGTCACCGTCGCGTTCGACACAGGAACGCAAGCCCGCTTTCACGCCGTCTGGTTGCGCGACAACGCGCTGGACCCGGAAACCCGGGCCCCGGGCAACGGCCAGCGGCTGA
The DNA here is from genome assembly GCF_013034245.1 of Ruegeria sp. HKCCA4812. NCBI lineage: Bacteria > Pseudomonadati > Pseudomonadota > Alphaproteobacteria > Rhodobacterales > Roseobacteraceae > Ruegeria > Ruegeria sp. HKCCA4812. The sequence goes on along the minus strand of NZ_WQFQ01000007.1, from coordinate 154,736 downwards.
TCACCATCGGCGATATCCCTGCTGACATCTCGGTCAGTTCAGCCGAGGTTGTCGCGGGCGGCCTTCAGGTCACGTTCCAGCCCGAAGACAAAACCGTTACTTTCCCGGCCGAATGGCTGGCCGAACACAACTATGATTGCGAACGGGACGACACGCTGGGCCGCACCGGCCCCGGCATCATCACCTGGGAAGGCCGGATCGCCGCACCCTCTGGCGACTGGAACGAGGTTCATGCCAGCCCTGCGGCCAAACGCAACTGGTTGGCGTCTGTAGCGAGTTACGGCTTTGCCAAGCTGACGGGCGGGCCAACCGAACCGGAATCGCTTTTGAAAGTGGCCGACCTGTTCGGCTATGTCCGCGAAACCAACTATGGCCCTTATTTCGAGGTTCGGACGGAAGTGAACCCGACCAACCTCGCCTATACCGGGCTTGGCTTGCAGGCCCACACCGACAACCCCTATCGCGACCCTGTGCCGACGCTGCAAATCCTCTATTGTCTGGAAAACAGCGCCGAAGGGGGCGACTCGATCGTGGTCGATGGCTTTCGCGCTGCCGAAAAGCTGCGTGCGCAGAACCCCGAAGGTTTTGCGCTGCTGGCAGGCTACCCGGCGCGGTTTGAATACAAGGGGTCAGACGGTGTCTGCCTGCGGTCCCGCCGTCCGATGATCGAATTGTCGCCGGATGGCGAACTGGTTGGCATCCGCTTCAACAACCGTTCCTCAGCGCCTTTCGTGGACGTGCCTTTCGACAGGATGGAAGCCTATTACGCAGCTTACCGCCAACTGGGCGAGATCATCGACGACCCGGCCATGGGCGTGTCGTTCAAACTGGAGCCGGGCGAAAGCTTCATCGTCGACAACACCCGTGTCCTGCATGCACGGCTGGGCTATTCCGGTGCCGGTTCGCGCTGGTTGCAGGGATGCTATGCCGACAAGGACGGGTTGCTGTCCACACTGGCGGCGATGGAGATGACGCAGCCGGAGGCAGCGGAATGAAGCCCGATTTCTCGACCCTGAACCGGGACAATATCGTCGCCTTCATCGGGGATATCTTCGAACGCCGTGGTGGTGAGGAATATCTTGGAGAACCCGTCACCATGGCCCAGCACATGCTGCAAGGCGCCACCATCGCCGAACAGAACGGCCAGCCTGAAGAGATCATCGTCGGCGCCTTGTTGCATGATATCGGCCATTTCACATCCGAATTCGGGACCTACCACCCCGATGATACCGAAGATCGCCACCACGAAGATGCGGGTGCTGAGGTGCTGGAACAGTTCTTCCCTTCGGTCATCACCGATTGCTGCCGCTATCACGTGGCCGCCAAACGGTATCTCTGCGCCACCAAGCCCGAATATTTCAACCGCCTCTCTGCCGCCTCGGTCCATACCTTGAAACTGCAAGGCGGCCCGATGAGCGCCGAAGAAGTCGCCGCCTTCGAATCCAATCCGAACCTGAAAGAAATCATTCAGGTCCGGTATCTGGATGAGGCCGGCAAACGGGCGGATATGGAGACACCGGATTTCGCCCATTTCGCACCGATGGTGCAGCGCATGGTCGACAAACACCTGGGGGCATCATGACCGCACCCGAGTACATCTTCGAGGCCAGTTCCAAGCCATCCCTGCCGTGGCACGAGGTTCCCCTGATCCGGGCGACGGACAGCACGGTAAGGGGGTACGGCTGTTTGGTCGGCGACCCCGAAACCTTTGAAATCAAGATCGTACGCTGGCCGCAGCAGGGCTGGCGACCGATTGACGACGGCACGGGTGACGAAGGCGGCTGGGTTGAAGGCACGTTCAAATGCGATTGGCAGGGTGACGTGCTTTACGGTGAGAACGAGGCGGTCAAAGGCCATTACGTGCTGGGTTGGTCCGCCGACCCTCAGCAGGCGCAAACCGACCGACAAACGGCCCCGCGGAATCAGGTGTTGCTGTGGCATATGAACTATCACCCCGATGGCGGCCAGATGTTCTGGCCGCTGGACAACAAGCCCTTCATCGTGCCCGCGGCCCTGCCTGGCGACAATCTGACCCCGGACAAGGTGGTGGCATTCTGGTGTGACGGGTCAAAGGGGCTCTATATCCATCCCGGCATCTGGCACGAGGGGATTTTCCCAGTCGAGGACAACCAGCGTTTTCTGGATCGTCAGGGCCGGGTCCACGCGCGGGTCAGCGCCGATATCGGCAAAGAGTTCGGCGTTTATCTGGCCTGCCCGCTGCGGGCGGACAAAGTCAGGGATTTGTGACCAACGCCCCCTGATGCCTCTGGCGCCGGCGCGCAATCCAGATCTGCACGGCCAGCAGATAAGGCACAAAGAAAGCGAAATTCTGCACCAGATCAAAAGGGCCCGAGAAATCGGGCTCTGACCCCACCCCTCCGGTCAGCAGGTACCAAAGCGTATAGTGGACTCGGTAAAGCCACGACCCCAACGCCAGCCAGAACAGCCGCAATCCCCATGCCCAATGGCCTGCGCGATCCCCTTCCAAAGCCCTGCGCGCCACCATCAGCGCAGCCGTGAAAAGACACAGCCCGTACAGAAAAAAGGCGGCAGACATCAGCGGCCCACCGATGGTTCCGCGCAGGGGAATATAGATCATGCCCGCCAGCCCGGTGATCCAAGCCAGCGCCACCAGACAGGCTCCCATCATACGGTGAAATCGATTGTACTTGAGCCGCAGCCCCTTCAACAGTTGAAGCGGGACGAGTGCGACCAGAAAAGTTCCTGCCAGAATGTGTACCAACATCGCGGCATTGCCGACATTCTCACCATCAGCGAACAAATAGCTGCGCCGGGCGGCGTCCTGCGACAGGCCTTTGCCGATCAATCCAACGCCATGCGCAACGAATGGCAACAGTGTCAGGTAAAACACCGCAAGCAAAATGCCGGTTGCCAGTCCAGAGCGCCGAATCCTCATGAATCAAAGCTTAGCGTCGGCGACCGCTTCGTCTATGGCTCACAGACCCAGCACATCCACCATGTCATATTGGCCGGGTGCCTTCCCCTGCCCCCACAGCGCCGCCTTCAGCGCGCCACGGGCAAAAATCGCGCGGTCGCTGGCCAGATGGCGCAGGACGATGCGCTCGCCGGGCGCGGCGAACAGGACGTCATGTTCACCAACGATGTCGCCGCCGCGAATGGCGTGGAAGCCAATGTCACCACGCTTGCGCGCACCGGTGATGCCATCCCGCCCCCGGTCGGCCACATCCGACAGTTTGACGCCGCGCCCCTCCGCGGCGGCCTCGCCCAACATCAGCGCGGTGCCGGATGGTGCGTCCACCTTGTGATGGTGATGCCCTTCGATGATTTCGATATCAAAATCCTCATCCAGTGCAACCGCGACTTTCTTGGTCAGTTGCACCAGCAGATTGACGCCAAGGCTCATGTTCCCTGCCCGCACGATCACCGCGTGGCGCGAGGCCGGTTCCAGCGCGGCGATCTGCTCATCCGTCATGCCGGTCGTGCCGATCACATGCACGCAACGCGCCTGCGCGGCCAAAGCGGCAAAGTCCAGCGTCGCCTCGGGCGCGGTAAAGTCGATCACCGCCTGTGCCTGCGCAAAAGCTTCCAGCGGGTCATCGGTAACTTTGACGCCCAGCGCCTGGCCACCCATGGCTTCGCCCACATCCTGACCGACCCAGTCATGCCCCGTGCGCTCGACCACGCCGACCAGACGTGCCTGATCACTGTCGGTTACGGTCTTGATCAGCATCTGCCCCATACGGCCCGAAGCCCCTGTGATGACGATACCCGGAATATGGGTCATGGCGGTATTCCCTTGCTGCAAACTGCTCAAAGCCTCCTACCCCGTTCGCGCCCGCTTGGCAAAGCCCCGGTTTGCGCTTAGATCGGGGATTATGGCAAAGAACAAATTCCACGATGGCCCCGGCCCGTCCCAACGACAGCTGCGCGTCGGCGAACTGATCCGCCGCACCCTGTCCGAGGTTCTGGCGCGCGGAGATGTCCACGACCCCGACCTGAACCGCATGTCGATCACAGTGGGCGAGGTGCGCACCTCGCCCGATCTGAAAATCGCCACCGCCTATGTGCTGCCCTTGGGCGGCAAAGGGCAGGAGGACGTGATCGATCTGCTCGCCCGCAACAAAAGTGAACTGCGGCGCATGGTTGGCAAAAAGGTCGGCCTGAAATTCTCGCCCGATCTTCGGTTCCGCCTTGATGACACGTTCGATCGTCTGGACGACACCCGCCGCATGTTCGAACAGGACGCGGTGCGCCGCGATCTGGACGAGTGATCCGGGCATTCGTTACATTGGGCGCGGTTGTCTGGGCCGCGCAAGCCTCTGCGGTCACTTGCGAAAAGCTGACCCATGATGACAAGCGCTATACCGTCTGCGAGGTCGACGCGGAAAACGAAGACCTGCGCCTGTTTCTCAACGACGAAAACGGGGATCTGCTGGGGCATTTCTCGTCGGTGAACGAGGCGCTGGCCCCCAGCGGCAAGCGTCTGGCCTTTGCAATGAACGCGGGCATGTACCACGATGACCGTTCGCCCGTCGGCCATTATGTCGAGAACGGCAAAGAGGTCATGCGGGTTATCTCCAACCCCGGCCCCGGCAATTTTGGCCTGCTGCCCAACGGCGTGTTTTGCATCCGCGAGGGCCGCGCTGACGTGTTCGAGACGCTGGATTTCATCGATCGGGCCCCCGACTGCCGGTTCGCCAGCCAATCCGGCCCGATGCTGGTGATCGATGGTGAACTGCACCCCCGGTTCCTGCCCGATTCGACCTCGCTCTATGTGCGCAACGGGGTGGGCACCAGCGCCGATGGCACCCGTGCGGTGTTTGCGATTTCCGAAGATTACGTCACATTCCACGAATTCGGCCGTCTGTTCCGCGACGTGCTGGAAACTCCGAATGCGCTGTTCTTCGATGGCAATATCTCTCGCATGTATGACCGCGCGAACAATCGGTCCGATGTCGGGTTTTCGCTGGGGCCGATCGTGGGTGTGGTCGAAGACGCACCTTGAAATTGACAGGACGATGGCGATCCGCTAGGTCGCGCGCCTCAGCAAGATTGAAGGTGCTATATGGGACGCAAACGCAAGGGTCGCGACATTTCCGGCTGGCTGGTGGTGGACAAACCCGCAGGCATGACGTCGACCGCTGTGGTCAACAAGGTGCGCTGGGCGATGGATGCCAAAAAGGCGGGCCATGCGGGCACGCTTGACCCCGAAGCGACCGGCGTTCTGGCCGTGGCTCTGGGTGAGGCGACCAAAACCGTTCCCTACATCACGGATGCTTTGAAAGCCTACACCTTCACTGTCCGTCTGGGCCAGGCCACCAACACTGACGATGCCGAGGGCGAAGTAATTGCCGAAAGCGATGCTCGCCCGTCAGACGAAGACATCAAGCGGGCGTTGACCCCGTTTCTGGGCGACATCATGCAGGTTCCGCCCAAGTTTTCCGCCGTGAAAATCGACGGCCAGCGCGCCTATAAACTGGCCCGCGACGGCGAAGACGTGGAACTGACAGCCCGTCCTCTTTGGGTCGAGGAACTGATCCTTGTCGATCGCCCCGACCCGGATCACGTGGTGTTGGAGATGACCTGCGGCAAGGGCGGTTATGTCCGCTCGATCGCCCGCGATCTGGGTGAAGCGCTGGGATGCCACGGCCACGTCCGGGAACTGCGCCGGATCTGGTCCGGACCGTTCGAGGCCGAAAACGGGTTGAGCATCGAACAGATCGACGAAATGGCAAAGACCACGGCGCTGGACGACTATCTGCACCCGCTGGAAGCCGGCCTGTCCGACCTGCCAGAGCTCAAATGCACCCCCGACGGCGCAATCCGCCTGCGCAATGGCAACCCGGGCATGGTGTTGGCCTCGGATGTTGAATACGGCGACGAGGCATGGGCCTCGCTGGATGGCAAGGCCGTGGCCGTGGGGGTTTACAAATCGGGCGAATTGCATCCCAGCCGGGTGTTCGCCGCCTGAACCACGTGTTAGGCGAAAGGCATGATCACCCGAACGCACACCAAGGGCGATGCGCCCTCGACCGCCATCTACTCCGACTGCGAAAAATACCGTTATAGTCTGACCCGCGTGTGGGACCCGGCAGGGCGCAAGGCGCTGTTTGTCATGTTGAACCCGTCAACCGCGACCGAAGTGCAGAACGACCCGACGGTTGAACGCTGCGAACGTCGTGCCCGGGCGCTGGGGTTCGGCGCGTTTCAGGTGACCAACATCTTTGCCTGGCGCGACACCGATCCGCGCAAGATGCGCGCTGCTGCCGATCCGGTAGGCCCGGAAAATGACGCCGCCATTCTGGAAGGTGTTCGGTGGGCCGATCAGGTCATCGCCGCCTGGGGCACCCATGGTGCGCATCTGGATCGGGGCCCGGCGGTGGAAACCCTGCTGCGCAACACCGGCCAGCCGCTGTTCCATCTGGGTTTGACCAAAGACGGTCACCCCAAGCACCCGCTTTATATCGCCTACAGCCAACAGCCCGAGCAATGGTGATAAAGTATTAACCATTTCAATAACTTAGATTTGACCCGATTGCCGATTGCATGGGATGTTCACCCTCGGAGCATTCTGCGATCGGAGAGGTGTCATGTTTCTGGCCGGATTGATTGGACTCGCCGCCATCGGCGGTGCCGCATACGCGATGAGCGACATGCTGATCGAAGACGACGACGTTTCAGAGGACGGCCCCAACGAGGACCCGGAAACGGAACCCGACACCGGAGAGTTTCTTGAGATTGGCGAAAACGTCGAAGACCCGGTAAATCCCGACATCGAAACCCAGTCCACTGGCACCGTAATCTCTGAATTCGAAGGAGACCTGGTGATTGCCGGCAGCGATGGCCCTGACCAGATCACCGGGCAGGACGGTGTCGACCAGATCAACGGGTTTGGCGGCGATGATACCATCGACGGCGGCAAGGGCGATGACGTTCTGCACGGGGGCGAAGATGCAGACACGATTTCGGGCGGTCAGGGTCATGATGTTCTGCACGGAGAGGCGGATGAAGACTTTCTGTTCGGCAATGAGGGGGACGACGCCCTGTTCGGCCATTTCGGGGACGACACCCTGGATGGCGGCGAAGGCGAAGACGAACTTTATGGCGGTCAGGGCGACGATACTCTGACGGGCGGGGCCGATGATGACGCGTTGCAGGGCGGGTTCGGAGACGATGCCCTGAACGGTGGCGCAGGTGAAGATACGGTCTTTGGCGGCGACGGCGATGACTTTGTCTTTGGCCTCGAAGAAGGCGCAGCCGAAAAAGACTTCCTGAATGGGGGCGCCGGTGACGACACCATTGTGGCAGGCGGCGGGGATGTGGTTAACGGTGGGCAGGGCGCTGATGACATCGTGCTGAGCCCGGGTGACGAAGACGTGACCGTCATGGGATTCCAACCCGGTGAGGACAAGCTGCTTGTCACCTGGGAGGATGAGGCTGACCCGGAGATCGAGGTGGAACCCGACGCTGAAAACGCCAACTTGACCCGGGTCATGATCAACGGTCAGGAAGTGGCGCAGGTATACGGGGCTCAAGGCATGACGGTGGCCGACATACAATTGATCACCGAAGCGCAACTGGCCCAGTACGGGCAGATGGTCTGAGCCCGCAAATTCCCTTTGCCATTTGGTGAAAATGCGCTTATACGCGCCCATCCGCATCGGAATCGGTGCGGTTTTCTCCATGGGCCTGTGCTGGACGACATCCCGGCCTGCGCCATTAACTCTAACCTTTGAAGGAGACCCCGATGTCGATCACTGCTGAAGAAAAAGCACGCGTCATGAAAGAATTCGCAACCAAAGAGGGCGACACCGGTTCGCCTGAAGTACAGGTTGCCATCCTGACCTCGCGCATCACCACTTTGACCGAGCACTTCAAGACCCACAAGAAAGACAACCACGGTCGTCGCGGTCTGCTGAAGATGGTTGCCCAGCGCCGCAAGCTGCTGGACTACCTGAAAGGCAAAGAAGAAGCGCGTTACCAGGACCTGATCAAAAAGCTGGGCATCCGCCGCTAAACGCTTTTTTGCAAATGACCTGAAACCGGGTTTTCCGGTTCAACGCCCGCCAACCGGCGGGCGTTTTCCGTTGGATCCGCCGTAAGCGATACATCCCTCTTAACTTGCCAGAGCAGCTGAGCATTCCGTGGCCGTCAGGGAATGTCCGTTGCGGCACTTGGTTCTAAGCTTTCTGCGTGTTTTCCCAGCGCGTGGCATAGTCACTTTGCGACACACTTGCACTTGTCTTGGTGCCGGCAACAGGTTTTCGAACCACATAATCCAGAAGAACAGGCAATCCCGGACCAAAAGTTCCCAGCGGTCGCGGACGTTTCTTTGTCTTGTTGGGATCCGTCATCTTCACCACGTCACGGGCGGCGTATGGCCTCAATGGCTGCCACACGCATTTCAGAGCCTCATAGTTCATGGCGTTGACCCAAAAGCCGTACACGATCTCTGGGCAAATCTGATAGAAGCCGTGATTGATCCAGTTGTTCGATGGCGAATGCGCGATAAACACACCCCCGGGCTTCAGCATCTTGTCGATGTTCCGGTAGGCGGTCGGCAAGTCGAACACGTGCTCGCATGTTCCACCGTCATAGATAACGTCAAACCGACCAACCAGATTTTCAGGCAAGTCCCCCGCGAGATCCTGAACGATGCTCGCACCTTCGAAATCCGAAAAATCCAGCGAATCCACTTCCGAGAACCCAAGCTTTCGAAAGAACGTTTCCGAATATCCATCATCCGGGTTGCAAAGGTCAGCTTCGGCCACTCCGGGCAGGTATTTCTGCAAGGTTTCCCTGAACAATGCGGCGGACGCAGACCGGCGCGCACCAATCCAATCCTGCCGCCCAAGCATCAGAAAGCTACCTGACAGGTCATTGGATTTGACATCTTCGATCAGTCGCGCAGCCAGGACATCAACAATTGACACTCATTCCTCCGAAGGGTGGTCCAAAGCGGTTTTCTTCGCGTGAACGTCCTATTCTGCGTATTCAATGTCAACGCAATAGCAATATTCCGGAACATGCGGCAAAGCGGGCAAGTTTCCAGGCCAGCGTAAAGTTGGCAGCTTCCCTGCCTTGCTGACATCCTGCGCCCGGGTGTTCGGCATCCGGCATCAAGCGCAGCGCCCGGCCCTTGCGGTTTTCTTCGCGCTGACGGGTGTAAAATTCCGGTCAAGACTTCGCGCAGATCTCTTTACTTTATGCAGGCTCCACAAAACCGAAGACGCCCACCAATCGGCGGGCGTCTCGTTGATGGAAAATCTTCGGCTCTACATTTTCGCCTTTTCTGATTTCAACGCCAGCCACAGGCAGTAGCACATTATCAGAACCACAAGCGTAAAGGGGATGCCGGTTGAAACCGCCGCGCCTTGCAATGCGGAAAGACCGCCTCCCAACAGCAATGCGATGGCAACCAAGCCTTCCAAAGTGCACCAGAACACGCGCTGAACCACGGGTGCGTCCATCTTGCCGCCTGCGGTGATCGTGTCGATCACCAAAGATCCGGAATCAGACGAAGTGACGAAGAAGATCACGATCAGGACTAAGGCGATCGGGGCTACGATGCCGTAAAGCGGCAGCTCCTTCAGGAAACCGAACAGCGCTCCCTCGGGGGCGTAGCTGTCGATCACGGTCGCGCGCACACCTTCTGCTCCGCCTGCGTTCAACATGTCGATGGCCGCGCCACCGAAGGTCGACATCCACAGGGCACAGACGGCTGTTGGCGCCAGCAGCGCACAGATTACGAACTCGCGCACCGTACGGCCCTTTGAAATGCGGGCAATGAACATGCCAACAAACGGTGACCATGCGATCCACCACGCCCAGTAGAAGGTCGTCCAACCGTGGAAATAGCTGGTGTCTTCTCGTCCGAACGGGTTCGACAGCGCGGGCAGGTGCAGCACGTAATCAGTCATCACGTTGAAATACCGCGCGATGGCGGTGCCAATGCCCGTTACAGCGATGACGAAAAGGAACAGCCCCACGGCCATGACCATATTGATCTCACTCAGCCGTTTGACGCCCGCATCCATGCCCAGCAAAACCGAGCCCAGCGCGATCAACGTAATGCCAATGATCAGCAGAACCACGACGGTGGGGCTGGGTTCGATGCCAAAAACCTCGTAAAGGCCAGCGGCAACCTGCTGAGCACCCAGACCGAGCGATGTGGTCAATCCGAACAACGTGGCAAAAACCGCCAACGTGTCGATGATATGACCCCACCAGCCCCAGACCCGTTCACCCAGAATTGGATAGAAGGCCGAACGCAAAGTCAGGGGCAGGTTCAGATTATAGCTGAAGATCGCCAAGCTCAGGCCGACTGCGGCGTAAACCGCCCAGCCTTCCAGCCCCCAATGGTGAATGGTTCCAACAACGCCGATATACTCATTGCCCGGAACAGCGATATCGATACCCAGTGGGCGCGCATTCCCGTCTTCGGCAAAGTTGTAGTAGACCGGCTCCATCACACCGAAAAACAAAAGACCGATACCAATACCGGCGGCGAACATCATCGCGATCCATCCAGCGTAGGAATAATCAGGCTTGGCGTCCTTGCCGCCGATCCGCACACTGCCGACGGGCAGGATGATCAGAACGAGGCAAAACAGGGTGATTGCATCTACCGAAAGGACCAGAAACCAATCGAACGTGCTGGTCAGCCAAGGCCGGAGCCAGCCGAAAAACGTAGCTGCGGCCTCTTGGTTGGCCAATGCGATCAGAACGAACGCAAAGATCATGATACTCGAGATCAGAAAGACCGGGTTGTGAATGTCCAAGCCAAACGGCCGGACGTTATCCTGCCCCAGTTCATATTCCGTTTCGAAGTCGTAAATCCGGGGGTCCGGATCCAGCATCTTCTTTGTTTGTGCCATTCGATTGCCCTTCTGTTCGCTGTCTGCAAACGCCAAGGTATTCGGTCGGCGGACGGGAATGAGTTAGTTAACCCCCTTGGCGCGTTTCCGTCATTTCGACCGCAGGCTTAGTGATAAGAGCTTATACTGCCTTCATATTTTTACAAAATGCATTCGATTGCGGATATGTTAGCGCTACATGCTGTTCCGGGTTCCCGTAACCCCGGACCTGAAGAACCAACAGCGACTTGATAAGTTGATCGTTGTTCGGGCTTGAAACTTTTGCACCCGGTGGCAGCATTAGCCAGTCCCGGCATGAAACGGCCATCCGATGCAGTTTCGCTTTCCTTCCAACGCATTCTCATGTATGCGCGCGGTATCTGAGACGTTGTGCCCTGACCCCGGCACTCGAATGGAAGATAAATTGGGGTCGGCGGCAATGGGGCCGCCACGCAAAACGGGAGACCCGCAGGGGCGGGAGTGCTCCCATCTAGGATACGCATATGTTTGATGTAACGAAGAAATCGATGCAGTGGGGCGAGGAAACGCTTACACTGGAAACCGGCAAGGTTGCCCGTCAGGCTGACGGCAGCGTGATTGCCACCCTGGGCGAAACCAGCGTCATGGCCAACGTGACCTTCGCCAAGGAACAGAAGCCCGGTCAGGACTTTTTCCCGCTGACCGTGCATTACCAAGAGAAATACTATGCCGCCGGCAAGGTTCCGGGTGGCTTCTTCAAGCGCGAAGCGCGCCCGACCGAGAAAGAGACGCTGACCGCGCGTCTGATCGACCGTCCGATCCGTCCGTTGTTTGTTGACGGCTTCAAAAACGAAGTCCTGGTGATGTGTACCGTGCTGAGCCACGATCTGGTCAACGATCCCGACATCGTTGCGATGATTGCTGCTTCGGCTGCTCTGACCATCTCGGGCGCACCGTTCATGGGCCCGATCGCGGGCTGCCGCGTGGGATACACCGACGGTGAATATGTCCTGAACCCAACCGTGGACGACATGCAGGACCTGCGCCTGAACCCCGAACAGCGTCTGGACCTGGTTGTGGCCGGCACCAAAGACGCCGTGATGATGGTGGAATCGGAAGCGTACGAACTGTCCGAAGCGGAAATGCTGGGTGCGGTGAACTTTGCGCATGAGCAGATCCAACCGGTCATCGACCTGATCATCTCGCTGGCGGAAGAAGCCGCGAAAGAGCCGTTTGACTTCCAGGCGCCGGATTACTCCGAGCTTTATGCCGCCGTTAAGGCCGCCGGTGAAGAGCAGATGCGCGCCGCCTTCGCGATCACCGACAAGCAAGAGCGCACCGCCGCCGTTGCCGCCGCCCGCGAAGCGATCAAAGAAGCGCTGACCGAAGAGCAGCTGGAAGACGGCAATCTCGGTTCCGCGATGAAAAAGCTGGAAGCCGGCATTCTGCGCGGCGACGTCGTCAGGGGCGGCAAGCGGATCGACGGTCGTTCGACCACCGATGTCCGCTCGATCGTTGCGGAAACCTCGATTCTGCCCCGGACCCACGGTTCTGCCCTGTTCACCCGTGGTGAAACACAGGCGCTGGCCGTGACCACGCTGGGCACCGGCGACGATGAGCAATTCATCGACGCGCTGCACGGCAACTTCAAATCGAACTTCCTGCTGCACTACAACTTCCCCCCGTATTCGGTGGGTGAAGTTGGCCGCGTTGGTTCGCCCGGCCGTCGCGAGATCGGCCACGGCAAACTGGCATGGCGCGCGCTTCAGGCGGTTCTGCCTGCGCCGACCGATTTCCCCTACACCATTCGCGTGGTGTCCGAGATCACAGAATCCAACGGCTCGTCCTCGATGGCCTCTGTCTGCGGCGGTTCGCTGTCGATGATGGATGCGGGTGTTCCGCTGAAAGCGCCGGTTGCCGGTGTGGCCATGGGTCTGATCCTGGAAGACGACGGTGAATACGCTGTTCTGACCGACATCCTGGGTGACGAAGACCACCTGGGCGACATGGACTTCAAGGTTGCGGGTACCGAAAACGGCATCACCTCGCTCCAGATGGACATCAAGGTTGCCGGCATCACGCCGCAGATCATGGAAACCGCCCTGGCACAGGCCAAGGAAGGCCGGATGCACATTCTGGGCGAGATGGGCAAAGCCCTGTCCGAGACCAACGATTTCTCTGTCCATGCCCCGCGCATCGAGACCATGAACATCCCGACCGACAAGATCCGCGAAGTGATCGGCTCGGGCGGCAAGGTCATCCGCGAGATCGTCGAGGTTTCGGGCGCCAAGGTCGACATCAACGACGATGGCGTGATCAAGATCGCCTCGCCCGATGGTGAGTCGATCAAGAAGGCCTATGACATGATCCATTCGATCGTGGCAGAACCTGAAGAAGGTCAGATCTATACCGGCAAAGTCGTCAAGATCGTCGATTTCGGCGCCTTCGTGAACTTCTTTGGCAAGCGCGACGGTCTGGTCCACGTGTCCCAGATCGAAAACCGCCGCCTGAACCATCCGTCGGATGTTCTGAAAGAAGGTCAGGAAGTCAAAGTCAAACTTCTGGGCTTTGACGATCGCGGTAAGGTGCGCCTGTCGATGAAAGTCGTCGATCAGGAGACCGGCGAAGAGATCGTTCCGGAAAAGAAAGAAAAGAAAGAGGAAAACGCAGAGTAATCTGCCCCTCTGACCCAAAGCGGAAGGCCCCGGTTTCATCCGGGGCCTTTTTGTTTGCGCGGCAGTAGGACGGTTAACTGCGCCGCAACTTTGGTAAATCAATTATTAACACTTATTGCGTGTATTAGCTCAACCTTAAGGGGGATATTGCCGTTTTCAAGGAAGCTGTTCGACCGTGGCATCGATTACTGTTTACGAAATCAGCGCAGACCCGTTCAGCAACCGCAGTGTTGATATTACTGCTGCGTATTCGGTCGACGTCACGGATAATGACGCTCTGCTGCAAGATCCCGACCCGGATGGCAGCTCGCAACTTGACCTCGGGTCTCTTCCCGGCTTTTCCGGCTCGACCCAGAATTTCAGTACTTTCGAAAACTACACAGGAACGGTCGATGGCGCGCCGGTCACGTTCATCCTGATCCAGTTTTCAAACCCGCGTTACATCATAGTCACTTCGGGTCAGGCCGAACTGAACGACACGATTTCAGATACGAGTTTTGCCGGCACCGCGCCGCCATCCGCGTATGACACTTTGCCTTCTTTCGTGTGTTTCACCACAGGATCTCTGATCCAGACACCGACTGGGCTGCGCCGGGTCGAGGCGCTGGAGCCCGGCGACCCGGTCATCACCGCCGGCGGCCATGCCCGCCCGGTCCGCTGGATCGGCAAGCGCCGGTTGTCCGCGGCTGAGTTGCGGCGAAACACGCACCTGTCCCCTGTACGGATCAAGGCGGGCTGTTTCGGGCCGAACAGCCCAAGCCGCGATCTCGTCATTTCCCCACAGCACCGGATTGCCGTGACGTCGACCATGATGGAGCTTATGCATTGCGAAGCAGCGATGCTGGCCCCCGCAAAGGGGCTGATCAATGGGCATACCATCGTTCAGGAAACGCCCGCACTTGGGGTGGAGTACATTCATATCCTCTTTGATCAGCATGAGTTGGTGAATGTCGAAGGAATCTGGTCCGAGTCCTTTTTCCCCGGCGACACCAGCCTTGGGGCAATGGCACCCGCCACCCGAAGCCAGCTGTTCGAACTGTTCCCGGAACTTGCCAATGGTGAAGGCAGTTACGGTTCGACCGCATTGCCGGTCCTCAAACCTTTCGAAGTCCGGGTGCTGTCGGCGGATCTGGCGGTTCCGGGCTGGAAGGTCCGCCCCAATGAATCCGCGAAAGCCGCCTGACCGCAGGTCAGTGCGCGACGCCACCGGGGCCATGTTTCAACAGGTGCCACTGGCCGTAGCTGTCTTTCAGATCCAGTTTGATCGCCGCATCGGCTCGGGTCGAGGCGCTGCCGATCTCGGCAATGGTGAATTCGATCCCACCGGGAATATCGATACGTACACGGTGTTCGCCGCCACCATGCGGGGCCTGAATCGGGCGCCCGGTCGACTTTAGAACGTCGCCAACAGTAACACTGGCCGTTCGTCCTTCGATATCCATCTCAAGCTCGATCGGCAGGTACAGCGTGTCGTGCACCGTCTCACACATGGCCCGGAACACGTACCAATGGGTTGCCATCTCTTCGGTTTCTTCGCCGTGAAAGACTTTTTCCAGCGCATCGCGCTGCGCCGGTGACGCCGCGGGGTCGACGATCACCTGCATTTCGCCGCCACCCTCGAATATTGGCCCTGGCCATGCATAGATCAACGCAGCCTTGGTTCCACTCAGATCCGTTTCGCCAAAATATCCGGAGGATATTTCAAGCACCTCGAAGCCGCGGCAATCGCCATGCGTCGGCAATTCCTCGAACTGGCAGGGGCAGGCATAGCCGCAGTTGCAGTTTCCGAAGCTTTCTCCCTCGACGTACCAATCTGTAAAAGCCATGGTTTTCTCCTGTTCAGGACAGTCAGAAAGCCCGACATCGTTGGTCACATGCCCGTATGTTTCCGCAAAACAAACTATCACAACTTGATTGCAATCTGAACCTGACGCGCGCAAACGGCCGCAAATGGCATAAACCTTGGTTCCATTCGCCCTGTTTCAACCAAAAACCAATCGCAGGTGTCCGCTGCCATCCCCAGTTCGACCGCATCGCCACAACGCAAAAAAGGAGATGCGATATGGAAACCTTGAAACTGCTGACACTGACGGGATTGATCGCAACCGCACCGGTTCTTGCTTTGGCCAATGTCGGACTGGGCGACAAACTGGGCACAAGCGAAGCCGATATCCGCGCGGCGCTTGAAGCCCAGGGGTACCAGATCGAAGAGATCGAATTCGAAGGTGGGAAGATCGAGGTTGAACTCACCAAGGATGGCGTGGAAACTGAACTGGTTCTGTCTGACACGGACGGGGTGGTGACGGCCATCGAGCTCGAAGAGGACGACGACTGAACCTGCAACGTCCAAGGGGCCGCATGAAAGTACCTCAAACGTCTTTGCTCTGGCTCCTTCTGGTGGTGCAGGCCCTCTGCGCCGCCTTTTTCATGACGGATGCGGTGCTGGATTGGACAGGCGGCGACGGCGCAGGGTTTCGTCACCTTCATTCGTTCGAGCTGTTTCTGTCGCTGGCGCTTGTTGGCGGCCTGAGCGCCACGATCGCCCTGATCCGCTCCCAGTCCAGACGGGTGCGCGACATGCAGCGGCAACTGCAAGTGGCGCAAGGGGCTTTTGCCCAGGTCATCGAAACCCAGTTCAGCGAGTGGAAGCTCAGTGATGCTGAGCGTGACGTCGCCATGCTGACGATCAAGGGTCTTTCCATCGCGGAAATCGCCGGAATGCGACAGACGAAAGAAGGGACGATCAAGGCCCAAAGCGCTGCGGTCTATCGAAAGGCGGGCGTTTCCAGCAGGGTGCAGTTGCTCAGTTTTTTTGTCGACGAACTCCTGTCAGAACCCTTGGTCAGGGATGTGCCCTGAAACAGTGCCAGAACCTCGTGTCTATTCACTCACACATTCCTAAAAACCTGTGAAACGAAGTGAAGGCCCGGCGCCTTTCTTTTTGGGCCAGCCTCGTCCACATCCATGGCATGCGGACTTTGGAACACTGGAGATGGTTATGTTCACGCGCCTCATTCTCGCCTCTTCGGCTCTGGCGATCAGCGCAACGGCGCTTGCCGCGCAGAGCCTGGGCGACGGCACCTATATTCACGGCTTCATCGGCTACAGCCAGCTACAGGACAGCGATTTCACCGGGACGATCGGTGGCGCGACGCAATCGGTCGATGCCGAATTCGGCGCAGGTTTCGGACTGGGCCTCGCGATAGGCCAGGAAATCCCGCAATGGTCCAACGATATCATCGGAACGCGGATCGAGCTGGAACTGTCTTATCGCGACAGTGACGTGGATGGTGTGAACTTTACCGGCAATGGTCCGGGGCCCGAGGGCAATATCTCGGGCGACGTCACGCAGACCTCGTTATTTGCCAATCTGCTGTTCGATTTCAAACAGGCCGGCGCGCTGACACCGTTTGCCGGGTTTGGTCTGGGGGCCACCTATTCGGATCTGGATTTTTCTTACGGACCGGGTGTGGCGCTGGACGACACCGACACCACCTTGGCCGCCCAGCTGATCGCCGGTGTGGCATATGACATCAACGCGTCGACAGCGTTCACCGTTGATGCCCGTTACGCCCGTGCCTTTGATGTTTCGTCGCAGCGCCTGGCCCCCAACGGAGCTTTGACCGGCAGCGTCGAGGACGATCTGGATACTTTCAGCATCAATTTCGGACTTCGCCATAATTTCTGATTGCTTCGGGTGTCAGGTTTCTCTTCGGTTTCCTGCCCCTCTTTGCCTTCGCGCCTCAGGCGCGGGGGCACCCGGAAAACCCCGAAAATACAGCACGCGCAGGACATTTCAGTGGTCGCCCGACCTGCAACAACCGCCTGCTTCATCTGGCGAAAAAATATCCTCGGGGGGAATCGTGCCAGCGGGCACGATGGGGGGCAGACAGCCCCCCTGACCCGGCAACCGGCTTACGACGGCGCTTTGGTCTTGCGCAGATAGGGGAAGATCGTTTCGAACTCGCCAAACTTGGCCTTGGCGTCTTCGTTCGACACGGTTGGCGGGATGATCACGTCTTCACCCGGCACCCAGTTGGCAGGTGTCGCAACGCCCTTGGCCGACATCTGCAAACCGTCAAGCGCACGCAGAATTTCGGCAAAGTTCCGGCCCACGGTCATCGGGTAGGTCATCGACAGCTTCAGCTGCTTGTCCGGTCCGATGATAAAGACCGAACGCACCGTGGCACTGTCAGCCGGTGTGCGGCCATCGGGCAGATATGCTTCGGCGGGCAGCATGTCGAAAGCCTTGGACACAGCCAGACCGTCATCGGCGATGATCGGAAAACCGGGTTTGGCCTTGCCGTATTCCTCGATGTCCTTCTTCCACTTTTTGTGGTCTTCGACACCATCGACCGATACGCCGATCACCTTGGTGTTGCGCGCGGCCCATTCGTCATTCAACTGCGCAACGGCCGAAAACTCGGTGGTGCAAACAGGTGTGAAATCCTTTGGGTGCGAGAACAGAATGGCCCAGCTATCGCCAATCCAGTCGTGAAACTGAATGGTGCCCTGATCCGTTTCTGCCGTGAAATTCGGAACGGTGTCGTTGATACGCAAACCCATGGGGCATCTCCTTCTCTGTGAAAAACCTGAATCGGTTGTTTGGAACCTAATCACTTTGTGTGCAGGTTAAACCGTCCATCGCGCCTGGCGATACGGATTTCGTGGGCATTGCCCGAAAATAATTTGATCAAATTCACTATTGCTCAGCCTGTGCATGGGTGACAGAGTGGCCCCGAACAGCCGGTTTCAGGCAGACCTTCAGGAGGGCTCAGGATGATCGAAAAGCGGGATTTCTATATTAATGGTCAGTGGGTGGCCCCATCGCAGCCCAATGACTTCGAGGTCATCAACCCGTCGACCGAAGACCCCTGCGCCGTGATCTCGCTTGGCGCCGAAGCCGACACGAATGCGGCCGTTGCCGCGGCCAAGGCCGCCCTACCGGGCTGGATGGCCACGCCAGTGGAAACCCGCATCGCGCTGGTGGAAAAACTGGTCGAACTCTATGCAACCCGGGCAGAGGATCTGGCGCAGGCGATGTCGCTGGAAATGGGCGCCCCGATCGATCTGGCGCGTTCGGCGCAGGCGGGCGCCGGCATCTATCACCTGAAGAACTTCATCCGCGCCGCCAGGGCGTTCGAATTTGAACGCCCGCTGGGGGATCATGCGCCGAATGATCGCATCATTTACGAGGCGGTTGGCGTTGCCGCTTTGATCACGCCGTGGAACTGGCCGATGAACCAGATCACGCTCAAGGTTGGGGCTGCTGCGATTGCGGGCTGCACGATGGTGCTGAAACCGTCGGAACAAAGCCCGCTGAACGCGATGATCTTTGCCGAGATGATGGACGAGGCAGGCTTCCCGCCCGGTGTGTTCAATCTGGTCAACGGCGACGGCGCGGGTGTTGGTTCGCAACTTTCGGGCCATCCGGATGTGGACATGGTCAGCTTCACCGGCTCGACCCGCGCAGGCACCGCGATTTCCAAAAATGCGGCTGATACCCTCAAGAAAGTACATCTTGAGCTTGGAGGCAAAGGCGCCAACGTCATCTTTGAGGACGCGGACGATAAGGCGGTCAAGCGTGGGGTGCTGCACATGATGCAAAACACCGGCCAGAGCTGCAACGCCCCCAGCCGGATGCTGGTGCAACGCCCGATCTATGACAAGGCTGTGGAAACCGCGGCCGAGGTCGCAAACATGGTCAAGGTTGGCCCTGCCTCAGAGGAAGGCCGCCATATCGGACCGGTGGTGAATGAAGTTCAGTGGACCAAGATTCAGGACCTGATCCAGAAGGGCATCGATGAAGGGGCGCGGCTGGTCGCAGGCGGCACGGGACGGCCAGAGGGGCTGAACAAGGGCTACTATGTCCGCCCCACGGTCTTTGCCGATGCAAACAACCAGATGACCATCGCCCGCGAAGAAATCTTTGGCCCGGTTCTGACCATGATCCCCTTCGACACCGAAGAAGAGGCTGTCGAAATCGCCAATGATACACCCTATGGCCTGACCAACTATGTTCAGACGCAGGACAGCGCGCGTGCCAATCGCATGGCGCGGGCGCTGCGGTCGGGCATGGTCGAAATGAACGGACAATCGCGCAGCGCGGGCTCACCGTTCGGCGGCATGAAGCAATCCGGCAACGGGCGTGAAGGCGGCGTCTTTGGGCTTGAGGACTTCCTCGAGATCAAAGCTGTCGGTGGTTGGGCGGCAGAGTAACTTTACCTGCTAAGCAGACAGATCGGGCGGGGCAACGCGGTTGGCCCCGCCCGCAACCCCCTATAGGGGACGTACCACAAGCTGGGGTACGCCATCGGACGTGCGGCGCCGGGATTGACCGTCCCACCCAATCTCGCCGGTGACGCGCTGTCGAAATGCAGAAAAGCTGTCAAAGCGCACCACATCTACCGGCGCATCGAAATGCAGGGTCACTCGGCGACGCGCGCCATCGCCAAGAATGGTCATACCGCGAATTTCGGCCGTGAACGCCTGACCCAGATAGCGCCCTTCGACCCGATCACCCACGCGCAGATGCATCCGGTTTCCGGCAATTGCGTGCAAGGTGTTCCAGTCTCGAACGCCATGCTGATGGGCCAGCAGTTCCAACGCCGCACTGTGCGACAGCGAAACGCCCTTCGTTTTCAATTCTTCCCGCAGGCGTTTCGCCTGCGCTTTCAGCTCTTCAACCGGAGCAATGGTTCGGGATCGTGTCATCATGTGCCTCGTTTCCTTGAACGGGCGCGAAGTCAGGACGGGGCTCGCATTTCCATCCGCGCGCCGGGAAAGGGCAACAGATGCTTTTCAAACCGGGTTTCACCAAAGCCAATGGCCGCGAACGGCAGGGGACCCGAACCTGAGGTGCCTTTTGGCAGCGGCCGGGCCGTATGTCAATCAGGCGTCTGCCTGCGCCGCCTCATAGGCCAGCATGGCACGCTTGACAGGCAAGCCCCAGTGATAGCCCCCCAGACCCCCTGATTTGCGCAATGCCCGATGGCAGGGGATCAACCAACTGACCGGGTTGCGGCCAACTGCCGTTCCCACGGCGCGAACGGCTTGCGGCGAGCCGACTCGCTGGGCGATCTCGGAATAGGTCGTGACCTGCCCGGTCGGGATATGCATCAGCGCTTCCCACACCTTGATTTGCAAAGGTGATCCGATCAGGAAAAGCGGTGTCGGCTCCAACCGGTCGCTGGCAGCGCCAAAAGCACTCAGCGCCCAAGGACGCAGGCGCATCGGATCTTCGACAAACGTTGCCTTGGGCCAACGCGAGATCATGTCTTCCATCGCGGCCTCTTCGCCGGTCTCGGCACCGAAGGCGATGCCGCAGATGCCCTTGTCGGTCCCCATGACCAGCGCAGGGCCAAACGGGCATTCGAACCACCCCCAATAGATCGTCAGGCCTTCGCCCTTGCGGGCATATTCGCCGGGGCTCATCGATTCCCACTTCAGGAACAGATCATGCAGACGCCCGCTGCCGGACAGGCCCACATTGTGGGCCGTTTCCAATGTCGTGAACCGTTCACGCAACAATGCTTTCGCATGGCCCAGCGTCAGGTATTGTTGGTACCGTTTCGGTGACACTCCGGTCCAACGCGAGAACAAACGCTGGAAATGGGCCGGGCTCATATCCATCTGGCGGGCCAGTTCATCAAGGCTCAGGCCTTCACCGCCCTGATCGATCAACTCGATTGCCCGGCGCATGACGTTGTAATGATAACCGCTTTCTGGGGTCTGGACGTTCATGGTTCCACCTCATCATCTGACAAAACCATAGCGCGACGGCCACGCTGCCGCGACCCGGAACTTGCGCATTGGCTTTGTGCTTGTGTCAGGGCGCGGTGGACGGCATTAAGGCCCGGATGGCAAAGCAACTCGACTATCATACGATCCGCGAGATTTTCACGCGCTTTCAAGAGGCCGACCCGGAACCCAAGGGCGAGCTGGAGCATGTGAACGTCTATACTCTGGTCGTCGCCGTGGCCCTTTCGGCGCAGGCCACGGATGCGGGCGTCAACAAGGCGACGCGCGAGTTGTTCAAGATCGCCGACACGCCGCAAAAGATGCTGGATCTGGGCGAGGACGGCCTGATCGAGCACATAAAAACCATTGGCTTGTTCCGCCAGAAGGCCAAGAACGTCATCAAGCTCAGCCGTATCCTGGTTGACGAATATGGCGGCGAGGTTCCCAATTCCCGGGCTGCCCTGCAATCCCTTCCGGGTGTGGGCCGCAAGACGGCCAACGTGGTTCTGAACATGTGGTGGCGGCAACCGGCGCAGGCGGTGGACACCCATATCTTTCGCGTCGGCAACCGCACCGGTATTTGCCCCGGCAAGGATGTGGACACGGTCGAACGCGCCATCGAAGACAATATTCCCGCTGACTTTCAACTTCATGCGCATCACTGGCTGATCCTGCATGGCCGGTACCACTGCAAGGCGCGCAAGCCGCAATGCCCGACCTGCATCATCCGTGATCTCTGCCAATTCGAGGACAAAACCCTATGAAGACTTATCAACTGACCGGCATCGGAAATGCCGTTGTGGACGTGATTTCCCAGGCCGATGACAGCTTTCTGGAGCTGATGGGCATCGAAAAAGGCATCATGCAGTTGATCGAACAGGAACGCGGCGAGGTGCTGTACGCCTCGATGGAAAGCCGAGTTCAAACGCCGGGCGGCTCAGTAGCTAATACAATTGCGGGCGCAGGCGCTCTTGGGCTGGATGCAGCGTTTATCGGCCGGGTACACGATGACGCTCTGGGCCGGTTCTATGCAGATGCGATGAACGAAGATGGCGTCGACTTCGTGAACCCGCCTGTTCCGGGTGGCGAATTGCCGACGTCACGCTCGATGATCTTTGTGTCGCCTGATGGCGAGCGGTCGATGAACACCTATCTGGGCATTTCCTCGGAACTGTCGTCTCAGGACGTTTCCGATGAGGTCGCAGGAAACAGCCAGATCATGTTTCTCGAGGGGTATCTGTTCGACAAGGAAAAAGGCAAGGCGGCATTCCTTGAGGCCGCACGTGCCTGTCACAAGGGTGGCGGCAAAGCCGGGATCGCCATTTCCGACCCGTTCTGCGTGGAACGGCATCGGGTGGATTTCCTGCTGCTGATTGAAAACGAGCTGGATTTCGTGATCGGCAACGAGGCCGAGATCAAATCCCTGTTCGAGACCGACGACCTGGAAGAGGCGCTGCGGCGCACGTCGGCGATCTGCCCGCTGGTGGTCTGCACCCGCTCGGGTGACGGGGTGACGGTTATGAACGGTGATGCTCGCATTGACGTACCGGTCGAGAAGGTCGTCCCCGTTGATGCAACGGGTGCCGGCGACCAGTTTGCCGCCGGGTTCCTGTTCGGCATGGCGACGGGACGCGATTACGAGACCTGCGCCCGCATCGGCAATGTCTGCGCCCGCGAGGTCATCAGCCATATCGGCCCCCGCCCCGAGGCGAACATGCTGGAGCTGCTGAGGGAAGAAGGGTTGGTTTGAGGACGCGGGTTTCACGCGCCTTTCTCCGGTAAAAAAACGCGGTTCGACCCTGTAAGCGCGGCCTGAACACCGGGCCGCGGCGCCCCTTTTTTTTGCTGGCAGGGCTAGCTCTGACAGCGTTATGCTTTTCGCATCAAAAAGGGGGGGCTGTCATGAGAGCACTGCTGTTCACGACGGGATCGCCATTTGCAAGGGCGGTCAGGATCGTTCTGGACGAACTTTCGCTGGATTACGAAAGACGAGAGGAAATCACCACGCCCAGCGCCAAGCAACGCGCGCAGGCGACTCCGACATTACAGGTGCCGACATTCTGGGACGGCGATCTTGTGCTGTGGGAAAGCGGCACCATCGTCGAATACCTGCTGTCGACCTATCCGGACAGGCCGCAGGCCGCGCCGAAACTGGCGCCCTTTGCCTTTCGGCCCGCGGACGCGCAGTGGCAGGACAAGCTGGTTTTCTCGACCATCCAGACCTTCGGCAACGCGGCCACGACCATCTCGCAAATGAAATGGTCCGGCGTGAGCGTGGACCAGAGCACGCATCTTCAGCGGTCGGCCGAAAAGCTGGCGCACATCCTGGGCTGGCTGGAGGACCGGCTGAGCGACGAGGGTGGTTTCGTGCCGGGCTACCTGTCGATGCAGGATATCTTTCTGGCCGCCCATGTGCGTTTCGTGCAGGCAAGGCCGCTTGGTGTCGACCTGAAACTGGACCAATACGGCAAGGTTTCGGCGCTGCTCGACCGGCTGGATGCGCGCGACAGTTTCAAGGCAAACCCGATCTGGTGGTGGGAGCCGGGGGTC
Source organism: Ruegeria sp. HKCCA4812 (assembly GCF_013034245.1). Classification (NCBI taxonomy): domain Bacteria; kingdom Pseudomonadati; phylum Pseudomonadota; class Alphaproteobacteria; order Rhodobacterales; family Roseobacteraceae; genus Ruegeria; species Ruegeria sp. HKCCA4812. The sequence continues at coordinate 130,954 of NZ_WQFQ01000007.1, read as the reverse complement.
ATCGGCTATGAGCCCGACGGCACGCCTGTCTACGCAAAACAGAATGCCTGAGTCGGGACGCCGGCACGGAGCTGTCGCAGCCCTTTTTAGCGCAGATACCCACGAAAGGCCTCCATGACGCGCTCGTAGACCTCGCGTTTGAAAGGCACAATCTCGGCGATCAGGCGATCGGAGTCCTGCCATTTCCAGCGGGTGAACTCGGGGTGATCCGTCTGGATGTCGATCTGGTCGTCGGTTCCCAGAAACCGCATCAGGAACCATTTCTGCTCCTGCCCACGATACCGGCCTTTCCAGATCTTGGGCACGATGTCATGCGGCAGGTCATAGGGCAGCCAGCCCTCGGTCTCGGCCACGATTTCCACAAGATCGCCGGTTACACCGGTTTCTTCCCACAGCTCTCGCAAGGCCGCATCACGAGGGTCTTCGCCTTTGTCCACGCCGCCTTGTGGCATCTGCCAGGCGTCCTCGAACCGGTCGTTGCGCTGACCGACGAAGATCTGGCCCTGATCGTTCATCAGCATCAGCCCGACGCAGGGGCGATAGGGCAGTTTGGCAATTTCTTCGGGGGTCATGCGCGGCCTCATCGTGTTGTTTCGCCCACCTCTAGCAATCACCGGCGCAACAGCAAAGAGGGTGACGTGGGGTTTCGCGTGACAAAGTTTACGCGAACGTCAATCTATCACGCAAATTCAGGAGGGAGAGTTTTGCCATGACTGTGTACCCAAACATGCTGGCACCACTGGATCTGGGCTTTACCACGTTGAAGAACCGGGTCCTGATGGGCTCGATGCATACAGGGCTGGAGGAAACCGGCGACTGGAACCGGGTGGCTGAGTTCTATGCCGCCCGCGCGCGCGGTGGCGTGGCGCTGATGGTCACGGGCGGCATCGGGCCGAACCTCGAAGGCTCGGTCCTGCCGGGGGCTGCAATGATGACCAGCGACAAGGACGTGGCCAATCATTCCGTCGTCACCGACCGTGTGCATCAGGCGGGCGGCAAGATCGCGATGCAGATCCTGCATGCGGGCCGCTATGCCTACGGGCCGAAATGCGTGGCGCCCAGCCCGGTGAAGTCGCCGATCTCGCCCTTCCCCCCCAACGAACTGGACGAGGACGGCATCGAGAAGCAGATCAGCGACATCGTGAACGCCGCCGTGCTGGCCCAAAAGGCGGGCTATGACGGGGTCGAGATCATGGGGTCCGAGGGGTATTTCATCAACCAGTTTCTGGTGACCCACACCAACAAGCGCACAGACCGTTGGGGCGGGTCCTATGAGAACCGGATGCGCCTGCCGCTGGAAATCGTGCGCCGCACCCGCGAGGCGGTGGGCACCGATTTCATCATCATCTACCGGCTGTCGATGATCGACCTTGTACCCAATGGTTCGACCTTCGAAGAGGTGGTGCAACTGGCGCAAGCGGTCGAAAAGGCCGGGGCCACGATCATCAACACCGGCATCGGCTGGCACGAGGCGCGGATTCCAACCATCGCCACATCGGTGCCCCGCCGGGCCTTTGCCTGGGTGACGAAGAAACTGATGGGCAAGGTGGGGATTCCGGTCATCACCTCGAACCGGATCAACACGCCCGAAGTGGCCGAGCAGGTGCTGGCCGAGGGCTGTGCCGACATGGTCTCTCTGGCGCGGCCGATGCTGGCGGATGCGGATTTCGTAGCCAAGGCGATGGCAGGTGACTCGGCCAGGATCGCGCCCTGCATCGCCTGCAACCAGGCCTGCCTGGATCACACCTTCAGCGGCAAGCTGACCTCCTGCCTGGTGAACCCGCGCGCCTGCCACGAGACCGAGCTGGTGATCGAAAAGGCCGCCACGCCCAAGCGCGTGGCCATCGTGGGCGCGGGGCCGGCGGGCCTGTCCACGGCGATGACGGCGGCGGAGCGCGGCCATGACGTGACCGTGTTTGACAAAGCCGACGAGATCGGCGGCCAGCTGAACATGGCCAAGCAGGTGCCGGGCAAGGAAGAGTTCTGGGGCTTGGTGGACTGGTACCGCACCATGCTGAACGATCTGGGCGTCAAGGTCGAACTGGGCCGCAAAGTCGGCGCCAACGATCTGGTCGGGTTCGACGAGGTGGTGATCGCCACGGGCGTCAACCCGCGCGACCCGCAGATCCCGGGCGAGGACAGCGACAATGTCGTAAACTATATCGACGTGCTGCGCGACAAGGCCCCGGTGGGCAAATCGGTGGCCGTGATCGGCGCGGGCGGCATCGGCTTCGACGTGTCGGAATACCTGCTGGAGGAAGGCCATTCGCCCACCACCGACCTGCCCTTGTGGATGAAGGAATGGGGCGTCGCCGACCCCGAGCAGCACCGCGCAGGCCTGGCGCCCGAAGGCCCGCAGCCCGAGGCGCCCAAGCGGCAGGTCACGCTGTTGCAACGCAAGAAGCAGGCGCATGGCAAGGGGCTGGGCAAGACCACCGGCTGGATCCACCGCGCCACGCTGAAGATGAAGGATGTCAACTTCGTGGGCGGCGTGAACTATGAACGCATAGACGACGAGGGGCTGCATGTCTCGTTCGGAGAAGAGCGCGCCGATCCGACCGTCATCAAGGCGGATACGATCGTTCTGTGTGCAGGACAGGTGCCCGAGCGGTCGCTGGCCGACGCGCTGATCGAACGCGGGATCACCCCGCATGTGATCGGCGGCGCGGACGTGGCCGCGGAACTTGACGCCAAACGCGCGATCAATCAGGGCACACGCCTTGCCGCAGAGTTCTGAAGCCACTCGTTCAGAGTGTCTTCAGTCCGACAGCGCGAGCTTTGCACCCAAGGCACCAAAAGCGGTTGCGAAACACCGCTTTATCCACGCCATCACAGCAGGGCGTCGGATCACATAGTCCCGCGCCAGTGCGGCGCATGCGCCATACCCGACAAAAACAACAAATGTCATGGCCATGAAGGCCAGCGCCAGTTTGGCCAGTTCCATTCCTGCATTTGCTGCATTCGCCGGCAGGAATTGAGGCAGAAAGGCCAGGAAGAATAGCGACAACTTTGGGTTCAAAACGTTGATCAGCGTTCCTGTCACGGCAATTCCAAAGTCGCTTTTTGCGGATTTCTCCGCCGCGACATCCATGGCACCGCCGTCCTTCAGGATACCCCATGCCATGTAGAACAAGTACAAGACGCCAAGATATTTGATGAGTTGAAACGCGACGGCACTGGTGTGCAGCAAGGCTGCAAGTCCGATGATGCTGGCCAAGGCCGCCGGAACGATCCCAAGTGTGCATCCGAAGGCTGCGGCAAGGCTTGCACGAAACCCGCGCCCAAGACCGACAGCCAAAGTATAGATGACGCCGGTACCCGGCAGCAAAACAACAATCAATGATGTGATGAAGAATTCCAGCGACATTATTACCCCCTGCAAATGCAGGCAGATTCACTAAGTGCGCCGAAAATGTAAATGCCTTTCCCTCACATGAACCGAACGGACGGTTTCAAGGGCCTGCGGCTATTCAACGGTGATCGTAATCACCTCGGATACAATCGGCGGGGAATGCGGCACATGCCCGGCGTCGCCCAGAACCAATTGCAGGGTGTGTTGGCCCGGCGCCAGATCCAGCGTTACTTCGGTCTGACCGCCTCCGAAGTGCATGTGATTATCGTCGGCGGGCAAACCATTGGCCAACTCATCCGCGCCATCCTCGCCTTCACCCAGCGGAGGACGGTCAAGCAACAGGTGGTGGTGCCCGGTGTTTTCTTTCTCGGTTCCGGCGGGCGCGACGCCCATGCCGCTTAGGCCAAAGACAACCGTGACCGGTGATTGTACGGTATCGCCATCCGACAGGTTGACGAAATAGACCTTTGCATCAGGATTCGATGGGGTCTCTCCTCCGGCATGCGCAAAGCCCACCGAAAGGCAAAGCGCAGCAATGGCGAAAAAGGTTCTCATGATCTCCTCCCTGGTCACAAAAATGCCATTCTCAATGTGAGATCTTAGCGCGATTGTCTGAAAAACACAGCATCACAATGCCTGAGGCGCGTTTGGAAACCACTGTTTCTACGTTTCCCATACGCAAACGATCCGATTCAAATCCCTGATATTATCCCATGTCTGCCCCGTTTCCGCCCAGATTCAGCGCCATAGTCAGGACGGAAATCAAGATCTGGGGAACGAGTATGGACCGACTGACCGAAATGGAAGCCTTCGCCAATGTGGTGGACCAGGGTGGCTTCACCGATGCGGCCAAAAAGATGGGCATCTCCAAATCAGCTGTGTCCAAACACGTATCAAGCCTTGAGGCGCGCCTGGGAGCACGGCTGTTGAACCGAACCACGCGCCGGGTTTCACCAACGGAAATCGGGCTGGCCTATTATGACCGCGCGCGGCGCGTGTTGAATGATGCCGGAGAAGCGGATTCACTGGTCACGTCAATGCAATCGGCCCCGTCTGGTCTTTTGCGCATCAGCGTTGCCACGGATTTCGGCGTCAATCACCTGTCACCTGTTCTGTCCGAGTTCCTTGCAGCCTACCCCGACATCACTGTGAACATGGTTTTGAACAACCGCTATGTCGAGCTGATTTCCGAAGGATTTGACGTGGCCGTGCGTATTGGTGAGCTGGAAGACAGTACACTGCGCGCCCGCAAACTGACCGAGACGGTCAAACGCATGGTCGCCGCGCCCAGTTATGTCGAAAGGTTCGGCCGGCCGCAGAAGATCGATGATCTGAACGAACACAAGCTGCTGCATTATTCCAGCCAATCCTCGGGCAATGTCTGGAAACTGACCGCGCCCTCCGGCGAAAAACGTCAGGTTCGTACCGCCGGGTGGTTGAGTGTCAATGATGGCCAATCCCTGTTGAACGCAGCGGTTTCCGGCCTGGGTATCGCATATCTGCCCAGCTATCTTTACGCTGAAGCCCTGAAGGCCGGGCTGGTTGTCGATGCAATGCCGTCCCTGCCTGACGAAGTTCAAGGCGTTTACGCTGTCTACCCGCCGGGCCGCTTTACGCAACCCAAAGTGCGGGCCTTCATCGATTTCCTCGTTGATTCCTTCCACGGGAAGGGTCCGATGGACTGGTAATTTCTCCCTGAAGACCAACCTTTGGCCCGCATGTAAATGTGCGGGCCTTTTTTTACGGGTCGATTACTGACAGTCCCATGGACCGGGCGGAAGTGCGCAAGCTGTCCGTCAGCACATTCTGACCCGGCGGTGGGGTTTCGGAACTGCGTGCCAACAGGGCGATATCGCGATTTGCATTGGCGATGGACAGCGGTCGCAAGCGCACCTCGTCGCGGTAGATCCCCTGTCTGCGAGCATAAAGATCAGGCAGTACCGCAACACCAACACCCGAAGCCGCCATCAGAACAATGGAATCAAGCGTCGTGCCTTCATACTCATCCGAAACAACCCCACCGCATTCCGCCGCCAATGCATAGACGATGCGCGACAGGCGGTGGCTTTGATCCAGGGTGAGGAAGATCCGGTTCTGAAGATCGGTGGCACTGACACCCTGCAAATCCCGCGCCAGAACGTCATCGACGGCAACGGCGACCCAAAGAGGTTCGTTGAACAACCGGTGTTGCACGGTATTCGGATGGTCTTCGGGCGTGGACAATATCAGATCAAATCGACCGGATTTCAGACCCTGTTCCAGATCCAGTGTGTTTTCCTCGCGCACCGCAATGCGCAATCCGGGGCGAATCCGGTGCACCTGTTTGATGGCTTGCGGCAACAGATAAGGCCCGATCGAAGGCAAAACCCCCAGTCGCAATCGTCCTCCGACGGGCATATCGTTCGACATGGCGTGGCGCAGGTCCTTGACCTCTGCCAGGATCTTCTGTGCGCGCAAGATGAACTCTTCTCCCTTCGCCGTCACCTGGATACCACCACGGTTACGCTCAAAGATCCGAACGCCAAGCTCTTGTTCTACAGTCGCAATTTGCGTCGACAGGCTGGGCTGGCTGACATTCAGCACCTCGGCTGCCAAACTGAATCGCCCAAGGCGACTGACCGTAACGATGTATTCCAACTGTCGTAGTGTCGGGCGCATTGCATAGCCTAAAACTATTTATAACTTAGAAAGATAGTATTTGGCGAAATCAGTTTTGCAAGGCACCTAACCCGAAAACGAGGGATCAGGAGTTAATTATGCCCGGAGTGATCGAGACACTGTCCAGCAACCTGCTGGTGCCGACCATACTGTTTTTTGCTCTTGGGCTTCTGGCGGCCTTTGTGCGCAGTGACCTGTCCATTCCGGCGGGCGCGGCCAAGTTCATGTCGCTTTACCTGCTGCTGGCCATCGGGTTCAAAGGCGGTGCCAGTCTGGCCGCGCATGGCATTCACCTGCAACTGTTCCTGACGCTGCTGGGCGGTGTCGCCTTGTCCTTTGCCATCCCCTTCGTGGCCTTTGGCCTGCTCAGGGTGATGACACGCCTGGATGCGCTGAACGCGGCGGCGGTGGCAGGGCACTATGGTTCGATCTCGATCGTCACCTTTGTTACAGCCACCAGCCTGCTGGATCTGGTGGGGCTGACCCATGACGGATTCATGGTGGCCGTTGCGGCTGCGATGGAGGTGCCCGCAATCCTGTCGGCGCTTTGGTTGGCACACAAGACCGGAAGCAATGGCGTCAAGGATGACAAGCTGTGGCGCGATCTGCTGGCCAACGGCTCGATCGTTCTGCTTACCGGTGCCTTCCTGATCGGAGCCATCACCGGTGGTGAAGGCATGCAGATGATCGCGCCTTTCATCGTGACGCCTTTCACCGGAATTCTGTGCCTGTTTCTGCTGGATATGGGCTTGTCGGCAGGGCGCAGCCTGATCAGCAACCGAGACAAGCTGTCGGTTGGCCTGTTCGCCTTTGGTGTTTTGATGCCCCTGATCGGCGCATTTATGGCCTGGGCGGTAGGTGCCGTGATAGGCTTGCCACAGGGCAGCTTGTTCCTGTTCATGGTGCTGTCAGCCTCGGCTTCGTATATCGCGGTTCCCGCCGCTATGAAGATCGCCCTTCCAAAGGCCGAGGCCGGGATCTATCTGACCTTGTCGCTGGGGGTGTCGTTTCCGTTCAACATCACCGTCGGATTGCCGCTGTACCTGTGGTGGGTCAGTTGACCAGCAATACGGCTTCGACCCGACGGTTGAGATCGCGCCCTTCCGGAGTTGCATTCGACGTGAGCGGAGACAGATAGCCAACACCCTGCGCTTCGATCCGTGCGGGTGCCACGCCATGCGCATCGATCAGGCGGGTTCGCACCGCCTCGGCCCGGCTTTTGCTGACCGCAATATTTGCCTGTAACGCACCGGTATCGTCAGTGTGCCCCACCAACGCCAGGCGTGTGTTCGGGTTGTCGGTCAAGTATCCGGCCAGCAAGGTCAGCGAGTCAAACGGCCCTTCGCCCAGGGCAACCTCGCCCGTCGGAAAATGCAGATCATCCAGGATCACGTGGCCCGTTGTCGCCAAGGCCTCCAACACCCCGACCGAGCCTTCCACAGCTTGCTCGACCACCACAGGGTCCGGGTCCGGCGCGTCCTGGGGTGTGACCCGGATCATCTGAACATAGCCATCCGGGGGATTGCGGCTGACCAGCAGGCTAAGGGCAACCGGCCCCTTGGTGGCCGACAAAAAACGGTAATCCTGAATGGCGACATACATGTCCGGGGTTGGCACGACCTCGGTGCCAAAGCGAAAGTCGAAACCACCGCAAACCCGCGCGTCGCATTCGAACAGGATCTTGTAGCCCTGCGCCTCGATCTGATCCCGCAACGGTGCCAGCAGCTGCAATGTCGTGCTCGACCCAGCCTGAAGCCGCCACGTATAGCGTTCCACGCGCCCTTCGCGCGTTTCTGCGGGAACCGAGCCATTTGCATAAGGCCCCGTCGGCAGGTCATAGCTGTCCAGTGGCGATGTTCGGTCGCTGATCTGTCGGGCACTGGCCGGCAGGGTCAGGTCCTGCGCGGCAACAGGTCCTGTCATCAGCAGGGCAGCAAGGGCGGCGGCGCGGATCATCGAAACTGTGCGTGATATTCTTCGTTGGGCACCATCGCCGTCGCGCTGGCCACCCGGTTTGACATGTTGAAAAACCCGGCGACATTGGCGATGTCCCAGATGTCGCGGTCGGAAAAGCCTGCATCGCGCAGGCGCTGGCGGTCGGGCTCTTCAATCTCGGCGCTGGCGGTAGTCATCTTTGCGGCAAAGTCCAGCATCGCCCGTTGACGCGGCACCAGCGGGGCGACGCGATAGTTCATCACCAGCATTTCGCCCAGTTGCGGATTGCCCGAAAGCTGACGCACCGCCGCCCCATGGGCGACCAGACAGTAGAAGCATTTGTTGATCGACGAGACGACGACCGCGATCATCTCGCGTTCCAGTTTGGTCAGCCCGCTGTCAGCCAGCATCAGGTCGTTATACATCGCGGTGAAGGCGTTCAGCTTGTCGATATCGAATGCGTTGGCTTTCAGCACATTCGGCACCATGCCCAGTTTTTCGACACAGATATCAAAGTATTTCTGCGTTTCCGGCGGCAGCGGATCGACCATGGGCAGGTTCAGCGCGGTAGGCATGTCTTTTTGTGTCACGGCGGCCTCTTCGGTTCAGACAAGATGACGGTAATGGTATTCGCCCGCGATCTCCATCCCGAGGGCACGATAAAGACCGTTGGCGCCCTCATTGGCCTTGGTGCAGATCACGCTGAGGTTCTGCGCACCGTGATCACGCGCCCAGAATGCCGCCGCGCGCATGGTCCAGTGGCCCAATCCCTGACGACGGTGTTCGGGCAACACTTCCAGCGCGTGGACCATCGCAGTGTCTGCATGCATCGCCACAAAAGCCACGCCGCTGGGTTTGTCGTTGTGACGCAGCAAAAATCCTGTCTTGGGGCCCTTGGCACGTTCCATCACCGCGATCCGCTCGGGTCCGATCCCGCCCGAGGCCCAGATTTCGCGCATGATCTCAAGCGGTTCCCAGATTGAAAACACCATGACCGGTGGGATCGGCTGATCGATCAGCCGAGAGACGGGGCAGACATATATGTTGACCGGGTCAAGAATGTCGTATCCCCGCTGGGCCAGCATTGCATCCAGGGCTTCATCCCCGGGCCGCAGGCAGAAGATGCGTTTTTGCGCCATGGCCAGCATCGCGGCCTCGGCGGCGTCGATATCGTCTTCATCGGCCGGGCCCAATGCACTGGCCGCAGACACGCGCGACCCTCCGCCCTGCCCCTCACGCAGCAGAAACGGGCCAAGCCGCTGATAGCGTGCGGCGGGCCAGGTTCCGTCGACTATTTCCGCCCAGTTATTGCTCAAAGCTCAAGCTCTTTCGCCAGGCGAGTGGTGGCCGCGTCGATCCGGCCTCCGTCGGTGCCGCGCACAACCACATTGGCCCCGAAGGCACCGTTGATCTGAAACGGATAGCACCCGATGGACAGGTCGCTGAAATCTTCGGCCAAGGCCGCCAGGTTTGCGGCGATATCACCTTCTCCGCGGTCCACACGCAGAGTTTGCGACAGCAAAGGGCGGCCTCCGGTCAATGTTGGCAAAACGCTCGCCACCATCGCCTGAAAAACCGACGGCACACCTGCCATGACATGCACATTCGCAAGCGTGAACCCGGGCGCCGTCGAAACCGGGTTTTCGATCAGCGTCGCCCCGTCCGGAATACGCGCCATGCGCAGGCGGGCGGCATTCAGTTCCAGCCCGGATTTGTCGTAATAGGCCTGCAACAGCGCGCGCGCGTCATCGCGCACATCAATGGGTGTGTCGAAAGCGCGGGCAATGCAATCGGCCGTGATATCGTCATGGGTCGGGCCGATGCCGCCGCTGGTGAAGACATTGTCATAGGCGTCGGACAGCGCTTTGACGGCCGCTTCAATGGCAGGGGCGTCATCGCTGACAATGCGGACCTCTTTCAGGTCGATGCCGTGTTTGGTCAGTTCCTGCGCCAGAAAATGCATATTCGCATCGCGGGTGCGACCCGACAGGATTTCATCCCCGATCACCAGCATCGCTGCGGTTGGATTGGCCATGGCACTGTCCCCTCTTGATCGTCCTCAGGGGCAGGTATAGGCCCTGAACCATGCGATTTGAAACCCCTCTTGTCCCCGCCCGGCTGATCCGCCGCTACAAACGCTTTCTGGCTGATTGCAGGCTTGAGGATGGAAGTGAGGTAACGGCCCATTGCGCCAATCCGGGGTCGATGATGGGGCTGGCCGAGCCCGGCGAAAAGATTTGGCTGGAACCCAACGACGATCCGAAGAAAAAGCTGAAATTCGGATGGCGGCTGGTGGATCATGAAAACGGGCATTTTACCGGGGTCGATACCTCGGTCCCGAACCGGGCGCTGCGGGCTGCTTTGGAAGCCGGTGAGATTCCCGAACTGGCCGCCTATGGCACCGTCCGGCCCGAGGTGAAATACGGCGGCAACAGCCGCATCGATTTCCTGCTGACGGGGCCGGGCCTGCCGGATGCCTATGTCGAGGTGAAAAGCGTGACACTGTCACGCCAGCCCGGACTGGCCGAGTTTCCCGACAGCGTCACAGCCCGTGGCACCAAGCATCTGGGCGAGTTGGCCGCGATGGCGTCACAAGGGCACCGGGCGATCATGCTGTATTTGGTTCAGCGAACCGATTGCGACCGGTTTGCGCTGGCCGCAGATATTGATCCGGCCTATGCGGCGGCCTTTGAGGTCGCGCAGGCGCAGGGGGTGGAACGGATCGTTTGCGGGACGCGGATAACGCCGTCGGGGGTTTGGGTGCAGACCGAGGTGAGGATATTGGCCGGCTGAGTCAGTCCGAAACGACCGCATCAACCTCAATCTCGACCAGCCACTCGGGACTCACAAATCGTTCGATGGCCATGATAGTATCTACAGGGCGAGCATCCAGACAATACAGCTTTCGGGCTTCGATCGCCTGTTTCCAGTTTTCGATTTCGGTCAGGATGACACGCGTTCTGACAATATCGTGCAGCCCTGACCCGGCACGCTCAAGCGCATCTTTGATGATTTCGAAACACTGTCTGGTTTGCAGATAGACATCGCCGACACCCACTGTGTTGCCCTCAGCATCGACTGGTGCGGTTCCCCCGACCGCGATGAAGTTCCCGACCCGAACCGCTCGGCTGAACCCAACGATGCTTTCCATGGGGTTTCCGTTAGAGATCAATTCTCGTTTCTGTGACATGCATCCGGTTCCCTGATTTTCTCAAGAAAAAGTGCAATCATTAGATACTGATCCGCCTGCCGTGAAAAGTGTCCAAGCCAGTAGCCGTACGGATTGCAGTCGAGGCGGTGGGGCCCGAGATGCTGCAATGCAGCCCCTACTCTTGAATCCTGAGCCAACGGAACCAAGTTTCTCGCATGGTTTACGCAGTCTGAACGCGCGCCCTCTGGTACTTTCTGCACAAGCAGCGTAAAAGGAATGCTGCGCGCAACATTTGGAGCTTAGCGTCGATGAAAGAGCATCGTGGCCGCCTGACCAAGGACGGCATTCGCATCTATGAACAAGGTGACTTTGCCGGGATGCACGCGGCAGGGGCGCTGGCTGCGCGGATTCTGGATGATATTGCAGATCATGTGTTTCCCGGTCAAACCACCGGCGCACTTGACGGGTTGATCACGCAGATGGTCGAAGACGCCGGTGCGACCTCGGCCACCATAGGTTACAAAGGCTATCAGCACGCCAGCTGCATCAGCGTGAACCACGTTGTCTGCCACGGTATTCCCGGTGAGAAAAAGCTGAAGGACGGCGATATCCTGAATATCGACGTCACCGTCATCGTCGATGGCTGGTTTGGCGACACCTCGCGCATGTATGTGGCGGGCAAGCTGCCGCGCAAGGCGGAACGGCTGATCCAGGTGACCCATGACGCGCTGTTCAAGGGCATCGAGATGGTCAAGCCGGGCAATACCTTTGGTGACATCGGCCATGCCATCCAGTCCTATGTCGAAGCACATCGGATGAGCGTCGTGCGTGATTTCTGCGGTCATGGTCTGGGTCGTGTGTTTCACGCGCCACCGAACGTGCTGCACTATGGTCGCCCGGGCACCGGTGCGGTTCTGGAAGAGGGTATGTTCTTTACCATCGAACCGATGGTCAATCTGGGTCGTCCCGAAACCAAGACTCTGGCCGACGACTGGACAGCCGTGACCCGCGACAAATCGCTGTCGGCACAGTTCGAACATTCTGTGGGCGTCACCTCGGATGGGGTCGATATCTTTACCATGTCACCCGCTGGCAAGTTTCACCCGACCTATTCCTCCTGATCCGCGGCCTGTTCGCGGAGGAGTTTCAGCAGGATCGTTTCGTCCGCCCACGGCGTGACCGCGTCGTGGATGAAGACCGGCGCGCGCATGGGTTTGCGCTCGGGGCCGGCAGCGGCTTCGGTGTCGCTTGAAAAGGTCCAGGCAAAAGGTGTCAGGGTGCGGTCCATGCGTGCACATTAGCACAAACGCGGGTCAAAGTCCCAACAACCCATGCGCCTGTGACATGTCCGTGATCACCTCGGCCCCCAGATCCGCCAGCTTTTCACCGCCTCCATGAGGCGCATAAGCAAGGCAACGCATGCCGGCGCGGATCGCCGCCGTGACACCGCTGTGACTGTCTTCGATCACCACCGGAGCCGTTGCGCCAAAGTGCTCGGCGGCCAGGCGGAACATCTTTGGGTCCGGCTTTCCGGTGCCAAGCACATGGGCCGAGAACATCACGTCTTTGAAACGGTCCCAAAGCCCGTTCTGACCCAGAGTGATCTTCATCTTGTCCGGGCTGCCATTCGACGCGACGCAACAGGGGATACCCTTTTGATCCAGCCCCGCAAGCAGGTCTGCGATACCGGGGACCAATGGCACACCTGCGCGCAGGCGGTCATAGGTTTCGGCATAGATCTGATCTATCCAGTCTTCGGGCAGAACGGCACCCATCGCGCAGGCCTTGTCCCGCACACCCACCATGGTTCCGCCCACGAACAGGGACATACATTCATGCAGCGCCAGATGCAGGCCATGTTGCGCCAGATTGTCCACCAGCACCTGGTTCGAGACCAACTCGCTGTCCACCAGAACGCCGTCGCAGTCGAAAATGACAAGATCGTGCATATGGAATCCCTGATTTGCCTCGCGCTCGGCCTATCAAGGCTTTCCCGTCATCGTCCACCCATGTTCCGCACCAAACCGCGCAGCGCGTTTCAATCTGGAACGCCTTTCCACATCAAGGAAATATGCGTGTCGCCATATTTGCGGCTGTCATGCAATTTAAATCCGGCCGGCGCCTGCATCGGGGCGTTTTCTTCCCAAACCAACAATGCATCATCCGCGACCCAGCCATTGGCCAAGGCGGCAACGGCCTTCTGCCCCATGGATTTCCCGTAAGGCGGGTCCAGAAAAACCAGATCATAAGGCGCGCCGGGATTGTCGCCCAACCGGGTCGCATCGCGGCGGACCAAGTCGGTACGGTCGGCGCTGCGGGTCAGGTCGATGTTCTTGCGTATCAACCCCTGGGCCACCCGCCCGTCATCGACGAAGGTGACATGCGACGCCCCCCGCGACAACGCCTCGAGCCCCAGCGCACCGGTTCCCGCGAACAGATCCAGCACCCGCAAACCGTCAAAATCGATCTGGTGGTTGAGCACATTGAACAGGCTTTCACGCACGCGGTCGGTGGTGGGGCGCAGATGCGCGCCCGCATCACCCTTGCCGACCGGGGCGAGGGCGCGGCCCCGGAATTCTCCGGCTATGATCCTCACGCCTTGAGCAGCGGTTTCAGGTCCGCGTTCGGGTCTGCCACGACTTCGGGATCAGCGGTCTTGCCCATTTCGATCAATCGCTTGCCGACCATGTATGCCCGCGGATCATTCATCGCATCCACAGCAATCAGCCTGTCGCCTTTGTAATACCAGAAGGACACGGTCTGACCCTCGCCCTTGCGGGTCACCACGCGGTCATATCCGGTGTTCAGGCCCGCAATCTGAAGCTTGACGTCGTACTGATCCGACCAGAACCATGGGGTTGCCACATAATCCTTGGCCGCGCCTAGCATGTTCTGCGCCACGATTTCGGCCTGGTCGATGGCGTTGGGGACGCTTTCCAGACGGATACGCCCTTCGCCATGCGGAAAAGAGGCGCAATCGCCCGCCGCCCAGATCGACGGATCAGACGTGCGACCATGGGCATCGGTTTTGATGCCGTTGTCCAGTTCGAGCCCTGCCATCTCGGCCAGTTGGGTAGAGGGGGTGATGCCCACACCAACCACGACGAAATCAACGTCCAGCGTCGTGCCGTCCGTCAACACGGCCCCCACAACCCGGCCATTTTCGCCGATCAGACGATCCAGCCCGACGCCTTCGCGGATGTCGGCACCGTATTCGCTGTGCAATGCGCGGAAATACGCGCTGGTTTCGGGCGCCGCGACCCGTTGCAGGATGCGGTCGGCCATCTCGACCAAGGTGACCTTGACGCCGCGTTTCGCGCAGACGGCGGCGGCCTCGAGCCCGATGTAACCGCCGCCCACGATCAACGCGCGGGCGCCTTCGGTCACTTTGGGTTCCATCTCATCAATATGGGCCAGGTCGCGCACCACGTGCACACCGTCCAGATCGCCTCCGATGGCGGCAGGCAGGCGGCGCGGATCTGACCCGGTGGTCAGCGCCAGTTCGTCATACGGGATGACTTCATCCCCAACAGTGACCGTTTTGGCCTTGGGGTCGATGCCGGTCACGCGCTGGCCAAGCCGCAGAGTGATGTTGTTTTCGGCATAGAAACTTTCGGGTCGCAGGAACAGGCGCTCCAGCTCCATCTCTCCCAAAAGATAGGCCTTGGACAAAGGCGGGCGCTGATACGGCAGATGCGGCTCGGCCCCGATCAGAGTAATCTCTCCGTCGAACCCGTCCTTGCGCAACCGCGCCACCAAGGACGCTCCGGCCTGACCCGCGCCAATCACGACAATATGGCTCATGCTTTGCCCACCCCGCAGTTTTCCCGTGGTCTCTATGATTTGACCACCTATATTGCGGCTTAGCCCAATTCTGCAAATCCAAACGACAGGAGCTGAAAAATGATTTCAACAGGAGACACTCTGCCCGAGGCAACACTGATCCAGATGGGGGCCGACGGGCCGGAGGAAGTTCGGATTTCAGACAAGACCAAAGGGCGCAAGGTTGTCATTTTCGCTGTGCCCGGCGCCTATACCGGCACATGCACCACCGCACATGTGCCAAGCTTCATTCGCACCAAAAAGCAGTTCGACGACAAGGGCGTGGACGAGATCATGTGCCTGTCGGTCAACGACCCGTTCGTCATGCAGGCCTGGGGTGAATCCACCGGCGCGACCGCGGCCGGACTGACCATGGTTTCAGACGCGGCCTCAGAATTCACTAAAGCCATCGGCTTGGATTTCGACGCCCCGCCCGTTGGCCTGTTCGCGCGCTCGAAACGGTATGCGATGCTGGTCGAGGACGGCAAGATCACGGCCCTGAACCTGGAAGAAAACCCCGGTGCCTGCGGGATCTCGGCGGGTGAAGGCCTGCTGGAGGTGATCTGAATTTGGCCGGCCCCGGTCTGTCCGGGGCCGCGTGAACCCAATTTAACTTGAAGCACTGCCTCAATGCGCGAATACTCGTCGCACAAAATTGGGGAGATTTTTATGAAACTTAAGGTATTTTCATCCATCCTGACCGGCGCAGCGCTTTTGGCAGCCTGCGGTCCGGCCCCAACCCCGCAACAGCAAGCCGCACGACAGCACGAGATTGCCTGCCTCAGCGGCACATTGGGCGGCGCCTTGATCGGCGGCGCAATCGGCAACCAGTTCGGCGGCGGATCGGGCAAGACGATCCTGACCGCAGCCGGTGCTGCCGCCGGTGGCATTGAAGGCCAAAGATTTGCATGCTGAGGAGATTGGACATGAAACGGGCGATTTTTGTATTCACAGCTGCATTCCTGGCCTCGGCCACCAATGCCGAAACCGTGGCCGAGCTGCATGAAAAAGAATTGAATGCCATCGACGCAAACAATGACGGGTTCCTGTCCAAAGACGAGTTCGACGCTTTTTCGGACTATGCGTTTCAGGCCATGGACGAAGACAAGAACGGCACACTGGGTCAGGCCGAGGCCAAGCCGTTTCTGGACATAAAGCAGTTCCAGAATGTTGACCGCAACAAGGACAGCTTTATCTCAAGATCGGAATATGATGCACAGATGAATGAAGATTTCGGCGCGGCAGACCAGAACGGCAATGGTCAACTGGACTAAGCCCGCTTGAAGGAGCTTGCTATGAAGAAATGGATCGGAATGGGTGCTTTGGCACTGGCCGCGGCCTGTGACGTTCCGCAAGCTCCCGTGGTGACGGGGCCGGACGGACAGGCCCGCATCCAGATCAATCCGTCTGGCCTGACCTGCTATGAAAACCGGTGTCTGGATATCAACCCGGCGGCGCGCAGCGTGCGCCAGATCGGGAACAAGACCACGGGCATCCCACGGTCCATCGATGTCAGCGATGGCACCGTCACACCTGCGGAATTCAAGCAGATGGGCACGGCTGCGTCGCTTGCCGGTGGCCAGGGGTCAGGCAACGACCGCTAGCACAGGCTGTCCATCTTTCGGGCCAGTTTGGCGTCCAGTGACGACAGGCCGCCTACGTCATGGGTGGACAGGACCACCTCGACCGTGCGGTAGACGTTGGACCATTCTGGATGATGGTTCCATTTCTCGGCCCAGATCGCCACTTGCGTCATCCAGCCAAATGCGTGCACGAAGTTGTCGAATATGAAGGTCTTGGTGATCGCGTCGCGGCCTTCGACCATGGTCCAGCCGTTTTTGAACAGCGGATCCAGCAGCGGGCCACGGGTCTCGGCGGACAAAAGTTCAGTCATTGCTGTTCCTCCGGGTTCGATTTCCTAAACGGGCCGTAATCCGTCAGAATCTCGATCTCTTCTCCCACTGCGCGGCCTTCGGCGTCCAGATATTTTTTGACGGCATCGGCAAAACCCGGATCGCCGACCCAGTGCAAGCTATGCGTGCGCGTCGGCAAATAGCCCCGCGCCAGCTTGTGTTCGCCCTGAGCGCCCGCTTCCACCCGGGCCAGACCGTGGGCAATGGCAAAGTCTATCGCCCTATAGTAGCACAGTTCGAAATGCAGGCAGGCATGATGTTCGATGCAGCCCCAATACCGCCCAAAAAGCGTTTCGCGGCCTATGAAGTTCAGCGCACCCGCAATGGCATGACCATCCCGTTCAGCCAAAAACAGGGCCATGTCATTCGCCATCGTCTCTTGTGCGATGTCAAAAAACTGGCGCGTCAGATAGGGTGAGCCCCATTTTCGCGCCCCGGTGTCCTGATAGAACCGCCAAAACGCATCCCAGTGTTCCGGGCGCAGGTCATCGCCCGTCAATGTGCGGATTTCACCGCCAAAGCCATTGGCCTGCGCCCGTTCCTTGCGGATGTTCTTGCGCTTGCGTGAGGACAAGGCCGCAAGGAAGTCATCGAATTCGGCGTAGCCATCATTCAGCCAGTGAAACTGTTGCGAGCTGCGAAGCATTAGCCCCATCTGCTCACCCGCCAATGCCTCGGCTTCTGTACAGAAGGTCGCGTGAACCGAAGAAACCTGATTGTCGGCCGCCAGTTGAACGGCACCCTGCACCAAAGCCGACATTCCGATCCTGTCATAACCCGGGCGCACCAGAAACCGCCGCCCGGTGGCGGGTGTGAACGGCACCGCAATTTGCAGCTTGGGATAATACCGCCCGCCCGCGCTTTCATAGGCATGGGCCCAGCTGTGGTCAAAGATGTACTCGCCCTGGCTGTGCGATTTGGCATACATCGGGGCCGCTGCGATCAGGATCCCGTCAAGAAAGGCGGTCAGGTATTGCGGTTGCCAACCCGTACCGCGCCCGACCGAGCCGCTTTCTTCAAGCGCCAGCAAAAAACGATGCGTGGTGAAGGGATCAAGGGGCCGTCCACCATCGGCGGCCTCGGGGCAGGCGCAGGCATCCCACTCGGCCGCTGAAATCCGCGACAGAGACCCAATGACCTGAACTTCGATTTGGGCCTGATCCATGTTTCCTCCGCACCAGCCCTTTATCTGTGACCGAAGCGGCAAGGTTCAAGCTGAATGCGCAGCCAGATACCCTTCGAAGGTCACATTGTCGGCAACCATGCGGGCCTCTGCCTCTTGTTCGGGCGTTCGGACGGTCCAGCACAGGATCGGCACGCCTTGCGCCTTCAGTTCGGCCACACGCGGGCGGGAAAGATCTTCCGCCTCGTGGCTGATGAAACCGGCCCCGACACGTTCAAAATCAGGAATGTCGCGCAGGGTGTCGCAGACGTCATGCGGCAGAAGCTCGACACTGGGCTCATAGGCGCAAGTCGTGATGCCGCGCGGCAGGTGCGGGGCCAGCCGCGCCAGTTCCGCAACCGAGTTTGGATTGAAGGACATCAGGGCCACCGGGCCGTCATAGCCCTGCAATGCGCGCACGGTGTCGTGCTCGAGGGCACCGATATTCATACCCATAACGCCGTCCTGATCCTTCAGCTCGATAAGCAGCGGCACCTGGCCTGCGACCATATCCAGCACCTCATCAAGCGTTGGAATGCCGTCATCACCATACAAAAGGGTCAATTCGGACGCCGCCGCCGCCGACACCTGCCGGATCGGCCCGGGCTGGCCGGTCAGACGCCCCATGTCGTAATCATGGAACACGACGGCACGATCATCAGATGTCAGCTGAAGGTCGATCTCGATCCCGTACCCGGCATCAATGGCGGCACGAATGGCCGCCCGGCTGTTTTCCGGGCGGTTGTTCGAGACGTCATGCAGCGCCCGATGAGCAATCGGGGCCTGCAAAAACGCAGCTGGCAGGGGCGGTATCATTCGATCTCGAAAATGCCTTCGATCTCGACCGCCACGCCCAAAGGCAGCGACGCGGCACTTACGGCAGAGCGCGAGTGGCGACCGGCGTCGCCCAGCGCTTCGACCAGGAAGTCGGATGCACCGTTGATCACTTGCGGCTGCGCAGTGAAATCTGCGGTCGAGTTCACGAAACCGGTCAGCTTGATGACACGCACCAGTTTGTCGATATCTCCGCCACAGGCCGCCTTGACCTGTGCCAGCAGATTGATCGCGCAAACCCGCGCCGCTGCGGCTCCGGCCGCGACATCCATGTCATCGCCCAGCTTGCCGGTGATCAGCTCGTCTGATTTCGATATCTGGCCGGACACGTACACGATATTGCCCACACGTACATACGGCACATAATTTGCCGCTGGCGCGGGTGCGTCGCCCAGCGTGACACCGAGGCTTTCCAATTTTGCAGCGATGCTCATTGAGAGGGTCCTTCCCTGATTGACTCTGCCGGACGCTAACCGGGAAGCACATCCGTGGAAAGACGGAATGCGGCAAATTCCGGCTTGCATGCGATCTGAGCATATCTTTACTTATTATGACTTGCAGATGCTCAATTGCTTTACCCGGACCTGACGAACAGGTTACACGCTAGGTGTTTCATTTGAGACCTGAAACGACTATGTGACAAGAACTTGTGCCTTACCGGCGTGTTAGTATTGGTGAATTGTGATTGTTGGCCCGACAGAACGGATGTCGGGCATTTGGGAGAAGCAAAGATCGTGTCGAGCAGATTTTGCCTGAAACACCTGGTTGTCCTGTCACTCATGGCCATTCTGTCCGCCTGTGCAACGACACCGCCCGAGGGCGCCTCACGCAGCGACGTGTTTGACCCTTACGAAAACGCGAACCGGGGAATTCACAAGTTCAATCTGGGCGTTGACCGGTTTCTGTTCCGACCTGCGTCGAAAGGGTACGTGAAGATCGTTCCTGATCCCATGGTCACCAGTTTCAGCACATTCGCCGAAAACATCTCGCTGCCCGGACAAGCGGTCGACTACCTTCTTCAGGGCAACCCGAAACAGATGGGAAATGCGCTGCTGCGCTTTGTAATCAACATGACCGTGGGCGGCTTTGGCTTGTCCGCGCCCGCAGATGAGCTGAACCTGCCTCCCGTCGATACTGATTTCGGTGAGACCCTGCATGTCTGGGGGGTCGGCGAAGGGGCTTATGTTGAACTGCCTTTCTATGGCCCGTCGACCCAAAGGGATGCCATCGGGGTCGTGATCAACCTGTTCTCGAATCCGATCAATTTTGCCCCGGTCCGGCCCGCCGACAATCTGGGCGTTTATGCCGAAGTCGTTCGCCGCATGGGTGATCGTGGACGGTTCTCGGATACCGTGGACTCGATTCTGTATGAAAGCGCAGACAGTTATGCGCAGGCCCGCCTGATCTATCTGCAAAACCGCCGCTTCGAACTGGCGAGAGATGACGAAGACGCCTATCTGGATTTGTATTCCGACCCCTATGCCGAAACCGGTACAGACCCGGTCAGGGACCCCTATTTAGACCCATACGAGGACCCCTATGCTGAATAACGAGTTGAACCGCCGTAGCTTTGTCGCAGCTGGTCTGGCCTTGGCGGTCCTGCCCAAATCCGCATTTGCCCAGACCGAGGCATCAGCCAAGGCACTGGTCAACAGTGTGGTCAACGACATCAACAGGGTTATCGCATCGGGCAAGTCAGAGAATGCGATGCTGCGTGATTTCGAGAAGATCTTTGTGCAATATGCCGACGTCCCGATCATGGCGCGTTATGCCCTCGGTGCCGATGCCCGTACGGCCACCCCATCCCAGCTAAGGCAATTCACCAAGGCTTTTCAGGGCTATATCTCCCGCAAATATGGTCGCCGCTTCCGCGAGTTCATTGGCGGTGAGGTCAACGTGCGCAATGCACGCAAGATCAAGGCCGGATATGAAGTGCGCACAATGGTCAAGCTGCGCGGCTCGGCGCCGTTTGATGTGACGTTCCTTGTTTCGGACAAGTCGGGGCGTGAAAAATTCTACAACATGTTCATCGAAGGCGTTAATTTGTTGCTGACCGAACGCACCGAAATCGGCGCGATGCTGGATGCCCGCAAAGGCAACCTGGACCAGTTGATCAAAGACCTGAAAAAGACGGGTTGATCCGTTTCACTTGCGGCCACGCATTGAGTTACGCCTTTGACAACAGTGGGACAGAGGCGTCTGACCACCTGTTTTTTCGGCGCGCCGCGGCTACGTGTCGAGCTCACGGCATGTAACTGCGCACCAATGCGCCCGCAATCAGAGCCCACCCGTCGGCAATCACGAAAAACGCTAGCTTGAATGGCAAGGATACGATGGCCGGTGGCACCATCATCATGCCCATCGACATCAATACAGCAGCCACGACAAGATCGATGATCAGAAACGGCAGGAAAATCAGAAACCCGATCTGAAACGCCCGTGCGATTTCAGACAGCATGAAGGACGGCATCAAGACCGACAACGGCGCTTGTGCGGACAACTCCATAGCCTCACCATCGGGGCGCAAAGCCGCCATGGCATAGAACGTGTCCGCATCCAGTCGGGCCGCCATGAAGGCCCGGAACGGCTCCAACGCGCGCTCCAACGCTGGTTCCACTTCCATCGTCTCTTCCATCATCGGTCGTATCCCTGTCGCCCAAGCTTCTGAAAACACCGGGTCCATGATGAAATAGGTCAGGAACAACGCCAGGCTGACCAACAGCATATTGGGCGGAGATTGTTGCAGGCCGATCCCTTGCCGCAGGATCGACAGAACGGTGATCAGGAAGGGAAAGCAGGTGATCATGATCGCCAGCCCCGGAGCGATGCTCAGTACTGTGATCAGCAGAATCAGCTGGATCGTCCGGGCGGAAATCGACCCGCCCTCGCCCAAGGACAAGGTCAAATCCTGGGCAGCGGCCAGTGAGGGCGTCAACACGGCCACCAAAGCCAGGCAGATTACATAGCGCATCAACCGATTCCGTTGTGCAAATCCGCAATCTCGGTCAAGCGCACTGCAAGCTGCCCTGCCTGATCGCCTTCCATTTCTTCCAACAGCCCGCGCGCCACCAACTGATCCCCAACATAGAGGTCAACCGGGTCTTCGATCCGTTTGTCCAGAGTCAGCACGGCATTCTCTCCCATGTTCAACAGGTCCTTGATCAATGGGCGCGCACGACCAACGGAAACGGTCACTTCAATCGGGACCGAGTCGAAGGGGTTGGGTTTTTCAGATTTCGGGATCTGGGTGTCATTCATTGGACAAAGCCTCTCTTGTCTCAAAGACATAAGCGTCAAAGGTCTGTTCGATGGCGGCGAGCAAAGCGGTGCAATCAACCTCACGTCGGCTCGTGCCGACCTGAAGGCGGGCCTGACCCGGCTCCAGTTCAGAGTGTTCGATCACCTGAAGAGTGGAATGCAGATCTTGCGGCAACAGCGCTGCGACACTCTCGGCACAACCCGGCGGCACCAAAATCTGCATCGGCTGCTCTATCCGCGAACGCGCCATTTCACAGAGTTGCTCCACGATGCGGGCTGCAAGGCCGCGCTCGGCCATCTCAGGCAGTACGGTCTGAACCAGGCTGGTGAACATGGGCTCCAACGACAGGGTCATGCGGGCGATGGCTTCGTGATAGGTGAAAGACATATCCTCAAGCGACCTTGCCAATTCAGCCGAAATCTGGCCGCGGCTTTGCTCCTGCGCCCGCGAGGCATCTTCCCAACCAGCCCCATACCCGTCTTCGAAGGCAGCGAGTCGTTGTTCTTCCAGCGTGTCCTCATTCAAGATCAGAACAGGCCCCGTACCGGTCTGGGTGGTGAAATCCTCAAGAAGATGGGCAATCGACATCACACCCGCTCCTCACCTTCTTCAAGCCAACTGCGCAGGATCTCGACAGTTTCTTCCTGCTTTTCACCGATCATGGCGCGCAGCCGGTCGACAGGATCCTCCGTGGCGTTCGAGCCGAGAGCCGGAACACCACGCTCTGCCGGCAGGGTCGAGAGCTCTGCCGGTTCCTCCGGAGCGATTTCACCTGTCAGTGCCAGGGTATCCGAATCCGCCCCTCCTGCCGCCGCCAGCAGCGCCGGTGTCGGTGTTGCATTCGTCAGGATCGGGCGGATCACGAACAGGGCCAGCACGAGCGAAACCAAAGCCAGCACAGCCATCTGTATCAAGGACATGACGTCCAGATGGATGTTCTGCCAGAGCGACGACGATACCAGGGTGCCCTGTGGTTCGACCGACGGCAGATCCATGGATTTCAGTGTGATAACGTCCCCGCGCGCCGCATCGTACCCGACTGCCGACGCCACGAGCTCTTCCAGAGCGGTAAGCTCTTCCTGGGGCAAGGGCGTGAAGACTTCGGCACCAGAGGCGTCCACTGATCTTTTCCCATTGACCAGAACTGCAACCGTCAGACGCTTGATCGCGCCGGGGGCCTTATGAACTTCCAACTCAGTCTCGGAGACTTCGTAGTTCACCCGCTCACGAGTCTGGGTGGCCGTCGAGTTCGATTCGTCCCCGCCCGCCGCATCGCCATCCGGCAGGTTCGACGCCACGGTGACATCCGATGACTGGTTTCGGGCGCTGTCCGAACGTTCTTCGACATCCGTGCTGATCGCCACGCGGCCTTTGGGGTCAAAGCGCCGTTCGCGAATGGATTCCGTCTTGGTTTCGGTGTCCACACTGACCTCGACCACGGCATTGCCTGTACCGACACGCGCCTCGACCAGACGCAGAACACGTTCCCGCAACTGGCGCGACTTGTCGTCCGCAGTGTCCGCAGGCGCTGCGGTATCCTGCCCGCCAATCACGGCCCCGTGCGAATCAACCACCGTAACGTTCTCGGGCGTCAGGCCGCTGACGGCCGAGGCAACAAGGAACCGGATGGCCTTGGCCTGATCCCCGGTAATTTCGGTCCCGGATGGCACGAGGTAAACCGAAGCCGTTGGCGGCACGCTGCGCTGAAACGGGTTTGCCGTCCCGTTGGCAATATGGACGCGCGCCTGACTTATATGCGGGCTTCCGACAATCGTCCGCGCCAGTTCACCCTCTTTCGCGCGCCAATAGGCAGCATCGAACATCTGAGAGGTGGTGCCAAAACCGCTTAGCGAATCAAGCAGTTCGTACCCTTTGTTGCCGTTTGCGGGCAGGCCTTCGCTGGCCAGGGTCATTCGCAGCTCGTCGCGCTGCGCGCCGGATACGTAGATCGATCCGCCCCGGATTTCATATGTGACGCCGCGCTGGTCCAGCGCGCGTACTATTTCCCCGGCGGCACCGCTTTCCAGACCCGCATAAAGCAGCGTCATGGACGGAGCCGTCACGAGGCGCGACATGCCAAGGATTCCCAGAAACACCAGCGCAACCGCACCGGCGACGATGATTTGTTTACGCCTGTCCAAATTAGCCCAGACAGTTCCGATCTGCTGCACGCTCACCTCCGACTCGCCGGCATTCTGCCCGACGCACCCTCTGTTTGGACGATTGCTCTTAACAATCGGTTAGTCCCTGCGCGGTTATGACGGGGTCGGAACGGATGAATGAGGACGTCATGACCGACGCAACCGACGAACTGGCGGAACCCACCGGGAAAAAAGGGAAAAAGGGAATACTGATCGGGATGCTTCTTGCCATCGCCGGCGCTGCGGGCGGGTATTTCCTGACGTCATCCGGATTGATTCCGCTGGGTGGCAAGGCCGCGGTTGAGGCCGGCAAGGACGAGGCGAAAGAGGAACCTGCCAAAGCGCTGGCGGATGTCGGTTTCATTGATCTGCCGCCGGTTGTTGTATCGGTGAATTCCGGCAATTCGCGACATTTGAAGTTCCACGCTCAGCTCGAAGTTAACGCGCCGTACATAGCTGATGTGAAAAAAATGCAGCCACGAATCATGGATGTCCTGAACGGATATCTGCGAGCTGTTGAATTGAAGGACCTTGAGGATTCGCTGGCATTGACGCGCATCCGAGGTCACCTGCTGCGACGCATTGGAATTGTTGTTGGCGAAGGGCGCGTTCGCGATGTGCTGGTGATGGAATTTGTACTGAATTAGGAGGCGGAATTGGAGCTGATTGCGGATATTTTGCTGGTCGCCGGTGCGTTGGGCGCGGGTCTTTATTGTTTTGTGCTGTCGCGCCGCCTCAGGCGGTTCACCGATCTTGAAAAAGGCGTCGGTGGCGCGGTGGCCGTGTTGTCGACCCAGGCGGAAGAGCTGAAGAAATCCCTGGACAGCGCGCGAAATGCCTCGGATCAATCGGGGGATCAGCTGAAGGCGCTGACGCAAAGGGCTGAGACCGTGGCTCAGCACCTGGAGCTGATGATGGCATCTCTGCATGATGTCATCCCCGAAGAAGAAACTGCCGCCCCGGAAACGGCAAAGCCTGTCCAAGACGAGCCCCAGCCTGGAGAGGAACAGGGCACCAAGCACGAGAAAGCAGCGGAACCGGCCGAAACTGGTGCGCGTGAAGAGCAACCCAAGGCGCCAGAGGGCCTGATGTTCTTCCGCCATGACCGCAAACAGAACGGGGCGCAGGCATGAGCCTTGCGCGCAACGCCAAACACGATACACGTCCGCGCGGCGGTGTGCTTGCTGTCATCTCATTGCTGATGATCGGCTCGGCAGCCATTCGCGTTGGCTTGGAGGCAGGACCCGCGCTCGCCAAACCGGCGACACCCGAAGCCGTGGAAAACAAGCCCGCCGCGTCCGAAACACGCGATGTTCAGGTTGTGCTAGCAGAACTTTTGCGCCGGGAGGAACGCGTCAAACAGCGAGAGGCTGAATTGCGCGATCAGGAAAAAGCACTGGAGATCGCAACCCAGGCCGTTGAAACGCGTCTGACGGCCCTGAAGGAAGCAGAAGATGCCCTGCGTGCCACGTTGGCGGTTGCGGACAAGGCGGCAGAGAACGATCTGGCGCGCCTGACGGATGTTTACCAGAACATGAAACCCAAGGACGCAGCCGCGTTGTTTGAAACTATGGACCCGACCTTTGCCGCAGGGTTCCTGTCCCGCATGCCGGCAGACGCAGCGGCTGGCGTACTGGCGGGCCTGAGCCCCGAAGCGGCCTATACGATCAGCGTTGTCATGGCCGGACGCAACGCCTCGGCCCCACAGGAGTAGTCGCCCGTGTTGCCCGGTATCGCACAGAACTCATCTGGAGATCTCAAATGATTGGAATTGTTGGAATTGTTGTCATCTTCGTAATGGTCTTCGGCGGCTATCTCGCGGCAGGTGGCAAGATGACCATCATCATGAAATCTCTTCCCTTCGAAATGATGATGATCGGTGGCGCCGCCGTAGGAGCCTTTCTGATCAGCAATGACATGGGCGGCGTGAAACATACGATCAAAGACATGGCCAAGGTTTTCAAGGGCCCGAAATGGAAGCCCGAAGACTATCGTGACCTTCTGTGCCTTCTGTTTTCGTTGATCCGCATTGCCCGCGCCAACCCTGTTGAGGTCGAGCAGCATATAGAAGACCCCGAAAACTCCAGCTTGTTTTCCGCATACCCCAAGATCCAATCAGACAAGGAGGCCGTCGACCTGATTTGTGACACCATGCGGTCGGCGGCGATGAATTATGACGATCCGCATCAGGTTGAAGAGGTTTTGGAGAAGCGCATGGAGGCGAATTTTCATCACGCCATGCACTCAAGCCATGCGCTTCAAACAGTAGCAGACGGCCTGCCCGCGCTGGGGATCGTTGCTGCGGTTCTGGGCGTGATCAAGACGATGGGATCAATCGATCAGCCGCCCGAAGTGCTGGGGAAGCTGATTGGGGGTGCCCTGGTAGGCACGTTCCTGGGCGTTTTTCTGGCCTATGGTCTGGTCGGCCCCTTCGCAGGCAAACTGAAAGCCGTGGTTGAAGAAGACAACCACTTTTATCAGCTGATCAAAGAAGTACTGGTGGCCAACCTGCACAACCACAATGCCGCCATGTGCATTGAAGTCGGACGCCAGAACACCCCAACCCATAACCGCCCGGGCTTTTCCGAGCTGGAAGACGCATTGAAAGAGCTCAAGCAGGCTGCGGCATGAAGCGCATCGGGTTTCTGATTGCGGTGTTGGTCATGGCTGCATCTGCCGTGACTGCACAGGACGTGGTGGTGCGATCCGGTGAGCATGACGGATTCACACGTCTGGTTTTCGACGTGCCACCGGACACCCGCTGGGTGCTGGCGCAACGGAAGAACGGCGCCAGCCTTACCATTGCCCTGGACGATGTCACATTCAAAACCAGCTCGGTTTTTGGGCGTTTGACCACGAACCGCCTGGCCTCATTGTCGCAGGAAAACCCCGGCAGCGCTTTGGAGCTGGAGTTCGGGTGCGACTGCGTGGCGTCGGCGTTTCTGTACAGAAACTCGATGATCGTACTGGACATCGCGCCGGGGGAATTGTTGCCGCCACTTCTTGAGAATGTACCTCCACCCTTGATCGGAAAAACGGCCGAAGGCAAACCGCCGCCGGTTGAGACAGGGTTGCATCTTCCGCTCCTCACCATGACTGAGCAGAGGATAAAAGACCAACTGTCCACTCGTCTTCTGCAAGGGACCGATCGCAAGCTGCTGGACTTGAAGCTTGCTCCGGTCGGGCCTCGCACTACCGCCCCGTCGGGTACAAGCGTTGTGCCTTCCCAATTGCGTTCGAACGTACGTCTGACCACGGTTCTGGACGATTTGCAGAATGTTTTGAACGCAGAACTGCAACCAATTGACCACAGACCGGCCTGCATCTCGACTGCTGAGCTGAATTTTGCGTCCTGGTCAGGGGACACGCCTTTTCCGGATCAGGTATCAGCTCTCCGCTCTGGGCTGTACAAAGAGTTTGACAAACTTGACGGCGAAAAGGCCATGAACCTGGCCAGGCTCTACGCCTCTTTCGGTTTCGGAGCCGAAGCGTTGAGTGTCTTGAGGCTGTTGGAGACGCCGCCAAAGGGCTTCGAACCCGTTGCGGCAATTGCGCGGGTTGTAGAAAACCGGCCGCTGCTGCCCAGGAATCCATTCAACGACCTGCAACGATGTGACAGCGATGCCGCGCTTTGGGCTGTGTTGTCCGATGGGGAACTGGCACCTGACGCAAACGTGGAAGCAATCGAAAACGCGTATTCAAGACTGCCGGATCATCTTCGCCGCCAGCTGGGGCCGCGGTTATCAGAAATACTGGTGAGCGCACAACAACTGGAGGCTGCCCGCAGAATCCTTCGTTCGGTTGACCGGATTGAACCGGAAACGACATCCCGTGTCGCTCAGGCCAAAGCCAGCGTTGCCAAGGCGGAAGGGGACAGTGACCGTGAAGAAGAGTTGTTGACCGAGGTTATAACCTCTACCGACGCCGCCGCTGAATCTCCGCTGGCTTTGGCGCGCCTGGTGGAAAAACGTTGGTCTGAACGCAAAGCTGTTTCTTCTCAGGAGCTTGATCTGGCGGCATCTTATGCGGTCGAGTTCAAACGATCGGAGCTGGGCGCGATGATGAACCGCACCTATGCGATCGCTCTGAGCCTGAGCCAGGAATTCGACCGCGCATTTGACGTGATCGAAGCGCAGCCACCCGGACCCGATAGTGACGGCGCGATCAATCGGCATCTGCAATTGCTTGCCGAGAGATCGGACGACGCAACCTTTCTACGCCAGACGATGGAGGTAATGCAGTCGGACATGACGGCAGTGCTGACAACCGATACTGTAATTGCATTGGCAAGCCGCCTTGCTGATCTGGGCTTTGCTCAGCAGACATTCGCGCTGGCGAACAAACCGGAAGATCAGTCTCGGCGCTCGGATCGGGCTCGGTTGCGGGCTCGGGCCGCTTTGCTGTCCGGGCGCCCTCATCAAGCCCTGCTGGAGCTGGCTGATGACAATTCCGCAGAGGCGATCGCCTTGCGCGCGCAGGCGATGGCTTCAACAGAAGATTTTGCAGCCGCCGGCGAAATGCTCCGAGATATCGAACAAAACGAAGCGGCAAACCGGTACTTCTGGCTGGCCGGAGTATCGGATAAAAGGCTGGAACCTGCGGGCGGGAAATACGCGGCATTGAACCAAACGACCCAAGCCTTGTCTGACCTGCCGGAACGGTTGGCGGAAAAACCGCTGGCGGATGCGGAAAACCTGTTGAAGGACAGCCAGTCGGCCCGCCAGCGGATCGACGAGATGTTGAACGCAGTTGGAGTAAAATGACGTATATCACGACTGTTCCGGCCGCACCCGGCAAAGTGAACGCCGGTCCCGGTATACCCTGCGATGCGTTTCAACCGCTGGCAGCGTTGGGAGCCCGGCGCCGTTGCTTCAAAGCGGGTCCAATCAGAACGCCCGATCAGGCGGGGATGCAAACATGGCTCCAACTTCTTTCAAGGATGTTGTGTTCCAGACATGACACAGAAAAACAGGCCGCCGAATTTCAGGCCACGTTCCTCAACCAAAAAGGTCACGACGGCTGACCGCCCGTAAAGCAACCGGTGCCGTGGAATTTGCGGCAGATGCGTGAAAACGAGACGCCACATCCGAAATACGG
Source organism: Ruegeria sp. HKCCA4812 (assembly GCF_013034245.1). Classification (NCBI taxonomy): domain Bacteria; kingdom Pseudomonadati; phylum Pseudomonadota; class Alphaproteobacteria; order Rhodobacterales; family Roseobacteraceae; genus Ruegeria; species Ruegeria sp. HKCCA4812. Next base: position 101,630 of record NZ_WQFQ01000007.1, on the reverse strand, counting down.
CGGTAAAAGTTCCGCGCCTTCAAGCCTTCAATGAGTTCAGTGGCCAGAGAAATCGCGGACGTGTCTCCTCATCAGGCCGGGCCAACCGGCTTGGGATGGCAACGTCTTTGGACACAAATTCTGCAAGCCCGCCTTTTCCGGCACGCTGACAGGCATAGGTATTGCCAGTGCAGTATTGCACACCACTGGCTGGCGTTTCCCCTGCTCCCGGCGTCAGACACCGGGAACAGAGACGTCAAAAACAGCGGACAACCGTCCTTGATTCAGTACGGAGCCTCAACATCATTCATCGAGACATAGACGGTTTTCATTTCCGAGAAGTGATTGATCGCCAGTTTCGAGTTCTCGCGCCCGACACCGGACATCTTCGATCCACCAAACGGCGCTTCAACCGGGGCAAGGTTGTAGGTGTTGATATAGCAAGTGCCAGCTTCGAATCCGGCCACGATTCGATGCGCCCGGGTCAGATCGTTCGTGAAGACACCTGCGGCCAGACCGAACTCGGTGTCATTGGCGCGGGCCATCACCTCTTCCTCGGTCTCGAAATCCAGCACCGACATGACGGGGCCAAAGATTTCCTCGCGCGCGATGGTCATGTTGTCCGTGACGTCAGCAAAAACCGTGGGTTGCACAAAATAGCCGTCTCTTTCGATCCGTTCACCGCCATAAACCAGTCTTGCGCCTTCGGCTTTGCCCTTTTCGATATAGCCCAGGGCGATGTTCATCTGGTTCTCGCTGACCATCGGGCCAAAGCTGACGTCCTCGTCCATTGGATCGCCGATTTTCGCGTGCGCCAAACGTTCCGACAGACGTTTCAGGAATGCCTCTTTGATACCTTTCTGAACGAAGACGCGGGTGCCGTTGGAACAAACCTGGCCCGAAGAGTAGAAATTGCCCAGGATCGCACCTGAAACAGCGTTTTCGATGTCGGCATCCTCAAAGACGATCATCGGGGATTTGCCGCCAAGTTCCATGGTCACATGCTTCATGCCATCCGCAGCAGCAGCATAGACCTTGCGGCCCGTCGGCACAGAACCTGTCAAAGAGACCTTGGCCACGCGCGGATCAGAGACCAGCGAAGCACCGACATCACCGTATCCCTGGATCACGTTGTAGACACCCTTGGGTGCACCGGCCTCGACAAGAATTTCGGCCACTTTCAATGCCGAAAGGGGCGTGGTTTCCGAAGGTTTGAATACCATCGTGTTGCCGCAAGCCAGTGCAGGTGCACCTTTCCAGCAGGCGATCTGCGTGGGGTAATTCCAGGCGCCGATCCCGACGCACACGCCCAGCGCCTCGCGGATGGTATAGACGAAATCCCCCCCGCCCAGCGGAATATGCTCGCCAGTCAGAGAGGCTGCCAATCCACCAAAATACTCCAGCGCATCGGCCCCCGAGGTGGCATCGGCAACTGTGGTTTCCTGAATCGGCTTGCCGGTATCATGGGTTTCCAGAACGGACAGGTCGTAATTGCGTTCGCGCATGATATCAGAGGCGCGGCGCAGGATGCGGCCACGTTCCGTCCCGGACAGGGCCGCCCATGCTGCCTGAGCGTTTTTTGCGCTGTTTAGAGCCTTTTCCACGATCGCCGGCGTCGCTGAATGCAACCGTGCAATCACTTCGCCTGTAGCGGGATAGATCACTTCGATGGCCGCGCCGTTTGTATCTTCGACATATTCGCCATCAATGAAATGGCTGGCCCGGGGCTGAAACTTCATACCGTGTCCTTTTCTTTCGCACCCGTCAGGACGGGACAAATGGTCAGTCGAAAATCGGCCTATCGGTTATTGATTGACCAGTCAATAAAATCATCAAAGGGGCGGTTTCACGCCTGTCAAACCCCGCAAACCTTGAAATTTTTGGTTAATGTTCTATTTATGTTCTACATAGTCAGAGGACAAACCGATGACCCAGCAAACACGCCCCACAGCCCTGAACGGGCCGAACAACGACTATCACCTGCTTCCGGTCACCGATCGGCAGATGCGGTATGCGCGTGCGATTGCCGAGAAGTCAGCCCTTGAGATTCCGGTTGAGGCACAGCGTGACCGGCGGCTTTTGTCTGACTGGATTTCAGCCCACAAACCACGCGGGACCTCGCAGTTCGACAATTACCCGACGGGGAAACAAGTCGCGTTTGCCGAGCGGATTTCACGCAGCAAGCGCCGCCCGATCCCATCCGAGTGTTTCCGCGACAAGAAAATGATGTCGCGCTGGATCGATCACAACAAATAGTCCCGAATTAGGGTCTATCCGGATTGTGGTTGCGGGCATAAAGCGAAACTGCTGCGGCAACAAACATACCCAGCAGGATATAGCCCGTTACGGCCTCGGACACGGCGAGCCCACGGCACAGACCGGTCGGTGACATGTCGCCATATCCGACTGTGGTAAAGGTGACATAGGAAAAATACAGGATATCCCCCGGACCCTGCGCACCGATGACACAGTGGTCGTTATACCCAAAGGCCCCGTAAACTGCGGCGAACAGGAATGGAACAACCTGTATGAACGAAACACCCATCAGAAACAGAAGCCTGCGGGGCGATTTCACCTGTGTCATGTAATACCAGGACTGTGACACCAGCCAGATCAACAGCCCGATCGAGGCGACTGTGCCAATCGTATCGCCCGCAGCCGCCTCGCTCAGGCGGGACAGGCCATACCAGGCCAGGAAGCTAGCAAGGACCAGCCCCAGTGCCGCAATCAGGGTCGATTTCCATTCGTCCAATGTCGTGGGTTTGCGGTGCATGAACGCCCCTTCAATCCGGTCTTCGGGCAATCATCCGACCTAAAGGCATCGCCCGCAACCCGAATTCAATCCTGCCGCAGATGCGCCTCACCCCGTTCCCGCGCCAGCAGGATCTGCTTCTGCCGCTCGCGAAAGCGCATTTTGTCAGCATCGGACGTCTCATCGATGCATTGATGGCATGAAACGCCATGCTCGTATTCCGGGCGCTTCATATCCTCGGGCAGGATTGGACGACGGCAGCCATGACAAAGCTTGTGCGGCCCTTCAACAAGACCGTGGCCAACTGAAACGCGATTGTCGAACACAAAGCATTCACCCTGCCAGGAACTGTCTTCGGCGGGGATTTCCTCCAGATACCGCAGGATACCGCCTTTGAGGTGATAGACATCTTCGACCCCCTGCCCCAACAAGTAGTTGGTGGATTTCTCGCAACGGATACCGCCCGTGCAGAACATGGCGACCCGCTTGTTGTGAAAGCGGTCCTTGTTCTGTTCCCACCATTCCGGGAAATCGCGGAAACTGGCCGTTTCAGGGTCTATTGCCCCTTCAAACGTCCCGATTGCCACTTCGTAATCGTTTCGCGTGTCGATCAAAACCACATCGTTAGAGCGGATCAGGTCATTCCACTCCTGCGGGTCGACATAGTTGCCGACACGGGCGCGCGGGTTCACATCGGGCTGGCCCATAGTCACGATCTCTTTCTTCAGCCGCACCTTCATCTTGCCGAAAGGCGGGTGGTCCGAGGTCGCTTCTTTCCACTCCAGTTCAGCGCAACCGGGCAAGGATCGGACATGTGACAGCACGGCGTCAATTCCGGCCCGCGGGCCGGCGATCGTGCCGTTGATCCCTTCCTGGGCAAGCAGCAGCGTACCTGTGACAGACTGCGCGCGGCACAGGTCCAGCAAGGGGTCGCGCAACGCGGCCGGGTCCGCGAAACGTGTAAAGTGATAGAGGGCAGCGATTGTGTACATACGCGCGATCTACCTTTGCAGACCCAGAGTCGCAAGGGATTGCATTGACGCCCCGCGCGCCGCCGCCTACCGATAGAGCGGTAAAAGGAGGCCGCCATGACCCATGCTCTGCTCGTGATCGATGTCCAGAACGACTTCTGCCCAGGTGGGGCACTGGCCGTGGCAGAAGGGGACGAGATCGTCGCACCGATAAACGCCATGATGGATGAATTCGATGCCGTGATCCTGACTCAGGACTGGCATCCAGCGGGGCATTCTTCGTTTGCCAGTTCCCACGATGGCAAAAACCCGTTCGACCTGGTCGACATGCCCTATGGCCCACAGGTTCTGTGGCCCGACCACTGCGTGCAGGGCACGCGCGGCGCCGGGTTTCATCCCGAATTGCGCACGGATGGCGATCTGATCCTTCGCAAGGGGTTCCGCAGTGCCATCGACAGCTATTCCGCATTCTTCGAGAATGACCACCAGACACCGACAGGCCTGAAAGGCTATTTGGATACACGCGGCATCGACCGTTTGACCCTTGTGGGATTGGCCACCGATTACTGCGTGCGTTATTCCGCAGTAGATGCCGCCAGGTTGGGTTTCGATGTCACGGTCCGCATGGGCGCGTGCCGTGCGATTGATATGGACGGTTCGCTGGCAGCCGCCGAACAGGCGATGCGGGATGCCGGCGTCGTATTGACCTAAGGTGTGGCGCCTGCAGCGGCCAGAAGCTTAATCATCACGAACAGAACAACCGCCAGACCCAGCGCGAACCCAATGCGCCCTGGTATCGTGCGACGTTCCGGGTTGGTTTGGTTTGACGGAGGTGGCGGAACGCGCATCGGTCGGCTGCGTACGATCCCAGCCATGGGTTGCGCGGTTCGCACGTAGTGCAAGAAATCCCAAAGGTTGAAATCGCCGCAATATTCACCCTGAATTCCACGCGTCCTGATGTTGTCAAACAGCGACCGCAGAATTCGCACCCGATCCGCATGATCCTCGGCCGGAAAAACACCTGGCACGATGCCGCTGTTGCGCGACTCGAGGCTGAATCCGGCATCCATGAAAATCTTGCGGATTTTCGGCGATGTTCCACGCAACGCGTCCGCGGCTCTGATATCGCGGAACACCGCACATACCTGGCGTTCCGTATCAGAGGCAGACCCCAGCTTTTCGGGGTCCAGATCTTCCAGCGCTACGTTAACAATATCAAAATCGTACTCGATACCCATTCACAAACTCAGTTTCGACTTTCCATCCCCTCTTCTCACTAACCGGTAAAAACAATGCACAATATGCCGGTATTGTGACGTCAAACTGGCATTGTCACCAAATCAGTGACTCTTGCTATTTCCAGAGTCGATTGATCTAACTACGGAAATCGCAGGAGTTCCCCATGGTCGACATCGCGACCCGCGTCTACAATCACAAATGGAAGATTGACCCGATTGTACGGTCTTTGATCGATACTGATTTCTACAAACTGCTGATGTGCCAGTCAGTGTTTCGAAACAAGCCTCAAACAGATGTCGTGTTTTCGTTGATCAACCGGTCGAATCACGTACCTCTGGCGCGTTTGATCGATGAGGGAGAGCTGCGGGAACAGCTGGATCACATCCGCTCTCTCAGCCTCAGCCGTGGGGAAAGCACCTGGCTGCGCGGCAACATGTTCTACGGAAAACGGCAGATGTTCCGCTCGGACTTCATGGAGTGGTTCGAGAATTTGCGCCTGCCGCCCTATCACCTTGAACGCAAAGGTGACCAATTTGAACTGACCTTTGAAGGCAAGTGGCACGAGGTCATGTTGTGGGAAATTCCCGCGCTGGCGGTGTTGATGGAGCTGCGCTCGCGCGCGGTGCTGAACGATATGCGCCGGTTCGAATTGCAGGTGCTTTACGCCCGCGCGATGACCCGGGTTTGGGAAAAGATCGAAAAGTTGAGCTCGATAAACGGGCTTGGGATCGCGGATTTCGGCACCAGACGGCGGCATTCCTTCCTGTGGCAGGATTGGTGCGTGCAGGCGATGATCGAAGGGCTGGGCGCATCCTTTACCGGAACTTCGAACTGCCTGATCGCCATGCGACGCGAAGTCGAGGCCATCGGCACCAATGCGCATGAACTGCCCATGGTCTATTCCGCGCTGGCCGATACGGATGAAGCGTTGGCGCAGGCGCCTTATGACGTGCTCAGCGACTGGCATGACGAGCATGACGGCAACCTGCGCATCATCCTGCCCGACACCTATGGCACCAAGGGGTTTCTGGACAATGCTCCTGACTGGTTGGCGGGATGGACCGGCATTCGCATCGACAGCGGAGACCCGGCAGCAGCGGCCGAGGTCGCAATAGACTGGTGGAACGCACGCGGCGAAGACCCGACAGGGAAACGGATCATCTTCTCTGACGGTCTGGATGTCGAGAAAATTCAGGAATTGCACGCCCAGTTCGCGGGCCGCGCCAATATTTCCTTCGGTTGGGGAACCTTGCTGACCAACGATTTTCGCGGGCTTGTTCCCAATGACGCGCTGGCGCCGTTCTCATTGGTCTGCAAAGCGGTATCCGCCAATGGCCGCCCGACGGTGAAACTGTCGGACAACCCGGAAAAGGCGATGGGTCCGAAAGACCAGATCGAACGCTACAAGCGGGTGTTCGGCGTCGGAGCGCAAAAGGCGATCGAGGTGATCGTCTGAACCACGGCGGCGCATTCATCATTTATCGGCAACTCACCTGATGCTATTTTGGAAGGCATTCCCATTGAGCATTAAGGTTGAGATACAATGATTTTTGAACCAAGGAACTTCTACGATACCGGGGGATCCCGGGATGAGCTTTCACTTTTTTCCTACGCCGCATACCTGATATCCCGCGCGCAGTTTCTGCAAGCCGAAGGCGATGACAGCGACCTTTTACTGTTGGGCCGCGATTGGGAAGAAACCGACGATGCCGTTCTGTCCAAACAGCTTGTCATGCTCGGATTCCGGCCAATTGACGACCGCCAAATATCCGCCCACGAATATATGCGTTTCTTTGATGGCCCCGGCGATCCAAGGCCCGTTGACCTGCTTACTTCGCCAGAGCCTGAGGGGTATTACCAACGTTTGTTCGAGGCGATCAGAGCAGCAGAAGAACAGCCGAGCGTCGAACATATTGACGCTGCTTTGAAGCTTGGGCTGGCGGCCCCTGATTCAATTGTTGCTCTTGCCGCACTGAGTTCGTGCCTCAAACTGTATTCGCCGGAATCTTTTCCGCCACGTCTTTGGCTTGGTGTGTTTATGGCACGTTGGGCGCAGTTGGAGCCGCTCTCGCAAGATTTGCTTACTGTGCTGTCGTCCGCTCTGATTTCAGACCCGCCGGGTTCGAAGGTTCCACCGGCGCCCGCGCAACAGAAAGCCGGTGCGCCGGGGTTGCTTCTGGTTCATGGCACTCACTTCGAAGTCAATCCCGACCCTACATGGTACTATCCCCATGTCGGAGATCTGCACAATTACATCAGGCCGCATCGCAACGACATCTTTTCAGGGCAGAACTACTATGAATGGGAGGGCCGGTGGTCCGACCGCGGCCGACATATTGCTGCCAAACACTTGAAAAACTGGATAGATCTTGAGGCTTATCACGGCTGCGATGTGGTTGCCCACAGCCACGGCTGCAATGTCGTCATGAAAGCCGCCGAGATGGGGGCACATTTCAACAAGGTCGTTTTCTTGAGCTGCCCGGTACACTGGCACAAGTACAACCTGAATTCAGGCCGGATCAATGTGCCGTATTCTGTTCGGGTCTGGTTTGACCTGGTGATCCTGGCAGATGGCGGAAGACAAAAGTTCCCCGCCAGTGCCAACGTTGCCGACGAGGTCGTCGGAGGTTGGTTCAGTGGGCATTCTGCCACGCGGACATCACAGATTTGGGGCAATCATACATTGGAAGCAAAGCTGATCTGAATTGCCTGGGGAAATGTTATCCGTGAAACGCGGCAACTGTCTTCAACTGTGAAAAGCCGTACAAAGCTTCGAACCCTTTTTCGCGGCCATGGCCGGATTTTCCCACCCCGCCAAACGGCAGTTCAACACCACCGCCTGCACCGTAATTGTTGATGAAAACCTGACCCGAGTGCAGCGCTTTCGCCAACCGCATCTGCCGCGCGCCATCCCTCGTCCAGACGCTGGCGACCAGGCCGTACTCTGTACTATTCGCTATGGTCAGAGCCTGTTCTTCGGTGTCGAACGGGATCAGAACCTGGACGGGGCCGAAAATTTCGTCCTGTGCCAACTGATGATCTGGCGGCACGTCTGCGAACAAAGTGGGCCGGACATAGGCTCCGGTCTCTGGCGCGTCTTCGACAATCTGTCCCTGCGCAGCGATCGTCAGGTCAGTGGCGGTTTTCAGAAAGCACCTGACAATCTGTCTCTGCCGGTCCGAGATCAACGGCCCAACCCGCAGATCCTGCATCGCCGGGCCGACGGTCAGTTCTTCATAGGCCTTGGACATGCGCGATCTGACCTGCTCATAAACGCCCCGCTGCACCAGGATCCGGGACGAGGCCGAACAGGTCTGGCCCGCATTTTGGATACCCGCATTCACCAGAAACGGCAGCGCCGCATCCAGATCGGCGTCGTCAAAAACCAATTGCGGGGATTTCCCGCCCAGTTCCAGCGTCACGGGCACCACGTTGCGTCCCGCCGCCTGCTGCACAAGGGCCCCTGTGGCAACAGAACCGGTGAACGAGATGTGGTTTACACCCGAATGTCCGGACAGCGCCGCACCCGCCTCGGCCCCCAGACCGGGCACGACATTCAAAGCACCGGCCGGCAGCCCGGCTTGTTGCGCAAGATGGGCAAAGGCCAACGCGGTCAAACAGGCCTCTTCCGCCGGTTTCAGAACACAGGCGTTGCCCATGGCCAACGCCGCCCCGACGGAACGCCCGATAATCTGCATCGGATAGTTCCAGGGCACGATATGGCCCGTCACCCCATGTGGTTCGCGCAGGGTATAGACGGTGTAGCCATCGAGATAGGGAATGGTCTCACCCATCACCTTATCCGCCGCGCCGCCGTAGAACTCGCAATAGCGCGCCAGGGCGACCGCGTCTGCCCGGGCCTGTGTCAGCGGTTTGCCGACATCCATCGCCTCAAGCCGCGCCAGGTCGTCCACCCGTTCCAGCACCAGCTGGCCCAGCCGGGTCAGGATGCGGCCGCGTTCCAACGCCGTCTTTCGCCCCCAATCACCATTCAACGCAGAACGGGCGGCTTGTACCGCCGCGTCGATATCCGCCTCGGACCCTCGGGCGATCCGGCAGACCTCGGTCCCGTCCGAAGGGTTGATCAAGGGCAGACTTCCGCCCGCAGCCGCCTGGCTCCAGCGCCCGCCGATCAGGCACAAGGTGGGATCAAACCAAATCTTCTGGGTCATTTTGGGGCCTCCAATCAGGCTCTAACAGGGAACTTTATGCCATCAGTGGCCTTATCTCGGGCAACCGGGGCGCAGCGGCAATCAGGGTTTGCGTATAGGGATGTTGCGGATCTTCGAACACCTGCTTGGTCTGACCCTGTTCGACGATCCGCCCGGACTGCATCACAAGCACACGGTCCGTGATCGTGCGGACAACGCTCAGGTCATGGCTGATGAACAGATAGGTCAGGTCATAGGCGTCGCACAGTTCAGCGAGCAGATCGAGGATCTGAGCACGGACCGAAACGTCAAGCGCCGAAACCGCCTCGTCGAACAGGATCAGATCGGGCCGGATGATCAGGGCGCGCGCAATGGCGATCCGTTGCCGTTGCCCGCCCGAGAATTCGTGGATGTACTTGCCCGCGTCGTCGGGGCCGAGGCCGACGGCCGTCAGTATTTCCGAGATCCGATCCTGTCGATCTGATCCGGTGGGCGGGGTGTCCAGCAGGTGGAAAGGCTCGGTGATCAGGCGCGCGACGCGGTGGCGGGGGTTGAAGCTGCCATATGGGTCCTGAAACACAACCTGCATCCTCCGACGCACGGCAAGGTTGGGTTTGTGACCCGTGAATACCGGCTGACCACCCAGCTGGATTTGACCGGACTGAACCTCCTCCAAGCCCAAAATTGCCCGTGTCAGGGTCGATTTTCCGCATCCGGATTCCCCGACCAGCCCCAACCGCTCGCCTCGGTTGAGGCAGAAGCTGACACCATCCACCGCCCGGTGATGGCGCGGCGCGTCCAACAGGCCTTTTCGGGGCAATCGGTAGTCCCGGACAACCTGGGTTACCTCCAGCAACGTTTGCGGGTGCGCGGGTTCCGCCAAAGTGACCTGATGACCAGACGCCTCGAACAGCATTCGGGTATAAGGGTGTTGCATGTGATGCAGCAGGTGCTGTGTGGCCCCGCTTTCAACCACTTCTCCGTGGCGCATGACGATGATCTGGTCGGCCATGTCAGAGACAACAGCCAGATCATGGGTGATCATAAGCAGCCCCATGTCGTATTCGCGCACCAGCCCCTTGAGCAGGTCGAGAATCTGCGCCTGTGTCGTGACGTCCAGCGCTGTCGTCGGCTCGTCCGCGATCAGCAGCCTGGGGCGCAGAGCGATGGCCATGGCAATGACCACGCGTTGCCGTTGCCCGCCGGACAGTTCGTGCGGATAGCGGGAAAGGGGGAACCGATCAGGCGGCAAACCGACGCGGGTCAGCACCTCTTTGGCGCATGTTCGGGCCTGGGTCGGGGGCATCGCCTTGTGGATCAGGATCGTCTCCATCACCTGATCACCGATGGTTTTCACCGGATTGAGCGCTGTCATCGGTTCCTGAAACACCATCCCCACGGACGCGCCGCGCAAGGCGCACAAATCGGGCTCTGACCGTGTCAACAGATCCTGACCGTCCAGCCAGATCGCACCTTCCGTGCTGGCCCCACGCGGCAGCAGTTGCATCACCGCCAATGCGGTCATCGATTTGCCCGAGCCGCTTTCACCTGTCACCGCCACGATCTGGCCGGGGTCGATAGACAAGCTGACCTGTTTCAGAATCGGTATCCCGTGGATCGTCAGCGACAGGTTTTCAATCTGCAACAAACTCATGCCCGCGCCACCCTGATCCGGGGATCCAGCCAGTCCCGCATTCCGTCACCCAACAGGTTCAGACCCAGCACCGTGACGATGATCGACAGACCCGGAATCAGAGCCAAATGCGGGGCAAAACTGACCATCGTCTGCGCGTCTGCCAGCATCCGGCCCCAGCTGGGCGTTGGAGGTTGAGCGCCCAGACCGACATATGATAGGCCCGCTTCGGCCAGAATGCCAAGGCTGAACTGGATGGTCCCCTGCACGATCAGCAGATTGGCCACGTTGGGCAGAATATGTTCAGCCGATATCCGCGCGGCCCCTTTGCCCGACACACGGGCGGCGAGGATGAACTCTCTCTCCCAAAGCGACAAAGCAGCCCCGCGGGTGATACGGGCAAAGACGGGGATGTTGAAAATGCCGATCGCAACAATGGCGTTGATCGCTCCGGCGCCATAGACGGCCGTGATCAGGATGGCGATCACCAACGAAGGGAAAGCGAAGACCAGATCGTTGCCACGCATGATGACCTCATCCAGCCATGAGCCTTTGCGCGCGGCCGCCGCCAGTCCAAGAGGAACGCCGATTGCCATGCCGATGCCGACGGCCACCAGCGCCACCGCAATTGACGTACGCGCACCGACCATGATCATCGAGAACATGTCGCGGCCGAAATGATCGGTCCCAAACCAATGCTGCCCGTTTGGTGGCTGCAATTTATTGGGAATGTCCAGCGCGGCATGGTCGTAGGGGGTCCAGATGAACGAGACCAACGCGGCCAGAACCACCAGCGACGACAACAAGGCCCCAAGGATCAGGTTCCGGTTCATGTCCTGCTCCTCAGTCGTGGGTCCACGGCCGCATAAGCAAGATCGACAAGGAAATTGACCGTTATCACAGCAAAGACCAGCAGCATCACGACCGATTCCACGACGATGAGGTCTCGGGCAGAAATGGCCTGAAACACCAGCCGCCCGAGGCCCGGCAGATAGAACACCTGTTCGATGATGATCGATCCCGCCAGCAGGAAGGAAAACTGCAAGCCGATGATGGTCAGCACCGGAATCAGCGCATTTCGCACCCCATGCCGCCAAAGGGTCTGACGACGGGACAGACCCTTGGCCCGAGCCGTACGCATGAAATCCTCACCCAGAATGTCCAGCAAGGCCGACCGCATGACGCGCGCCAGAATCGCCGCCTGTGGCAAGGCAAGAGCCACGGCAGGCAGGGTCAGGGAATGCAGGCCGGCCCAGAGCCCGCCGTTCCAACCGGCAAACCCGCCCGCATTGAACCAGCGCAGGTTGATGGCGAAGATCAGCACAAGCATCATTGCAAACCAGAAATTGGGCACAGCAATCCCAAGCTGCGTCGCCCCCATCACTGCAAGGTCCCCCGGCTTGCCCCGACGCGCAGCGGCATAGATTCCGGCGGGAAAGGCGATCAACGTGGACAGTGTCAGCGCGTAGAGCGCCAGGGGCAACGACACCCACAGCCGGTCCGCGATCATCTGCGACACTGGCGTGCGGTAGGTGTACGAGGTGCCGAAATCGCCCTCCAGCATGCCGCCCACCCAATTGAAGTACCGCTGTATCCTGGACGCATCCAAACCCAGCTCGGCCCGCAACGCGGCCAGCGTGTCCTCCTGCGCGTTGACGCCCAGCATGAACGACGCCGGATCACCCGGGGCAACCTCGATCACGGCGAAGATGACCACCGAGGCGACGGCCAGGCTGACAAGCAAGGAAATCAGTCGTTTGAGGACGTAGCGGAGCATTGGCACCACGTTAGGGTCACATCAGGCACGGGTCCAGCGTCTAAGGCACCAGAAGGAAAGCGGAAACCGCATAGGCAACGATCGCGGCATAGCCCAGTGGATAGATCCACTTGATCGCATAATTGTCCAAAGTGCGCGCCGCCCCCTCCTTGCCGGACACTTTCAATCGTCGCAGCGCGACGTTGAACACGATCAGCGCCCCGGTCATCAGGAACATACACTGAAGGACAAAATCCAGAAAAGTCAGATAACCCAGCTTGGGCAGATCTGCGGATATTGCCCAGTTGAACGCGACGAAGACCAGCAGGTTGCCGCCCGCAATCTCGATCCTCCGGCGGTATTCATCCAGAAAAAACAGCGCCCAGCCGACCGAGATCAAGACAAGCATCGGCAGGAAAACCCGAATGACGTAATAGGTCAGATGTCGATTGCCCTCAAAAACAAGCGCGACCTGATCGCTTTCTTTGCCGGATAGACCCGAGACCCTGGATGTTTCCAACCGTGCATTGTTCAGAATCCATTCTTCTTCGCCCAGCTGATCTCCGAGGCCCGAGAATTCGTTCAACGGATGGTAAGTGACGTATTCAGAGGGAAAGACCGAAACGACCTCGAAATGAAACTCCTGCGTGTCGAACGGGTATTTCCGGAAATCGAAATGAGGCGCCTGGAGTGTAAGAGACGATTTTTCGACATACAGCACCCGCCCGTCGTAACGCAGGGATGCGGCGGATTCGTGGATCCACTTGTTGGACTGCTGATTGTGAATGACAAAAGCCGGCAGAACGGACCCGATACTTGCCGCATGATTGGCAAGGTCGGGCGGGTTGAAGACCCTGATATCCCTCCCCAGTTCCTCGGGATCAAACGCCAGCGCCGGATCGGTCCATTCCACCCGCAAGACCACAACCGCGCCATAGTTTTCAGCCTTTTGATCAACACCGGTGATCTGGTCGATGCGAATGCCAATCCCAACGTTCAACGGATTCTCGGGCGTTCCGGGCAGGGCATCCAGCCGGCCCCCCAACACATTCTGCGCCGTGGCCGCGACAGAAGAACCGAACACCAGGAAAAAACCTAAAACCAAGACGGGAATGGCACGGAGCAAGAACATACTTGAGAACACCCTGACACAATGGAAGGCCCGGGCCGCCCGGCGCGGCCCGGGCTGTAACATTACTCGGACCAGCTGATCTGAGTCAGATCGATTGCAGCGGTGGGCGCGTTCTCCCAAAGGCCCTGAACGCCGACTTTCGCAACGCCCAGTTTGGCCAACTGGAACAGGTAGCCATTGACATAGTCGCTTGCGATCAGGCGCTGCGCCTCACCCAGCAAACGGGTGCGTTCTTCGGGGTCGGTGGTGGTGTTCAGAGTGTCCATCAGCGCCTGAAAATCCGTGCTGTCATACTGAAAGTAATAATCAGGCCGCGCATAAATACCGATATCCATAGGCTCGGTATGGCTGACGATGGTCAGACCGAATTCCTTGCCCTTGAACACGGATTCCAGCCATTGGGCCCATTCCACATTGATGATCTCGGCCGTGATGCCGACCTCGGCCAGCTGCGCCGCTATGATTTCGCCCCCACGACGGGCATAAGACGGCGGGGGCAAATGCAATGTGGTCTCGAACCCATTTTCGAATCCGGCCTCTGCTAGCAACTCTCTGGCTTTTTCGGGGTCGTAAGCGGATTGCGCGGTCAGATCGACGTAAGCCGGATTGTGCGGCGCAAAGTGGGTTCCGATCGGCGTGCCATAGCCAAACATTGCGCCGTCGATGATCGCCTGCCGGTCAATGGCATGGGCCAATGCCTGACGAACAAGGATATCATCAAACGGAGGTTGCTTGTTGTTGGTAGACAGGATCGTCTCACCTTCGGTCGACCCCACAAGGACCTGAAAGCGCGGGTCGGCCTCGAACTGGGGCAGGTTTTCCGGCGCCGGGAAGTTGTCAAACACGTCGACATCCTCGGCCATCATGGCGGCAAAAGCGGCGGTCGGGTCCGAGATGAACTTGAACGTCGCAGTCTCTAATTCGGGCTGTTCGCCCCAGTAATCGGGGTTTCGGTTCAGCGTGATACTGTCGCCCTGCACCCAGTTTCCAAAGGTATAGGCACCGGTACCAACCGGGTTGGTCTTGATGTTGTCTATGCTTTCCGGCGCGACGATGACCGCATCCCCCCAGGCCAGGTTGAACAGGAAATTTCCGTTCGGTTCTGACAGGGTAACCTTCACGGTCAGCGGGTCGACGACCTCGACGGTTTCGATACCGGCAAACAGGGCCTTCTGCGCGTTGGCGCTGTCTTCCGCGGTTGCGCGGTCAAGGCTGAATTTGACATCCTCGGCGTCCATGGTGGTGCCATCATGGAAGGTCACCCCGTCATGCAGGTTAAAGGTATAGACCGTCCCGTCTTCGGAAATCTCCCAGCTTTCCGCCAATCCGGGCACGACCGAGCCGTCGCCCATGAAACGTGTCAGGCCTTCGAAGATATTGGTGTAAACCACCGAGTCGATGGCTTGCGCCGCGGCGCTTGTCGGGTCCAGATGCGGAGGCTCAAGCTGCATCGCAATGGTGATGTCCGACTTGGCCAAAACCTGCGTGGCAAGCAGGCTGGCCCCTACGGCCAGGGTCGATGCAAATGTCCGGAACAGGAATTTTGTCATGTGAACTCTCCCTACTGAAACGGGTTGTGCTCTTGTTTTCAGGGCCATTTTACTGACAGTCTTCCTGTAAACCTCAGGTCAATCAAGGGAATGTTCGCGCAACCGGGGTTTCTTCGGCCCCTCCCGATCTGCTATGCCGCACTGCAACATAATACTGCAGGAGCGATCCATGAGCGCCACCGCCCGCAAGAAAGCCCCGAACGCCGAGGACATTCGCGCCCGAAAAGGCGGCGAACCTCTGGTCTCTTTGACCGCCTATACCACGCCAATGGCGCGCCTGATGGACGCCCATTGCGATTTCGTGCTGGTCGGTGACAGCGTCGGCATGGTGCTGCACGGGCTGGAATCCACGCTGGGGGTCACGATGGAGATGATGATCCTGCATGGTCAGGCCGTATCACGCGGTCTGGAAAGTGCGATGATGGTCATCGACATGCCTTTCGGAAGCTATGAGGAGAGCCCGGCACAGGCCTTTCGCAACGCCGCACGCCTGATGGCGCACACAAATGCCGGCGCGGTCAAACTGGAAGGCGGTGTGGAGATGGCTGAAACCATCCGCTTTCTGGTGAAACGAGGCATTCCGGTGATGGCTCATATCGGACTGACGCCGCAGTCGATCAATACGCTGGGCGGCTACAAGGTGCAGGGCCGGGACGAGCAGGCTGAAGCCGTCATGGCAGACGCCCGCGCCGTAACCGAGGCTGGCGCGTTCTCGGTCGTTCTGGAGAAAGTGCCCCAAGGTCTGGCCAACCAGATCACCGAAGAGATTGCGATCCCGACCATCGGCATCGGTGCATCTGCGGGCTGTGACGGGCAGATTTTGGTCGTGGACGACATGGTGGGCTTTTTCACCGCCTTCAAACCCAAATTCGTCAAACGCTATGCCGAGCTTGGTCCGTTGGCCGAAGTGGCCATTGCGGAATACGCGGCCGAAGTCCGCGCGCGGACCTTCCCGGCGGACGAACATGTCTTTGCCGATCAGGCTCCGGCCAAAGGACAAAAGACATGACCGCACCGATTCTGCGCTCTCTGACCGAGCTGCGTGCCAAAACCACCACATGGCACCGAAACGGTGAGGTGATCGGCGTGGTTCCGACCATGGGTGCGCTGCACGAGGGGCATTTGTCACTGGCGCAGGCTGCGAAACAGGGCTGCGACCGGGTGATCGTGACGATTTTTGTGAACCCCAAGCAGTTCAACAATCCCGAAGACTTGGCAAATTACCCCCGCACCGAACATGAAGACGCCCAAAAGCTGGCCCCGTATGGCGTGGATGCGATCTATGTGCCGGACCCGCAGGAAATCTATCCGGAAGGTTTTTCGACGACGGTATCGGTTGCCGGTCTGACCGACGTGATGGAAGGACCTTTCCGCCCCGGACATTTCGAAGGCGTGGCCACGGTGGTCGCCAAGCTGTTCCTGCAAACACAGGCAGATCGAGCCTATTTCGGTGAAAAAGACTATCAACAGCTGCTGGTTGTCCGCCGGATGGCGCGCGATCTGAACATCCCAATCGAGGTGATCGGCTGCCCGACCGTCCGAGAACCTTCGGGCCTGGCGATGTCGTCGCGCAATCTTCTTCTTTCCCCCCAAGGGTTGAAGGTCGCAGAACAAATGAACGGCGTCATGCAACAGGTGGCCGACGATCTGGCTAAGGGAGCAGGCTTTGCCAAACTGGCGCAGGATGCCAAGAAAACCCTGCTGAAGGTCGGGTTCACCGAAGTCGAGTATGTCGACCTGCGCTGTGCCGAGACGCTGGAAAGCCTGTCCAGCGCAAGTCGACCCGCCCGCCTGTTCGTCACAGCCTGGGCCGACGGTGTCCGCCTGATCGACAATATCCCTGTCAATCCGGCCTGATTTCTGCACTGGCCCCTTCGCCATTGTTTGCGCTAAAGTCCGGCAAAACGATACCGGGGGAGAGCGGACATGACCCATATTCTGGCAATCGATCAAGGCACTACGTCTTCGCGCGCCATTCTGTTTGACGCGCAGATGCGGCCTGTCGGCACTGCCCAGCAGGAATTTCCCCAGCACTTCCCGCAGGAAGGCTGGGTTGAACACGACCCCGAGGATATCTGGTCCAGCGTTCTGCACGTGTGCCGTGAGGTGATGGAAACCACCGGCGTTTCAGCGGATCAGATTGCCGGTATCGGCATCACCAACCAGCGCGAAACGACGGTCGTCTGGGACAAACAGACCGGCAAGGCCATCCACAATGCCATCGTCTGGCAAGACCGCCGCACCGCCGATATCTGCGCGCGCTACAAACAGGCCGGGTGCGAGGATGACGTCACAGCTCAGACCGGTCTGCTGCTAGATCCTTATTTCTCGGGCACCAAGGTCAAATGGCTGCTGGATACCGTTTCGGGCGCCCGCGAACGCGCAGAAGCCGGAGACCTGCTGTTCGGCACGATCGACAGTTTCCTGATCTGGCGGCTGACCGAAGGCCGTGTTCATGCAACCGATGCCACCAACGCCGCCCGTACCCTGCTGTTCGATATTCACTCGGGCACGTGGAGCGCCGAGATTTGCGACCTGCTGGATGTGCCCCTGAACCTTTTGCCCGAAGTGAAGGATTGCGCCGCGGATTTCGGAACCACCACTTTGCTCGGGGGCGACGTTCCCATTCTGGGCGTTGCTGGCGACCAGCAAGCCGCCACGATCGGGCAGGCCTGTTTCCAGCCCGGTATGATGAAATCAACCTATGGCACGGGTTGCTTTGCGCTGCTGAACACCGGCGCGCAGCCGGTTCAGTCGAAAAACCGCCTGCTGACGACGATCGCGTATCAACTGGACGGCCGACGAACTTATGCGCTGGAGGGTTCGATCTTTATAGCGGGGGCCGCAGTGCAATGGCTGCGCGACGCGTTGCAGATCATTGATGCGGCGCCACAAAGCGGCGAACTGGCGGCTCAGGCCGATCCGAACCAGCATGTGGTGCTTGTGCCCGCCTTCACCGGCCTCGGGGCGCCTTATTGGAAACCTGACTGTCGCGGAGCGCTGTTCGGGCTGACGCGCAATTCCGGCCGGGCCGAGATTGCCCGCGCCACGCTGGAAAGCATCGCCTTCCAGACCCGCGACCTGTGGCATGCCATGCAGGGCGACTGGGGCGCCGATGCCGATGTCATCCTGCGCGTCGATGGCGGGATGGCCGCGTCTGACTGGACCATGCAAGGCCTGTCGAACTGTCTTGGCGCGCCTGTGGACCGCCCTGTCATGCAAGAGACGACAGCCCTGGGCGCCGCATGGCTGGCAGGCATGAAAGCCGGAATTTATCCGGATCAGGCCGGGTTTGCGGAAACATGGGCGCTGGATCGCCGGTTCGAACCAACGCAGGAACAAGCCGAACGCGATGCGGCTTATGAGCGTTGGCAACGTGCGGTACAGGCTGCGATGGCGTTCTAGCTGTGGTCTTTCAACAAACGCTGTTTCTGCCGTGACCAATCCCGCTTGGCCTGGGTTTCGCGCTTGTCATGGGTTTTCTTACCCTTGGCGATGCCGATCTTGATCTTGGCCAACCCCTTGTGGTTGAAATACAAAACCAGCGGCACCAGCGTCATGCCCTTGCGCTGGGTTGCATTCCACAAATCGGACATCTGTTTGCGGGACACCAGCAGCTTGCGACGGCGGCGTTCTTCGTGCTTGAACACTTTGGCCTGCTCGTATGGCGCGATATAGCTGTTGACCAGCCACAGCTCGCCATCATCGACGGTGGCATAGCTTTCCGCGATGTTGGAGCCACCCGCGCGCAGGGATTTGACCTCGGATCCTTGCAGAACGATACCGCATTCGATGTCGTCCTCGATGGCATAATCGAAGCGGGCGCGCCGGTTTTCGGCGATCACTTTGTAATTCGGGTCTGTCTTCTGCTTGGCCATGACGCGTTGATTTAGGCGGCTTGCGCCGCCCTTGCAAGGCACGGATTTCCAGCCGAGGTCATGATTTGGCAGAAATGATCAGATCCGGGCCAAAAATCGTGTCCGCGTGGTTGTGAAGATATATCTTCAACCAGGGCGTAAACCGGTCCGGGTGGCGTTTCACCTCGGCCAACAGATCGTGATAGTCGATCCAACGGATATCCATGACTTCATCCGGGTTGGGCGCGATTTTCAGCTGGCCGCGGACATGGGCCAGAAAGACGTCGACAACCTCGTTTTCCACCATGCTGTTGCCGACATCGGCGTGATATTCCAGCCGGTGTCGGTATTCGGGATACAGACCTGTGATCCCAAGCTCTTCACGCAGGCGGCGCACGGCACAGGTGGACGAGCTTTCGTCCCAATCGGGATGCGTGCAGCAGGTGTTCGCCCAAAGGCCGGGCGTGTGGTACTTGCCCAATGCGCGACGCTGTAACAGGATCTCGGTCCCCCGTACGACAAAAACCGACACAGCCTTGTGCTTGAGCCCCTTCTCGTGAACTTCAAGCTTGTCTACAGGGGTCAACTCACCATCGACCCAAGCTGGGATCATGATACCCATCTGTCCTCTCCTGCTGCCAATCCGCCTGACGAGCCCTGATTTTGATTATTGCTGTTGCCGGATCGGCTTGGCTTTGCGGCGTTGCTTGGCAATCCGCCGTCTGACTTTAAAGTGCGGCTGTTCCACATTGTTATCAATCGCACCAAAGGCCGCAGGGGCTGCGGCCTTTGGTCCTTGTGCAGTGGTGCACAGTATCAGGTGTTATTCACCCGACACGCTTGCGATATAGGCATAGACGTCTTCGGCGCCCTTTTTCAGCTTGAAGGTCATTTTCGATTTGGCGGATGTGTCATCCAGATAGGTTTTCAAAAATGCCTTGGGGTCCTGAGCATACTCGACAAAAGTAGTTTCGTCCCAGACCAGACCCTTCTCACCGGCGGCAACGATGCTGTCTCCGTATTTGAAACCCTCAACGGTACCAGCGGTGCGGCCCGCGATTCCATAGAGGTTGGGGCCGGTCTTGCCACCTTTGACGATCACTTCGCCTGCCGGGTCGGCGATCATGTGGCAGGACTTGCATTTGTTGAAGGTTTTCTTGCCCGCCTCAGCGTCACCTTCAGCATAAGCAGGAAGGGCCAGAAGGCCGACGATTGCGGTAGCGAGGATGCGATTCATAGCTTTTGCTCCGATAGAAATTGGCTGCACCGAATGGACCGTCGGCGCAAAAAAGAGTCAACGCGCAGATTGCCGCGCGCGCTTAATGTGCCACTGCGACAAATAGGATGTCCTTAACTTTTGTCATGTACCTCGGACCAGCAAGGCAACAGATCGCCCGCGGCCGGAGTCGCCTGATACACGGCGCGCGCAATAGCTCGCGCCAGGCACAGCGAGGCCGCATGCCCGATGACACCTGGTTCGGTGTCGGTGGTGACACTCCGCGCGCCCGTGCTGACCCCGAATACCAGATCACCATCCCCCGGCGTGTGGGCGGGTACAATGGCGCGGGCAATACCGTCATGGGCGGCAACGGCCAGTCTCTGACATTGCGGTTTGGTCAGGGCCACATCCGTCGCAACGATGGCAATCGTGGTATTGGCCTTGTCCGGGTTCGCGGACTGCATCACCTGCGCCTTGCGACTGACCGTTGGTTGGCCAAGTCCGGCATTGGGATCAGGCCCCAACCCACCGAACTCGCCGTCCACTTCAAAGGGGGCTGCCCAGAAATGCCTGTCACCCGGCGTGGTGACACTGCCCAGCGGATTGACCGCAACCAATGCGCCAACGGTAACACCACTGTCCAAAACAACCGAGGCCGAACCCAACCCGCCTTTGTGCATCGCGGTCAAAGCCCCGGTTCCTGCACCTGCAGTTCCGAGTTCGAATCGGTCCGACGCGGATTCGAACGCCGCGCGGCCCAAGGCGCGATAGGGATTCTCGTGCCACGCCTTGTCGCCGCCATTCAGCAGGTCGAACAGGATTGCCCCGGGCACGATCGGCACCACGGCGGAACCCACCTTGAACCCGCGGCCCAGGGCATGCAGCGCATCCATGACGCCCGAACAGGCATCCAGCCCGAAGGCCGACCCGCCCGAAAGCACGATCGCATCCACCTGGTCAACGGTCTTGTCGGCGGCCAGCAAATCTGTCTCGCGTGTGCCGGGTGCGCCACCCATCACGTGCACCGAGGCGCGGAGTGGTTGCGCGCCGGTCAGGACGGTGACGCCTGATTTCAAAGTTGCGTTCTGTGCGTTGCCGACCTTCAGGCCGGGGACATCCGTGATCAGGTTTCTGGGTCCGGGGATCATGCAAGCCTCGGTGGTCGAGCGGGAAAGCGCGCTGGCGCGCGCTGCCTCCGGCGGGGATATTTTTGGCCAGATGAAGAACGGATCAGATGCATCGGCCTCCGTCCACCTCGAGCGCGGCGCCGGTGATCATGCTGGCCTCGTCCGAACACAGGAAACAGGCGGCATTGGCCATGTCTTCAGGGGTTGAAAAGCGGCCCAACGGGATGGTCGACAGGAATTTGGCACGGATTTCGGGCGTATCCTCGCCCATGAAGGATTTCAATAGCGGCGTTTCCCCGGCAACCGGGCAGATCGCGTTCACCCGCACGCCGGACGGGGCGAGCTCGACCGCCATCGTTTTGGTTGCGGTGATCATCCAGCCCTTGGAAGCGTTGTACCAGTTCAGGTTCGGGCGCGGTGACAGGCCCGCGGTTGAAGCAACGTTCAGTACTGAACCCGCCCCGCGCGCCTTCATAGGTGGAACCAATGCGCGGGCGGTCAGATAGATGGATTTCATGTTCACGTTGAAAACACGGTCGAAATCCGCCTCGCTGACCTCCTCCAGCGGCGCCGGCAAGTGGGTCACACCGGCGTTGTTCACAAGGATGTCCAGATGGCCGAAGGTTGAGAAAGCCGCATCCGCCATCTTCTGAACCGAAGCGCCCTCGCCTACATCGACCTGCTGGGCAACCGCCTTGGACCCAAGCTGGGTTGCGAGTTCATGCGCAGCATCGCCATTGATGTCAGCGATCATGACACGCGCACCCTCGGCCAGGAACTTCCTAACGATCCCCGCACCAAACCCGGATGCACCACCAGTGACGATTGCGGTTTTTCCCTCCAGCCTCATGGTGTTACTCTCCTGCACCTTTTGCAGGCCAGACTATCAACGCCCGGACGAGATGCCAGATCAATCTTCGGACACCTTGCCGCGCAGCGCCTTGACGTCGCCCCGCGCCTTTTTCGCCGCAAGCCTGCGTTTGACCGAACCATAGGTGGGTTTCGTCGCGATGCGCCGCTTGGGTTTGACCAGCGCCTTGCCGATCAGCTCGGCCAGCCTTGTTCGCGCAATTTCCCTGTTGCGGGCTTGGGAACGTGTTTCTTCGCATTGAATGATGATCGCGCCATCCTTGGTCCATCGGCGCCCGGCCAGCCGTTTCAGCCGCGCCTTGACCGGATCGGGCAGCGAGGGTGAGCGCGCGGCCTCGAACCTCAGCTCGACCGCGGTCGAGACCTTGTTCACATTCTGCCCACCTGGACCGGATGAACGCATGAAGCTTTCGGTCATTTCCCAGTCTTGCAGAGTGATATCGTCAGAGATGCGCAACATGGGCAAGACCATAGCTGGAGCGGGTAAAAACAGAAAGGGCCGCCCCGGAGGGACGGCCCTTCGAAAGTTCAGGAGGTCGGGTCGGTTAGATCAATCGACCAGCCGGAGCGTGCGCTCGGCCAAGGGCTGCCCTAGCAGGCGGTCCCCCCGGTTGTTCCGACACCTCTCTCCAATCTCTTTCTCGACACTGGATCACCTCCTTTTCTATCTGTTGCGGTTGAAAAGAAGCGTGACACAAGATGCGCCATTCTCAAAGCACTTTTTTACGCAGGCTGTGCAGCGGTCAGTCGTGCAACGATCACCTTGAACGGGATCAGCGCGATCAGGGCCAGCGACAGTTTCACCAACCAGTCGGCAAAGGCCAGCGTCACCCACAGCGGCGCCTCGGGGCCCGACAGCATGAAGGGCACGGGCTCCCACGCCCAATTGATGGCCGCATCTGCATCGGCACCAAAGAAGGTGACCGAGGCCGAGAAGGCGATGGTGAAGAAGATCGCGGTATCCAGCGCTGAACCAACCAGGGTCGAGACCAGCGGCGCCCGCCACCATTGACCACCGCGCATGGCGTTGAACACGGTGACGTCGGTCAGCTGCGCGATCAGGAACGCAGTGCCCGAGGCGACGGCGATGCGCAGCGGCACGGCGGCATAGGTGAACCCGTCGCCCTGAAGCATGATCTGGCTGCCGATCAGCGAGCAGATCACCCCGGTGACGAAGCCCGCGAAAACAACCTTGCGGGCAGGGCCCACACCGTAGACGCGGTTCATGATGTCAGTGACCAGAAAGGCCAACGGATAGGTGAAGGCACCCCAGGTCAACAGGCCATCAAAGATCAGGAACTGGACCAGGATGTTCGAGGCCACGACGATGGCGGCCATGGCAAGAATGCCGGGAATAAAGTTGCGTTGCATTTTTTGATGCCCGTTTTGACAAGGTAGCGGCGACTTGGCCAAGGGACCGTCCCAAGGCAGGCTGTGCGTTTAGACCTTCATCTGCCGCGTGTCAATCGGGCAGCAGATACTCGACCAACTCGGTCCGTTGCAGTGCCAGAAAGTTGTCATCCGAGATCATCGTGGCCCGCAAACGTCCCCGATCATCCCGCCAGATCGACAAGCCTTCGAGGTTGTCATGCGCGCCGGTTCCGGTTTCGAACAGGGTTTCCTCGGCGTTTGGCACGTCGCCTGTCAGATCCCATCGCCGCAGGCGCGAGCGAAATCCGATTGCCGTGAGGTTTCGCTCCAACACGTAGAACCGCCCATCAGGACCGAAATCAGCGGCAACCGGTTTGAACCAACCACGCTGGGGCAGAACAAATGGGGTCGACCAGGTTTGGCCATTCCAGCGATAGACGGGAATATCTCCGTCCGAGGTGCGGTTCGTTTCCGGCAGCGTATACAGCCGCCCGCGCCTGTCGATGGCCAGACCTTCAAAGGACCCGTTGTCGGCGAGATGCTGAAATGCCTGCGGGCGTGGCAATACACGCGCCTTCGTGCCCGGTGCGGGGTAATGGGCGACGCGGTGCACCCCTTCGAATGAGATATAGAATCCACCGTCAGGAGCCGCCGCAATCCCCTCGGAATCGCCAACGCCGCCGGACATGAGATGCCCGTTGCTGGACAGAACCGGCCATTGCCCCAGAATGCGAATGCCGGTGATCTCGCCATCAAGACGGTCAATGCGCGCCGTCACCAACCGTGCCCGGTCGCTCAGCGCCATCATCTGCTGCCCATTGTCCGAAATGTGCAGCGCGGAGAATCCACCGAACCAATCCGCCTTGTCACGCCATGCAAAACTGCTTTGATGTGTGGCGGTTTTTACATCCACTCCGGGGGCCGCCGTGGCCAGAAACAGTGCCGCACTTACTTGGATTGCAAGACTGAGGCGCATTGTTTCGGCAAATCGGCCAGCACATATTCCCGGCGTTTCTTGGGCGCCGGCGCGTTCGGGTCTGGCGGCGGCGGGTTCAGGATGTTACGCACCCATTGTTGCGCCTCGGCACAGCCATCGCCCTTGGGTGGTGCATCCTGGTTGACGCATCCCTTTGATCCTCTTGGGCATTTCAGGCGCACATGGAAGTGGTAGTGATGCCCCCACCAGGGCCTGATCTTGCGCAGGTAGGCCCGGTTGCCTTTTTCATCGTTGCACATCTGAACCTTCGCCCCGGGGAACACGAAGATACGTGCCACGCGCTTGTCCTTGGCGGCTTCGCGCAGCACCGCGTGGTGCTGTTTGGTCCAGTTGCTGTTGACGTAGGCACCGTTCGAGCGGCGCAGCGATATGGACGAAATATTCTCGCGCGCCTTGCGCGACAGGCGCATGTTGTCACCCGGAAGCATCCAGATATCGATATCCAGCCCCAGCTGGTGCGAGCGGTGGCCCGAAGTCATTGGCCCGCCCCGCGGCTGGCTGATATCCCCGACATAGAGACCGTTCCAACCCGGCTGTTTCGCCGCGAACCGGCTGAGGTCCTGCACGTAATCGATCGCTTCGGGATGCCCCCAGTTGCGATTGCGCGACAGCCGCATTGCCTGCCACGTGGGCCCGGTCTCGGGCAATTGAACCGATCCGGCCGCACATCCGCGCGAATAACTGCCGAACGCCGCTGCTTTTTGTTGCGAGCTTACCTTCTGTGCCCCGAACAATTGCTTTGCCAAGGGCTGCGCTGATGCCGTATTCGCCAGCGCGGTTATTACCAATAGTGCCAAAAAACGTAGTAAAATCATCTGCTCTGATCCCCTTCAGGTCTGACCCAGCGCATCAGGAATAGACCCAGAATAAACAACAGAATGATTGGTGACACCCCCAGACGCGCACTGCCGGTTGCGGTTGTTGCAATCCCGATCAACAACGGGGCCGCAAAAGCGGTCGCGCGCCCCGACAGACCATAAAGACCAAAGCTTTCGACCGGGGTTTCAGGGTCGGTGTGGCGCACCATCATCGAACGGCTGGCCGATTGCAGAATGCCTCCCATGCCACCGATCAGCACACCACAGCCAAAGAAGACGAGGTCAGGCAGGTTGGATCCGTCAGGCAGGCCGATGCCGTAGATCTGCGTCCGGTCCATCGACACCACTGTGACGCAGACAAAAATCAATACCCAGATCGCCACCAATATAACCGGCTTCGGGCCGTATTTCTTGTCTGCCTTCCCCCCGATCCACGCAAAAACGGCCGAGGCGAGAACGCTGACGATCCCGAATACTCCGATCTTGATCAGATCCCATTCCAACACCAGCCGCGCATAGACACCACCAAAACTGTACAGCCCGTTCAGCGCGTCGCGATAGAACATGGACGAACCGAGGTAACTGGCCAGACTGACGCGATAGCGCAAGTTAGACACTGATTTCGACAACAGGCGCAGCGCCTCTCCCACGCTTCCTTTCCTGTCTATCGCCGCATCATCGCGGACCCACAGGAAGTACGGCACCATGAACAGAATGAACCAGATTGCCGTAAATGGGCCGACAAAACGCGTGCCTTCCCGGGTGGCAGCATCCAGACTAAAGGCGGGCACCATGCCGATCAGGGTTTTGCCGTTTGGCTGTTCCACAAACAGCGCCAGCATGATCGCCAGCGAAATCAGCCCTCCAAAATAGCCAAAGGCAAAGCCCGAGCCCGAGATCTCGCCCACTTCGCTGTCATCGCCCAGATCGGGTAGCTGCGAGTTGATGAAGATCAGCGCATATTCCGCACCTACGAAGCCGAAACCAAAAGCCGACAGCATCAGCCACATGTTCGAGCCATCGGGCATCGTATACCAAAGCGCCGCAGACCCGACCGCATACATGACCGAAAAGGCAAATATCCACGGGATACGCCGCCCCGAAACATCCGCCATCGCCCCCAGCAGCGGCGCGCCAAAAGCGATGATCAACCCAGTGATCGTCAGACAGTTCGCCCAAACAGTCTGCGCGCGCGCCGCAGCCGCCTGCGCATCCAGCCCTTCAGTAGTGAAATACCCGGCGGCGACGCCTGCGAAGTAGGGGCCAAAGACAAAGGTGACCAGAAGGGTATGATAGGGCTGGCTGGCCCAGTCAAAGAACCACCAGCCCCAGATGCGCCTGCGCTTGGAAATCTCTGCCATCTCTGCCCCTGTTTATCGTTGCGATTATATGACTGGGCTTTAATTCAAATCGCAAGCGTTGAGTGCCAGACACTTGCTCTTTGTCGCTATGGTGCTTAGGTCTCGGCCAACTAGAATACGGAGAACCCATGCTGTCGCTGATCCAAATCCTGCTGCTGATCCTGGACATTGTCTGGTTCATCATCCTGGCCCATGTGATCATGAGCTGGCTGATCAACTTTCAGGTGCTCAACCTGCACCAACAACTGGTCGCGCAAATCTGGTACGGGCTGAACCGCCTTTTAGAGCCTATTTATGGCCCGATCCGGCGTATCCTGCCCAACATGGGCGGTCTGGACCTGACGCCGCTGGTGGTGCTGATCGGGGTCTATGCGCTGCGGATCATCCTGATCAACAACGCGGTCTATTTCTACTGACCTCTTGTTCCCCGATTCCGACTGTGTGATTGTCCTTTCAAGAGCAGTCAAATCTTGAAACAGGGCACCCACGCACATGTTCGACGCCGCGCCTCTGCTGCGAGATGTCTTTGGATTTGATGAATTCCGCCCCGGGCAGGAAGAGATCGTCGATGCCGTAACCGCCGGCCAGAACGTGCTGGCCATCATGCCCACGGGCGGCGGCAAATCCCTGTGTTATCAACTGCCTGCCCTGCTGCGCGACGGGGTCACGGTGGTGATCTCGCCGCTGATCGCCCTGATGCGCGATCAGGTGCGGGGGCTGCAAGAAGCCGGGGTCGAAGCCGGCGCGCTGACCTCGGGCAACACCCCCGAGGAAACAGATGCCGTGTGGGCGGCGCTCGAAGCCGGGCGGCTGAAACTGCTTTACATGGCGCCCGAACGGCTGGCCGCCGGGTCGGCACTGGGCGTGTTGCGTCGGATCAATGTCAGCCTGATCGCGGTGGACGAGGCCCATTGCGTCAGCCAGTGGGGCCATGATTTCCGCCCTGATTATTTACGGATCGGAGAGTTGCGGCGCGCGCTGAACGTGCCCTTGGCCGCCTTCACCGCCACGGCGGATGCGGAAACCCAGGACGAAATCGTCGAGAAACTGTTCGACGGCACACCCCCGCGCAAGTTTCTGCGGGGCTTCGACCGGCCGAATATCCACCTGGCCTTTGCCGCCAAGGACAGCCCGCGCAGGCAGATCCTGGATTTCGCGGACGCCCGCCGAGGCCAGTCGGGCATCATTTATTGCGGCACCCGCAACAAGACCGAAGTTCTGGCGCAGGCGCTGCGCGAACAGGGCCACAGCGCCTGCCACTATCACGGCGGGATGGAGGCCGAGGACCGCCGCATCGTCGAAACCCGTTTCGCGCGCGAGGACGGGCTGATCGTGGTGGCCACCGTGGCTTTTGGCATGGGCATCGACAAGCTCGACATTCGCTGGGTCGCCCATGCGGACCTGCCGAAATCGATCGAGGCTTATTACCAGGAGATCGGCCGCGCCGGCCGCGATGGCGGGCCGGCCGAGACCCTGACCCTGTTCGGCCCCGACGATATACGTTTGCGGCGATCCCAGATTGACGAGGGGCTGGCGCCACCCGAACGCCGCATGGCGGATCATGCGCGGTTGAACGCGCTGCTGGGGTTGGCCGAGGCGCTGCACTGCCGCCGCCAGACCCTGCTGGGTTATTTCGGGGAACAGGCCGCACCCTGCGGCAAATGCGACCTGTGCGATACACCGCCCGAAGTATTTGATGGAACAACACCCGTCCGAATGGCCTTGTCCGCGATTCTTCGCACCGAGGAATGGTTTGGCAGCGGTCATCTGATCGACATCCTTCTGGGGAACGAGACCGACAAGATCCGCGCCCGTCGTCATGATGGCCTGTCCACCTGGGGCATCGGCAAGGACTGGTCGCGCGCGCAATGGCAGGCGATATTCCGCCAGATGATGGGGCACGATCTGGTGCGCCCCGACCCCGAACGCCACGGGGCCTTGCGCATGACCGAGGCCGCCAAACCTATTCTCAAGGGCGAGGCAAAGATCAATCTGCGCAAGGACGCCCTGCGCAAGGCAACCCGTCGCCCCGCCGTGAAAGCCATGGTGTCCGATGAAGATGCGCCCTTGCTGTCGGCTCTCAAGGCCAAAAGACGCGCTTTGGCAGAATCCGCCCGGGTCCCGGCCTATGTCATTTTTCCGGATCG
Source organism: Ruegeria sp. HKCCA4812 (assembly GCF_013034245.1). Lineage (NCBI taxonomy): Bacteria > Pseudomonadati > Pseudomonadota > Alphaproteobacteria > Rhodobacterales > Roseobacteraceae > Ruegeria > Ruegeria sp. HKCCA4812. The sequence continues at coordinate 72,700 of NZ_WQFQ01000007.1, read as the reverse complement.
CACCCTGATCGAAATGGCGGAAAAGCGCCCCATGACGCTGGACGAGATGGCCCGGATTGGCGGCGTCGGCGCCAAGAAGCTGGAACGGTATGGCGACACCTTCCTTGAAGTGATCGCGGGCGAGGCCCAGGCGTTGCACCCGGCGCGCCGCAAGCTGGCCGGTCGCGATCAGGGCGACATCTTTGACCGCTTGCTGGAAGTACAGTCTCAATTGTCCCGCGGTCCCGACGGGATAGACAAGCCTCTGACCTGCTCGGCCTCGCAACTGGCAAAGGTGGCACAGATGCGCCCGGATGACCTGCGCGGGCTTGAACAGGTGCTGGGCGACCGGCGTCACGAAAGGTTTGGCACCGCCTTTCTGGACGTGCTGCGTGAGGCGGGCTAGATACGCCGGGACAGGTAAGGAAAGAGGGCAGGTATGCTGGTAGTGATTTCCCCGGCCAAACGGCTGGACTGGACAGAGCGGGACGTTGAAGTCACACAGCCCGATTTTCAGGATGATGCGATCAGACTGTCCAAAACCGCGCGCAATCTGACCCTTGGCGATCTGAAAAAGCTGATGGGTCTGAGCGATGATCTGGCGCGCCTGAACCGCGATCGCTATCGTGCTTTTTCCGACATGCCAGACGCTGATGCAACGCGCCCTGCCGCGCTGGCCTTTGCGGGGGACACCTATCAGGGTCTGGAAGCAGCTTCGCTCGATCCTGACGAACTGGCATGGGCACAGGATCATCTGCGCATCCTATCAGGTCTCTATGGTGTCTTGCGGCCACTCGATGCGATACAGCCCTACAGGCTGGAGATGGGCAGCAAGCTGAAAACACGGCGCGGCAAAAACCTTTACGAGTTTTGGCGCGACCAGCTGAGCAAAGCTCTGAATGCACAAGGCAACATCATCGGCAGCGACGTTCTGATCAACTGCGCCAGTCAGGAGTATTTCGGCGCCGTGGACCCGAACGCGCTGAAATTGCGCGTCATCTCGCCAGTGTTCATGGAAGACAAAAACGGCACTCCGAAAATCGTGAGTTTCTTTGCCAAAAAGGCGCGTGGTGCAATGGCGCGATATGTCATTCAGCACCGCCTGACCGACCCCGATGCCCTGCTGGATTTCGATACGGGCGGTTACGCGTATCGTGCTGACCTGTCGGAAAAGGATAAACCTGTCTTTGTTCGACCTTATTCGGCCTGAGACCCTGACAGCCTGATAGATACTTCCTTCCACGATTTTGGGCCGTGGGTCCGGGCGAGGGGCCAGCCCCTCGCGCTCCCCGGGATATTTTCAGCCAGATGAAGTGGGATCCTGTTTGCGGTCACACATGGGTGCATGTTTCTGGGCGAGGTGATTGTCCATGACTTCGCTTACGCCCTCCGGTTGGTTTTGCAGGATCATTTGATGAATGTGGTTTTTGCGCAGTGGTTTCGTCATGTAGTGATCCAACCCCGCGGACAGGATGCCCTGATCGTCACCGGCCATTGCATGAGCCGTCAAGGCGACGATCGGGACATGACGCCCTGTTTCGACCTCAAGCCTGCGGATTTCAGCAGTGGCCTGTTTGCCGTCCATTTTTGGCATCGATATGTCCATGAAGATCAAGTCCGGGTCAAATTCCTGAAAGATCTCGACGGCTTCTATTCCATTGGACGCAAATCGCAGATCTATATGCAGGTCTTTGACCATCTTTTTCAGGATCAGCTGGTTGGTAAGATTGTCCTCGGCCGCAAGTACCTTCATGCGCCTTGATTCCAAGACCTTGGTTTCTTCGCCGTCAGAGACGGGTTTTCGCTGCGTCGAACGACGTTCTGGCGGCGGGATGTCCTTGAGAGCCACGAGCCTGGAATACAACTCGGCCCTGGGGATCGGCTTCTGCAACACACCGTCGATCAGTTCGCGGGCTGGGTGCGTGTGGATCAGAGATGGATTTGCAGACATCACGATGACCGAGGCGTCGCCCCACCCACGGTCTTTGAGGGTGACGGCAAGATCCAAGCCATCCATATCCGGCAGATCATGATCGCACAGGACAAGTTCAATCGCGTCATGCATTTCTGCCAGCGCCTCGGCCCCTGATGCGCAAACCGTCACTTCGGCCCCCAAACGGCCAAGTTGTTTCGCCAGAATGGCCCGGTTTACGGCCAGATCCTCGACCACCATGACGTGTTTCACGCAATCCGCCAGTTTCGGAGGCTCGGGCTGTGGGCCTTCTGCCGTGGGCAGCGACACCCTGAACCCGAAACAGGATCCCCGACCCGGTTCGCTTTCGACCCAGACTGAACCGCCCATCATGGTGATCAGGCGCCTGGTGATCGCAAGACCCAACCCGGTACCTTCAAATTGACGATTGCGTTCATCTTCGACCTGATTGAACTCACCAAAAACGTGGTTGATCTTGTCCGCATCGATACCGATGCCGGTATCTTCGATGGCAACATGGATGTCGCATGTCTGAGCCTGGGCATGCGGAACGCCTGTCACACGGACCAGGACATGCCCTTCCGTGGTGAATTTGACTGCGTTGCCGACCAGATTGGTCAGAACCTGCCGTATTCGGCCCGGATCGCCCACGAAAAGGGTGGGCAGGAACAGGTCGTAATCCACAAGCAACGTGAGCCCCTTGTCACGCACGCTTGGCTGCAACAGCATCGCGATTTCAAGAATGCAGCGCTCCAGATCGAAGGGTTCAGGGTGCAGAACAAGTTTGTCTGCCTCGATCTTGGAGTAATCAAGCACGTCGTTGATGATGACCAACAATGCCTCACCCGAATTGCGGATCGTGTTGACATAGAGCCGCTGTTCTTCGTCCAGCGGAGATTCATCAAGCAGTTCGGCCATACCCACGATACCATTCATCGGCGTGCGGATTTCATGGCTCATATTGGCGAGAAAGGCTGATTTGGCCCTGTTGGCTGCTTCCGCCCGTTCGCGGGCAGCCTTCAGTTCTGTTTCGTGCCGGACCGAGGCGGTGATGTTGAGCGCCAGGCTGACCACGTCACCGCCGCTGCCACGCTGATCGATCAGGCGGATGTAGTGACCGTTCCACAGTTGCATGACGATCGGAGGTGGATTGGCCCGATTCCAGCGTGCCTGCATTCTGGCCTGCCATTCCTCGGCAGTTTCGTCACCGGTATCGACAATTCCTTCGGTGGTCAGCAATTGCAGAATGCGCTGGTAGGAAATCCCTGGCACCACCTCATCCAGCCCTTCAAACACGCTGAGATATGCAGCGTTTGCGCTGATGAGCCTGCTGTCGCCGTCAAAGAATGCAAACCCGTCTTGAATGGTCTGGATCGAATGCCAGAGGCGGCGTTCGGCAATCTCGATCTTGGCATGAGCGACGGTGAGATCGGATTTGACCTTTTCGTTTTCGCCGCGAACAGTTTCAACTTCGGCCTGAGTTTCACCAATGCGCCTGGTCAACGCCATGGCGTGTTGGCCCAGTTTGCGATTGGCGGCCGAAAGTTCGGCCTGTTTCAAGGCAAGCATTCGTTCGGCTGCCAGACGCGCACGCCGTTCCTGTGCCAGTTTGTTTGCAAGACTCATTTTGATCGATTCCGGGACGTTCGGATCTCAGCATCGCGACAGAGAATGAAAAACTACTTAAGCCGTTGCGCTACAGGCGCGCGCCATGCAAGGTTGAGCGCAAAGAGGAGAGCACGATGCACCGCTTTGTTTTTATTTCAATAACTTACACAATTTGCCTTCTGATCCTTCCCACTGCCGTTCTGGCGCAGATTGCGGTGCCCGAGTTCCGCTATGTCACCTCTCGGGACACGGATTTTTACGGGTCGGATCTGGATCCGTTGTTTGACACCGATCTGAAGTCCTGTATTCAGGCCTGCTCGGCCAACGCGCAATGTACGGCGTTCACCTACAACACTCGATCCGATGCCTGCTTTCCCAAAAGTGGCGTGAACCGACAAGAGGCGTATCAAGGCGCATTGTCCGCGCAAAAGGTGCCAAGCAGCGAACAGACCCTAACCTTGGGAAAAACGCGCGCACAAGCGCTGAGCGTCCTGAGTTCTGACGATCTGGGGCACGCAAGAAAACAAGCCCGTGATCTGGGATTCCTGCACCCGGCAGGGGGGTATGATCTGCGGGCCGTACTGGATGCGGCGCGCGACGCGGGCAGTGTCGCACAAGCGATGCAGTGGACCGGTGTCGCCGTATCGCTCAGCGACAGCGCGGATCTTTGGGTGGAATATGCGCGCCTGCTGCTGGCCATGAACCCTTCGGGTTGGAACGAGCGGCGCGACCTGCGCAACCGCGCGCTGAATGCGGCGATCAATGGCTATCTGCGCGCCGAAACCCGCGGCACCCAGATCGCTGCCCTGATGACCCTTGCGGAAGCCCTGGAAGAGGTTGAGCGCGGGCGCGACATGATTCCCGTTCTTCGGCTGGCCGAGCAAGTGCAGCCGCGCGAAGACGTGCTGTCCGCATTGGACAAAGCGATCGGCAAATACGGTTTCCGCGTGGTCGACAGCTCGGTCGAAAGCGATGCGGCAACACCCAGGATCTGTATCGAATTCTCGGAATCGCTGGTCAAGGCCGGGGTCGACTATAATCCCTTCGTTCAACGTGACGCCGATGGGCTGGTCGTGCAGGCCGAGGACAGCCAGCTTTGCGTCGATGGGGTCGCGCATGGCCAGCGTTATCGCCTGACATTGCGCGAAGGCTTGCCTGCCGCCTCGGGCGAAGCACTGAATCGCAGCATCGAACTGACCCATTATGTACGCGACCGGACGCCTTCGGTTCGGTTTCCCGGGCGCAGCTATGTCCTTCCGAAATCTGCCGACGCGGCCTTGCCCGTCGAAACGGTCAATGTCACCGAACTTGACCTGACCCTGCGGCGGGTCAGCGACCGGAACCTGTTGCGGGCCGTGCAACAGGACTTTTTCGGCCGCCCGCTCAGCGAATGGCAGGAGGAAGAATTCTCGGACCAGATTGCCCAGGACATCTGGACGGGTACTGCCGAGGTTTCAAACCAGTTGAACCAAACCATGACGGCACGTCTTCCCATGGCTGAAGCGATCTCGGATCAACCTGCGGGTATCTATGCATTGACCGCCCGGGTTCCGGGGGCCGATCCCTATGACGATCCCGGCGCAACGCAATGGTTTGTGCTTTCTGATCTGGGGATCAGCACCGCCTTGGGCACTGACGGGCTGCACGTGACCGTGCGCGGGCTAAGCGATGCGGCACCGCGCGAGGGTGTCGAAGTTTCGCTGGTCTCAGGGGCGAATGCTGTCATCGCATCGGCACAGACCGATGAAACCGGCTATGTTAGGTTCGATCCGGGCCTGACACGCGGCAAAGGGGCCAGCGCGCCTGCTCTGGTGACGGCGGCAATCGATGATAGGGATTTCAGCTTTCTCTCGCTGACCGATCCTGCCTTTGACCTGTCGGATCGCGGCGTTGAAGGGCGCGCACCGGCGGGGCCGGTCGATGTCTTTCTGACCACCGACCGAGGTGCCTATAGGGCCGGCGAAGTAATCCATGTCACCGCCCTGTCCCGCGATGGCAAGGCGCAGGCCATCGAGGGCCTGCCTCTGACGGCGATCCTGTATCGCCCGGACGGGGTGGAATACCGCCGGTCTGTCTCGGATGGCGGTGTTGCCGGGGGCCATGTCTTTGCCCTGCCCGTGGCCGCAGACGTACCGCGCGGCGCATGGAAGATTGAAATCAAATCCGATCCCAAGGGCGATGCGCTGGCGCGTCAGACCGTTCTTGTCGAGGATTTCCTGCCCGAGCGTATCGATTTCGAACTGACCCTGCCCGACGCACCCTTGCGCCCCGGCGACAGTCCACCGCTCGCGATCGACGCGCGCTATCTGTTTGGAGCGCCGGGGTCGGACCTGAGCATTGACGGGCAGGTCATCGCACGCCCGGCGAACACGGTCCCAGGCTACGACGGATATCGCTTTGGCCGCTATGATGCAGAAACCTCGATCAGGAGCACATATTTCGGAGACATGCGCACAGACGCGACGGGGCACGCGACCGTAGCAGTCAAAATCCCTGTGTTAGAGACCGAAGGAAAGCCAATCGAGGCCGAAATCATCGCCCGGCTGGCCGACGGCTCGGGCCGCCCGGTCGAGCGTCGCCTGACCGCGCCCGTCCTGCCGCCGCACCCTGTTATTGGTGTCAAACCCCTGTTCGACGAAGTCATCCCGGAAGGCACCGAGGCTGCGTTCGAGATCGTTGGCCTGTCTCCTGAGCTGACGCCCATTCCTATGCGTCTCCGCTGGACGCTGAACAAGATAGAAACGCGCTATCAGTGGTACCAGCTTCACGGCGACTGGAACTGGGAACCGACAACGCGCCGCAGTCGTGTCGCCACCGGCGAGGTAGACGTCTCCTCTGACCCTCTGATGCTGACCCAACCGGTGGAATGGGGGCGCTATGAACTGGTGGTGCAGCGAGTTGACGGAACATATTCCGAAACCGCCGTCGATTTCTATGCGGACTGGTATCAGGCCGCCGATGCATCGACCACGCCGGACCGGCTTGAAATGTCGTTGGATCGCGACAGTTATCGCATCGGGGATACGGCGCAGTTGCGGATCGTGCCCCGCATGGCCGGTGTCGCTCAGATCGAAGTCCTTTCGAACCGTCTGATCCATCGCCAGATCGTGGAGGTGCCCGAAGGGGAAACTCTGATCCCTATTGAGGTGACCCAGGATTGGGGCGCCGGGGCTTATGTCACCGCAACCGTGATCCGCCCAATGGATGTTGCAGCCGGTCGGAACCCCGCGCGGGCGATGGGCGTGGCCCATGCCAGCATCGATCCAGGGGACCGCAGACTTTCCGTAATTGTCGATGTGCCCGAGGTCACTGCACCGCGTCAGACGCAAAAAGCCCGTATCAGGGTCGAAAATACCGTGGACGACGAACCGGTCTGGCTGACGCTGGCCGCCGTCGACGTGGGCATTCTGAACCTCACCGGGTTCAAAAGCCCGGACCCGCAAGGATACTATTTCGGGCAGCGCCGTCTGGGTGTTGATCTGCGGGATGTCTACGGGCGGCTAATCGACGGCATGAACGGAGCCATGGGCACAGTGCGCTCGGGCGGCGACAATGACAGCGGGATGCGTCGCCAGTCTCCGCCACCGACACAAGACCTGATGGCCGTGTTCAGTGGCCCGGTCGAGATCGGCGCGGATGGAGAGGTTGAGATCGACATTCCCCTTCCCGCCTTCAACGGAACCGTCCGGCTGATGGCCGTCGCGTGGTCGCGCAAAGCCGTCGGTCAGGCCGAAGCTGAAATGATCGTCCGCGACCCGGTGGTCGTCACTGCCAGCCTTCCGCGCTTCCTTGCCCCGGGCGATCAAAGCCGGATGCGTCTTGAGATCGTCCATGCGGATGGCACATCCGGAGAAATGGCACTTGGCCTGACCGCCTCCGATGGTTTGGAACTGGGCGCGGCACCGGCCGGCTTTGTGCTGGAGGACGGTGGCAAGGCGGTTTTCGAGATCCCGATCACGGCCAGCGCCATCGGCGATCCTGAAATCAGCGTATCGATCACCACACCTGATGGGCGCGACCTGTCGCAAACCCTGCGAATGCCGGTGCGGGCCAATGATCCGGTGATTGCACAGACGCGGCGTTTTGCCTTGGGCGCAGGCGATAGCTTCCTGTTTTCGCAGGATGTGTTTGACGGGTTCCAGCCGGGTTCGGCCAAGGCCATCCTGTCCGCCGGAGCGTTGGCCAAATTCGACACGCCCGGTCTGCTGGATCAGCTGAACCATTACCCCTATGGCTGCACCGAACAGATCACCAGCAAAGCGCTGCCGTTGCTGTACCTGTCATCCGTTGCGCAAGCCACGGGGCTGGGGGATGGCCCGGTTGTGGATCAACGCATCGCCGATTCGATCCGCAGTATCCTGACCCGTCAGGCCGCAAACGGCGCCTTTGGCCTGTGGCGCGCAGACAGCGGGGATTTCTGGCTGGACGCCTATGTGACCGATTTCCTGTCCCGTGCCCGCATTCAGGGGCATCCCGTGCCGGACCGGGCGTTTGCTCAGGCGATGGACAATCTTCGGAACAGGGTCAATTACGCGCCTGATTTCGACGAAGGCGGTCAGGACATCGCCTATGCCCTGATGGTTCTTGCGCGGGAAGGCGCGGCATCGATGGGCGATCTGCGCTATTACGCGGATGTCAAAGGGGATGCCTTCGACACCCCTCTGGCGGCGGCGCAATTGGGCGCAGCTCTGGCCTCTTACGGCGACCAGACCCGCGCGGATGCGATGTTCAACCGTGCCGCGCGGATGCTGGATCGGCAACAGAACCAGCAACAGAACGTCTGGCGCGCTGACTACGGCACCCAACTTCGGGATGCAGCGGGCTTGTTGAGCCTTGCAGTGGACGCGGGCAGCGAGGCGATTGACCGCGATGCTTTGATCCAATGGGTGAGCACGGGCCGCACGCCGCTGTCCACTCAGGAGGCCACGTGGTCATTGCTGGCGGCGCACGCGCTTGTGTCTGACCCAACGGGATCGGGCTTGATGGTCAACGGGGCGCCGGTTCCCGGTCCGTTCGTGAAAGTTCTGCAATCCGGACAGGCGGACGAGATCAACGTCACGGCCGCCGACGATCAGGCGACGGATATCACCTTGACGGTCACAGGCATCCCTGAGGTTCCTCCCGAGGCAGGCGGCACCGGCTATGCAATCGAACGGCGGTATTACTCGATGGATGGTGATCTGATCGATTCAGACAGCTTTGCCGTGGGTGATCGGTTCGTCACCGTATTGCAAATAACACCGTTCGAAAACGGCGGCGCGCGGCTGATGGTGAACGATCCACTGGCCGCCGGGATCGAGATTGATAACCCAAGCCTGCTGCGCTCGGGCGATGTCCGATCGCTGGACTGGCTGGATCTGTCCGACGCCACCCATACCGAGTTCCGCTCGGACCGATTCCTGGCCGCCGTTGATTTATCCGGTCGTGAAACCGTGACGCTGGCCTACGTGGCGCGCGCCGTGAAACCTGGCGTCTTCCATCATCCGGCGGCCTCGGTCGAGGACATGTACCGCCCGCGGAACCGGGCGCGGACATCTACCGGACAGGTCGAGATCCAGTGACCGGCCTTGCGCCATACCCTTGTTTGGGCGGTCGACATGCCTAGGCGGACGAAGCTCTTGTTTGCGCTGGCCGGAGCACTCTATCTGACGGCACTGGCACGGGATGGTGTTGACCGCTGGGTCGATGCCACAACGCTGCCTTCCGTTCTGGCTGAAACTTCGGTCGAGATGCGGGACCGGAATGGCGAGCTTTTGCGGGCGTTTCCAGTCGAGGATGGCATCTGGAGGCTGCGGCCCGGCGCAGTTGACCCGGATTTCATCGCTATGCTGATCCGGTACGAGGATAAACGGTTCTGGACCCACGCCGGAGTGGACCTCATCGCGATGCTGCGGGCTGCCGGGCAAAGCCTGTGGAACGGGCGTAACGTGTCGGGCGGGTCCACCCTGACCATGCAGGTGGCGCGGTTGATCGAAGATGGCCCAACCGGGCGCTGGAGCGGGAAATTTCGCCAGATCAGAGTCGCATTGGCGTTGGAGCGGCGTCTGAGCAAACAGCAAATCCTGAACCTTTATCTGACCCATGCCCCCTATGGTGGCAATCTGGAAGGGCTCCGTGCCGGCGCCCGCGCGTGGTTTGGAAAGGACGCCACGCGGCTGACCCCCGCACAAAGCGCCCTGTTGGTTGCGTTGCCGCAATCCCCCGAGGCCCGGCGCCCGGATCGCAAGCCAGAGGCTGCCCGACAGGCCCGCGACCGGGTTCTGAACAGGCTGGTGCGCCACACCGTCCTGACCAATGCCCAAGCGCGTGCGGCCATGACCGAAACCCTTCCGGATCGGATGAATCTGTTTCCGCGCTTTGCACCCCATCTGACTGACCGCGTGAGGCTGCAAGCACCCGCAATCCAGGCCTTCGATCTGACGCTGGATGCCGGATTACAGGCCCGGCTGGAAACCTTGGTGGCCCAGGCCGCCACCCGCGTCGGACCACGCGTTTCCGGGGCTCTGATCGTGGCCGACCATCGCAGCGGCGAGGTTCTGGCATCGGTTGGATCTGCCGGGTACCAAGATGCCCGTCAGGGGTTCGTGGATATGACCCGGGCCGTACGGTCACCCGGATCGACCCTGAAACCTCTGGTCTACGGGCTGGCCTTCGATCAGGGGCTGGCCCATCCCGAGACCCTGATCAGCGACAGCCCCGTGATGTTTGGCCGATACGCACCGCGCAATTTCGACGGCGCCTTCCGTGGCGATGTCCGGGTGCGGGACGCCCTACAGCTGTCGCTGAACATCCCCGTCGTGCGCCTGACGAATGAGCTGGGGCCCGCTCGGTTGATGACGGCTTTGCGGTTGGCCGGGTCAGAGCCACGTCTGAATGGCGCAACACCCGGATTGGCGATTTCTTTGGGTGGCGTGGGGTTGAGCCTGCACGATCTGGTACAGGTTTACACCACTCTGGCAGCTGGCGGTACAGGCCCGATCCTGCATCATGACGTTCTGGCAGACGCCCAGCGCACCCGGCGCGTTCTGTCGGAAACCTCGGCATGGCAGGTTTCGGACATTCTGGCCGGGCTTGCGCCACCGGCAGGCGGTGCAACAGGGTCGCTGGCCTACAAGACCGGCACGTCTTATGGCCACCGCGATGCCTGGGCCATCGGCTTTGACGGGCAGCACGTCATAGGGGTCTGGCTGGGCCGCGCCGATGGAACGCCTGTTCCCGGTGCATTCGGGGGCGACCTTGCCGCACCCCTGTTGGCCGAGGCTTTCAACCTGTTTAAACCCGACCTCACGCCCCTGCGCCCACCGCCGCCTTCGACCTTGCTTGTCGGCGCGGCCCAATTGCCTCAGCCGTTGCAGCGATTTCGCCCCCGCACGACGGCTTTCAAGGATGATCCTTCCGCGCCGGACCTGCTGTTCCCGCCCGATAATGCCGTGCTAGAGACGTCAGGAGCACCTCTGACGGTCAAACTGCGTGGCGGCGTCGGGCCGTTTTCCGTACTGGCAGATGGCGTGCCGGTGCTGACCGGGCAGCGGCGACGAGAGTTTGAAATCCCAAATCCGGGGACCGGCTTCACCTCACTTGTCGTGGTGGATGCGCAAGGTCAATCCGACAGGGCGTCAATCAGGATCGATTAGCGCCGCCCCTCGCGCAGCCAACCGCCCAACAGGAAACCTCCTGCCAACAGCAATACCAGCCAAGGTGGCAGCAGACCCGCCTGGGTAACATCACGAGTCTCGTAGGCATCGCGCGGGGTCAGACCGATCCAGCCCCGACCAGCCGCCGGGCGCCCGGCGCGCACGTTGCGGATCGACGGCAACCCATCTTCCACCCGGATCACGCCGCCCCGCATGCCGGCCAGAACCGGTTCAAGAACATCCCCCGTTGCGATGGTGCGTTCAAACTCCTTCGGCGCGGCGGGACCAAGCCCGATCACGGCCATGTGGTCACCTTCCTGCAAACGGTAAAGACCAATTTCGGGCCCATAGTATTGCGCTTCGAACCGCCCCGGAGAGACCTCTTGCAAGGTGATTTCCAGCGTTTCGCCGTTCGGGCGCGTCACAGTCACCGGACCCACATCATCCCCAAGCGTCTGTCGAATGATGCGCATGGATTGGCCGTTGGCTTCGGCCCACAGCGCCTCCTCCTCGAGTTCGGGTTCCTTCATCATCCAATGGGCCAACCTGCGCAAAAGCTCCAGTTGCGGGCCGCCGCCTTCAAAGCCACGGCTCCACAGCCAGGCGTGGTCCGATGCCAGCATCGCAACACGCCCTTCTCCCACTCGGTCCAGAACCAGCAGGGGGCGTTCGTCAATGCCCGTCATCAGAACCTCGCCCGAGCGATGGTTCACATCGATCTGGCGCAACCAGGCCCCCCAATCCTCGGAATCGCCAAGGTTTGTAGTCACCGGGTGGCGCTGACCCAACTCGCTGACCTTCGGAACAAAGCGTTCCTCGAAGACACGCGCGGAAGGTTGCGCCGGCAGGATCGGCGCCAGCGGCGACCGGAATATGCTGTCAGCTCCGGCGAAATCGGGACCGGCCGCAATCAGAACCGCGCCGCCGTCATTGATATAACTGGTGACGTTGTCCAGATAGATCGCAGGCAGGATGCCGCGCCGCTTGTAGCGGTCGAATATGATCAGATCGAAATCGTTGATCTTTTCCAGAAACAACTCGCGGGTCGGGAAGGCGATCAAAGACAATTCGTCCACCGGCACGCCGTCTTGCTTCTCGGGCGGGCGCAGGATGGTGAAATGCACCAGATCGACCGAGCTGTCGGATTTCAGCAGGTTGCGCCATGTGCGCCCGCCCGGATGAGGTTCACCCGAGACCAGCAGAACGCGCAGGCGATCCCGAACGCCGTTCATCTGGATCAGCGCGGTGTTGTTGCGGTCGGTCAACTCGCCTTCGGCCAGGGGCACGGAAAACTGGATCACGTTGCGCCCGCCATGAGGCAGGGTGACAGGCAGTTCGACATCCCGACCGATTGGAATACTCAGTTGCTGAGGCTCACCACCATCCACGGAAATCTCCAACGGCGCTGTCGCGGCACTCGCGGGGGCTGCTCCGCTGTCTTCAACGCGCAGGGTCAAAGTCACCGATTCACCGATGATGGCAAAAGCAGGCGCATTTCGGACGATAAGCCGGCGATCCCAGTCGTCCGCACGCCCGGTTTGCAGCAGATGCATCGGCGCCGGCAATTCCGGGGCCTGATCGGCATCGTGCACGATCCCGTCCGATATCACCAGAATGCCTGCGATGCGCGCACGCGGTTCTTCGGCCAGGGCCTCATTCAGGGCGGCCATGACCTGCGTGCCCTCATCCCCGTCACCGTCGCCGACCCGAATGCGGCGCAGTTCCGTATTGTCCCGCGCCTCGATCTCGGCGGCCAGATCTTCGGCGGCCTGCGCAGTCTGTTCGGCCCGGTCCGAAAGTGTCTGGCTGGCGCTTTCATCCTCGATCATCAAAACGATATCCGTCAGCGGCGCGCGGTCCTCGACTTGATAGACCGGACCGGACAGTGCCGCGACGACAACCAGGGCCGCCAATCCCCGCAGGGCCCAGCCCGACAAACCGCGCCACAAGGCCAGAGCTACTCCGACAGTGGCAATCGCCCCCACAGCAGCCAAAAGCGGCCACGGGATCAGAGGGTCGAATATGACGGTTCCGGTCATTGTCCCAACCTGTCCAAAAGGGCGGGCACGTGGACCTGATCGGATTTGTAATTCCCGGTCAGCACGTGCATCACCAGATTGACGCCAAAACGATTGGCCAGTTCGCGTTGCCGTTCCCCGGCATACCCACGACCGACAGGCAAAAGGGCCTGGCCGTTGCGATCCACGGCCCAGGCCCCGGCCCAGTCATTGCCGCCGATAACCACCGGTGTCACGTTGTCATTGAGGTTTCGGAAAGGCATCCCTTCGATCTGTTCTGCATCCCCGGGTGCAGCTTCGACCCAGACTTCTGCGCCGGAATAGCGGCCCGGGAAATCCTGGAGCAAATAGAATGTTCTGGTCAGGACGTGATCGCGGGGAATCGGCTCTAATGCAGGGATATTCAGCGGTCCGGCCAGTTGCTGCAACTTGCGGCCATTCGGACTGGATGCGCCGAAACCGGCAATATCCGCATCGCGCGTATCAAACAGGATCATCCCACCCGAACGCAAATAGGCGTTCAGTTTGATATACGCCTCGGCCGAAGGTTGCGGCTGGTTCGGCGTAATGGGCCAGTAGAGAAGCGGAAAGAATGCCAGCTCGTCTCGTTCCAGATCAACGCCGATTGGGTCCGCCGGTTCGACAGAGGTGCGAAAGAACAGGGTTTGCGCCAAGCCGCGCAATCCGGCCTCGGCAATATCGTCCACCTGCGCCTCACCGGTCAGCACATGCGCCAGCACAAGCTCGTGCGTTGCGGCAAGGGCAAATTCGGTATCTTCGGGCGTCTGCGCCTGTACGTCCGGCACCAGCAGAAAAGCGGCCATCGCGGCAGCCGCCGTTCGCGCCAGACCCAGCCTGCCCGACAAGGCCAGCGAGGCAATCACGTCAACCGTCAGCAAGATCAGTGCGAGGCTTAGTAACAGGCCACCAAGCGGGGTTTCCGTGCTGACCTCCTGCCCTTTGATCGGCACATTGGCGGGCCAGGTCACCGGGCGCAGCTCGGTTTCTTCCGAGACCACGTTCAATGCCAGCTTCTGCTTGCCGCTTTCATAGAGACCCGGACGCAAATCTGGCCCGATCCGGCCCGAGATCAGCTGAACGCCATCCACACCGGCCAGGGTTCCGGCATCTGACAGGGCGCCAAACCCGTCCATAATCTGAACCGGCTCCCACGTGGTGCCTTGCAGTTGCGATTCTTGCCGCGACTTGGCTGCCGAAGCCACGGCCAAACGATCCAGCATCTCGACGAATAGGCCCGACAACGGCAGGGTGGACCATTCGGCATCCGCAGTGACGTGAAACAGCACCACCTGCCCAAGCCCCAAAGCCTTGCGTGTCACCAACGGAGTTCCGTCGGACAGCGAAGCAATCACGCGATCCGCCAAGTTAGGGTCTGGTTGCGCCATGACTTGGGTCGATACAACCACGTCCTTTGGGATATCCAAGCCGAAAAACGGAGAGCTTTCGGGGAACGGCGCCAGCGTCTTGGCTTCGCCCCAGCTCATCGCACCGCCGACGGATCGTCCACCGCTGCGTAGCCGCGCCGGCAACAGGGTGTCTTCGGTGTCCCTGCCCAGATCGCTGGCCGCCATGCGCGGACCGGCAAAACGCAGCAGAAGCCCGCCCTGTTCGACCCATTCGATCAAAGCGGCCTCTTCCGGCTCCGACATCTGCGCCACGTCCGACAGGACGATCACATCCGGGTTGGCGGGCAGAACCTCAAGCAGGCCGCCATCGACAAAATCCGCGGTCGGGACCAGGACCTGCGTCAGGTAATGCAGGGGTGACAACAGCTCCAGCCCTTCACGGTTGCGGGTTCCGGCAATCAGCGCAACCTCGCGCCGGCGCAGACTATCATCCGTCAAAGTCACAGCCCCGGCGGACCTTTGGCCCTGAATTTCAAACCGTGTGATACGGGCGCGCAATTCCGACGGCAGCGCCAGATCGGCCTGCGCCGTGGTTTCGCCGGCTTCAAGGGTCAGCTCAACGGAATGCAGCACCCGGGCCGTACCCGCCGGATCACGGCCTTGCGCCAGTACCGTCACGCGGTCTTCCGGTCCGGAGCCCGCGCGCTGAACGGTCAATTGGATCAGCCCGTCCTGATAGGCCGCAGGCCGAATCGCAACGGGCCGGGACGCCGCCTGATAGACCGTCACATCTCCGCGCGCCTGAAGGCTGGACACCAGTTCAGCGTGGTCTGCATAGTCCAGCCTGTCACTGAACCAATGTGTATCAAATCCGCCGTCAACGGCGTTCAACGCGGCAATGGTCTGAGCAACCTGATCCGCATTCGGCTGCCAGGGGTTCGGGGTCAGCCCAGGCAAACGCCCGCGCCACGCTTCCGCAGCCTGAAATACCGGTGTTTCCGGTTCTGTCAGGCGCAAAATTGCAACCGTTCGGCCCGCGCGCCCGGCCTCCGACAGTTGCGTGTCGATTTGGTCAAGTGTCGCCGGCCAGCGCGCGGCTCCGGCCCAACTGGCGTCCAGCACCAGCAGCAGCGGCCCGGTTCCGGTTTCATCCCGTGACGGGTTCAGAACCGGCCCTGCCAGCCCGATGATGATCGCAGCCGCCGCCAGCATCCGCAGCAGCAGCAGCCACCATGGGGTGCGGTCGGATACGCTTTCGTCATCTTTCAGGCCCAACAGCAGCGTGACCGCCGGGAACAAGCGGCGGATCGGTGCCGGCGGAACCGCGCGCAGGATCAGCCACAGGATCGGCAGGGTCAGAAGACCCAGCAACACCCATGGCGCGGTAAAGCCGATGCCCGCCAGAACCGTCATCGCGTGCCCCCATCCAAGGCCCGATAAAGCCATAACAGAGCCGCTTGTGCGCTGTCGCCCGTGTGGTGCA
Organism: Ruegeria sp. HKCCA4812; assembly: GCF_013034245.1. Taxonomy (NCBI): domain Bacteria; kingdom Pseudomonadati; phylum Pseudomonadota; class Alphaproteobacteria; order Rhodobacterales; family Roseobacteraceae; genus Ruegeria; species Ruegeria sp. HKCCA4812. The sequence continues at coordinate 56,678 of NZ_WQFQ01000007.1, read as the reverse complement.
GGCCCAGTTGCCAGCCCGTCGCTCGGCACAGTTGCCTCAGCGCGTCCTTGCGATGCGCCAGGCGTTCCAGATAACGGTCCCGCAGCTCGGCGGCCTTGAGCGTTTCGTGTCGGACAGACCCTCCGACGCTTTCGAAAATGGTGCGCCCGCGATAGGGAAACGACTCCTCACCCGGATCCAGCACTTGCAGAACCACGCCGCGCACGCCACGGTCGGCGGCTTTGGTCAAGGCAAGTTCAACCTCATCCATAGGGCCCAGAAAATCCGAGATGAACACGGCGCGGGCATGAGGGATCATGGCGCGGTGTTCGGGCGGGGCGTAATCCGCTTGATTATCCTCGGACCAGGCCTGCGCCAGCCGGATGATCTGCGCATTGCCGCGCCGGGGCGGCAAGGTGGTGCCGGTCAGACCTACGCGTTCACCGCCGCGCACCAGAAGGATGGATGTCGCCAGCCCCAACAGCCGCGCGCGATCCGCTTTGGTCGGCAGGGTCTTGTCGGACGCAAACCGCATCGAAGCCCCCTGATCGACCCATAACATCACGGATTGCGCGATCTGCCATTCCCGTTCACGTACGAACTGCTGATCCCCCCGCGCCGAGCGGCGGTGATCGATCATGCGACGGCTGTCGCCGACCTGCGCCGGGCGGTATTGCCAGAAATCATCCCCCATCCCGGACCGCCGTCGACCGTGGTCGCCCAGTAGGACAGTTCCGGCCAAGTGCTCGGCCCTCGCCAAAAGGGGCGGCAGCCGCGATGCCTCGGCTTCAGATCTTTCGCGAAGGGTCAGCTCGGCATTCACGCCGCGGCCTCGGTCCGGATCAGCCCGACAGCGGTCGAGTCAATCAGCTCTGCAAGGCTGTCACCACGCGCCCTTGCCGCAAAGTTCAGTGCCATCCGGTGGCTGAGCACCGGGCGCGCCATATCCAGAACATCCTCGGCATTTGGTGCCAGGCGTCCCTGCAACATGGCACGCGCCCGCACCGTCATCATCAGCGCCTGCGCGGCACGGGGGCCCGGACCCCAGGCCACGGTTTCGGCAACCCGTTCGGACACACCGGGTTCTTCGGGGCGGAAGGCCCGCACCAGATCAAGGATCAGTTCAACGACGGATTCTCCGACCGGCATCCGGCGCAACAACACCTGCGCAGCCAGCAACTCTTCCTTGCTGAAAATCTGATGTGCCTCTTCCTCTTCAACCCCGGTCGTGGCCAGCAGGATATCCCGCTCGGTCTGGCGGTCGGGATATTCGACGTCAATCTGCACCAGGAACCGGTCAAGCTGGGCTTCGGGCAGCGGATAAGTGCCTTCCTGCTCGATCGGGTTTTGCGTTGCCAGCACGTGGAACGGCGTACCCAATGAACGGTCCTCGCCTGCCACGGTAACGGTGCGTTCCTGCATCGCCTGCAACAGCGCCGATTGTGTCCGCGGGCTTGCCCGGTTGATTTCATCCGCCATCAACAGTTGACAGAAGATCGGGCCGGGAATGAACCGGAAATGGCGGCTGCCATCGTCGGCAGTGTCCAGAACCTCGGACCCAAGAATATCGGCGGGCATCAGATCGGGAGTGAACTGAATGCGGCTGCCATGCAGGCCCATCACCGTCGACAAAGTCTCGACCAGGCGTGTCTTGCCCAAACCCGGCAGACCAATCAACAGGGCATGGCCGCCGCACAAAAGTGCGGTCAGCGTCAGGTCCACGACCCTCTCCTGCCCGATGAAGCGGCGGGTGATCGAGGCCTTGGCCTCTTGCAGCTTGTTTTCCAGCGCTTCGATCTCGGCTACGAGGTCGGCAGGTTCGGTCATGACTTTCCCTTCCGTGGACTATTATGATTGAAGTGTATCGCGCTGAGAGGAAATGGCAAAAGCAATGAGCGGACAAAAACCTGTGAAACCGTCGCCAGATGGTCTGGCGGCATCGGTCAAAGCGGCCAAAACCAACGGTTTACCGCCCGTTCACCTCTGGAATCCTCCGTTTTGCGGCGATCTGGACATCAAGATCGCAAAAGATGGCACATGGAGTTATTTAGGCTCACCCATCAACCGTTTCGAGCTTGTGAAGCTTTTTTCCTCAATTCTTAAGAAGGAAGACGGCAAGTACTTCCTCGTCACCCCGGTCGAGAAGGTGGGAATCACTGTCGAAGACGCGCCGTTTGTCGCTGTGGATTTCGACCGGGACGGGGATGGAAAGGACCAGTCCTTGACCTTCACAACCCATGTTGGCGACCGGGCCTTGGCCGGAGCTGATCATCCGATCCGAATTGTTATAGACCCTGAAACAGACGAACCCTCACCCTACATATTGATCCGCGACAACCTCGAAGCTCGGATAGACCGCAAAAGCTTTTACCGCCTCGTCGAGATCGGAACGCACCATGACGGCTGGTTCGGTGTTTGGTCAGGCGGGCAGTTCTTTGGCCTGATCCCCTCAGCCGACCTGAGCTAACCGTGGCGCGCGATCCTGTGCCAGCACGACAGCCATTGCAACAATGCTCGCACCCAATGCCCGGGTCCAGTTCCATTCGTCCCCCAGCATCAGCATGATCAGCATCACGTAGAACGGGGCGACATTGATGTGAAAAGAGGCCAGCGCCACGCCCAGCTTGCCGACGGAGGTGATGAAAAATACCTGGCTGAGACCCATGGAGATAAGCGCATAGATCATCAGCATGCCTGCCTGCTGCATGTCGAACGCAGTTGCAGGCATCACGTCCAGACCAAACTGCGCCGATCCGAAAACCAGCAGCGATGCCATGGCCAGCCCTCCGACAAAGGTGATCGTCGTGCGCCCGGTCTGGCTCAGTTCGGCGAAATCCCGGGCGGTTGCCATGCTGGCCCAGCAGAACAGCACCGTTGATCCAACCGCACAGGCCGCGCCCAGACCCAACTGGGCCGGGGCCAAAGCGCTGGTGGCGATCAACCCGCCGACAATCGATACAGCTACGCCCAGCGCAAAATTCCACTTCAGCCGGCGTGTGCCAGCAGCCAATTCAAGCAATGTGGCCACCAAAGGTGCGCAAGAGACGATGATTGCCACCGTCACCGGGTCAGTTAGCTTTTGCGACAAGATCAACAGGAACATTCCCGACCCGATTCCAAGGCCGCCGACGGTCATTGCATGACCCCAGCGGGCTGAAACAACCCGGCGCGGCCCGTCCAGAATCACCCAGACCGGCACCATCACCAACACGGCAAGCGCCAGTCGCGCGGCCAACAGGGCGACGGGCGGCCATGTTTGCAACAGCACTTCGGCCGCCGGAAACCCGGCCGCCCATGTCAGCATCGAAGCCACGGCCAACCCGTTGCCCGACAAGGCAGAATGCTGTCCCGCCGGCGCAGAAAGGCTGTTCCCGCGGACGGGGTCTGGGCTCATCGCCATCGTTTTCAAACCTTCCATTGGCACGGCGTCAGAAAATTGATTCGCCGCAATGCAGGAAGCGTTTCCGATTTCATCGGGTCGATCTGGTCGAATTTCGACAAACTGTCGTTTTCTGTCACTTTCACAGAAATCAACGCGCGGATAAGGTCGGGCCACCTGAAATCCATGGGCCGCCTATGCCAAAATTCGCCGCGAATATCTCTTTGCTCTTTGCCGAACTTCCGTATCTGGACCGGTTTCAGGCAGCGGCAGATGCCGGGTTCAAGGCGGTCGAGATCCTGTTTCCGTACGAACTTGCTGCAAAAGAAACCCGTCGTGCCTTGCTGGCCAACGGGCTCGAACTGGTTCTGATCAACGCGCCCCCGCCGAATTATACCGGTGGCGCACCGGGTTATGCCGCCATCCCCGGCGGTGCGTCCCGGTTTCAGTCTGATATCCGCCGCGTTCTGCGCTACGCTCAGGTGCTGCGGCCGGGCTTCATTCATATAATGTCCGGATACGCAGCCGGGACGGATGCGTTGGACTGCTTCGTGCAAAACTTGCAGTGGGCCGCCGATTTCGCACCGCAGCAGACATTTACGATCGAACCCCTCAATCCGATGTCCCAACCCGGCTATTTCCTGAACGACTATAATCTGGCGACCGAGGTACTGGGCCGCGTGGATCGCCCGAATGTCGGTCTGCAATATGACAGTTTTCACGCACATATGATCCACGGCGACGCGCTGGCCGTCTGGGAGCGTTTTCACCCCAGTGTTGTCCACGCCCAGATTGGGGCCGCCCCCGAACGTTCTGAACCGGGGCGCGGGCCTACGGATTTCGCGCAGCTTTTCGCGGCAATGGATGATGCTGGTTACACCGGTTGGGTCAGCGCCGAATACGCGCCTTCGACGGCTCGAACAGATGCGACCCTGGCTTGGATGCGACGTTGACGCCGTTCATCGGGCTGGAATTCGCTGCCCGAAAGGCGCACAAAACGGGCAAACCGCTTTCGAGGATGCCCGTTATGATTCCTGCCCGCTTTGCCCATGCCATCTTTGGACTGATCATGTCAGGACTGATGTCGTGCATTGTCACCGGGATCGCTACGGTCAAGGCAGTGGGGTTCCATCCTGAAACGCTTGGTGACTGGATGGCGTCCTGGGCCTTTTGCTGGCCCATCGCGTTCACGGTGATCCTGGTCCTAGGACCTTCGGTGAAACGTATGGTCGAAGGGTGGGTCAGGCCACAGGGCTGACCCGGAAGGCTGACCTGGTGCTAGTGCGCCTCGGCCCAGTTCGCACCCTGGCCAGCATCCACGCTCAGCTTCACATCCAGTTTCACCGCCGGGTCCGAGGCACCCTCCATAACCTCGCGCGCCACGTCGATCAGCGGATCCACGGAATCCTCGGCGACTTCGAACAACAATTCGTCATGGACCTGCAACAGCATCTTGGCGGGCAGCCCGTTGATCGCACCCGGCATCCGCACCATCGCGCGTCGGATCACATCCGCCGCAGTGCCCTGAATCGGCGCGTTGATCGCCGCCCGGCGCGAGAATCCTGCATGCGGCCCCTTGGCGTTGATCTCGGGCGTGTGGATTTTGCGCCCGAACAGGGTTTGGACATAACCGTGCTCTTTGGCAAATGCCACCGTGTCATCCATGTACTGGCGAATGCCCGGAAAGCGTTCGAAATAGCGGTCAATGAAACCCTGTGCCTCGGCCCGCGGGATGCGCAGGTTGCGCGCCAGTCCGAAGCCCGAGATGCCATAGATCACACCAAAGTTGATCGCCTTGGCCTGACGGCGGATGTCCGGCGTCATCTCGTCCAGCGGCACGTCGAACATTTCCGACGCGGTCATGGCGTGGATGTCCAGCCCGTCGGCAAAGGCCTGTTTCAGGGTCGAAATGTCGGCGATATGCGCCAGGATGCGCAGCTCGATCTGGCTGTAGTCGAGGCTGACCAGAACATTGCCCGGCTCGGCGACAAAGGCCTCGCGGATGCGGCGGCCCTCCTCGGTGCGCACGGGGATATTCTGCAAATTGGGGTCGGTCGAGGCCAGACGTCCGGTATTCGCCCCGGTGATGGCATAAGACGTGTGCACCCGGCCCGTGTCGGGGTTGATATGGGTCTGAAGCGCGTCGGTATAGGTTGATTTCAGCTTGGACAACTGGCGCCAATCCAGCACCCTGCGCGGCAGTTCATGCTCGGTCGCCAGATCTTCCAAAATATCAGCCCCGGTCGAGTACTTGCCGGTTTTCCCCTTCTTGCCACCTTCCAGGCCCATCTTGTCGAACAGGATCTCACCCAACTGCGCGGGTGAGCCGACATTGAAGTTCTCACCCGCCAGTTCGTGGATTTCAGCCTCTAAACCGGCCATTTTCTGGGCAAAGGCGTTCGACATACGGCTCAGCACGTCGCGGTCGACCTTGATGCCATGCATCTCCATCTCGGCCAGAACCGGCACAAGTGGTCGTTCGAGCGTCTCGTAGACAGTCGTCACCTGCACCCGGTGGAGCTGCGGTTTGAACAGTTGCCACAGGCGCAGCGTTATATCCGCATCCTCGGCGGCATAGGCGGTGGCCTCGTCGATCGGCACCTTGTCGAAGGTGATCGCAGACTTGCCTGACCCCAGCAGCGGCTTTATCGGGATCGGCGTGTGGCTGAGATACCGTTCCGAGAGTGTATCCATACCGTGCCCGTGCTCACCGCCATGCATGGCATAGGACATCAGCATCGTATCATCGATCGGGGCCACATCGATACCGTGACGCCGGAAAATCTTGGCATCGTATTTCATGTTCTGCCCGATTTTGATGATCGACGGGTCCTCAAGCACCGGCTTCAGCAGCGTCAGCGCCTCATCCAGCGGCATTTGCCCGTCAGCCAGCGCGTCTGACCCGAACAGATCATCCGCCGCACCATCGCGGTGGGTCAGCGGGATGTAACAGGCTTCGCCGGCCTCGACACACAGCGAAATACCGACCAGATCGGCTATCATTTCATTCAGACCGGTGGTTTCGGTATCAACAGCGATCCAGCCTCGTTCATGGGCCTGATCGATCCATTTTTGCAAAGCTGCTGCATCACGGACACATTCATACTTTGCCGCGTCAAACGGGATCGTCTCGGCCTCAACTTCCTTGGCCGCAGGCGCCGGAGCGTCGGCGATGGCCGGTGCTTCGGCCCCCAGCTTGTCGGCGATCCGTTTGGTCAGTGTGCGGAATTCCATATCCGCCAGAAAACCCAGCAGGGTCTCTGCATCGGGCTCTCTCACTTCAAGGTCATCCAGCGTGAAATCCAGCGGTGTGTTCTCGTCCAGCTGCACCAGTTTCTTCGACAGTTCGATCTGATCGCGCTTTTCGATCAGGGTCTGCCGGCGCTTGGGCTGTTTGATTTCCTCGGCCCGGTCCAGCAGTGTTTCCAGATCACCGTATTCGTTGATCAACAGCGCCGCCGTCTTGACCCCGATTCCCGGAGCGCCCGGCACATTGTCAACGGAATCCCCCGCCAGCGCCTGAACATCCACGACGCGCTCGGGGCCAACTCCAAACTTCTCGATCACCCCGTCCCGGTCGATGCGCTTGTTCTTCATCGCATCCAGCATCTCGACGCCGTCACCGACCAACTGCATCAGATCCTTGTCAGAGCTTACGATGGTCACGCGGCCCCCAGCCTCGCGCGCCTGAACGGTCAGGGTGGCGATGATGTCGTCGGCCTCATAGCCTTCGAGTTCCTTGCACGCGATATTGAACGCTTTTGTCGCCTCGCGGGTCAGTGGAATTTGCGGGCGCAGGTCCTCGGGCATCGCTTCGCGGTTGGCCTTGTACAGGTCGTACAGATCATTCCGGAATGTGTGCGACCCCTTGTCGAAGATCACCGCCACATGGGTTGGCGCATCCGGCCCGGTGTTCCCTTCGACATATTTCTGAAGCATGTTGCAGAACCCGGACACCGCCCCAATCGGCAGACCATCCGACTTGCGCGTCAGCGGAGGCAGCGCGTGATAGGCCCTGAAAATAAAGGCCGATCCGTCGATAAGATGCAGGTGACATCCTTTTCCGAAATTGCTCATGCGCGCGCTCCCTGTCGGTCAGGGATGGTTCTGCCACAGGGTCGCGCGGGTGACCAGCCAAGAACGCAGCCTAACCGCCAAACAATCCCGAGAAGACGTCAGAGAAACTGTTCAGCAAAGCCATGATCACCAACACCCCCAGCAAGGCAAAAAACGCAAAGGCAAAGAACTGGAACAGGATTGCCCCCGTACCGATAACCATTCCGGCGATGGCAGGGCGCCGCTTTTCGTGACGCAGGATGCCAACGGCCGATACGACGATCGCAAGCCCGCCAAGCATGGCGACACCGATCCGCAGGAAATCATCCAGATCGCGGGCGCGGGCAACGGGCTCGGGCTGTTCCATCCCCGCAGCGGCCCTCAGGGTCGATTTGCCGATCTCGGCCGCCAGTTCGCCCAGCGACACACCCGCAGTCTGCTGAGGTGCAAAGGGCCCCGCCCAGAATACGAACAACGCAGCAAACAACGCCAAAGACGCGATGCAGAACCCAACCCAGCCGAAAACCGGGTTCACAGTGTCAGTGGCCGAAGTTCCGGTCATCACGTATCCCTGCTTTGGTTGCGCCAAAGCACTAACATGAAAACCGAGGCAATATTTGGGCAAAACCCGGTTGATCGGGCAATCAGCCCTGTTCACGGCCCTTCAGCACATATTTGCAGTCGCAATACGGGCATTCGACCCAGCCTGTATCCTCGGGGATTTGCAGCCAGACGCGCGGATGGCCCAATGCGCCTTCGCCGCCGTCACAGGCGACACGGGCGGTTTCGACGATCTTGGTTTCCGGCGCTTCGATGGTCACGGCTGGCGATCCTTCTTCGGTTGTCGGCCTCGCGGGCATGTATTAGGTGCGTTTATGAGCGATGAGCAATCCGGGGGCAAGAGCCACATGAGCGATGCGGCAATCAGGATCGAAGGTCTGCGCAAGACCTATCGTGGCGGCAAGGGTCAGCCTGAGAAACACGCGCTGAAAGGCATTGATTTGACTGTTCCGAGGGGTTCGGTTTTCGGGCTGCTGGGCCCGAACGGCGCCGGGAAATCGACCCTGATCAATATTCTGGCCGGGTTGGTGGTGAAGTCCTCGGGCCGTGTGTCGATCTGGGGCTTCGATCAGGATCAGAATCCGCGGCAGTCCCGCGCCGCGATTGGTGTGATGCCGCAAGAACTGAACCTTGACCCGTTCTTCACCCCGCGGGGCGCCTTGGAAGTACAGGCAGGCCTGTACGGCGTACCGAAATCCGAACGTCGCAGCGATGAAATCCTTGAACTGGTCGGCCTCAGCGACAAGGCCGAGGCCTATGCCCGCACGCTGTCGGGCGGGATGCGGCGGCGGCTGCTGCTGGCCAAGGCGCTGGTGCATCACCCCAAAATCCTCGTGTTGGACGAACCCACGGCAGGCGTGGATATCGAACTGCGCCAGATGCTGTGGGCCAATGTGCGCAAGCTGAATCAGCAGGGCGTGACCATCATCCTGACCACCCACTATCTGGAAGAAGCGCAGGAGATGTGCGACGAAATCGCCATCATCAACCACGGTGAAAAGATCGCTCAGGACAGTACCGCCAACCTGCTGGGCCGCATGGACAGCCGGACCATGGTCATTGTGCCGGACACCCCGGTGGTCGACCTGCCGGTGACCGAAGGCGTCGAGGCCAGCTTACGTGAAGACGGCAGCCTTATACTGCAATATCGCAGCGCCCGGACCAGCGCCGAGCAGGTTCTGGAATCCGTCCGGGCGGCGGGCATCCGCATCCGCGACGTGCGTACCGAAGAGGCCGATCTCGAGGATGTGTTCCTGGCCCTGACCTCCTCGCGGACCGACGATGCTCCGGCCGACGATCAGGACCAGCCGCGCCGGGGCCTGCACCGGGTCAAGCTCTAAGCCCGGTCTATCCGCGCTTGGTAGCAGTTGTTCCGCGCCGATCTGACGTGAATATAGGCCACGTCCGGGCGGGCAAAAATATCGCTGACTTTTGCGTCGATCTGATCTTTGGGCGTGATTGCGCCGGTGCCATAGACGATCCGGTTATCCGGTCCATACCCCTTGATCAGATAGTCGGGTGCACTGGTCAAAATCTCGGGCAGGGCGCCGCCTTCATAGCGCTCGCAAGGCGTTGCGCACAGAAAGATCGGCCCTGTTTCAGCGTATGGATGTGGCTCTAAAAAGGGGCGATGCGCCAATATCAGCATCTCTGCGCCTTCGGGAATGTTCTTCAGGCAGTGGCGACAGGGATTGCCAGCCCCCGACGAAACGGCGCGCTCGGGCGCGGCGCCATATGCATCAGGCTGACCTGCCTGAAGGGCGCGGACTTCGTCAGTGGGCAGAGCGGTGATCTTGAACATATCAGGTCTCCTTTTTCTGCAACCATGCGCGCCTGGCCTGGTCCAGGCGACCCGTTTCCTGCGCAAAGGACTCGAAAAAGAACAAAACGTGAATATAATGTGGAATCGCCATGTATGCCGAGCTGTCGATCACGTCGAACTTCACCTTCCTCACCGGGGCTTCGCACCCCGAGGAGTACATGGAGCGCGCCGTCACCCTGGGCCTGCCCGCCATCGCCATCGCCGATGACAACTCGGTGGCCGGCATCGTCCGCGCCCATACCCAGGCGCGCGAGATCGCCCGCAAGGTGCGCGAGCGCCGCGCGTGGGAGGAGCAGAACACGCCCATCGGCCCGCCCTGCCCCGATCACATCCCGAAACCACCCTCGTTCCCGGTGCATGCGGTGCCGCGCCTGATCCCGGCGGCGCGGCTGATTTTTACCGATGCCCCGCCCGTCACCGTCCTGCCCATCAACCGGCAGGGCTGGGCCAGCCTGTGCCGCCTCCTGTCCACCGGACGGCTGCGCGCGGCCAAGGGCGAGTGCATCCTGCACCTGTCCGACCTGCTGGAATTTTCCGACGGTCTGCACCTGCTGCTCTGGCCACAGGCGGGCCGTCCGAGCGGCGGCGCGAGCGGGTGGCGGACACAGGCGCAACAGCTGACGCGCCGCTTTGCCGGGCGCATGCATCTGCTGATGCATCCCCGCTATGACGGGGCGGATGCGGCATTTTTCCATTTGTTAGAGACTGAATCATATCATCTGGGTCTGCCCACAATCGCCAGCGCCGCACCGATGATGCATCACGGGTCGCGCCGCAAGCTGGGTGATGTGCTGACCGCGATCCGCCTGCGCCGCAAGGTGGACGATCTGGGCCGCCACGCGCTGGCCAATGGCGAACAGCGCCTGCGCTCGGAACCCGAGATGCTGCGCATCTTCAAGGGCTTTGAGGACGCCGTGGCCCGCGCTTATGCGCTCAGCCAGGAACTCACATTCTCGCTGGACGAGCTGCGCTATGAATATCCCAGCGAGGGCAGCGACAAGGAAACCCCGACCCAGCGCCTGCATCGGCTGGCGCATGAAGGGTTGAAATGGCGCTATCCCGCCGGGGCGTCCGAGAAAGCCAAAAAGATGCTGGCGCATGAACTGACGCTGATCGGCAAGCTGAAATACGAACCCTATTTCCTGACCGTCCGCGACATCGTCCATTTCGCCCGCGGCCGCGGTATCCTGTGCCAGGGGCGCGGCTCGGCGGCGAACTCTGTCGTCTGTTTCTGTCTCGGCATCACCGAGGTCAGCCCCGAGATGGGCACCATGGTGTTCGAACGTTTCGTCTCCGAGGCGCGGGACGAGCCGCCCGACATCGACGTCGATTTCGAACATGAACGCCGCGAAGAGGTGATCCAGCACATCTATGAACGCTATGGCCGCCACCGCGCGGGGCTGTGCGCCACGGTGATCCACTATCGCGGCAAGCGCGCCATCCGCGAGGTGGGCCGCGCCATGGGCCTGACCGAGGACACGATTTCCGCCCTGTCCTCGCAGCTGTGGGGGTTCTTCTCGGCCTCGGGGCTCGAGGCGGAACGGATGCGCGAAATCGGCCTCGACCCCGAGGATCGCCGCCTGAAACAGACTCTAACACTGGTGCATCAGATCAACGGCTTCCCCCGCCATCTGTCCCAGCATGTGGGCGGGTTCATCATCACCGAGGGTCGTCTGGACGAGCTGGTGCCCATCGAGAATGCCACGATGGAGGACCGCACCGTCATCTGCTGGGACAAGGACGACATCGACAGTCTGGGCATCCTCAAGGTCGATGTTCTGAGCCTTGGCATGCTGACCTGCATCCGCAAGGCCTTTGACCTGGTCGGCCAGCATCATCAGACCAGCTATACGCTCGCCACCCTGCCGCCCGAGGACCCGGCGGTCTATGACATGCTGTGCAAGGCAGACTCGGTGGGCGTGTTCCAGGTGGAATCACGTGCGCAGATGAACTTCCTCCCCCGGATGCGGCCGCGCAATTTCTATGATCTGGTGATCGAGGTCGCCATCATCCGCCCCGGCCCCATCCAGGGCGACATGGTGCATCCCTATATCCGGCGGCGAAACGGCGAGGAAGAGGTCAGCTTTCCCTCGGACGCACTGGGCGAGGTGCTGGGCAAGACGCTGGGCGTGCCGCTGTTTCAGGAACAGGCGATGCAGATCGCCATCGTCGGCGCGGGCTTCACGCCGGAACAGGCCGACCGGCTGCGGCGGTCGCTGGCGACCTTCAAGAAGCATGGCAATGTCAGCGAATTCCGCACCCTGTTCCTGCGCGGGATGCAGCGCAACGGCTATGACGCCGAATTTGCCGAGCGGTGTTTTTCGCAGATCGAGGGGTTCGGCTCCTACGGATTCCCCGAAAGCCACGCGGCCAGCTTTGCGCTGCTGGTCTATGCCAGCGCCTGGATCAAGTGCCACCATCCGGGGATTTTCGCCTGCGCGCTGCTGAACTCGCAGCCGATGGGCTTCTACGCCCCCGCCCAGATCGTGCGCGATGCGCGCGAACATGGCGTGCAGGTGCGCCCGGTCTGCATCAATGCCAGCTTCTGGGATAACGTGATGGAGCCCGACGGCCATGGCGGGCTGGCCCTGCGGTTGGGCTTTCGCCAGATCAAGGGCCTGAGCGAGGAGGACGCCAGCTGGCTGACCGCCGCGCGCGGCAATGGCTATCATCAGGTTGACGACGTCTGGCGCCGCGCGGGCCTTGGCCCCTCGGTGATCGAGCGTCTGGCCGAGGCCGATGCCTTTGCCGCCTGCGGCCTGACCCGGCGCGAGGCGCTGTGGCAGGCCAAGGCGATCGCCACCGCCAGGCCCCTGCCGCTGTTCGCGCAGGATCTGGAAGGCGAGGCGCTGGACGAGCCCGCCGCCCATCTGCCCCGGATGTCGCTGGGCGAACAGGTGGTCGAGGATTACGTCGCCACCCGCCTGAGCCTGCGGGCGCATCCCGTGGCCCTGTTGCGGCACCTGCTGACACCGGGGCAGCGCGACAATACCACCTCTGTCACATAACGCCGGAACCGCCTATCTGCCAAAAAACAGAGTCGAAAACAGGCCACCATGACCAGACCAACCCTTCCGCCGCGCTTTCCCGCGACGCCCGAGCAGATCAACGCACAGGTTCGCGCCTTTTACGCCCGTGTGCGGCAGGACGCGGTACTAGGCCCGGTATTCGCCAACCATGTCACCGACTGGCCCGCGCATGAGGAAAAGATCGCATCCTTCTGGCGCAACGCCATCCTGTTCGAACGCAGCTATGACGGCAACCCGCAGCGGGTGCATATCGAACGACCGGACGTAAAGCCCGAGATGTTCGCCCATTGGCTGGACCTGTTCGAAAAGGTCGCCACCCAGACCCTGCCCCCGGAAACCGCCACACCCTGGGTCGCTCTGGCGCGCCGCATCGGTGTTGGGATGAAGGCCGGGGTGCAATCGGCCCGCCAGCCCAAGGACGCGCCACCGATCCTGCGTTGAGCTCACGTCATGGCTGCCTTGCGATGTTAGCGGTAAATTAGGGGCTATGCGGGTCGAGAAAATAGAGTTAGTCAGAGACAAGACAGCCCCTTTTGTGCTGCCCCTTCACATCGACACATCACCCGAGGCTGACCCATGAGCACTCAGAACACCACCCTCCGGGGTCTTGGCTATGCATTCGCGGGCTTTGCGGTCTTTGCCACCCATGACGCGCTGATCAAGACGCTGGGCGGGACCTACTCGGTGATGCAGATCATCTTTTTTGCCACGCTGTTTTCCTTTGTCCCGATGGCAGTGACGATCTTGACGGACCGGACCACGGGCAACTTCCTGCCGCATCACCCCTGGTTGGTGTTGCTGCGCTCGGGTCTGATGGTCACAGCCATGTCCTGCGCGTTCTATGCCTTTTCGGTCCTGCCCCTGGCCGAGGTCTATTCGTTGCTGTTTTCTTTCCCGCTGATCGTCACGGTCCTGTCGATTCCGATACTGGGCGAAGTCGTCCGGGCCCAGCGCTGGGCTGCGGTTGGCGTGGGTCTGATCGGGGTGCTGATCGTTCTGCGCCCCGGCGCAACGGATATCACGCTCGGCCATCTGGCCGCCCTGATGGCCGCATTCTGCAGCGCCTTTGCATCGGTGCTGGTGCGCAAGATCGGGAACGAGGAACGCTCGGCCGTCCTGATCCTGTATCCGATGCTGCTGGCGATCGCGGTCATGAGCCTGGCCCAACCGGCCGTTTATCAGCCGCCGTCGCTGTTGCATCTGGCCATGATGGCGCTGGTCGGCGTGTTTTCCGTGATCGCCCAACACCTGATCATTCTGGCCTATCGCGCTGCACCCGCCGGTGTGGTCGCGCCCAGCCAGTACAGCCAGATCATCTGGGCCACGATATTCGGCATGATGTTCTTTGGCGAAACGCCCGACATGTGGGTCGCAGTCGGGGCCAGCATCATCATCGCGTCCGGTGTGTTCGTTGTCTGGCGCGAGAGCCGGGCCAATGTATCGCCGAACAAGCCGGTTCTGCGCGTCCGCTCGCCGCGCTCTGACACCGGCGCCTCGGCGCGGCCAGGGTCGTAGGGCGGCCGCTACTGATCTTTCAGTCTGATCTTCCGGCCACCGTTTTCGCCTGTTTCCTCGAACTTCCCGGTGGCTCGTACCAAATCGCTCAGCCGCTTGAAGCCGTAGGTTCGCGTGTCAAAATCCGGATAGTTCATGCTGAGCTGACTGCCGACCCAGCCAAGGCCGGCCCATCCGTCCGGTTCCTCGGATTTGAGCACGACATTCCGGATCAACTGATAAGCATGGTTCAGCTCTTGTTTGGGAGAGGGCTTCTTAGCTTTCTCCGGGGAATCGTTCACCTGCACCTCCTCCTTTTTGATATTCTCGATGTAGATGAACCGGTTGCAAGCCGCGACAAAGGCTTTGGGCGTCTTTTCTTCGCCGATCCCGAACACACTCAACCCTTGTTCTCGGATCCGGCTGGCAAGCCGGGTAAAGTCGCTGTCTGACGACACCAGTACAAACCCACCGAACCGGCCGGAATGCAATATGTCCATGGCATCAATCACAAGGGCGATGTCCCCGGCGTTCTTGCCAGTGGTATTGGCGAATTGCTGGTGCGGAACGATGGCATATTCCGCCAGCTTCTCAGCACTCCAGCCTTGCGGGGTACCGCCCGAGAAATCTCCGTAGATCCGGCGCAGGCTTGCCTCACCCAATGTGGCAACTTCTTCGAAAATCTCGGCAACATGCTTTGCCGGAACATTCTCGGCGTCAATCAGAACGGCCAGGCGTTCCGTTGCTTCAGTGGTCAATTTAGTCCCTCTATTCAGATATTTATCAATATCCTGAAGATAGGAGACAAAAAGGGCGGGTTAAACCCCGCCCTTGCAATTTCTGGTTGTCAGTAAATCACCACCGACCGGATGCTTTCGCCCTTATGCATCAGGTCGAAGCCGGTGTTGATGTCGTCCAGACCCATGGTGTGGGTGATCATCGGGTCGATCTCGATCTTCCCTTCCATGTACCAGTCGACGATCTTGGGCACGTCCGTGCGCCCACGTGCACCGCCGAAAGCTGTACCGCGCCACGACCGGCCAGTGACCAGCTGGAACGGACGGGTCGAGATTTCGGCCCCCGCGGGCGCAACGCCGATGATGATCGACTCACCCCAGCCTTTATGCGCCGATTCCAGCGCCGCGCGCATCACGCCGACATTGCCTGTTGCATCAAAGGTGTAATCCGCGCCGCCCTTGGTCAGGTTCACCAGATAGGGCACCAGATCGCCCTCGACCTCGGACGGGTTGACGAAATCGGTCATGCCGAACTTGGTGGCCATCTCGACCTTGGCGGGGTTCAGGTCGACGCCGACGATCTGATCGGCCCCGGCCAGACGCAGGCCCTGAATCACGTTCAGACCGATCCCGCCCAGACCGAACACGATGGCGCGGCTGCCGATTTCAACCTTGGCAGTGTTGATCACCGCGCCGATGCCCGTGGTCACGCCGCAGCCGATATAGCAGATCTTGTCGAACGGCGCGTCCTCGCGCACCTTGGCCAGCGCGATTTCCGGCAGGACCGTATGGTTCGAGAAGGTCGAGCAGCCCATGTAGTGCAGGATCGGATCGCCATCCAGCGTCGAAAAGCGCGAGGTGCCGTCGGGCATCAGCCCCTGGCCCTGCGTCTCGCGGATGGCCTGGCACAGGTTGGTCTTGGGATGCAGACAGTATTCGCACTCGCGACATTCGGGGGTGTAGAGCGGGATCACGTGATCGCCTGGCTTCAGGCTGGTCACACCCGGTCCGACCTCGACCACCACGCCGGCGCCCTCGTGCCCCAGAATGGCCGGGAACAGGCCTTCGGGGTCGGCGCCCGACAGGGTGAATTCATCCGTATGACAGATGCCAGTGGCCTTGATTTCAACCAGAACCTCGCCCGCCTTTGGGCCTTCAAGGTTCACATCCATCACTTCCAAAGGTTTGCCCGCCTGTACGGCGACGGCAGCACGGGTACGCATGGTACTTATCTCCCTGTCACTTTTGCCCCGACCCTGCGTCAAATACAGGGTGTTTTCAACTGTGCTTTCTTGGCAGGTTGGCTAATTATTTGATATTGCAGAAACGACATTGCCAGAATGAGGAACGCCAATGCACCGTTTTTTACCGATCTTTATCTTTCTGGCGGCCTGCGCAGACACAAGCGTTCCGCAGGATGTCGCCACCACCTCAGAAGACGCACCTGTTGATCTGGCATTTTGCAAGGGCGAGCCCTTTGCCGAATCCGTCGGTCAGCCCGTTTCAACGATTCAGGCCGATCTTCCCGAACGGTCTCGTGTTTTGGGCCCGGATGACATCGCCACACAGGATTACCGTATCGACAGGCTGAACGTCTATGTGAACGGCGCCGGTGTTATTCAGCGTCTGACCTGCGGGTAAGCGTGGACTCGGCAGGTGATTCTGAATTAAGAACAAAATAAGAACATCACTGATGCCTGCCGATGCCCAAACGCCGAATTCTTTCGCTGTGGTTTCCCCGTCTGGGGGCCGAACGGCTGGTCCGCGCCGCGCGGGGCCTGCATGCCGGGCCTTTGGCCGTTGTGGCCGAACAGTCGAACATGCAGATCGTCACGTCATTGAATGCCGAGGCGCAGGCCGCCGGATTGCGCGTGGGTCAGCCGGTACGCGATGCCCATGCCATGTGCGCCAGCTTGATCACCCGCCCTCGCAACGCCCCGGCCGAGGCTGCGTTTCTGACCGCGCTGCGCCGCTGGGCGGGCAAGTTCAGCCCATGGGTGGCCGAAGAGGCCCCCGATGGCCTGATCGTTGACCTGTCAGGCTGTGCCCATCTGTTCGGCGGTGAAGAGACCTTGCTGAGCGTGCTTGAGACCGACTGCGCCGACATGGGCCTGAGCGTGCAGATGGGTATCGCCGACACGCTGGGCGCGGCCTGGGCGCTGGCCCGCTATGCCGGGCAAGAGGCCACGTCTGACCGCAACGGCGACGCCATCAACCAAGAGGCCCGCGCCACCCGCGCCCGGGCAAGCAAGCGGCGGCACTGGACCAGGGGCGGGGCCGCGCCACAGGTGATGGCGCTGGGCGGTGGCGCGCGGATTGCCGCGCCGGGGCAGGCCTATGGCGCGCTCAGCCCCCTGCCCATCGCGGCGCTGCGGCTGGACGATCAGACCGTGGCGCAACTGAACCGCCTGGGCCTGCGCCGGATCGGTGATCTGCTGGGCCAGCCGCGTGCCAGTTTGGCACGGCGGTTCGGCCGCGGGCTGGTGTTGCGTCTGGATCAGGCCATGGGCAGCGCGCCCGAGCCGGTCTCGCCCGCCCGTCCGCCACATCACTTTGCAGTGCGGATGACTCTGCCCAACCCGATTGGCCTGGTCGAAGACGTGATGGCCGCTGTCGATCGGATTCTGCCAACGCTCTGCACCAAACTGGAAGAGAAGGGGCGCGGGGCCCGCACGCTGCGGCTGGAAGCCCACCGTGCGGATCAGGCCGCTGAAATCATCGAGATCGGCCTGGCCCGTCCGACCTATGACAAAAATCGCATTCGCCCTTTGTTAGAGATGAAAATTGACAAGATCGACGCAGGCTATGGCATCGACTTGCTGCGGCTTGAAGCGATCCAGACAGAACCCATCCACGCCCGCACCATCGCCGGTCATGCCGAAGCGCGCCGCGTGGCCTGCAACCGGCTTGAGGGCAATACAGCCGTGGATGACCTTACGGCCAAGCTGGGCGCGCGGGTCGGGCTGGACGCGATCACCCGGCGGCATCCTGCGGCCTCTCATATCCCCGAGAAAACCGCCCAGACGCTGGCGGCGGCCTGGTCGGAACCCGCGCGCGACTGGCCTGCCCCGCCGCGCCCCCGCCCCTTGCAGATGTGGCAGCCCGAACCCGTGATGGCCCCGGAAACCCCGAATGTGCCCTGCACCTTTCGCTGGCGTGGACGAGACTGGCAACTGGCGCAGGCCACCGGCCCGGAACGCATCGCGCCGGAATGGTGGCTGGATGACCCCAACTGGCGCAGCGGGGTACGCGATTACTGGGTGGTGGTGACAGAACAAGGCGAGCGCCTGTGGCTGTTCTATGGCCACGGGGGCGCGATGTCCGCAGGCTGGTTCTGTCAGGGGCAGTTTTGTTAGAGTCTATTTTCCACGATAAACCAGCAGATCCGGCAAACAGTCGATCAGACGAATGAACCAGGAAAACGGTGCCGGAAAATCCGTACGGAAACGGCGACGCGCCATCGCATTGACCACGCGATCCGCCGCATCCTCGGGCGACATCAGCATCGGCATCTTGAAACCGTTCTTTTCGGTCAGGCGGGTTTTGATGAAGCCCGGATTGACGATACGCACCGTCACGCCCGTACCCGCCAGGTCGTGTCGCATCGTCTCGGCCAGAGAAATCAGCGCGGCCTTGCTGGCTCCGTACCCGATTGCGGCGGGCAGCCCGTGATACCCGGCCAGTGACCCGATCAAAGTAACCTCTCCCTGGCCTGCCCGGACAAAACCCGGAACGGTTTCACCCAGAACCCGTAGCGCACCCAGATAGTTCACATCGCTCATCCTGAGCGACGCCTCGGTGTCCCATTCGGCCGAACGCATGGGGTCATACGCACCTGCATTGTAAACCAGCCCGTCGACATGCCCCGCCTCGGCAACAGCCGAACGAACAGAGTCTAACTCGGTCACATCGCACCGGATCGCGCGCGCATCCGGCAGTTCAGAACACAGTTCGGACAACCGCTCAAGATTGCGCGCAGACAGGATCAGGGAAGCACCCTGTTGGCCAAGCGCATGCGCCAAAGCGCGACCCAGCCCTTCGCTTGCGCCGATGATCCAAATGGTTTTGCCGTCAAAGCTGCTCATGTGTGGGCCGATTCAGTTGTGTTTCACCATAATACGGCCTCGCATCCGCTTCGGATCAAAACGGTAGCGCAGGTCACGGAAGCTCAAACCAGAAGCCACAAGGTAGTGCATCTGTTAAAAACTTCTAATCGGATTGATCCACTTGTGCCTACCCTGCGTATCTTCTTGTAAACTGTCACATAAAGAGGCTGGAATGTTCGACGAACCCCGGGGTGTACGGAAGAAAATCGCGATTGTAGGTGCAGGCATTTCGGGACTTTCCGCCGCTTACTATCTTTCAGAAAACAACGACGTGACAGTCTATGAGGCCGAACCTCGGCTTGGTGGCCATGCCCGCACGGTGATGGCCGGAAAGAACGGGGATCAACCGGTCGATACGGGCTTCATCGTCTTCAACTATGCGACATATCCCTACCTGACCCGGCTGTTTGATAAACTGGGCGTGCCCGTGATCGAAAGCGAGATGAGCTTTGGCGCGACAATCGACAATGGCCGCATTGAATACGGGTTGAACAATCTGCGCACACTGACCGCTCAAAAGCGCAATCTGGCGCGTCCGGCTTACTATAAAATGATCGCTGATATTCTGCGGTTTGGCAAAGAAGCCCCCGAAGCCGCCAAGGACGATGACACCACGATTGGCGAATTGGTGGACCAGCTGCGGCTGGGTCACTGGTTCCGGCACAATTATCTGATGCCGATGTGCGGTGCCATCTGGTCTACGCCGGTCGAGTTCGTGGATCAGTTCCCCGCACGCTCTTTGGTGCAGTTTTTCCGCAATCACGCTTTGCTGGCAAGTGGTCGCGCATACCAGCATCAATGGTACACGGTCAAAGGCGGCAGCATAGAGTATGTCCGCCGGATCGACGCGGCCCTTCGTGCGCGGGGGGCAGAGATACGTCTGGCCAGCCCCGTTCAGAATGTATCCCGTGACGAGATGGGCGTCACCATCCACAGCCAGGGCGCCGTGGATCAGTTCGATGAAATCATCCTGGCCACCCATTCGGACCAGTCGCTTGCCATTTTAGGTGATGGCGCGACCCCCGCGGAAGCCGCTGCATTGGGCGCAATCCGCTACCAGCCCAATACGGCCATATTGCATTGTGACCCAGGTCAGATGCCAAAGCGGCGCGCCTGCTGGTCAAGCTGGACCTATCGTTCGCAAGCCGGAGATGTGGGGGTAACCTACTGGATGAACCGGCTTCAGAACATTCCGGACAGTGACCCGCTGTTTGTAACGCTGAACGCTTCATCAGAAATTCCCGCGGAAAAGGTCTATGACCAGGTCGAATTTGCCCATCCGGTCTTCGACAAGGCCGCCCTGAAGGCGCAGGGGCAAATCCGCGAGATGCAGGGACAGAACCGAACTTGGTTTGCCGGTGCTTACAACCGGCACGGATTTCACGAAGACGGGATAGCCAGCGCGATGCATGTCGTTGCTCGAATAAATGGCGCCCCGCAAACCATCGGAGCTGACAATGGCATTCCTGGGAAAGACCCGGCCCTATCTGTTGCCGCTGAATAAGGCGATATGGCGCACAGCGTTTCTTGCACTTTCCTTGCTGATCCCCAATGGGCTGGTCGCGTCGCCGGTCACGGAAGAACTGAACGATGCCCAACTGCGCGGAACCGCGACGTTCCGGTATCTGGGTTTGCCGATCTATGACGCCAAACTCTATACGCCCAAAGGTGCGCCGTTCAGTTGGAGCGAAGATATCGCCCTGCAACTGACCTATCGCAAGAACATCAAGAAGAAAGCGCTGGTCAACTCGACCCTGGACGAGATGGACCGCATCGGCCGGTCAGCACCCGTTCGCGACCAACTGAACCGGTGTTTCAAAGCCGTGGCAAAAGGGGACAGCTATCTGGCGGTTTCTGATGGTCCCGACAAGGTCAGTTTCTGGCTGAACGGGCAAAAGACGTGCACCATGGCGTATCCGGGCATCAAGCGCAGTTTCATGTCCGTGTTCCTGGGAGACAACACGCGGTCCGCGTCCTTCACGCGCAGGCTACAGGGGCGGTGATGCTCTATCCCCGGGTCAGTCTCTATGCGTTGATGCTCGCTGCGGCGGGTATCCCGCTTTATATCCACTTGCCGCGCTTTGCAGCCGTGAACCTGGGTATTGGCCTTGGGGTCATTGGTACGGTGCTGCTGGTGATCCGGTTGGTGGATCTGGTGCAGGATCCGCTGATCGGTTGGGCAATCGACCGATGGCCCGGCGGCCAGCTTGCATTTGCGGCGATGGCGGCTTTGGGGCTGGCGATCGGGTTTCCCCTGCTTTTCAATCTGCCGCAGGGTGCCAGCGTGCCGGAACTGGTCGCGATCCTGATCTTGCTGTTCTCGGCGTACAGCCTGGGAACCATTCTTCTATATGGTCGCAGCGCAACTCTGGCGAAGCGAACCGATCCGAAAGAGCTGATGACACTGGCCGCCTATCGTGAAGGCGGGCAGTTGACCGGGGTGGTCATCGCAGCCAGCGCTCCGGCCCTGTTGGTTGCTTTCGGGGCACACTCCCAAGGCTACCCCGCATTCGGAGCGTTTCTGGGGCTGCTGTCCGTTCTGACCCTGATACTGACGATCCCGATCTGGCGTCGCAGACCAATCACCGGCTCAGGCCTGTCCTTTGCAGGTCTGGGTCAGGCCGGTGGCTTGCGCCTTCTTGCGCTGGCTTTGGTCAACAGCCTCCCGGTTGCCATAACCTCCACCCTGTTTCTGTTTTTTGTGGAAGACCGGCTGCAACTGCCGGGCAAGGCAGGTCCTTTGTTGATCCTGTTCTTCCTGAGCGCAGGCGCGAGCGTCCCGCTCTGGGCAAAGCTCAGTAACAGAATTGGCCCGAAACAGACTCTGATCATCGCCATGCCCCTCTCGATCGCCGGCTTTATTGGCGCTGCCACACTGAGTGCAGGAAACCTTGCGGGGTTTGCAATGATCTGTCTCGCCTCGGGCGCGGCGCTGGGCGCGGATATGGTCGTATTGCCGGCCATGTTCTCGGTCGTGCTTACACGGGCCGGGCTGAACGCATCAGCCGCGTTTGGCATCTGGTCCTTCGCTGGCAAACTGGGCCTCGCCCTGGCTGCCTTTTTCACTCTGCCGCTGCTGGAACGCAGCGGTTTCACCCCCGGTCAAACCAATTCCGCACAGGCGCTGGCCACACTCAATCTTGCCTATGCTGTACTGCCCTGCATCCTGAAAGTCGGAGCGTTCGGGATGGTGTTGACCCTGCCCACCGAGGTCACAAGCAAATGAACGCTTTCACCATCATCCTTCTGGTCCTTCTGACCGCTGTCTTCATCCGTGCAAGGCTGCTGAGCTTTCGCGCGCAATCGCCGTCCGATTACAGTGGCACCGGGCCAAATTTTTCGCTGAAAAAACACCTGAACGGAGAGATCTTGTCCGAGGGCCTGATCTATGGCCCCAACGGCAAAATGTCGAACAGTTTTGTCGCGCGCATGTCCGGCGAATGGCAAGGCAACTCTGGCACGCTGACCGAATACTTCACCTATTCCAACGGAAAACAGATGACCCGCAAATGGTACCTGACGCTGGGAACTGGCAACACGTTCACGGCAATGGCGGATGATATCGTGGGCGAAGGTCGGGGCATCATCTCGGGGTCCACGGTGAAACTGACCTATCGTATCATTCTGCCAGATGACGCCGGTGGACATACGTTGGATGTCACCGATTGGATGTATATGACAGAAACCGGCGTCATCATGAATCGGTCCGAGATGCGCAAGTTTGGCGTCAAGGTCGCGGAACTGATCGCCACAATGCGTCCAAGCCCCAGTTCGAAACCGATTCATCCAAGTGGGTCAAACGGGTATGACGCGACTTCGGAAAGGAAGCCGTTGCAATGATCACCTTTCGCTCTTTCATCGCCTGCGTCGCCATCGTAAGCCTTGCGCTTCTTGCCGCCTGCTCCAGCAAACCGAAGGTACCAAAAACGTTTCTGTCGGACCGGCAGTTGAACCTCGAGGAATTTTTCGAAGGCAAAACAGTGGCCTACGGTCAGTTTCAGGATGTTTTGGGAAATATCCCCCGCAGATTCACGGTTGATATCGACGGGACATGGGACGGCGAAACCCTGACACTGGTCGAAGACTTCGTCTACGACGATGGCGCGACGGAACAACGCATCTGGACATTGACCAAAACCGGAGAGGATACGTGGACCGGTACGGCTCCTGGCGTACTGGGTACCGCCAGCGGGATTGAACGCGGGGATACGTTCAACTGGAAATACAAGATCGACCTGCCGATCAAGGACGGGACCATGCGTGTCAAATTCGACGATTGGATGTGGCTGCTGGATGACGACCGTCTGCTGAACCGCGCCTATGTCTCACGCTATGGCGTCCGTCTGGGTGAAGTCATCCTGTTCTTCGAGAAGAAATAGGGCCGCCAGGCCCGGTTTCATCACAAAAGTCAGTAGAAAATAAACTCGTCCACCAATGCTGTCGTCGATCCCTTGACCTCACCGGCCCTGTTCGCCCTTGGCCCGTCCGGGGCTGCACCCTCGGCGCGTTCGCAGCCGTCGACCTTCAAGCGCGCGCGTTCTATCTGCCCCCAGAGGAAAAACAGGCCATCTCGTTTTCCCATGAGGCGCGAAGGAACTGTTGTCCGCAAAACACCTGTTTTCGGTTTTGGCATCTGCTCTCTTACTGCCTCCGGTGTTTTCCACCATTTTCGGAAAACGTAATGGTTTTTCCCGAAAAAGACAATTTTTTATGGACAAAATGAGGTTTTCTACCGGCCGTTGACAGGATGGACTGGCAACTCTCGCATGACGGATATTGGCCTTTTTCACCTGCCCCATTGAAAGCCAGCACTATCCCGAACGGATCAACTTCACCTAAAAGGGTTTGCTGCAAACCTCCTTCACTTGGCCCGACACTCTCTTTTTCAGCCATGCTCAGGCGACGCGCAGCGTTTGGTTTCTGATCAGAGCAGCCGGCCTTCGCCGTCGCGGTTGGGGGTCAATTTTACGGCGCGGATGTCAGACGTGGCCGCATCCATCGCAAGGCCATCGGCCACCGCAAAACGCCATGCTGGCGGGCCTGCCACGCCCCTGTGCCAAGGACTGTGGTCCCGGCGCCGTCCACTCTGCCGGAATATTTCTATGTCTGTTTTGAAACCGGAAATGTCGCAAGCATTTCAGCGCCCAAGCGGGTAAAAAGTAGGCTGCCATCGTGAGGTGCCGCTGTTTGATTCTCAGACAGCGGAGAATTGGGAAGCCGGTGGAATTCCGGCACTGCCCCCGCAACGGTAAGGAAGGTCAGGTTCGACAATCAACCACTGGGACGAGGATCCCGGGAAGGTGTCGCAACCGGGTGCAAGCCCCTTTCAAGTCCGGAAACCAGCCTTGCAGATATGTCAAACCGCGGGTGGCGGTGGGGGCACGGGTTTCGGACGTGGTCCTCGCGCGCCTCCGGACGGTTCCTCCCTGTCATCTGCCCAAGCAATGCCGCGGGGCGCGGCAGGAGAGCCAGAAGTGAACAATGTCCAAAACCTGTTGGCGCGTCGAATCCCGGGCTATGCTCTGGAACGGGCCTTTTACACCGACCCCGAGATCTTTCAGACCGACCTGGAAACCATCCACTATCGCGAATGGCTCTTTGCCATTCCTGCTTGCGAACTGGTGAAAGTCGGCGACTATGTAACATACAACGTGGGTGCCTATCGCGTGATCATCGTGCGCGGCGCCGACAACCAGATCCGGGCGTTTCACAACACCTGCCGCCATCGCGGCTCGATCATATGCAAGGCGGCAAAAGGCAACGCGCCGAAGCTGGTTTGCCCATATCACCAATGGACCTACGAGCTTGACGGCTCATTGCTGTGGGCTCGCGACATGGGGCCGGAGTTTGATCCCAGACAGCATGGTTTGAAGACGGTTCATTGCCGCGAGCTGGCCGGGTTGGTTTACATCTGTCTGGCGGATGTCGCCCCGGATTTTGACACGTTCGCCAATATCGCGCGCCCGTATCTTGAGCCGCATGATCTTGCGAATGCCAAGGTCGCCTTCGAAAGCACGATCATCGAGAACGGCAACTGGAAGCTGGTCTGGGAAAACAATCGCGAGTGCTATCACTGCGGCGGCAACCACCCTGCGCTGTGCCGGACCTTCCCTGATGATCCGGGCGTGACGGGGATCGAAGGCGGTGAAACCCCAGCCTATATGCAAGCCCATTTCGACAGGTGCCAGGCAGCGGGTATGCCATCGCAGTTCTACCTGCACGAGGACGGCCAATATCGACTGGCGCGGATGCCGCTGAAAGAAGGGGCCGAGAGTTATACGATGGACGGGAAATCCGCCGTGCGCCGTTGGTTGGGC
This sequence comes from Ruegeria sp. HKCCA4812, assembly GCF_013034245.1. Taxonomy (NCBI): domain Bacteria; kingdom Pseudomonadati; phylum Pseudomonadota; class Alphaproteobacteria; order Rhodobacterales; family Roseobacteraceae; genus Ruegeria; species Ruegeria sp. HKCCA4812. The sequence goes on along the minus strand of NZ_WQFQ01000007.1, from coordinate 31,198 downwards.
CGGTCGCCCTTTGCGGATGCGGGATCGCTTTTGAAGTTCCACTATCCGACCACGTGGAACCACTTTCTTGCCGATCACTCGATTGTTTTCCGCGTCACGCCGATCAGCCCGACAGAGACCGAGGTCACGACCAAATGGCTGGTCAACAAGGATGCGGTTGAAGGCGTTGACTATGACGTGAAACGCCTGACCGAAGTCTGGGTCGCCACGAATGACGAAGATCGACAGGTGGTCGAGGACAACCAGCAGGGCATCAACAGCCCGGCCTATGTGCCCGGCCCATATTCAGCCATTCAGGAATCCGGTGTGCTGCAATTCGTGGATTGGTATTGCAACACAGTGTCGGCCCGCCTGGCCCCTGACTCCCTGGCGGCGGAGTAAGTCTGATGAAAGACCTGAACACGCTTTCATCAGCCGTCTGGCAGGATGGAGAGATGCTGGAATGTGTCTCGGTCGTGCCCGAGATGCCGAACACTGCCAGCTTTTCGTTCCGTGCCCCCTCGGGGGCGCAGTTCGCCTATTACCCTGGTCAGTTCCTGACGCTCGAGATTCCGGCGCCCGGCCAGCCCGGAGGCGTTGTGCATCGCACCTACACGATCTCATCGTCGCCGTCGCGGCCGCGGTCGATCACCATCACCGCCAAAGCGCAACCCGACAGTATCGGCACGCGCTGGATGCTGGACAATCTTCAACCCGGCATGCGGATCAAGGCCATTGGGCCCGCGGGCCTGTTCACCAACGCGTTGAGCGATGCGCGCAAGTTCCTGTTTATCTCGGCTGGCTCGGGCATCACCCCGATGATGTCGATGACCACCTGTATGTGGGACGAAGGCCGCGATCTGGACGTTGTCTTCATCAACTGCGCCAAAAGGCCATCCGAGATCATCTTCCGCCAGCGCTTGGAACAGATGGCCAGCCGCACGGATGGTTTGGACCTGAAATTCGTGGTGGAAGAGCCGGACCGCTACCGCCCATGGACGGGATATCAGGGTCAGTTCAACCAATTGATGCTGGGCCTGATGGCGCCGGATTACCTAGAACGCGAAGTCTATTGCTGCGGTCCTGAGCCCTTCATGCAAGCAGTACGCGACGCGCTGGCCGGTCTTGGTTTTGATATGAACAACTACCATCAGGAAAGCTTCGGCGCGCCGGTGGAAACCGAGGCGGATCAGCCCGAGTTGGATGACGTTGTTCTGGACGACGACAGCAGCGCCGAGATCCTGTTCGCGACCTCGGGCGTGACGGCCAAGGTTGCCGAGACCGACACGGTGCTTGCCGCCGCCCGCTCGGTTGGCCTGAACATTCCGTCAGGCTGTACCTTCGGCGTATGCGGGACCTGCAAGGTCAAGAAAACTGCCGGCGAGGTCCATATGGTCCACAACGGAGGCATCTCGGAAGACGACATCGACGCGGGGTACATTCTGGCCTGCTGCTCGAACCCGATCGGCAAGGTCGAAATCGAGGTTTAGGCGCTTCGCATCACGATCAAAGCCGCAGCGTGGCTGACACCCGCTGCGGTTTTCGGCGCGGTTTTTCTGCCCTTTGCAGAACACGGGCCGGATTGGGTCGCCGGACGTCCGGCGCTTTCCCGCCATCTCACAGACGCGGCGCAAGCATCTGCCTTTGTCCTCGCCGGCCATCACGCTGTCATCGAAAACGCAAGAAGAGAGAGCCCCACAATGCCCGTGGCTGTTCCCTGCGGCCGATCCTGAGCACCCTTACAAGAGTTTGAAGAAGTTCTGGCGGTCAGTCAAAAAGACAGCACATCTGGAAAACCAACGAAAACATGATCACAGGCACGCGCCTCGCAGACGACCCCTTGCGGCAATCAGCTCAAGCTGACGACTTCATCGTCCGCAGACCGGTTGATCAATCATGGCAGTGGATAATGTGTTCGTCGGCGCGGTGTCGAAGCTTGGGCCCGGAGCCAATACGCTAAGCTTGTCCGAGAGTAGGTGTAAGCGATTGGATGAGCGTCATCAGGCCAGAGAACCCATTCACTCAGACGCACCAAAGCAGCGTTGATTCAGTTGATCTATCAGAAAACGGGTACTATGCGCGCTGTCCAACTGTTGCTTGGCCATGGCAAGACGGACAGTACAATGCGAAACCCGGAATGGACGCGCAACAGCAGCCAAGACGTACACTTTATTGGCCAGAGGCTGCCCCTGATGTTCCTCGAATTGTCAGGGTTGCAGAATACTCGAAATGGCGAACTGGCATTTCAGGTGTTCGCATGCGGTCCAGAAGGATCTCGGCCAATCGCGTACCCAATTTTTTTGGGTTGATCGCCATTGTTGTGAGGCCAGGTGTCGAGACAGCGGCATCTTCGATGTCGTCGAAGCCTACTACTGAAAAGTCACGCCCGGGTTTCAAATTGGATTGGATCAAGCCAAAGCATGCCCCAAGTGCAACAACATCGCCATTGCAAACAACGCCTGTTACCTCAGGGTGTCGCTGACGAAGTGCGGTGATTGCTTCAACACCAGAGCGTTTGGTTTCTTCGCATGGCCAGATAACCGAATGCACGCCGCCCAATTTCTCCAAGGCACTCAGGTAACCGGCGATGCGCTCTTCGCGCACAGACGTTTGTTCGGTTCCGCCTAAGTAGGCGATGTGCCTGTGCCCCAAGTCAATCAAGTGTTGTGTGGCCTGCACGAGGGCCTCTTTGTTTAGAACACCAACGTGATCCAGAGACTGAGACACCTTTCGCATGAATGTGACAGCAGGAACACCGTGAGCATCCAGAAGCCCCATGGCGTCCCCGCTGGTGTTGAGTGCCGGAACCCAGATCAGACCACGTCGACCAAATCTGATGCAGGCTTCCAAAAGGCGGTCCTGGCGCTGAAGGTCTCCTTGAGCATCGAGGACCGAAACCATGAAGCCCTCGGCCTCCAGCAGGTTAACAGCGCCGCTAACGACCTCTGCGTTGAACGGGTTTGCCAACTTGTTAAGGATAAAGCCGATTTCGCGATTGTCGCCCGATCGCATTGTGGCCGCAGCGTGATTTGGGACGTATCGAAGTCGCTTAGCCGCGCTCAGAACTTTTTGACGCGTTTTTTCTGAAATTCGACCTGTGTCGCGCAAGACCTGACTAACAGTTGGAACTGACACGCCAGCTTCTTTGGCAACGCTGGATAGGGTGGGTTTCTTCGCCATGGATGAGTTTTTACAGATATAACGTTTTGTCTATTTTGCAGTCGAAATCGAATACTTCAAGTAAAATATGGGAATACAAACGGGCTATCTGACTTGACTCATGATAAAACGATATATCATAGTGCCAACATTCGCCATAGACTGATCCAAGATTGTCGGCGAGGGAGGGAGGTTGCCAGATTTTGGCCAGCCTCAGACAAACGGAGGAAAACATGTCCATTCAATCGAAACTTGCGGGTGCCGTATCAGGTTTGGCTATTCTTGTTGGCGCAGCTGCCGTACAAGCCGAAACTCTGTTCTGGTCGACCCAAGCCCGTCCTGCTGAAGAGGCGCAAGCCATGCGGGCCGAGGTGCTTGGTGGATTTGATGGCGAAGTTGATTACCAGCCAAACGAAGATGGCCCTTGGTTAACCCGGCTCCAAGCCGAGTTGCAGGCGGGCTCGGGAAGTATTGATCTGCTGGGCTCTTTGCACGGCAACTTCTCGGCAATGAACCCCGATGATCTGATGGATCTCAGCGATCTGGGTGTGATGTCGGCGTCGGACACTTTCAACGATCTGGCTAAGCTGGGAACGGACAGCCTGCAATACATGCCGTGGATGCAAGCGAGCTATATCATGGCCGCCAACAAGGAAGCGCTGCAATACCTGCCAGAAGATGCAGACGTTAACGCGCTGACCTATGACCAGTTGATCGCATGGACAGCCAATGTCGAACAAGCGACTGGTCAGAAGAAATTCGGTTTTCCGGCTGGGCCCAAAGGGCTGAAACACCGTTTTTTCCAAGGCTATCTTTACCCGTCCTACACTAACGGTGTCGTGCGAACGTTTTCTTCGCCCGAGGCTGTGACCGCATGGGAGAAGTTCAAAGAGCTTTGGAGCCATACGAACCCTGCATCAACCAACTTCTCGTTTATGCAGGAACAGCTATTGAACGGAGATGCGTGGATCGTCTTCGATCACACCTCGCGCCTGGCGCAGGCATTCAATGAACGCCCCGATGATTTCGTCGCCTTCCCGGCACCTGCAGGTCCGACCGGCCGTGGCTTCATGCCTGTTCTGGCAGGTGTAGCCATTCCGCGCACCGCGCCGGATGCAGAAGGTGCCAAAGCTCTGGTAACTTATCTGATGCAGCCAGAGACGCAGATCGCAACTCTGAGAGCCACTAACTTCTTCCCTGTAGTTGACGTCGAGTTGCCAGAAGATTTGCCGCCTTCGGTAAAAGCTGCCGGTGAAGCCGTTGCCAAGATGAGCGGTTCGGCAGATGCCAATCCTGGATTGTTGCCCGCAGGTCTGGGCAGCATGGGCGGTGATTTCAATCGTGTCTACGTAGATACATTTGAACGCATTGTTCTGGCTGGCCAGCCCATCGAGCAGGTACTGGATGATCAGAAGAAACAGCTTGAAAAAATCATGACTGAAACCGGCGCGCCCTGCTGGGCACCTGATGCGCCTTCGGAAGGCGCGTGCCCGGTCGAGTAAGACCTTCCAACGGTCGGGCCGCTGAAATAGCGGCCCGGCTCCCCAGCATTTTCCCAACTTGAAGGAGCGGTCCGATGGAAGCGCGGCTATTGCCATACCTTCTGATCCTCCCGGTGACTCTGTTTCTCTGCCTGTTCTTTCTTTACCCGTTTGCGTTGGTGGCGCAGCAGGCTTTTGGAACCGAGAGCGGTTTCTCACTGGATAATTTTCGCGAGGTTGTGAACTACTGGAAGTTCCCGATTTCAATGAAGAACACTTTTCTTCTGGCAGCGGCTGTGGTGCCGATCCAGTTGGCCCTTTCGCTTCTGATGGCCACAATGGTCACGAAGATGCAAAGGGGACGCGATCTGGTTCTGTACATTTGGACCATCCCGCTGGGCATTTCGGACCTTGCAGCTGGTATCATCTGGTTGGCAATCTTCGAGCAGTCAGGCTTCCTGAATTCGATGATGGTGGGATTGGGTGTCACTGACCAACCTGTGAGTTTGCTGAGCTATCAGACCCCCTGGATTGTATTCCTTGCGATTATGCTGGCCGAGATTTGGCGCGCAACCGCGATTATGCTTGTGATCCTTGTCGCAGGCATCGGCTTGATACCCAAGGAATACTACGAGGCCGCAGACGTGTTTGGAGCCTCGCGCTGGAAGCAATTCACGCGGATCACCCTGCCCCTTTTGCGCCCATCGCTGCAAACGGCCCTGGTCCTGCGCGTCATCCTTGCCTTTGAGGTTTTTGCCGTGGTCGCAGCCCTTGGGGGCACGATTTTCCCGGTGCTTATGGGCGAGATCTACGCCTATCAGTTTGATCTGCAAAATGGCGGTGCAGCAGCAGCACTCGCGATTATCGTTCTGATTATCTCAATCGTCTTCACTCTGATCATTATGCGCGCCTTGCGCGTCCCGAAAGGAGCCACGATATGACGGCTGTTGCAGACGTAGTTGCCCCCGACGCACGTAAGGCGGGGAAGGGGCTTTACCGGGCCGGGGTTATCCTGCTGTGCGCCTGGGTGATCGTCCCGCTCTACCTATTGTTTGTGAACACGATGTCCTCACCGGATACTGTGAACAGCTTCCCCAAGAGCTTCCTCCCGGAATTTGACATGGGATCCTTGGAATTCTTTGCGGGGTTCCAGGGAATGATGGCGGCACTGTGGAATTCAGTTGTGGTTGCTTTGATGACGATGGTGATGTCGATCGCGATCGGAGCCCCGGCTGGGTATGCCCTGTCACGGTTCGACTTCCGGGGGAAGGAACTGTTCCGCCTGTTGATCCTGCTGACACGGGCTTTCCCACTGCCACTGCTGGCGTTGCCTCTGGCGGTTCTCTTTATCCGCACGGGTCTGGATGACACAGCCTTCGGTCTGGCCCTTGTCCACACCACACTGGCAATCCCCTTTGCGGTGCTCATAACCTTTTCGCTATTCTCAGGCATTCCGCTTGAGCTGGAAGAAGCGGCCTGGACATTGGGCTGCACGCGGCTGACCGCCTTTACCAAGGTGATCCTGCCGTTGGTCCTCCCGGGGATCACGGCCTCGGCTATCTTTGCCTTCGTGATCTCGTGGAACGAGGTTTTCGCAGCCGCCGTTCTGACCATCGAAAACCGGACGCTTCCCGCGTTCCTGTTGCAGACCCTGGGCGAAGCACCGCTGCATCTGAAATTTGCAGGCGGGTTCATTCTCGTGGTGCCTGCACTGATTTTCATCTTCGCCGTGCGCAAATATCTCTTTGCCATGTGGGGTATTGCCAACCGCTGAGCGGTGGCTGAAAGGAAACTGTTATGGCTGAAATACAGATCAAAAACATCGCCAAGAACTTTGGGTCCTACCAGGCTCTGCACGACATCAACCTGACCATCTCGGATCAGGAATTCATGGTGCTTTTAGGTGCTTCGGGCTGCGGCAAGTCCACGCTTTTGCGTATCATTGCCGGGCTCGAGACAGCGACCACCGGCGAGGTCTGGATCGGTGGTCGCCGGGTGGATCACCTGTCGCCAAAGGATCGCGGTATCTCGATGGTGTTCCAGAATTACGCGGTGTTCCCGCATCTGACTGTGTTCGAAAATATCGGCTTTGGTCTGCGGATGCAGAAACTGCCCGATGCGGAAGTCAAACGTCGGGTCGAACGCACCGCTGGATTGATGCATATCGAGCAGCTTCTGAAGCGCTATTCGGGCGAGCTGTCGGGTGGTCAGCGCCAACGGGTCGCCGTTGCCCGTGCATTGGCGATGGAACCGGATGTGATCCTGATGGACGAGCCGCTGTCTAACCTTGACGCATTGTTGCGGATGGAGATGCGGGCCGAGCTGAAGGGTGTTCTGGCTGAAAGTAAAACCACAGCAATCTACGTGACCCACGATCAGGTCGAAGCTATGTCCATGGCTGACCGGATCAGCGTCATGCATCAGGGCAAAATAGTTCAGGCCGCCTCGCCTATCGAGGTGTACCGGGATCCCGCGGCCGAGTTTGTGGCCAGCTTTATCGGCAATCCGCCAATGAACTTCCTTCCTGCCGAAGCAGCGGGTTCCGGGCGTTGGAATGTGGCAGGGCAAAACTTTGACGGGCCGGCAAACGGCAAAGAACTGAAATGGGCGATTCGACCGGAAGATCTGCGCATTGCAGATCAGGGTTTCGGAGCGCGGGCCAAAGTTGTGGAGCCTCTGGGCGCGCATTTGCTGGTGACTTGCGATGTGGACGGGCACCAATTCCGCGCTGTGCTGGATAGTGAGCTCGACGTGAAACCCGGTGACGTACTCACCTTGGCGCCGCAAGAGGGTCGCGGACGCTGGTTTGACCCCAAAACAACTCTGGCCGTTGCGTAAAGGAGAACCACGATGAGCCAAGCGCTGATCGATCAGGCCTGCAAAGTAATGGAAGGCAACGACCGTGGCAGTTATACCGTGCCTACCCACGGTCTCTATCCCTTTCAGTGGAACTGGGATAGCGCATTGTCTGCGCTAGGCTTTTCGCATTTTGACATGGACAGGGCTTGGGTCGAAGTCGAGACCCTAATGGCCCATCAGTGGGAAGACGGTATGGTGCCCCATATCGTATTTCACGAACCCGATGACGGGTATTTCCCCGGTCCTGACGTCTGGCAAACCGGCCAATCTGTGCCGACGACCGGTATCACCCAGCCGGCGGTTGCGGGACTTGCCCTGCGCAAACTCTACAATCGCGCCGAAGACAAAGCCGCCGCCCGGACGCGGCTTGTTGAACTTCTGCCCAAGGTCCACGCATGGCATCAGTGGTTTTACCGCAACCGCGACCCAGAAAACACCGGGCTGGTGGCAATCATTCACCCGTGGGAATCCGGGCGAGACAACTCGGTGGACTGGGACGAAGGGCTGGATGCTGTACCGACTGAGGGCATAGCACCGTTCACGCGACGCGATACAACTCATGCCAATCCCGATCATCGCCCGACAGATGATCAGTACCAAAGGTATATCTGGTTGGTGGAACACTTCCGCGGATTGCGATGGGACAACACAAAACTACATGACGCCTCGCCTTTCCGATTGGTTGACCCGGGGTTCAATGCCATCCTTATTCGGTCTTGTGACGATGTTGCGGAATTAGCGGAGATTTTGGGTATTCCTGCCATGGCCTCTGAAGCGCGCGAAATGGCCACCAAGGGCCGTGAAGCGTTGGAAAGCTTATGGAATGCAAATCTTGGACAATACACGTGTTACAATCGCGCCGCCGGGATTCTGCAAGACACGCCAACGGTCGGCGGGTTACTTGCGGCAATTGCTCAGGTGCCTCCCGAGCGCGCCGAAGCCCTGGTGCGAAGGATCGCCCTACTGTCCGAGCGATGCGATTATCTGGTGCCAAGCCACGACCCGGCGGATGACGCCTTTGACAGTAAACGCTATTGGCGTGGACCGACATGGCTGGTCGTGAACTATATGATTGCCGAAGGGCTTATCCAATCAGGACAGGAAGCAATGGCACAACGTATCCTTGCTGGCAGCTTGCGGCTCATTGAGAAAAGCGGCTTTGCGGAATACTATGATCCCATCAGTGGTGAACCGTGTGGGGGTGGAGATTTCACTTGGACAGCTGCAATGGTGATTGAAATTCTCAAGATTCAAAAAGTGCCCGCATGAAACGTTCGCGCATCAACGAGATTATGGCTCAAGCAGATGAGTTAATACGCTCTCACGGTTTCACATTGCCGCCGTTTGCCTATTGGACGCCGGAAGAATTTAAGGCTCGTGAAAGCGATGCCCGTCACGTGATTGACGCGCGTTGCGGTTGGGATATCACTGATTACGGCGACGGTGATTTTGATCGGATGGGCCTGTTTCTTTTCACTCTGCGCAACGGTCTGCAGAGCGACTTGGCGAAAGGCGGCGGCATGTGTTACGCTGAGAAGCTGTTGATTTCACGGCAGGATCAGCTTTCGCCGATGCACACGCATGTTCTGAAGGCAGAAGATATCATCAACCGTGGTGGCGCGACCCTAGTGGTCGAGCTTTTCGGCTCGGATGATGCCGGAGGTTTTGCAGAGGATCGCGGCGGCGTAGTCTGGCTGGATGGTATCCGCCGCGATTACGGCCCGGGCGAGAAACTGCGCCTGGCCCCCGGTGAAAGCGTCACCCTTCGCCCTGGTGATTGGCACGCGTTTTGGGGCGAAGGTGGCGATGTGCTGATCGGCGAGGTCTCGACCGTCAATGACGACGAGACCGACAATGTTTTTCGCGACCCAATTGGCCGATTTGCCGAGGTTCAGGAGGACGTCGCGCCGACATATCTTCTGGTCAGCGACTACTCAAAATGGCTAGGCTGATTGATGAAGCCATTGGAGGAGTTCGCGGGGTCCTGGCGCGAACTTAACGCTCTCTATCCGAGTTTGGGCGGTCATCCTTCACAGAAAATTGGCAATATCTATAGGCTTCATTTGCCCGTTCGCTGCGTTGTGCTTCAACAGCTGGAAACGCGAATAACGCCACGGTTTTAGGATCACCACGATATTCAATTCGCCTGAAAATTAGACGTTACTTACGATGACAGTATCAAATCGAGCCTGAACGACTTGAAAATTCTGATTTGAGCGTGAAACTTAACACATGAGTGAGTATTTTGATGAAATGTTCAACGGCGATGGATCACTCAGAGGTCCATATGAAGAGATCGGCCGCTGGTTCAATGCTGAAGACGTATCACGGCTGAGGGCGAAACAGCGTGAAGCCGAAGAAGTTTTTAGGCTGACGGGCATCACCTTTAATGTTTACGGCAAAGCAGAGGCAGAAGAACGACTGATACCGTTTGATATCGTGCCGCGTGTCATTTCGGCACGAGAGTGGCAGCGGCTGGAACGAGGTATCGAACAGCGAGTTCGGGCAATCAACGCGTTTCTTCATGACATATACCACCGTCAGGAAATTGTTCGCGCTGGCCGTGTGCCAGCTGAGATGATCGCCGCAAACGAAGCGTTCCTGCCGCAGATGTTGGGCATCACGCCACCTGGTAAGGTCTATACGCACATAGTCGGTGTTGATTTGGTGCGAACCGGGCCGGACGAGTTTTTTGTGCTGGAAGACAATGCGCGTACACCGTCCGGTGTGAGCTATATGCTCGAGAACCGGGAAACGATGCTCAAAATGTTCCCGGAACTGTTTAGCGCCACAAATGTCCGGAATGTTTCCGATTACCCGCGTAGTTTAAGACGGTCTCTGGCTGCATGCGCGCCAGCTTGCGCCGAAGGAGAACCCACTGTCGCCGTGTTGACGCCTGGCATCTACAATTCAGCCTACTACGAGCACGCCTTCTTGGCAGATCAGATGGCCGTGGAATTGGTTGAAGGTCACGACTTGCGGGTTGTAAACGGGCGTGTCTGCATGCGCACCACCAGGGGTTATAAACCCATCGACGTTCTCTATCGCAGAGTGGATGACGACTTTCTGGACCCGTTGAATTTCAACCCCGACAGCGCATTGGGCGTGCCGGGTATTCTGGACGTTTATCGCGCTGGCGGTATCACGATTGCGAACGCCCCGGGAACAGGCATAGCCGATGACAAGGCGATCTATTCATACATGCCTGAAATCGTTGAATTCTACACGGGTGAGAAGCCCCTGCTTCAAAATGTTCCCACGTGGCGTTGCAGCGATCCCGAATCTCTGTCCTACGTTCTGGACAATCTGTCCGACCTTGTTGTGAAAGAAGTGCACGGGTCTGGCGGCTACGGGATGTTGATCGGCCCGACCGCCAGCAAGAAAGAGATTTCAGCTTTCCGCGACAAGCTCAAAGCGCGGCCAGCGAACTATATTGCTCAGCCGACACTGTCGCTTTCAACCGTTCCGATCTTCGCGCGTTCGGGGCTGGCCCCCAGACATGTCGATCTGCGGCCTTTCGTATTAGTGTCGCCTGAGGGGATCAAGATCACTCCCGGCGGCCTGACCCGCGTGGCACTAAAGAAAGGGTCATTGGTCGTAAACTCGAGCCAGGGCGGTGGAACCAAAGACACCTGGGTTCTGGAGGACTGACCATGCTGGGAAAAACTGCTGGTGGGTTGTTCTGGATGTCCCGCTACCTGGAACGAGCGGAAAACACGGCCAGGCTGCTTGAAACAGGTCAGCGGATGGCGTTGACCCGCACCAAGAATTCGACCGAAGAATGGGGTTCAGTTCTGAAAACGGCCGGCGTTCTGGATGGGTACCACGCCAAATACGATGATGTTTCAAAAGACAACGCGGTGGATTGGATGCTGCGTGATGCGGATAATCCATCCTCGATCAAATCAGTCATCAAGCAGGCAAGGGACAATGCGCGCCTTGTTCGAACCGCACTGACACACGATGTTTGGAGCGCAGTAAACTCTACCTGGATGCAGATTGATGATGTCATGAAGCGCCGCGTGAATGAGCGGGACCTGCCTGCGACGCTGGAGCTTATTCGCCAACAGGCGGCCCTGGTTCGTGGCGCTACATTGGGCACGATGCTACGCAATGACATTTTCGACTTCACCCGCATTGGTACGTTCGTCGAACGAGCCGACAATACCGGGCGCATTCTGGACGTGAAGTACTACGTTCTTCTGCCCACAGCTTTCTCAGTTGGCTCATCACTGGACAACATCCAATGGGAAAGCATTCTCCGTTCCGTCGGCGCAGGCGGAGGATATCGAATGACCCACGGTGAGAAAACCCAGCCGTCTGATATCGCACAGTTTTTGATCTTGGATCAGCGAATGCCGCGCAGCCTTCACTTTTGCTGCAGAAAAATTCAAGAAAACCTTTCTTACCTAAAGAAAGACTATGGCTTTGCCGGGCCTTCCTGCGAGGCCTCGAATGGCCTCTACGAGAAATACCTGGATCAAAAAATCTCTGATATCTTCGAAATCGGTCTGCATGAGTACATTCAGGATTTTCTGACAGATCTCGGCAGCTTAAGTCGACAGATCGAGGTTGATTACAGGTTCTACGAGTAGCCAATGAAACTGCACATTCGACACGAGACACGATACGATTTCGATGCACCCGTTCCCTTCGGGCTGCAACAGCTGAGAAAGACACCAAAGTCATTCCGCAATCAGAACATTGTAAGTTGGAGCACCCAAATCACTGGCGGGCGCAAAGAACTGACTTTTGAAGACTACCACCGCAACACCGTGGAATTGATCAGTTTCGACGTAAACACCCAAAGCATCTCGTTGATTTCAGAAGGCGTTGTAGAAGTGGAAGACACACATGGCGTCCTCGGGCGTCACGAAGGGTCGACTCCACTATGGTTATTCAAAAGGAGCACCCCGCAGACAACGCCGGGGAAAGGGGTTGCCGAAGTGATAGGCGCGTTGCCCAAAGGCGAACCGCTGGAACAGATGCATGCCCTTTCCGAAAGCATTCGCACTCAGGTCGCGTACGAGATTGGAAGTTCGCACCCGGGCTGGAGCGCAGAAGACGCACTCGAATCCGGGTGCGGCGTGTGTCAGGACCACGCGCATATTTTCATTGCCTGCGCACGACAGATCGGAGTTCCGGCACGCTATGTATCGGGTTACCTGATGATGAACGAAACGGAACTACAGGACGCGACCCATGCCTGGGCCGAGGTGCACTTGGACGGGCTTGGGTGGGTTGGGTTCGACGTTTCAAACGGGATTTCACCTGACGATCGATACGTACGCGTCGCGACCGGTCTGGACTATTCCCAAGCTGCCCCAGTAATAGGGAACAGAATTGGGGCAGCGGGTGAGCAATTGACAGTGCAGTTGCAGGTCGCACAGCAATAACGGAGAATTTGATGACCTATGCTGTGGGTATGCGGCTGAATCGCGGGTTGGTGTTCATGTCCGACACGCGCACGAATGCAGGCGTCGATAATGTTTCGACCTTCAACAAGATGTTCAATTGGACAGTTGATGGCGATCGGTCGATCACTATCCTAACGGCTGGAAACCTTGCGACTACTCAGGCCACCATAAGCCTTCTGGAAGAGCGGACCAAAGCGCCAGAAGATCGCTCGCCGTCCATACTGGAAGCACCGACAATGTTCCAAGTCGCGCAACTGGTCGCGGCTACGTTGAACGACGTCATACAGGAGCATTCCCAATCCGGTCAGCAAGCCGACAGCGCCTTTCATGCGACACTCATTTTAGGTGGCCAGATCAAAGGCGGCCCGTCTCGCCTGTTTCTGATCTACCCCGAAGGCAACTTTATCGAGGCTGGCGCTGACACTCCGTTCTTTCAGATTGGAGAGACGAAATACGGTCGTCCAATTCTGGTGCGCGCCTATGATCCGGAGATGAGCTTTGCGGAAACTGTGAAACTCCTGCTTGTCAGCTTCGACTCCACGATCAAGGCCAATCTATCTGTCGGAGCTCCGCTTGACCTTCTTCTTTACGATGAAGACAGTCTTGAAGGCGGCACACGGTCCAGATTCGAACCCGACGATCAGTACTTTCGCACCATTTCCGAGGTGTGGGGCGACGCGTTGAAATCGGCCTTGTCCAAGCTTCCAGAATACAAACCAGAGCGAAAGCCAAACGATTGAGCGTCCGCTTTGTCCGCATCGCCGACTTTCGCTGAGCTTTGCTTGAGTGTCTACTTGGCGGGCTAGGCAGACGATGGTTTATACGATCGCACCCGTGTTTCCGCCGGCAATATAAGCGCGCCGTGTTTGCCAAATTCGGAAGAACAGTGTTGAATCTGAAAGGGATTAACCTGAGTTGTCGACGCGCGCTTGGATAGTAACACTGACTTCGAAGCACATTGTTCTTGTTGCTGGATTGGACGCCTGAAAGCTTTACTTCAGGCAACTCATGAAGCTTGCATTTCCCTCTCCGGCCAGAACTCGTCCACTATGACATAAGCGACAATCACGAAGAAAGCGGCCCCTGCAACTTGCAATACGCGCGTGATACTTTTGACGTCAGCCTCATCCGAAAACGGCGCAACCGACCCACCGTAAACGATCAGAACCGTTGTCAACGCCGAACCGGCTGCTGCTGCGAGTGCGACCTGAGATTTCCCAAGCGCTCCCAGGGTGAAGCAGAAGAACAGACATAACAAAATGGGCGTCAGAATAACCGGTGCGATCACGTTCACCTCGTAACAAATGATCGACACCGCTGCCCCAAGCAGGTTTGCCGTAAGCATAGCTTTGGCGACGGCTTTTCCCATCGACGGCATGGCGGCCAACTGCTGGCTCAAAAGAGCGACAAAGAACAGAACCAACAAAGCAGATGCCCCGGACACAAAAAACACCATGGCAAATGGAAGCGTCACAAGCGACATTCTGACGATCCGCCGGTACCGGTCAAAATCTGGTGGCGCGTCGGCTTTCTTTTGGGCGACTGTTTGAGGTTCCGCTGGGATCATCACAAACATCAGCGTGGATACGAAACCTGCAAATAGCAGGTTAATCGGTATCCAAAATACAAGCACAAGCGCCAGATCCTGCGATTGCAAAACGAGGTTCGGGATCATCAACGCCCCCATGAGTGCTATGACACCGGGTAGAACACCGGCCCCTGAAACTGACCACATGAAGGACAGGATGATCCCGATGGCAACCAGAATAAGGAATACCACGGGATAGGGTGCGAAAACGGACGACAACAGGAATGAGATGAACATCAATCCTATAGAGAAAACAAACAGCTTTGCGAATGCCGCCAACGGCAGCGCGGTGGGCGCTTGTAGGAACAGCGCGGTGAAAACTGCCCCCACAACCGCCAACGGCCACCCCAGAAACAAGCCTAAGGCGAAAACGCCGGTCACACCCAGCGCAAGCCGGATAACGGATTTTCGATCCTCAATAGGCATAGGATAGTATTGAGACCAAACGGATATAGGTCCGGCCGACCACATTCAGCAGGGAATTGTCGCTCAAATACATGATCACGTCGGCCTGCCCGTTGAGTTGGAAGCGCAGTTCGTCTTCGGCGTTTCCGGCCTCATATCCCGGCAGCACGATCCGAACGGGAAACCGTTCTGGTTCGCGCAGAAACCCCTTGGTACTTGGCGGGCTGGCCAACTGGCCAGGTTCATCGCCACCGCTCAAGGATACAGCCGCGCTGAAGCTCTCAATGACACCCGGGATAATTTGACCGGGGTGCATATCCAACACGACATCAACAGGAGAACCCACCCCTGCCCGGCCTAGGTTATTTTCCGTAAAATACGCCTCTATCCATATGTCGGTTGCATCCAGGAACGTCAAAAGGTCCTGACCGGACCGTGCATACGTACCAGGTGCGATCAACAGATTGGATATGACACCCGTCGCCGGAGCACGCAGTTCAGTCCATTCCAGGTTTAGCTCTGCATCCGCCAAGGCAGCTAACGCGCGCTGAATTTTTGGATTTTCGATCCCGTCGTCACCCAGCCTCTGCTTTGCTTTTTCAAGATCCGCTTTGGCGTTCTCATAATTTGCTTCGGACTCTGCCAGTTGACCTCGGGCATCGTCGGCTTTTGAGACGGCGATCAATCCCTTTCTTTCCAGCGCAAAAACACGCTCTGTTTGAATGCGTATTGTGTCCAGATCGCTCTGGGCCCGCGCCAGTTTGGCTTGCGCGGCTCTTACCTCTGCCGAGGATGCACCCACCTCCTGCGTGGCCGCTTCTAGATCAGCTTCCGCCTTGTTGCGTTGAATTTCGTAGGGCCTGGGGTCGATCCGAACCAGAATATCACCTGCCGAGACGATCTGTCCGTTTTCGACAAGAACTTCGGTCACTGTACCGGTGACCTGTGGAACGATCTGGGTCGCAATGGCCTTTACTCTGGCATTCCCGGTAAACGGCGTTTTTCGGTCAGCGACAAGATACCAGATAAGAAAAACAAGAATGACGGCCAAAGTGGTCCAAATCGTCTTTCTCATTTCGTGGCTCCTTCAGCCGCGCTTTCAGCTTCTGCAGGGGCGTCGATCCAGACCTTGAACAGCTCATAAAACACGGCAAACAGAACAGGTCCCATAAAAATGCCGATCAAGCCATAGGCCATCATGCCGCCAAGAACACCAATGAGTATGACCAGCATTGGTGTTTCGAGGCCTTTTGAGATGAATACAGGCCTTAGGAAGCTGTCCATTATCGCAACGGGAATAGCCAGGATTGTGAAGATCAACGCGGCACCGCCGGACATGGTGCTCCAAGCGTAAATAATCACTGGCAAAAGAACCAAACCGGGCCCGATCTGGATAATCGAGAGGATCAAACAGATAAACGCCAGCGTGGCGGCCGAGCCAATTCCGAACAGCGCCAACAATATCCAAACCACGACCGCCTGAATCGCAGCCACGCCAATCACACCTTTTGTCACATTGCGGATCGTAGCGCCGGCAAGTGTAACGAACTCACCGCCACGGGGCGCAAAGACACGGTTGGCAAAGCGCTGCAGGCCTTGCACCAGACTTGGACCAGGACTGAACAAAGCCCCCATGATCAAGACGGACAGGGCCAGCGCCAAGAGCCCAAGCCCTATGCTTACGACCTTTCCGAACAGTGATTTGGTGATCTCAAGAATCTGCGCGCCGTATTTGGCAAGCGCGCCGTCAAGGTTTCGTTCAAACAAGCCCCAGACTTCAGCAATTTTGTTTCCGACCAGCGGCAGCTCCTTTAAGCCATCGGGTGCCGGTGGGACTTTTAGCTCGCCGTTGTCAGCTTGTTCTGCAAATCCAGACCCAAGTTCGGCTGCTCCGGATACCGCTGTCGCGACCGGTCCCAAGGTCAGAACGAGGCCCAACAATACCAGTATCGTCGTCGCAAGCTTCTTTCTTCCGCCCAACCTGGACTGCAGCCAATCGAAAACCGGATAGAGTGCGACGCACAGGATCGTCGCCCAGATGACCACGCTTGCCAGCGGGGCCACCATTACCAAAGCGCTGTAAAGGAATAGCCCGAGAAACAGCAATCTAATCGCGAGATCGACAATCTTCGCGTCCTGAGTCTTTTCCATACCATCCCTCCAAGATTTGTTTGTTCAAACTTTACACTCAAAAAAATTAATATGTATATTTAAAATACCAAAAAACCTGCAACCATTTGAAGTATATCGCAAATCCGGATTTCAGAGGGGCTGTTCGGTCGACGTATTGCCTGCGTATGAAATCGCAGTGGCTCGGCGGGGCAAAACTAGTTGTCCTCTTGCTTGTCGTCCTGGGACAGGATTGTATCTGCCACCGTAGTCGCTGCAGTCACGAAGATACCGAGCCCAACGATGATGTAGAAAATTGTAAATATTTTCCCTGCCGCTGTTTCAGGAGAAAAGTCACCGAACCCAACGGTCGAAATTGTCACAACAGAAAAATAGATAGAGTCAAGCCAGCTCCAACCTTCGACATAACGGTAAAACACCGACGCCCAGAGGATCATGCCAGTAGTGAATGCTAGAAGGCCCTTCACCCTGCCATCTTTAAAGGCGACGCCTATACCTCGCGTAATTCTCGTTAGTGAATTCATAACGTAAGAATACCAAGGGATTTATACATACATAGAATTTTTTGAATTTTCTTGCATTTTTCCAAAACCCTGTTGCGCTCCCACCGTGTGTGTCCGGCAGGAATGTTAACCAATTTCTCGCTAATTCGCTTCGGGATTACTCAAGTCAATTCTGTTTTTAATCACCCGGCAAAGTCGGCAATGGGCTCGGCAGAGTCATGCGGTGCACTCGGCGTGAACGACTGCTTCGCGGACAAAGCCGCCGTTCATTCTCTCCCTTGGACTGCGCCAATTTTCAGTCCAAGGGGATGATTTGCGCGTTTAAATTCGACAGAACGTTGTCTTTGAATTCAAGCTCACTGGCTTTCGTCAGAGCTATTGATTGCCGGCACGGCTGGTGAGTTCCTCCATAACGTTGTCGAGGTTAAAGCTGCCGGGTTTTTGCCTTGGCGGAAATTCCTCGAAGCTTTGAAGCCATTGCCCAACGTAGGCGGAGGCCGGAGCTATCGCGAACATATGCTCGAGGAACCAGCGCTGGTATCCCATAGCGTTCTCTTCCTCGGCTCTCTCGAACGGATCACTCCGTAAGTTTGAAAGCATCGGTGCGCGCAACACCTCGAAAGGTGAGAGCCAAACATCAAGTCCATGTGCGTTCTGTTTTAGAAATGTCACCTTGTACTGTTCATAGCGCAAGGCGGCTACGCTGCCATCGTCAGTCCAATAAATGAATTCACTGCGTGGCCAATCATCAGTTTCACCTGAGAGCGACGGAAGTAGATTGTAGCCGTCCAGATGTGCCTTGTATTGGCGACCGATCGCTTCAACGCCACCATCAAGTAGCCTTTCTTTGATGTCTGGCTCGCCGACAGAAGCCATAATGGTTGGCAACATGTCCGCATGTGAAGCTACGCCATTGATCTTCGATCCCGGCTCGATGACGCCCGGCCACTTGATGACCGTCGGGACACGATAGCCACCTTCCCATTGCGTGTTTTTCTCGCCGCGGAAAGGTGTAGTACCACCGTCCGGCCACGTGAAGGTCTCGGCTCCGTTGTCTGTTGAATACATTACGACAGTGTTTTCGGCGATCCCAAGCTCCTCAAGTTTATCAAGTAGTACACCGACGTGCCCATCATGCTCGACCATGCCGTCAGGATAAACACCAAGTCCCGTCACTCCGTCGGAGTCTTCCTTAAGATGCGTAAAAATGTGCATGCGAGTGGAATTCCACCAAAGGAAGAAAGGCTTGCCCTGCTCAACAGCTCTATCCATGAAGTCCAACGCACTTGCCGTGACTTCTTCGTCAACGGTTTCCATGCGTTTTTTTGTAAGCGGCCCGGTATCCTCGATCGAGCCATCTGCGGTTGACTTGATCACCCCGCGCGGGCCGAAATTCTCCCTAAAGGTTTCATCCTTGGGATAATCTGGATTTTCAGGCTCTTCTTCTGCGTTGAGATGGTAGAGATTCCCGAAAAATTCATCGAAACCGTGATTGGTGGGGAGGTGCTCGTCACGGTCACCTAGATGGTTTTTGCCAAACTGGCCTGTCATATACCCGTGGTTTTTGAGTAGTCCAGCGATGGTGGGGTCTTCCACGGGCATGCCCTCAGGTGCGCCAGGAAGGCCGACCTTCGTCAAACCCGTACGAATGGGAGATTGTCCAGTTATGAAAGCCGCTCGTCCTGCAGTACAGGACTGCTCTCCGTACCAGTCAGTAAATAGCGCGCCTTCTTTGGCTATACGGTCGATGTTGGGTGTCTGATAACCCATCATGCCATGGTTGTAGGCACTAATATTCCAAAACCCAATGTCATCTCCCCAAATAATCAGGAAGTTCATAGGAGGTTCATCTTGTGCGTAAACGGCCGTAGCGGTTGCGGCAAATAATGCCGCTACTATGGTGGATTTTGTTTTGTACTTCATATTCGTCCTCCCAAAATTTCTTGTTATCACCGAATAACCTACCACAAATTCGAAGTTTTTTGTTGGGACCCCTGTGGTTTCCAGGATTTCAGGCGGAAATGCGCAAGTTAATTAAAAAAATCCTGTCGACTTAAATGGCTTTACTAAACGAACTGACCGATACCTTTTTCCAGCGCTTCAAACACGTAATTGGTCACGACTGAATTCGCCGCATTTCGGAACCACGCCAAAGCGTTTGCTGGACCACTTTTTCTTCTGCTTCGGAATCGATGCTGACATTCGCCTGAATATCGCGAGCGATCGCTATGCGGACAATGCTGCCACTCGCAGTCGCATTATTAAATCGGAAACAGACCTTTGTAACATCCGATCACTTGTGAACAGTTTATATAAAACACTGTGATGCAAAGATCATTTCAAAGGACGAAGCTGTACGAACTGGAGCTTCATGTTTTTTGCGCGACAATATAACGACTCTGGAGCATCGAGGCTTGATCAGAAGTATAAAGAACTTCAAAGCCTGCGGACGCAATTTTCCTCTCAAGTGCCGATCCAGACACGAAGTTCACAAATGGGGCTTTCCCAAAAGCCTGCATGATTGGGATTGCGATCCGACTGATCATCGCAAACTGGAAACCACCGCTCTCAGGCGCGCAGACGGTTTTGGATATGAAAAGCCCACCCGGTTTTGTCAGCGCAGCAATGTGCTCGAGCGCTTGGTCCAAATCGGGCAGAAGATGAAGCAAGTTATGCGCCAAGACGGCATCGTAAGAGCCTTCGTCAAGACTGTGCTCAAGAACGTCGGCCACCTTGAAAGTGACATTCTCCAGCCCTTCTTTATCAAGCTTCTCATCGGCAATTTCGATCATGCCCGGAGCGAGATCCGTGGCAGTGACATGGGCGACACGCGGCGCAAGCAGCAGCGCGGTTGAACCCGTCCCGCACCCGATTTCCAGTACGTTGTCCTCGGCATTCAGGTACGACTTCGTCAGCTCGAGTGTTTTCAGATACCCTTCCATGTTGCGGATTGGGTCTGCCGCATACTTTCGCGAGATTTTACTCCAGAATGCAGCATCCTTGGATAAAGCAGCCATTTCATTACTCTCTTACAAGGTTGTTGCCGTATCCTTTACTTCCAAACAATCATTTATGAAATTGCCACAATCCGCAGAAGTGTTATGCATAAATGCATGAACTGGAAAGCCATCAATTTCGACTGGAATCAGGTACGGTCCTTTCTCGCGACAGCCGAAGAGGGCTCGTTTTCCGCAGCGGCGCGCGTTCTTGAGCAAACTCAACCCACTGTCGGCCGGCAAGTTGCCGCGCTGGAAATGGCACTTGGCATCACCCTGTTCGAAAGAGTCGGCAAGTCGCTTAATTTGACGACTGCTGGCGCCGAGCTTTTGTTGCATGTCAGAGAAATGGCGGATGTGGCGAACAGGATTTCACTTACTGCGACAAGTCAGTCGCAAGCTGTTGAAGGTCAAGTCAGGATCACTGCGTCCGATGTGATGTCTGCCTATCAGCTACCGCCTATACTGAAAAAGATCCGACTTGCAGCACCGCGACTGGAGATAGACATCGTTGCTGCAAATGACATACGAGACATACAGCGACGTGAGGCTGATATCGCCATCCGACATGTACGTCCGACGCAGCCGGATCTGACGGCAAAGCTTGTCGCCGAGGCCACGGCACATTTCTACGCGGCACCTTCGTACCTTGATCAGGTTGGACGGCCAAAAAATGAAGGCGAACTCGCTAAGTTGGACTTTGTCGGATTTGGTGACATTGACACGATGATCGGTTTTCTTGATCCGGCGGGCATTAAGGTCACCCGAAAAAGCTTCCGGGTCGGCTCACAAAGCGGGATTGTATCCTGGGAGCTGGTGCGCCAAGGGTTTGGCATATGTGTAATGTCGGATGACGTGGCTGCCCTAACACCCGGCGTCGAGCGCGTGCTCCCCGATCATGAGCCGTTTAAGTTCCCGATTTGGCTGGCGACGCACTCCGAGCTACATACCGCACGAAGGATCAGGTTGGTGTTTGATCAACTGGCGGACCAACTTAGCGCAGGGACCATCAGGTAATCCGGGAGTTCGCTCTATGTTAAAGGCTATTCCAACGCTCCACTTGTTATGCGGCAAAATTGCTTCAGGAAAATCAACTCTGGCAGCGAGACTTGCGAAAAGTGACGGGGCCGTGCTCATTTCAGAAGATGAATGGCTTAGCGCGCTGTTTGGGGATCAAATGAAGTCCCTGCAGGATTATGTAGACTGCGCTTTGAAACTGCGACTGCTCATGGGTCCTCACGTGGCTGCTCTGCTGAAGGCTGGCGTTTCGGTCGTTCTCGATTTTCCAGCGAACACAATTGAAAACAGGGCCTGGATGCGCGACCTGCTGGAAGACACTGCTGCGCAGCACCACCTTCACTTTTTGGATGTGTCAGATGAGGTTTGTCTGCACCGGCTGCACAAGCGCAACAAAGAAGGCGCGCACGCATTTGCAGCGACGGAAGATCAATATCGGCGTATTGCGCGGTATTTTGTGCCACCATCACCCGAAGAGGGTTTTAGCATCATAACTCACCGTCAGTAGCACCAGACTTTCGAAATGTCGCGGCGGAGCTAAGTGTTTTTCGGCCGCCTGCTCTGAGTCGACGATTGGCCAAATGTTTACAGTCAGCTTTCACTAGGCCGCAGGTACGGAGATTGCGTGACAAAAAAGATGTATCCCGGTGCATCCTTCTTAAGTCATGGCAACGGCAACGCGGGCAGCGTCGTTCACGTCGATTATCGGTAGTGTACGTCGCTGGCAGGCATGGGCAACACATCGGCAAATGCCGGCTCCAACAACCATCTCCAGAATAGTTTTGCGCCGACAATACAGCACGGGTGATGGGAAAAGGCACTGATTATTCTTCACATACGTTGTCAAACCAGTCCCGGCTTGGTTTCACCTGATCCAATCATTCAGCGACTTCACGGATCTGGCGCATGGCCTCGTCCATACCCCCTGAAATAAGTCTGCAAAATGTGTTAGAAGACACTGTCATAAGATCGTTATGCAATACCGGCAACTATTCTCATTGCCAGCCAACTCGAAAGGTGACCCATGTCTTTTTCCAACCGCTCGTCAATTTCGCGTCGCCAATTTCTTGCAACAACAGCCGGTGCAGCGGCCATCACCTTGCATCCTTTTTCAGTTTTGGCATCCAACATTCAAGCGCATCTGCGCATCATGGAAACAACGGACATCCATGTTCATGTGTTCCCCTATGACTACTATGCCGACAAACCCCGTGACACAGTGGGCTTGTCCCGTACGGCCTCAATCATCAACGAAATTCGCGCTGAGGCGACAAATTCGATCTTGGTCGACAACGGTGACTTTCTTCAAGGGAACCCAATGGGCGACTACATCGCCTATGAGCGTGGCATGAAAGAAGGGGACGCGCACCCCATCATCAACGCTTTCAACACGGTTGGCTATGATGCTGCAACTCTGGGCAATCACGAATTCAACTACGGGCTGGATTTCCTGGAAAAATCACTCGCGGGCGCAGAGTTCCCGGTCGTTTTGGCCAATGTTGCAAAGGCACAAGGCGCAACTCCGCGCGACGACAAAACGCTGATTAAACCATATACAATTATCGACCGTGAAATCGAAATGGGTGATGGGACCAAGCACTCAATCAAAATCGGTGTCATAGGTTTTACGCCGCCGCAGATCATGAACTGGGACCGAAAGCATCTGGAAGGCAATGTTCAGGCCCGCGATATTGTTGAAACCGCGCGGGCATACGTGCCAGAGATGAAGGAACAAGGATGTGACCTAATCATCGCCCTTTCACATTCTGGGATCGGCGACGCCAATCATGTGGACGGTATGGAAAACGCCTCAGTCGTTTTGGCGGGTGTTGACGGAATCGACGCTCTGGTCACGGGGCACAATCACCTTGTCTTTCCCTCGCCGACATTTGCGGACCGACCCGGCATTGACGTCGAAAAGGGCACCCTGATGGGTAAACCTGCTGTTATGGGCGGCTTCTGGGGCTCACATCTTGGGTTGTTGGACCTGCTGCTGGAACGGGAAGGAAATGAGTGGCGCGTGGTTACTACCACGTCCGAGGCCCGCGCGATTTCCAAACGCAATGAAGACCGCTCAATCACCGCTTTGGTCGGAGACGATCAGAAGGTTCTCGACTCGGTTGCGAAGGATCACGACGAAACGCTCGCCTATGTCCGTCGAGCCGTTGGCAAAACATCTGCCCCGTTGCACAGCTATTTTGCATTGGTTGCTGATGATCCGTCTGTACAGATCGTTTCGATCGCACAGAAATGGTATGTCGAAGAAATGCTGAAAGGCACCGAGCACGAAGGATTGCCGATCCTGTCAGCGGCGGCGCCGTTCAAGGCGGGTGGTCGCGGGGGCCCCGACTACTACACCGACGTCCCGGTCGGGGATGTTGCTATCAAAAATGTGGCTGATCTGTATCTCTATCCCAACACAGTGCGCGCGGTGCGAGTGAACGGTGTTCAACTGCGTGGTTGGCTGGAGCGTTCGGCCGGTATGTTCAACCAGATCGAGCGAGGCTCAGAGGATGCGGTTCTTCTGAATCCAGAGTTTCCATCCTACAATTTCGATGTGATGGATGGCGTAACATACCAGATCGACCTGTCGCAGCCGTCGCGCTTTGGGCCAAAGGGGGAAGAGGTGAATCCCGATGCGGCCCGAATTGTGAACTTGTCCTTCCAAGGCGAACCGGTCACCGATGACATGGAGTTCATCATCGCCACAAACAATTATCGTGCATCGGGTGGCGGTTCATTCCCCGGCGCATTGGGTGATACAATCGTGTTCGAAGCCCCGGACACTAATCGCGACGTTATCGTGCGCTATATTGTCGAACAGGGAACGATCAACCCAAAAGCGGACGGCAACTGGTCATTTGCTCCTTTAAAGAACACAACCGTGCTATTCGAGACCGGCCCAAAGGCCCGAGACTACATCGCCGATGTCAAAGGCGTTTTAATCGAAGACGCCGGAGATGGTGCAGATGGCTTCGCGGCATTCCGCATCAAGCTCTAGTGCAATCGCATGTGCGTACTTTGAGGAAGTCGGAAGTCAACGAAAGCAGCTACCATCAGGCTTACGCTGAACGCCCGCATGCGACTTTCAAAGGCTATAAGCGGTTAGAAATGAACGTTTGATCTGGGCCCGGAGCAGTCCTCGTTGCGCAGTGCATCAGTGAATGCTCTGCGGACAAAGCCGCTGTTTGGTTCCGCCGTAAACGAGACTAAGACGCGGCGAGGGATTTGGGTAGTTACACACCAATTCAACCAAGTACAGACGCTCTTCGCGGAAACAAAAACGAGGTTGACAGCAAGCATATGAGAATGGTCGCATGAGTTATAATCTGATTAGCTGGGAATATAGCCATGAATGTTCCTTTCAGTGCGACCTTATTCTTTTGTCTCTGTTTGTCCTCGACCTCTGCTTGGGCACAGGAAACCGCCGAGGGTGGACAAGTTGGTGAAATGACCATCTCGGGGGCCGACATGCATGCCCCTGCATCAGATGCGTTTTCGCCTTATGCAGGACGCGACTTTCCAACTAGACCTCTTTGGGGCGACACCCACTTGCATACATCGCTCTCACTCGACGCGCGTGCGTTTGGTGTACTTCTTTCGCCTTCAGACGCGTTTCGGTTTGCGCGTGGAGAAGAAGTAACTACTTCTCACGGCCTACGGGCGAAGCTGTCTCGCCCGCTGGATTGGCTCGTTGTTTCAGACCATTCAGACGCGATGGGCGCAATGAACGAGATCGTCGCGGGGAACGCAACTTTGATGGGCGATCCAACGTTACGCGACTGGAACGACAGGTTGAACCAAGGAGGGAATGTTGCCCTTGGAGCGACAATGGAGGTTATCGAGACTTTCGCTGGAATTACCGGTGAAGCTTTGCCGGAGGCGATTTCTGACCGTCGTTTCGTACAGTCAGTTTGGGATGACTTTACGGAAACTGCAGATGCTTATGATCAACCGGGATCGTTTACCGCGTTTATCGGCTACGAATGGACCTCGACGGAAGGTGGCAACAACTTGCACCGCAATGTCATCTATAGGGACGACAGGATTCGGGCGCGGCAAATGTTGCCGTTTACGACTGCCGAGACATTCAATCCGGAAGATCTGTGGGATTGGATGGAAAGATATGAAGAAACGACAGGCGGGCGCGTCCTTGCATTGGCGCACAACGGAAATGTTTCTAATGGTTTGATGTTTCCTGTCGAGACAAACCCCGATACCGGCAAACCGCTCACAGGAGATTACGCGGAAAGACGCGCCAAATGGGAGCCACTGTACGAGATCACTCAGATCAAAGGCGACGGCGAGGCCCACCCGTTTCTGAGCCCAAATGACGAGTTTGCAGATTACGAAACGTGGGACGTCGCAAACCTTGGCCCTGTCCCCAAAGAAGACTGGATGTTGCAGTACGAGTATGCTCGCGAGGCTTTAAAAAATGGCCTGAAGCTTGAGGCGCAGCTTGGGACCAACCCTTACAAGTTCGGTGTCGTGGGATCTACAGACAGTCACACGGCTTTGGCGACAGCCCAGGAAGATAACTTTTTTGGTAAGCACTCGGGCGTGGAACCTGAGCCTGGGCGTTGGCAGCATGTTGTCGGCGAGTTTGAAGCGACCAAAATTCTGGGCTGGCAGATGGCTGCCTCTGGTTATGCGGCGGTTTGGGCCGAGGAAAATACACGAGCATCTATTTTCGACGCGATGGAACGCAAGGAAGTATATGGGACAACAGGTAGTCGGATCACGGTACGTTTCTTCGGGGGATGGAATTTCGAAGAAAACGACGCTCAATCGCGGCTTCCTGCGAAGATTGGTTATGACAAAGGCGTACCCATGGGGGCAGATCTACCGGAAGCGCCCGGTGATGCCTTAGCGCCAAATTTTCTCGTCGCCGCACTCAAGGATCCGTACTCGGGTAATCTGGATCGTATTCAGATAGTCAAGGGCTGGGTAACAGAAGACGGTGAGACACAAGAAAAGGTTTTTGATGTCGTCTGGTCCGGCGATCGGGATCTCGGCGCGGAAGGCAAGCTGCCGCCTGTCGGCAACACCGTGGACGTCGAAACCGGTACGTTCACGAACTCAATCGGATCGCCAGAATTGATAACCGTCTGGTCTGACCCCGAATTTGATCCGGAACAAAAGGCTTTTTACTACGCGCGCGTGCTGGAAATCCCCACGCCGCGATGGACGGTTTACGAAGCTATTAGGTTCGGCGACGAACTACCCGAAGAAGTACCGACATCCACACAAGAACGGGCTTATACTTCGCCCATTTGGTACACTCCGGAGGGATAGCACTTCACCAAAAACGCGCTCATGTTTCAGGGCGAAGATGGGTTCATTGTAGTCGTTCGCCCGAATATCGCGAGCGATCGCTATGCGGACAAAGCGCCCCTTCGCTGCGGCTACGCCAATGGTTGCTTTGACGATTGCCGCATTATCAAAAACGGTCGAATTGGGTTTGAAGTGCGTGCACCGCCCTGAGTTGATCGATGTAAATCTTAGAATTCCCGGTCACGCATCCTTCATTGATAAGCGGGGTATACCGTGCTCACTTATTCCCAGGACTTTTACGGAGATAGTATCTCCTTCTGAAACTATCTCACTGGGATGCTCTAAGCGCGAGTTCGAGAGTTGTGAGACGTGGACAAGACCATCAAAAATCATCCCATCATAGGAGATTTGCGCATAAGCGCCAAAATCGACGATATGGATCACTTTGGCGGGCAAAACTCGACCCTGAAACTCGCTCAGAAGCCTCTCTTTGTCATATTGCCGCTGTGCCGTTCCCGGTTCTGGTTCTCAGCATTGTGGGCAGGATTGAGCCCTTCGACTGACTTCTTTGCCGCATGATGGACAGGCAATTAGGTTAGGCAAACGGCGAACCTCAAGGAGGTGAAACGGTTTGCATAGTCTCGGAATGGGAGCCGCCAGTGTCAACACATTCCTTGGGAAGATAAGTGCCCCGAACCCATCACAGTCTCTACTCAAAGTGGCAGAACTCAGGTCGGTTTGTTGCAAAAACGGTCGATTCTGTCACTTTTCGCACCATCACCGAAATCGTTCATAAATCTTGTGTCACGAACCATTGACAAAATCGCTTTTGATTTTGTGACATTTTGGCCTGTTTTTTTTGAGACCAGACGCTCATGATCAGTGCAGCATCGGTCAATACGGGCTCGAAGCGATCATTCGCTATAGAGCGTGCGGATGTCCGTTTTAACCGTGTTATAAATATCCCGGCGCAAGAACATAGTAAGAACAATTCTTTCTTTGCGGAAGTTTTTCCCTTACGATTTCGATAAAATCTGGTGCCGCTGAAGGGCATCCAAAACTAAAATCTTGGAGCACCATGGAACACCCATCTTGCTCTAACCATGTCTGAAATATACATTTATTTGTTTCACGCCATACCATTCTGTACCACTATACCCCATATCTAGGGGTGGGTAGAAAGGTGGATATAGAATGGCACGGCCAAAACACAAACTTTCCAGCGCTGAACTCAAGGCTAAAGCCCCAGGCAAGTATTCGGACGGGGGCGGTCTATGGTTTCACAAGCGGCCCGATGGCGGCGCGCAATGGTTTCTGCGCTACACCCTGTTCGGGCGGCGGCATGAAATGGGGCTTGGCAGCTTCCCGGCGGTTTCGTTGAAAGCAGCGCGGCAAGCAGCCGAGAAATGGCAGGCGGTGGTGCGGGTTGGCAAAGACGCCATAAAGGAGCGGGGACGCCAGAGCCGCGAAGCTCAACGCAATCTCAACATTCTGGCCGACATCGCCAAAGACGCCTTTGAAAGCCGCAAGGCCGAATTGAAAGGCGACGGGAAGGCTGGGCGGTGGTTCAGCCCCTTGGAACTGCACGTTTTGCCGAAGCTGGGAAAAATGCCCGTATCGCAGATTGACCAGCGCGACATACGCGACACCCTTGCTCCGATCTGGCACACCAAGGCCGATACGGCGCGCAAAGCCATGAACCGCCTGTCTATCTGTATGCGCCATGCGGCAGCGCTGGGCTTGGACGTGGATCTGCAGGCGACGGAAAAGGCTAAAGCCCTATTGGGCAAGCAAAGGCACAAGGTGACCAATATCCCGGCCATGCCGTGGAAGGATGTGCCCGCGTTCTATCAATCCTTGGATGGCGGCACGACCGCTGAACTGGCGCTGCGCCTTCTGATACTGACAGCGGTGCGTAGCTATCCCCTGCGTTACCTGCACCTTGACCAGATCGACGGTGATATCTGGACAATCCCCGCAGAGGCCATGAAAGGGCGCAAGGGTGCGACAAGTGATTTCCGGGTGCCGTTGTCGAAAGAGGCCCAAAGTGTAATTGCTGAGGCCACTCCGTTTGCGAGAGATGGCTTCCTATTCCCCGGTGTCCGCAAGGGCGTGATATCGGACATGACCATGAGCAAGCTTATGGAGCGGCGCGGCATGGTGGAGCGTCCGCACGGGTTTCGATCCAGCTTCCGCGATTGGGTTGCCGAGGCGACCAATACCCCGCACGATATTGCAGAGACGGCGCTGGGCCATGTTGTCGGCGGAGCTGTGGAGCGGAGTTATCGACGAACGGATTTTCTTGAACAAAGAAAAACGCTAATGGATCGATGGGCGCGGCAACAATTGGCTAAAGCGGACCAGAAGATTGTACAGCTATGAATCGTTGCTTCTATATTAACCAAAACGACGGAAGTATTAAACCGACGGCTGTTCAAAGCCTCGATATTCTGGCGTTCTACGCATACGACGACAAAAGTGCGTTGCAGGCGCTTCAGCTTTTGCAATCAGAGTTTCATAGCCATCATTCTGACCCTAAGAATTGGCGTTTCAGCGATGTGACTCAGAGTGTATTGCACGCTCTAAATAAACGCTCTGCACAAGTGTATCTGTCTGGCATAGTTGCGTTGATAATGGCGCACTTAAATGAAGACGGCAGTCCAACAAGCATCAACGAAGCGAGTAAAATCGCATCTGAGCTAGCGTACAGCTCCGACAAGATACTGTTTAAGGTACCTAAACCCAACGGGTGGGATTACCAAGAGAAAGCTATTGTTGGAGACATCTCCACGATCAAATCCTATTTCCGAAAATACAGGTCAGCAGCACATATTTGTGCGGCAAAAACTCTTATCGGGGCTGATAGTGGGCCCTCACATCCTATGGTCCAACCACTGCCTAAAACACTCAAGTTGGTGTCCACCGTTTTGCACTATCAGCGAATTATCGAAGCTTGGCCTAGCGTATCAGACTGGAACTTATGGAAAGTGCAGTTTGAAGGCGGCACGATTGAGAACAGTTACCCACCGGTTACACCGTCCAACGAATTAGTAAGTCAGATACGTAGTTTGAGGCCTAGCTGACACGGATTATAGCAAGTGGGGGAAGTTGATAGTCCCCTAGGGGAACATCTTGTTTCCTTATTCCCCTATTCGAAAAAATGGCCGACCTTTTGTGTACCGCGCAGCACAAAGGAGCGTTCTCAGATGCGTTATCTCACCTTCCGCGACCTGCAAGAAAAACTCGGTGGCCGAGGCCGCACCACTATCTACCGCGACGTGGAATTGGGCCGATTGCCCAAGCCCGTGAAAATCGGTTCGCGCCTGTATTGGGCCGAAGCTGATATCGACGCTGCAATCGCCGCACATAGGCAATAAGACCCACCCCACCCAGACCTGGCGCCTGGGCGTGGGGCGGGAATGTTCTTTGCGGGAACGTCTGCACCATACGCCCAGCGCCTTGTTTGCTCAACAACGAAGGGCACACGGTTATGAGCAGCAATCAATGGTATTCAAACCAGAGACGGATTCTCTGGACGTGCAAGGCGCTATTGGACGAGCGCATAATTTCACACAAGACCGAAATCCGCGAAGTGAGCGTTTGGCTGGCCCTGATGACCCAGAAAGGGTGCAAGTAATGGCAAGGCCGTACAAACGTCAGAAAAAGGGGACTGGGCGTCATGTCCAGCTTCCTGAGTGGCTGCAAGCGTCTGAAGCCTGGGCAACCCTGCCACCGGGTCCAAGGGCGCTCTACGTCGAACTGAAACGCCGCTACAACGGATCAAACAACGGCGATATCATTCTAAGCCACCGCGACGCGGCAACGGCGTTAAACGTTCACCGCAACACGGTTGGCCCTTGGTTTCGTGAACTTCAGCAACGCGGGTTCATTACCATGACAAAAGCCCCGCATCTTGGTCCGTCTGGTATCGGCAAGGCATCAGTCTGGGCGCTGGGCGAAGTGCCGACACGCGACGGAAAACCAGCAACGAAGCGTTTCGTGTCTTGGCGGCAAAAACAGAAGCCCCGCACAAAAAACAGGACACTCCGTCCCAATGGTTGTGACGGTTGGGTGGTGGTTGAGCCAGTTTGAATCGAGGCCGTCCTAAATACTGTGACGCCAAACCGGAAATTGATCCGAGAGGCGTCACAAGAAACAGGACACATATACATATAGCCATGGGGCTCAGCACGGGGGCAACGTCTGCTTTGACGTCCCTCTGACTGCTTATGTGCGGAACCGGACTTTGGTTTGAACAGGACCATGGTCCGAGTAGCGGACTTTGCTGCCATTCGTATTATAACTCCAAATGACCGCAGTCAGCCTATTTTGTTGAAAAACTCTTCCTTGATCGGTGCATGAACTGCTGATTCAATTCTTCCAATGGGTG
>NZ_WQFQ01000006.1:0-234883 GCF_013034245.1 Ruegeria sp. HKCCA4812 | reverse complement strand
CCGAACAGGATCGTGAGGATCACACCGGCAATCACAACGGCAATCAGATCAGCGCGCGCGCAGCCGGCCACCAGGTTGCAGGCACAGGCCCCGGCCCGGCGGCAGAGCGCCCATACGCCGACCCTGCAAAAACCCCAGCCGCAGCAGGCCCGACCCCCAAAGCCGCCCACCCCGACCGGCAATGCCGCAGTCAGCCGCAAAAAGGGCAGAGCCACCGGCAAAGCGGCGACGGGGGCGGCCTCGGCGAAACGGACGAACCGCGCCGCGCAGGAGCAGGGAAATGCCGAGGCCAGCAATTATGCCGGTCTGGTCAAGCGCAAGATCCTGCAGGCGAGGCGCAAAAGCGTGAACATCCAAGGCTCGGTTCGGGTGGCCTTTCGCATCGCCGACAGCGGCGCGCTGGCCTCGGTCAGCGTTGCCCGCAGCTCGGGCTCGTCCCGGCTGGATCAGGTCGCACTGGCACAGGTCCGGGCCGCCGCGCCCTTCCCGCCGCCGCCGGCCTCGGTGCGGCGCGCCTATACCGTGGAAATCGTCAGTAAATAGCCGACCCCTTGCGCGAACCGGGATTTATCGCAACTTCCCATTTTTCGCGCGGACGTTTCCTTGGGACTGTTGCATTGTTTTGAGGGGTTTTGTTGCAAAGATTTAAGCCCATTGAGTTGTTTCAGCAATCGCTCGTGCGTCAGGTGGCGAGCTCAACGAACTGCAGAAATGGGTAGAGGCCGGGCGTGAGTTGGCCCTTGCGGACCATGTGCGACACTTCGATTCCGTCAAGCGTTGTCGCCGCTGAAGCGAGGGCCTTGAACCCTAGCATCGGTCGCGTGCGTCTCTTGATGAAGCGATGGTCCTGTTCCACAATGTTATTTAAAGGCTTTGTTGCATTCTTTTTTAAAGTCGGAATGCGGCTCGAAACTAGCTGTGTTTAGATGGCTAGTTCCGCAAATTGCTTGCACGGACAGATTCCGAGTCCGAACTGACCCTTTCGGATCATCTGCGCACTTCAATCCCACCAAGCGTAGCGGAAGCAGATACAAACGATTTGAAGCCGAGCATTGGTCGGATCTGGCGTTTGATAAATCTGTGATCTTGCTCAATGATGTTGTTTAGGAATTTCCACCTCTCCATCTCGATTGGGATCGGGCAACCAAAGCCCTTCAACATCTGTTGACGGCTTTGATACCGGCGGTGTTAGCACCGCTTTTGTCTATCGTTATCTTTCTTGGGAGCCCGTTTACCTCAAGCGCACGTGCGAAGAACTTCGTTGCTGCAGCTTTGTTCCGCCGTTTGGACAGCATGAAATCAAGAGTCTTACCGTGTTTGTCGACTGCGCGATACAAGTAGACCCATTCCCCTTTGCCGCGCAGGAAGGTTTCGTCCATCCGCCAGGATCGATCGCAGCAACGCTTCTTTCGACGCGTCCGGTCGGCGACCAGAGGTGCGTATCGGTTCCAGTGGTCTTGCCGGCGTCAGTTAGTCAACTCAGCGAAATGTGTGATAAGACAAAACAGAACTCTAAAGTGATCAAGCTTGCTGCTTAGCAACTCACTCTGGAGTCAGCAAATCGGCAAACTTGTCGCGCGCAACTGACCGGAAAATGGTTCCTATAATTTCTATAGTGCGTTTGTGCGCTGAACGTTGTCTCCAGACCAAGCCAACGGACCTTGTGAAACGGTCTTTGCGAAACGATAGGACAGAAACATCGCCGGTGTCCGGGGAAACCTCGGAACGAACATATAGAGCAGGCAGAAAGCAGACACCCATGTTTAACGCAGTCATTTGCCGTAAGGCATCAAGACTTGTACCTTCGTAGTCTTGCCGTGGATTGGCACCCAATTCCTCGCACAAAGCGACAATCTGATTGTGCAACACATAAGTCGACGTCAAAGCAAG
Source organism: Ruegeria sp. HKCCA4812 (assembly GCF_013034245.1). Classification (NCBI taxonomy): domain Bacteria; kingdom Pseudomonadati; phylum Pseudomonadota; class Alphaproteobacteria; order Rhodobacterales; family Roseobacteraceae; genus Ruegeria; species Ruegeria sp. HKCCA4812. The sequence continues at coordinate 232,993 of NZ_WQFQ01000006.1, read as the reverse complement.
GACGCCTTGCCCGGTCAAGTCCGCATCTTGGGCTTCAGACTTGCTCGACAGCGCATGATCTTTTGCGACGGTCAGCTTTAGTGGCTCCCGGAATAGGCGCTCTACCTCCAAGTCGGCTGATCGTACCGGAAGCTGTGTGAAGATTAGATCGTGCTGACCGCGAAGAAGCTCTTCTTGCAGAACCAGCGGTGCTGCATCTCGAACGATCAACTTAAGTGAAGGAAAAGACGTATGTAGGTGCCGCATAACATACGGGAGGAAATAGGGACCCAATGTGGGAGATGTTCCTAACCGGATGGTGCCACTGACACCGGCGCTGGCATCTCGCGCCAAGTCCTTAAGCGTTTCCGCTTCCTCAAGCACCCGTCGCGCCTGCGCCAGAACTTCCCGACCATTTGGGGTCAGGATTGCTCCCCGCTGACCACGCTCGACTAATTGGACACCGAGCACGGCTTCCAACCCGGCGATCTGTTGACTAAGCGAAGGCTGGCTGATGCCAAGGTGTTCAGCCGCACGCCGATAGTGTCGCGCTTCGGTCAACGCGACAAAGTATGCCAACTGCTTCAAAGTCACATCACTACTCACGATGCCAGCCTCCAATGGATAGGTTTTTCCTATTTAAATTTAATTTATGATCACCTTTTTTAAACTTCTATCCACCCGATATTGAAAAAGTAAGTGCTGATAGAGCGGGTTCGCCAGTCAGCCCAATACAAGCGCCGCTAAAATAGGAGACAAAGATGCCCCGAAATAACCGTGTCAAAGCCTTTTCGTTGAAAGCCCGCCTGGCCGAGCTGCGCATCAAAAACATGGAAGTCAAAAAGCTGATCGCAGACGAGCTTAAGCGGCCGCTACCATGTTCATTGTCTTTGCAACGGCTCAAACGCAGGAAACTGGAATTGAAGGACCAGATGTCACGTTATGACGGGTTCCTACATACATTGGGGGCATTTTCGCCCAGCCAGTCTCTTCATCCGCAAAGGTGATCAATATGTTTCCACGAGTGTATCAACTGACCGGCCTCAGGTATTTTCACAGCACTGATCTGAGGGACATGAGAAAAGCCATTCTGGAAGACGAAGAGGATGGACCGGATGGCGGCAGTCCGCACGTTAATCAGCAACAAGCTCAGCGGCAGGGTCAGCCCCGTATCCGATAGAACAGAGTCTCGGCTTCTGAGAGGTGTTTTGATGCGCGGAGGCCAACTACAGGCATAGCCAACTTGTTTGCCACAACTGATCCGATTTTCGCTCACAAATAAAGACGCCTCCATTTAGGTTTCTCGCAAACCCACAACGGCACATCAAGGCCAGCGGAGGCGTCTTCACTTTCAGATCCAAGCGCTTCTTGCGAACTATGCGCAAAATTCGGTTGTGTCGCGAATTTTGACCGAGGTTGACGAAATCGCGAGCTCTGGTGCTTGTTGCTTTCAAATCAATCGCGAGCAGGTCTCAGAATGGTTTCTTTGAAAGACTGCCATTTCCCGAAGGATGTGGTTTTGTACGCTGTGTTTTTCTATTTGCGCTACAATGTTTCCTATCGCGACCTTGAAGAAATTATGGCTGAACGGGGCGTTTCCGTCGATCACGCTACGTTGAATAGATGGGTTGTAAAATATTCGCCGATGATCGCTGCGCGCGCGCAATCGAAAAAGCGCCCAACACAGAAATCTTGGAGAATGGACGAAACCTACCTCCGTGTGCGCGGTAAGTGGGTGTATCTCTATCGGGCCAACGACAAAGCAGCAAACACCCCTGATTTTATGCTGTCCGAGCGAAGGAACGGTCCCGCAGCAACCAGGTTCTTTGCCAAAGCGCTGTCTTCAAACGGAATCCCAGACAAAGTCGTCATCGATAAGAGCGGAGCCAACGCAGCAGGTATTCGAGAAGTGAACAGGATTTTGAAACGGTTTGGTTGCCAAGCCAAGGTGCAGACAATCAAGTCCAAATTTTTGAAAAACATGATCGAGCAGGATCATCGGTTCATAAAACGGCGTGTTCGACATATGTGTGGGTTCAAATCCCTCGCATCCGCGTCCGCTACGCTGGATGGTATCGAGGTCGCCAACATGATCCGAAAGAAGCATTTCTCCAGCGCAGCCACCTTTGGCTTTCGGGTGCGTGCTGAGATCGCAGGATAAGTGTGCCTGGTAAGACGCTTACTCTGATCGTTCCAAGTATTTGCACCACAACCGTTTCAATCTACGCCTCGTTTTGAAGATGCAGCAAGTAGCATTGCCGGAATGCCGAAGCAGCTGTAGTTTTTAAGCAGAAGCGAGAATTTCTCTGTCGGCCCTCCGTCGGACATAGGGTACATCAGATTACGTCGATAACAATAACTGAGATATTATCTGCACCGGCTCCGTCCAAGGCGATTTGTATCAGCCTGTCTGCCGCCTTTGCTATCGGCGCCTGTCTCAATGCAATGCGCTGTGTCTCAAGCTTAACAGAGTTGGTGAGCCCGTCCGTACACAGAAGGAAACGATCCCCAACCCGAAACGTTGCTTCAACTGAGTCCATCTCCAGCCTAGCGCTTGCGCCCACAGCACGGGTGACCACACTTGCCTGCGGATGATGCTCGGCCTCCTCCCAATTCAGTTCCCCCAAGTTCACGAGATCCCCAACGACCGAGTGGTCCGCCGTCAACATCTGAAGGTTTTCGTCCCGAAGGCGGTAGAGGCGACTGTCACCCGCCCAGAAAACCAAGAAGCGATCCTCTGTCGCCACGACGGCCAGAACCGCTGCACCGATCGGCCCATTTTGACGCGTGATGCTCTCCCTCCAGATGAGGTTGTGGGCGTCTAGGATAGACCAGCGCAGCGCCTGGGCCTGTTCGTACGGATCCTTCAGGCAAGGAACGTCTGCAATTCTGTCAACAAGCGTCTGAGCGGCAAAATCGCCTGCGTGATGCCCCCCCATGCCATCGGCCACAACCCACACACGATGATCCGGCAGAGCAAGTATCCGGTCCTCGTTGATCGTACGTACCTTGCCGACATGCGTCGCAGAACTGAAGCGAAATTGGCTCATGCAGATCAGCTCGGACCAGAAATCGTTTCATCTGGGCAAGTGTCGGCAGTTTCGTTTCGCTGAAGTGTCTCGCCTGTCAATTGGTCTGGTCCAGTCATCAGAGGTGTTCCTTAGTCCTGGATTACGAAAACGGGTCTATTGACCTTGAGCGGATTCCTTGAAAGATCGAGTCTGTGAATATCTGACGACAGACTCGGACGATTGTGCGAATGGCGCCCCCAAGGACACCGCGCCATTGCCGATCAACGTGACGCTGCCGCGGCGTGCGACGATTTCCCGGCCTTCATCCATGCGAACAAAACTGCCCAGGGTGCTGTGATCGCGCAAGACAACGATGCCGTTCATGACCGACACGGTGGCATGTTTCCGTGATACCCAAGGCTGCGGCACTACCAAATCAGCATCTTCGGCACGTCCCAGAGAGACTTCACTACCTTCGGACAATTCCCTGATAGCCGCTTCATATTTAAGTACAACACTCAGCGATCCTTCAGATGCGGCCGAGTGGCTGGCGAATTTCATTGTTAGATCGACAGGATCTTCGGCGACGTAGGAATGTACTTTCAACCGGTCGCTTACGCCTTTCAGGCTCAGAACATCGACTTCGCGCAGCGTCCCACGTGACGCAGTACTCAGTTCACCAAGAAACGGCTCACAGACAAGCACTTCGCGGGGTTTGGCCAGCGAAGCAAGACGCGACGCGATGTTCACCGGGGTGCCATACAGATCATTTGGAAGGCGCAGCATACTTCCCCAACTCAATCCCGCGTGCACTTGGAGCGCTCCTGCATCGATATTTTGCGTTGCGGTCTGGGCCACCTCCAGTGCAGCGTTCGCATCTTCGAAGAACGCCAAAACGTCGTCGCCCTTGGAATGCAGGAATGCGCCTCCCAGATACTGGATCTGAGTGCGCATTTCTTGCAGGCAGTGGTTGATTTCGCGTAACGCGGCCTGCTCTCCCAGCTCTTCGAAAAGCGGGGTGCTGTTGGACACATCTGCCACCAACGCAGCGCCGACAACCTTCATGCGTTCCGCTCCATGTCGTTACCCCAACCCGGATCGCCTGGCGCGGTTAGGGAAATTTCGGGACTTGTGATACTCTCACACAATCCCAGTCAGAGCAATTTTTGTGAAAAAGGGGGCTTGAGGGCCATGACATTTAAAAGAAATATATTTTTCGGAAAGACTGCTGCAGGCGCATTGACGGTGACTGCCTGCCTGTCCGCGCCTGCATTTGCCCAGGATTCCAATGCCTGCCCGGTGGACGGGTGCGTCGTCGAGATCGTATCCGTCACAAGCGAGGGAGGTGAACTTGCCGTCGAGCTTAGCGCGAATTTCGAGCCTGACATCTCGAAGAACCATTTTCATATCTGGTGGGGCGAGCTTTATGACGTGAAGCAGGTAAGCAACAACGCTGAAACCGTTCACAACGTCGCGCAGGGTGACTGGCACCCGACCGACGCCTATCCAAATTATACAACAAGCGGTGTGACATCGGTCTCGCAACGCGGTGATGCAGTTTCGCTGTGCATCTCTGCCGCAGACCGCAACCACGACATCATTGATCCCGAGGCTCTTCACTGCGTCGACGTGTCAGCGAACTTCTGACGAAGGGACATAGATGGAATTACCGGCATACATCGGACGATACGTTGTTCGCCGGGAAATCGCGAGCGGCGGTTTTGCCCTGGTGGCCTTGTCTTGGGACGAGGAACTTGCAGCCGAAGTCGCGATCAAGATCTTGCTGGCGCACCATGATGATGACGCGTTGAACCAGCGCTTCATTGAAGAAGCGAGGCTGCTGCGCCGGATTCAGTCGTACCATCTTGTCGGGGTGCATGACATCGGTCGGCTTTCGGATGGCCGACCGTACTTCGTGATGGACTACGCGGATTTGGGGCCGCTGACATCGCAGCTGACAACCAAAAGTTCCGCGGATGGCGGCTTACCGCAATATGATGTGCTGCAACTGGTCGACGCGATGACATCAGGGCTCTCGGCGCTTCACCGGGCAGGCGTAGTTCACCGCGATATAAAACCGGACAACATTCTGTACCAGACCGTCGGAGCGCGGACCGGCACCGCCGTCAGCGGTGCCGGGTCCGAAGGTCAAACGATATTGAACCCCGTCCCGCCACTGCAGCCTGTCCGCTTCGATCGCATCATGATCGGTGATCTGGGGATTGCCAGCGATATGCTGCAAGACAGCACATCCTCGGTCGTTTTTGGCGGCACGCCCGCCTATATGGCGCCCGAACAGTTCGATGTTAACCAGACCGTCAGTTCTGCGGTCGACATCTATTCCGCGTCCGCGGTGCTTTGGTACGCAATAACTGGCAGCCGCCCTTCTGACATATCAACACTGGAACAAGAAGTTGAGCGAACCCAAAGCCCCTGGCGGGACTTTTTCTTGCGCGGAATGGCGCCTGACCCGGCCGAACGCTTCGCAGATATCCAGTCGTGGAGCAGTGCGGCCCACGACATCATGGCTCGGATTGCCGCGCAGGCGCCAGACCCGACCAGCACGCGCCACGTGCTTGGCGCCACGGCACAATCAGAAGCGGATTGCCCCTATCACGGGTTAAGCGCGTTCCAACCGGAGGATGCCGACCGCTTCTTTGGTCGCGAAGAGCTTGTCTCCGACCTGCTGCAACGCTTGCGGACGTTGAAAGTGCTTGTGGTCGGAGGCGCCTCCGGCAGTGGCAAAAGCTCGTTGATCCGGGCGGGCGTCATTCCGTCATTGCGACAGGATCTGGTGCCGGGCAGCGAAACCTGGCGGATCGAACTTTTCACGCCTGGTCGCGATGCCCTGTCCGAGCTGTTCTATCGTCTGCGCGGTACCGAGGGGTCAGCGCGCGTGCGCCTGGGTGAATTCGTTTCGCGCCCCTCCATTGCTCGTCAAGTCGTGCAGGATTCCGGTCCTAGGCCGGTCTTACTGGCCATTGACCAGTTCGAGGAGCTTTTCACACTCAACGACAAACAGACAGCCCAAGATTTCGTGGATGCACTTGCGGCCATAACCGATCCAGCGGACAGCGATGTGCGCATCATCGTCACCATCCGCGCCGACTTTTACGAAAAATGTGCTGCGATCCCCTGGCTGGCCGAAGCTGTGAGCCGCAATCAGGTGCTCGTCGGTCCGATGTCGGCGAACGATCTGCGCCGCTCGATCGTCGAGCCGGCCCGACGCGTAGGGCTCTATGTCGAACAACATCTGGTCGACGCGATCGTATCGGATGCTGGAAACGATGCCGGTGTTCTGCCGCTCATATCGCATGCGCTGGTTGAAACCTGGAAGCGGCGTTTGGGCGCAACGCTGACCTATGAGGGGTACCGCGGGAGCGGCGGGATGGCGGGCGCGATACGTCAGACCGCAGATGCGGTTTTCGACAATGACTTTTCCGATGAGGAACGCAAAGTTGCCGAACGCCTTCTCCTCAGCCTGGTGACACCCGGCGAGGGTGGCGCCGATACCCGCAGGATCTTTGCGCGCTCTGAACTGCAGGATGATCCCGATGCGAAAGTAATGGCCCGAGTCGTGAAACACCTGACCGAAGCGAGGCTTCTCACGGTAGACGACGAAACCGTCCAGATCACACACGAAGCCTTGCTGCGATCCTGGCCCCGGCTCAGCCGTTGGATCGACCGGTCCCGGGGCGATTTACGGTTGCGTCTGCGGATCGTTCAAATGGCCGATGACTGGATTGATTCCGACCGTGACGCCGACATGCTCGTGAGCGGGGCCCGGCTGGACTACATCCTGGAATGGTTGGAAAAGAACAAGGACAAGGTCGGCGCAAAAGAGTTGGAATTTCTCCGCGCGAGCGAAGAAGCGCGCAATGCCAGGCAAAAAGAGAAGGATGAACGTCGACAAAGGCGGAGACGACTGCAGGTGTTGGCGGTTTGCGCGCTGGCCGCATTGACCGTTGGCACGACCGCGGCGTCTGTCATCGCCTTCATCGAATCCAGACAATCTCAGGAAAATGCCGCTCTGGCTGATGCGGCCACGCGGGTGGCGAAGGACAGCCTCGCCAGCGCCCTTGGCGCTGCGGCAGCGGGATACGCTATGGAAGACCCGTTGCTTGCGCTGAACCTCGCGGCGCAATCCGTGTCCCAGTCACGCGGCCCAAGCACCAGCTATGAGGCGCGCGTTGCGCTTCTCAAAGCGCGCAGCGTCTTGGCCAAGGGGCTGCCTGTTCCCGTAGGCGCTCCGGTCGCAGCGGGGGACGCGTTGGCAATCGCAATCTCTCCTGATGCCGGTTCGGTGGTAGTCGGCGGTCGGGACGGGACAGTTCGCATTCTGGACACCACATCCCGCCAGCAGGTGGGCGAGACACTTTCCGGCGGCATCGGCGGGATTCAGGACATTGCGTTTTCCCCCGGAGGAGACGGGTTCGCAGCCGTCGGTGACAGCGGACGCATCGCCTTCTGGCCGTTCAGTGATGGTTTTGCCGCAGAATCGGTGCTGCTGGGCGAGGCAAGTGACATTCAATGGCGACTGGCCTTTCACCCCTCCGAGCCCGTACTCGCGACGGCCGGAGAAGATGGAAAGATATCCATCTGGCCGCTTTCGGAAAACGTATCTTCAGAAGCCAGGGTTCTGGCAAGCCGGACCGGTGATTTCACCAGCATCGCGTTCAGCCCCGACGGCCGTGCCTTGGCGGCTGGCAATGGATCTGGTGAGCTGCGCATCTGGCACTATCCAGACGGGAATGAAATGTTCCCGACTCTGGACACAGTGCATTCCAGCGATGTCTGGATGCTGTCCTTCAGCGAAGATGGAACGTTGATCGCAACCGCAAGCAGCGACGGCAGCTCCGCTATTGTCAGATCCGGATCCGGCGAAGACTTGGGCCGGGCCTTTCCTGCAAAAGACGTGATCAGCTCGATTGAGTTCATGCCCGTCGGATGGACGCTGGTGGGTGGCAATAGCCGCGGCCGCCTGCTGCTCTGGGATGTTCTGACAGGTGAACTGACTGCGGAATCTCCCACTGGTCATTCGGGGCGCATCCTGGACATGGCGGTATCGGCCGATCTTGCTACAGTGGTGACCCTGGGCGCGGATCAGAACGTTCGGTTCTGGCGACTTGGCCCGCCCGCGCAGCTCGCAAAGACATTCGCCACGCAGGACGGCGCGAAACCAAAGGGCGTCGCACTTGGTACTGACCGCGTCTTTTTCGGCGACACCAATGGGGGCGTGTCGGGTGCACAGCTTGATGCTTCCGCAATGCTCACGGGTCCGTCACACCAGCATCAGGTTTGGGCAACAGCGCTGTCGCCTGATGGCCAGCGACTGGCAACGGCAGACCGCATGGGGCAGATCGTAATTTCCGACACGGGTTCTGGCGCAGAGCAAACCAGTCTCGCCTCGCTTGGAGAGGCGATTTGGAGTCTTGCATTTTCTGCGGACGGCGCCACAGTGCTGGCAGCCGCAGAAAGTGCCGCCTATCTCATTGATGTGGACAGCGCTGCGGTGCTGCGCACGTTTCCCGTTGATCCCGGCCAAGGAACGCGCGCTGCCCTGCATTCGGCTTCCTCTCGCATCGCCGTTTCGAGCAGCCGGGGCGTAGTTTTGATATGGTCGGCAGACCAGGATACTCCCCCAGAAAGACTGAAGGTTTCGGACAATCTTGTCTGGTCCGTTGCTTTCAGCCCGGATGGATCTTTACTTGCTGCTGCCGACAGTGATGAAACGGTATCGGTTTGGCGCCTTGCCGACGCGGCGCGACTACAAGATTTCTCCGGGCATGCCAGAGGGGCTACGGATATCCTTTTCCTGGACGATGGCGCCAGCCTGGTGGCTGCCGACAGAAGCGGTAGTTTGCACATCTGGGACCTCAGCTTTGGAAAGCTGATCGGTCGTATTTCGGATGCCCATGCCGGACCCATCTGGCGTCTGGCCGCGCATCCCGATGGTCAGACATTCGCGAGTTCCGGTGATGATGGCGTGGTGCGGATCTGGGAAGTCTTGAGCACAGAGGCCGCTTGCAAGCTGAGTAGCGGCGTTCTTGGACCGCAACAGCGGGAGCAGTATCTGGGCGCAGCACACAACGATGATATCTGCGGGCGACTTCAGACACGCGACTGAGGGTTGTCTTGCAAAGTTTCTTGCAAGCCGAATACCGTGTTACCCATCGGTTCGGTGTGGTGTGGTCTACCGAAACACCGCGCTCGGCCATGATTTCTTCTGGGTCTCGATAAGAAACGCCGTAGCGGGCGTACGTAATAGAAGACTGCGAACAAGGTCACGTCTTTCGGATACTGTTCGCCTTTAAAAGAAATCAAGGACCAACCTTCAACTTGATAATGCCGTTCACCACACAGGCGCTGACGCCACAAAGGTCAATTGCTAAAAGTTTGAAACAGAGCCGGCTCTGTTGCAGTTTAGGCGTTAACTGGCTCCCCTCGCCTGCGTGATTTCTGTTACAGAGCAAAACTTCCACTCGATTTACGCGCATAAACAAGGCTTTTTGATCGTTACTTTTAGTGCGTTGTTTAACTTCATTCACATTTGATAAGTATCCCTTATCATATATAATTGCTCTAGCCGAGATTGTGTGCAGTGAGTAGCCGTCATATCACCTTATTCACGTGTCACATGTTGCATGCCGAAATCTCAAGCAGGTATCAGGCGCCCTTCCGTGATCTGAACGTAGGAACCCGAAGAAGACGCCGTGGTTTTAGGCCCCGACAACACTCCGTGAAAATGACCGTTCCTGAACCAACGTCGATGACTGAAGCCACAAGCCCCGTCTCAAGCTGCGGTAGCATCGATCACGGGACACGAATTCAAGGCAAAACAACTTACGGGCAGTAATCCCTTGCTGAGAACGTCCAGGCATTAGCGACAAGACAAAGGCGCCGGATTCGACCGGCGCCTTTTCTCGGACCTTCAAACCAAACCTTACCCGTGGGTAAGATCGTCCTCTTCGGGAAGAGCATCGATGAAAGCAGCAATTGCCGCCTCAAGTTTGCTGCGATCAACACGCGTAAAGTCCAAATCATATCTCAACTCAATTCGACCACTGGATGCCGAGCACTTGGCGATCCCTGCCCGCCCAGATACCTGAAACGTGGTCTTTGCACGTCGTGGTTTACCGGCGCTTTCTACAGGAGCCTTCTTTACCACGCTGGTTTCCGGCGCGCCCAGAAATGACCTGAGGATAGCAACCTCACGCGCTCCGTCACGGTCCGGCTCGCTCATGACCGCGGCACTCACCTGGCGCACCAAACCGGGCGTTGCATCCAGCTTGCGCTTCAGCTCTACGCCTACGTTGCGCGGAATGTCGTTCGGATGTTTCAGAACCTTGTCCAACATCATCAGCAAACTGGCAAATGACCTGATGTAGCTCCGCTTTGTGTAACTGGCGGATTTGAACAGCGTGGAAACCGCCTTGTCTACATCCGAGCAATCATTTGCCGGGTCTTCGGCATACGCGCGCGCCAGAGCACCCATTTCCGCAAACGAGATATCCTTGCGGATCAGGTTCTCATCCACCATGCGCCGGTAGCTGCTGTCAAGATCGCCCGCCTCTGAAATACCCGCTGGAATTCTGGCATAAGCCTCATCGCCCGTTTCCTCATACAAGGCCCGATAGGCAGACAGGCGCCGCATCCCCTGGATCAGTTCAAATCGTCCATCTGAGCGTCGCTCAAGTCGGATGGGGTTGGACAATCCGATTTCCTGAATTGACGCTTTTAGCTCGTCCAGTTCCGGATCCGGCCCAGGTTTACGATCCCGCGTCAGCTTTTCGAACAGAATGTCAGCCAATGCTACACGTTCGGTCACCAGACCTTCGGAACGCAGGCGCACGAGTTCATGCGCAAGACGATCGTTTTCGGCGCGAATGGTTTCTTCCGTCGATTGCTGGTCGCGCAGCGCATCGGCATTTTCCGAAATGGCCGCAGCCATCGGGCCCCGCCGCTTTTCAAGAACCTTGTCCGGAACCTTGCCGACAGGAATGTCATCCATTGCGGGCAGGTCGATATCAAACATTCTGCGCTTGCGGCTCATGCGTCATCCTCCAGCTTGTCCCAGGCAGACAGCATCACACCTCGGAATTCCTCGTAAACATTGTCGAACGTCGAACGGGCCCGACGCCAGGTTTCGCGGGTCATTTCGCGATAATCCATTTCGTACACCGAGCTCAGAAAGCGGCCGGATTGCTCGACCGCGCGGGTCATTTCAACAGGGTGCTGGGCGACGTGGTCTCCGAAGACTTTCTGGAACGCGTCAAACATCGCCAGATGCAACGCGTTTCCGGGCTCGTACCTTGTAAGCAGGAACCGCAGTTCGCAGAAGGTTTTGGGAAGACCGATCTTACCCGTGGGTAAGGTTTTGTCGAATCCGTAGGCCAGGTCCTCCAAAGCTTCCGCCAGCTGACCGATAAAGGACGTGGTCGAGTCATATTCCCAGTACCCGGGGCCAGACGGGATGTACAACATGTCCGCCGCGAACACCGCGTTCATGGACTGATACCCAATGGCCGGCGGGCAATCGAATAGGATCAGGTCATAGGCGTCGTCAGGGATTTGATCCAGATACCGGGACACTGCGGCAAAGAAAGACCATTCAGGGTTCAGGTGGCGATACTGTGCCGAGGCAAATTCGACGAAGGCCGCGTTCGCACAGGATGGGATCGCATCGATGGTGGACCAGGACGTCCGCCTGATGAAATCGCTGATCCGCAGATCTCCAAGCCCCATATCCGTGATCGCCGGGGGCAGTTCCCGGCGGGGCAGGGCGGTGCCGGACTCGGCCGCGGCGGGCCGGTTGTTCATGCGCTCGGTCTCGCGGATCAGGTCACGCGCCATGATCCCCCAGACAGTGTAATCCTCGGCGACATCGGTCAGGCCCATTGAATGGCTCAGCGTGGCCTGCGGGTCGAAGTCAACGACAAGAACACGGTACCCGTCAAGCGCGGCAGCATGCGCAAGATGCAACGCCACCGTTGACTTGCCCGCCCCGCCCTTGAAGTTCGCTACGGCCGCGCGAATGGCCCGCTTGCCCTCGGGACGCGGTGGCATGAGGGATTTACGATTCACCTTGAGCCGCCGCCGCAACTCATTCACCTCCTCCAGGCTGAACCAGCGCTGCCGCCCCTCGGGCTCAACCTCGCCTCCGGGCAGAGACGGATCAGCGGCCAGCTTTCCGCGAAAGGTTGACTGGTTGACCCGGAAGATCAGCTCGGACACTTCCCAGCTCGAAAACCGGCGGAGTGTCTTCTCCATCTCGGGGCTAAAGGTCTGCTGACGAATCCACCCCTGGAGTTTGAGAGATTGATTGCGCAATGCATTCAGGTCTTCGTGCGTGTACATGCCTCATGTCTCTTTGTTTGGAACGTAAATTTCTGTTCGTTTCTTTTTTACGCCCGATTTGCGCTTTACGCAAAAGAAAATATGATGAAACTCAAATCTTACCCACGGGTAAGAAAACAAGGCCCTGCAAGGCCATCGCCGATTCGGCAGCGCAGAAGATGAAGGGTGACGATTCGCAACACGCCCTCAACCGTATTTAGGGGGGCATTCTTACTGCACAGGCGATATATGGGGGGACATAACAAGCCAATAAGGGGTCATCCAGAACGTCCCCCTTCACCAATACTTCACCAGATTTCTTTTATTCTTTGATCTGGATTGGCGCAATTTTCTGACCTGTTTCAGACTCTTCTTGACAGAATCGAAGCTTTGGACGCTAATTAGGCCAGGGTGACGAAAAGCGTTGGCAAACAGCGCGAGATCGGCGGGACACACCCGTCTGAGGCAGATAGAGCGGTGAGAACGGGTATGCAGCTGGCTAAACCGGTCGGGCGAAATGCGGCGGCCTTGAAATATGATATACTTTCTGCACTCACCATATATGCGTTGTCAGGCGACAAGCATCGGCAACGCAGCGTACTGCGTGTCATCTCATTGATTACGACACGATATAACTGGCGAAACAACGAATTATCGATTGGACGCGAAGAAATTTCGCGCCTTTGGTCAGTGAACGAAAGGACTGTAAAGCGCGAAATGGCCAGATTTCGCGCATTAGGTTGGGTAACGGTCAAACGGCCTGCTGCACGGGGCCGGGTCGCGGTCTATGAAATCGACCTCAAACAGATCATGATCGATACGCAGGAGGTCTGGCCGATCATAGGCTCCGATTTCCAGGCCCGGATGAGCGAGGATTCCGAGCCCGTTACAAATGTCGTGCCTTTCGCGGCAAAATCCCCGGGGCCTGAAATCAACACCCCCGAAGCCAAGCCCGAGGATGTCTGGTCGCAGGTGCAGTCAATCCTTCACGGGCGCGATCCCGAGCTGTGGGCGAGTTGGTTCCAGCATCTGTCCGAGTCGGAAAGGGCAGGGGGGCGCGTCATTCTGGTTGCACCCTCGCGGTTCATGGCGGATTACATTGCACAGAAATGGACGGCACGATTGCTGGCCGCCTACAGCCGCGTCGATCCCAGTATCAGAACGGTTCATGTAAACGCAGCCGATTGAGGCTGTAAGGTACGCAGTACGGCCGAGCAAAGGATGCATCATGATCAACCGAAATTTTCAACCATTTCGGGTCGAACAGTTCCTGTCCGAAACGGAACACGGGGTGGTCTTCAATTTCTCGGAAAGCGGCGTTCATCCTATGTCGTTGCAGGGATTGGTAGAGCTGGCCGGGATTGATCTCGACGCTCTGCTGACAACGATGATCGACTATCCGCAAGTCAATGGAAAGCAATCCCTGCGCGACACCATCGCAGGCTTGTATCCGGGGGCCTCGGCAGATGGGGTATTGGTCACGGTCGGGGCAACCGAAGCGAACACGCTGGTGGCCAACACCTTGTTGGAGCCCGGCGACAATGCTGTGTGTTTCCGACCGACCTATGAACAGATTTCAGGAAACGCCGCCAATCTGGGCAACGAAGTGCGTTGGGTCGATCTGATCGAATCCGCAGGGTGGGGCATAGACGCAGAGGCGCTGGAGAGGGCGGTCGATGACAGAACCCGCATCATCCATGTAGTGAACCCGAACAATCCAACGGGCCGTATTCTGACCGAAGCGGATCGCGCCCGTATCGTATCGGCTGCCGAGCGCGTTGGCGCCTGGATCGTTTCAGACGAGGTTTATGCCGGAACCGAGCGGGAAGGTGACACCGAAACGCCTTCGTTCTGGGGAAGTACGGACAGGGTTCTTGTGGTGAACTCCATGTCCAAGGCCTATGGGCTTCCGGGGCTGAGGCTGGGATGGCTGGTTGGGCCCGAAGACATCATTCAGCACTGCTGGCGGCGGCACGAATATGCCTCGATCGCGGCATCCATGTTGTCGATGGAACTGGCGGACAAGGCGCTTGCCGAACCTGCACGGTCCAAGTTGAAGGCCCGCGCGCGCCGTCTGATCCGCACGGGGTTTGACGTTCTGACGGAAGAACTGGCGCGGCATCAGGGGGTGTTTTCAGTTGTACCACCTCAGGCGTCGGCCATGTCGTTCGTGCGGTTCAATCTACCGATCGCATCCGAGGCGTTCAGCATGCGCCTGTTGCGCGAAAAAGACGTGCTGGTCATTCCGGGGTCGCGGTTCGGGGTCGAGAACCATTTTCGGTTCAGCTCGGCCCTGCCCGAAGATCATCTGCGCAACGGGTTGGCAAAGTTGAATGATCTTACAGGAGACATCCTGAACGGAAGCTGAGAGTTTGCCGCCGAATTGGTGCGACTGGTTCGGTGACATTTCTTTTGCCTTTTTCATACGTGTCGATAGGCTTCGCAAATGGAAGATTCACCTGTGCTTTCCGCCGAAAAACCGCCGCTGGATCACCTTGTCGGGTCCGCGGTGAAAACGCATCGCGCGCTGGCCGGGTTGACTCTGGCCGAATTGTCTCAGCGGTCCGGCGTGTCCACGGCGATGATTTCCAAGATCGAGCGCGGTCAGGTGTCAGCCTCACTGGCGACGCTTGAGGCTCTGGCCGGCGGAATCGGCGTTCCGTTGATCAACTTCTTTGCCGGCACGGTCGAACGCACGGATGTATCATTTGTGGCTGCGGGCGAAGGTGTAACCGTGCAACGGTTGGGCACCGGTTTCGGGCACAGTTACAAGCTGATCGGTCGGGCGGAAGCGAAACATGTCAGTTTCGAGAGTTTCAGCGTTACATTGGAAGGTCCGTTGGACGAACGCCCGCTTTACCAACATCAGGGTGTCGAATTCATCCACGTCACCGCCGGCGAAATGGTCTATGGCTGCGGTAAAGCCGCTTATCACATGCGGCCGGGCGACAGTCTGAGTTTTGATTCAAACGCCACTCATGGGCCGTTGGAGTTGAAAACTGACACGGTCAGCTTTGTCACCGTGGTTGCCAAGGCCGTGTCGGGCGACAATTGAAAAACGCCCGGCGACCGGGCCGGGCGTTTGGGAATCAAGGTGATCCGAGAAGAGTCAGAGACCCCATTTCTTGCGATTTTCCTCGAAGAACCCTTGCGCCTTTTTGACTTCGATCCAGTTGTTTACATAGTTGATCCACACCTGATCGGCCTGTGGCAGGATCATCGCGATGGGTGACGGCGAACGCGGGCCAGCGTTCTTCACGCGTACCACCGGAAATTTCGCCTCGAGGGTCGAGCCTTCGATGTTCGAAGTGATGAAGACATCCGCGCGTCCTGCGATTACTTCCTGAAAACCGCGGGCCGGGGCCTCGACCACCTTGATATCTGCGTTCGGGAACCATTCGCGGACACGCTTTTCGAATGTTGTGCCCAGGGTGGTCGCGACTTTTACTCCGGGCTGGTTGATCGAGTCATAACCGTCGAACTTGTCGGCCTTGTCCTTGGTCGTATAGGGGAAGAGTTCCACCGAAATATAGCTGTCGGAAAAACCTGCGACCTTCATGCGCGGCGGCGAAATCGATGCCGATCCGGTCAGGTGATACTTGCCTGCCACCACACCGTTGACCAGTGTTTTCCAGTCGGTGGGGACATATTCGACCTCAACCCCCAGATCGGCGGCCAGCTCGTTCATGATGTCGATGTCGTACCCTTTGTAGCTGTTGGTTGCAGGGTCGCGGAGCGACATGGGATTCCAATCGCCCGTGGTGCCCACCTTGAGCACGCCGGAATCTAGCACCTCGTTCAGTGCAGATTGCGCCTGCGCAGCGCCTGACAAGACAAGTCCAAGCGCAGCGGCTGCCGCAGCTTTCCAAAAAGTGTTCATCGGTTTCTCCCGTTGGTGGCGTTTCGACCTTGTGGCCGTATTCTTCATTGATTTAAGCCCAAAGGGAAAGATAACCTCAAGAAAATATTATACTGGGACTAAAACAGGGGCAGTTCATCTTATGCCAGACGCCGCAATCGAACTTGTGGGCGTGAACAAGTGGTTCGACACGTTTCACGTTCTCAAGGACATCAATCTGACGGTCAACAGCGGCGAAAAGGTGGTGATTTGCGGGCCTTCCGGGTCAGGAAAATCCACCGTTGTGCGATGTATCAACCAGTTGGAAAAACATCAGAAAGGCACCATCCGCGTAGATGGGATCGAGTTGACGGATGACGAGAAATCCGTGGCCAGGATCCGGTCCGAGGTTGGAATGGTGTTCCAGCAGTTCAACCTGTTCCCGCATCTGACCGTATTGGAAAACCTGACTTTGGGCCCGATCAAGGCGCGCGGTCTCGGCCGCAAAGAGGCAGAGGAAAAAGCGCGCCACTATTTGGACCGGGTGCACATTCCAGATCAGGCCGACAAAAAGCCCATTCATTTGTCGGGTGGTCAGCAGCAACGCGTCGCCATCGCCCGGTCGCTGTGCATGGAGCCACGTGTGCTGCTGTTTGACGAGCCGACTTCGGCACTGGACCCCGAGATGATCTCGGAAGTGTTGGACGTGATGGTCGAGTTGGCCAATGAGGGGATGACCATGGTGGTTGTCACGCATGAGATGGGGTTTGCCCGAAAGGTGGCCGACAAGATGATCTTCATGGATGCCGGTGAAATCGTCGAAGAAGGCAAGCCCGAACATTTCTTCACCAATCCTCAGTCCGATCGGTGTCGCAAATTCCTGTCCCAGATCCTGCAACACTGAGAGGGGCCGATGAAAAAACTTCTTCTCATTTTGCCTCTGCTTCTTCTGGCAGGCTGTTCGTCGTCGCAGACCTGGGGCTGGTACGTTATCGATCCGACGACGGCCTCGGGTTGGACCAATGTGAAATTCCTGATCTCGGGGATGGGCGCGACGATCCAGATTTCCCTGATCGCCGCCGTTCTGTCGATCGTCATCGGATTGCTGGTCGCCCTGCCGGGATTGTCCGAAAAACGTGGCTGGCGGGTTGTGAACCGGGTTTACGTGGAGTTCATCCGCGCCATTCCCCTGTTGCCGATGCTGTTCTGGGTGTTTTACGGCTTGCCCATCGTGTTTCAGTCGATGGGTCTGAACATCCCCATCGATCCCTTCTGGGGGGCGATCATAACGTTGGCGATTTCAGACAGCGCCTTTACGGCCGAGATCTATCGCGCAGGCATTCAATCCATTGCGCGTGGACAGCGCGAGGCAGCGCAGACCATCGGGCTGAACTATGTGCAGACCATGCGCTATGTGATCCTGCCGCAGGCGATCCGGCGCATTCTGCCGCCTTTGGCAAACCAGTTCATCTACATCGTCAAGATGAGCGCCTTTGCCAGCGTCATCGGGATGCAGGAACTGACCCGCCGCGCGAATGAACTGGTGGTGACGGAATACCGCCCGCTGGAAATCTATACCCTGCTGATTTTCGAATACCTGATCCTGGTTTTGATCATCTCGGCCGGGGTGCGCTGGCTGGAGCGTCGCATGGGCGCGGATGAGCGCGGATAAGGAGTGAAGAAATGAACTGGAAAGATTTCATGGCCGAGACCGAGGCCAATATCGGAACCCTCTCGAAAGAAGTGCCTGAAACCGTGCGCGGCTTTGGCATCATGGGCAACGCGGCCAAGACTGACGGGGCGCTGAGCGAGAAAACCAAAGAGTTCATGGCGCTCGGCATTGCGATCGCGACCCGCTGCGACAGTTGCATCGGATTCCACGTGCGTGCGCTGGTTCGGCTGGGCGCCACCCGCGCTCAGATGTGCGAGGCGTTGGCCATGGCCACCTATATGGGCGGCGGGCCGTCTTATGCCTACAGCGCCAAGGCGCTCAAGGCTTTTGACGAGTTTTCGGAGTAAGAAACATGCGTCCTGATCTGGCCGGAGCAGAGGGGTTTATTCGCAACAGCTGGTACGTCGCCGGACGGTCCGAGGATTTTGGCCGCAGCCTGAGCGCCGTACGAATGCTGGACGAAGAGATCGTGATCTACCGTGACACAGCGGGCAAAGCGATCGCGTTGGAGGACGCTTGCCCGCATAGAAAGCTGCCGCTATCTCGGGGCACGATCGAAGGGGATCATGTGGTTTGCGGCTATCACGGTCTGACATTCGGCTGCGGCGGTGAATGTGTCAGCGCCCCGACACAGCTGGACAATCCTCCGCGCCGCGCCGCCGTGCATGCATACCCGGCCGAAGACCGCTGGGGGTTTCTTTGGCTGTGGATGGGGGACCCGGACAAAGCCAGCATAGACGATATCATCGACATCCCCAATTTCGACAACCCGTCCTGGGGCAAGACCCGGACCGGTGCGATGGAGATGGCGTGCCATTACCTTTACATTATCGACAACCTGCTGGATCCAAGCCATGTGGCCTGGGTGCATCTGACCTCGTTTGCCGGGGCGGGAACCGACAACCGCCCGCTGGATCTTGAAGAAACCGAAACCGGCGTCATTGTTTCGCGCTGGATCGCGGATGAACCCGCGCCGCCCTACTATGCGCCGATACTGCCGTTTGGGCCAAGCTGCGACCGCAAGCAGCATTACGAATGCCGTCTGCCGTCCACTGCGATCAACATGTCCGTTTACACTCCGGCCGGAGAAGGCGGGGCGGATCGGCCGATGTCGCCCAATGCCTTTGTCAATATTTCGTACAACTTCATCACACCGGTCGATGCGGAAACATCGCGGTATTTCTGGTTCCAGCACCGCAACATGCACGCGGATGACACAGCCATGTCGCAGCGCATGTTCGAAGGCGCGGTCATGGCCTTCAACGAGGACAAAGAGGTTCTGGAACACGTTCAAACCGGCATGGCGCGGCGCAAGACCGGCTATATCAACCTCGGGCTGGACGCGGGCGCGATGCGGTTCCGCGCACGGGTTGCAAAGCTGATCGCGCAGCAGGCCGGCTGATCATCAGGCCGACAAGCGCCCGTTCGCGCCTTGGCCCACGTGTCGGGCCGGGGCGTCGAACACCGCTTTGATGCAGGGATACCGGTCGAGAATTTCAGCCCCACCGGGCAACAGATCGGCCCGGAGAACACCGGCATCCCAGATCGAAACACCATCCACGCGGATCGTCGGGTCCAGCACGTTCAGCGAAATCTCACCCGGCGCATAATGCCCGCATGTGTGAAAGTGCAGCAGGCGTGGATTGCCAAAGGCCGACCCGCTCCAACGTTCAAAATTGCTTCGGGCCGGGGTCGTGTAGGCGCAGCCCGGGTGGATGCCTGCGTGCCAGGAATGCATGGTCAGGGGGTCAAGATCGAACATCCTGCCGACCTTTTCGTAATGCATCTGCGCGCAATGCACATCCATGGGATGGCCGTCAAAGCCGGTCAGGCGGTTGTTTTCGAACCGTATGGTCAGTGGTTCGCGCAGGTCACAGCCGTATGGTTCGTAGAATTTCGAACCGGTGCCAACCAGAAACCCGTCCTGAACCAGTACTCCGGAAAACCCCTGCGCGGGAACCGGGGCAAAGACCGACATCGGAAAACGCGCCACGCTGACATCCGCGGCACCTGCTGGGGGGAAGGCGGCGCCGGGGCCGGCGAAGTCGGTGCCCAATGGGCAGGTTACGTGGATGTGCCCGGCATTGGCCAGCAGCCGGTTAACCGCGTTTTTCAATTCAACGAACCCGGTGTAGTTGGCGCGCCCGAAACCCGAGGCCAGCATTCCGGCGTCCAGCGCATATGACATGATGGGCCGAACGTCCCTCATTCCCGCGTCGAAACGAATCTGATCGCCGGAGCGGGACAGAAACAAGGTGCGATCCGCCGCTTCCATCGCCGTTTTCAGATCCGCTGGCAGCGATGAACCCATGGGATCGAATGCGAGGGTTTGAACTGCGGTCTTGATCCGGTTCTGTCGCGCGCAGTCCACGATAGCCTCGGTGATATCGGCATCGTAATACCCGTTGGCCGCATCTTCGCAGACCACAAGCAACTGGTCGCCCGCCGTCAGGCCGCCGCATCTGAACAACAGGTTTTCGGCACCCGCCATAAGCTCTGGACTGTGCATTCGCGTTGATCCTCAACAAAATCCCCCGCGCTGGTATTTTACATCTTTCACGTTTCCGTGATCCAGAAAAAATTTCACCTTAAGAAAAAAATTAACTGACATGCCTGTGGGCTTTGTACATAAGCTGAGCCCGAACAAGACAGGAGACACAGCAATGAGCGCTTGGATCGAGATGGTCTCGGACGACAAGGCCGAGGGCCGCCTGAAAGAGCTGCTGGACAAGGCCCGCACCCCTCATGGCACCGTGGACACGGTCATGCGTGTGCATTCATTGCGGCCCGAAACGATGAACGGGCATGTGACGCTGTACCGTTCGGTCCTGCATTCCGACGACAACCAGTTGCCATTCTGGTTTCTCGAGGTTGTCGCCAGCTATACCTCGATCCTGAACGATTGCACCTATTCACTGACCCATCACTTCATGAACGTGCGCAACCTGCTGAAGGACCAGCCGCGCAGTGACCGGATCTTCGTCGCGCTCAAGGCGCATCGGCCCGAGGATGAATTCGAGGGCAAGGAACTGGCGCTGCTGCGCTATGCCGCCAAGCTGACGACGGATGTTGGCAAAATGGTCAAGTCCGACTTCGAAGCGCTCAAGATTGTAGGCTGTGAGGATGGCGAGATCCTGGAGGTCAATCAGGTCTGCGCCTATTTCAACTATTCAAACCGGTTGCTGAACGGGTTGGGTGCAACGACCGAGAATGATGTGATCGGCTATTACACCGGTGACGACTGACGGGTTGCGCCGGGTCTGGACCCCGTGCCGAGGAACATTGTTTCGGGCGGGTCAGCCTGTTGTTTCAGGCTGAGGCGGTTTCACGCCCCACGTGTTTTCCTCGGCTGTTTTGCGGATGATCGCGCCGATCTTCAACAGGTTTTCGCTGAGCGGGTTGGTCTTGCGCCAGATCAGGCCAATCGTCCGTGTCGGCGGCGTGTCCTGAAACCGGGCAATGGACACATCCGCGGATCGGGTTTCCAGCCCGACCGCCATTTCCGGTATCAGGGTCACACCGATGCCGGCGCCGACCATCTGAACCAGTGTGGAAAGCGAACTGCCCTCCATTATGTGTTGCGGTTCGATGTTGCGGATCGAACAGAAGGACAGGGCCTGATCCCTGAAGCAATGCCCCTCTTCCAGCAACAGCATGCGCATGGTTCTCAGCTGCGAGGAACTTGGCATCGGCAGGTTGGCATCCTGCGCCGGGCGAACCAGCAGAAAATCTTCGTTGAACAGCGAGAACTCTCGGAGGTTGGGTTCCGAGACGGGCAGGGCAACGACACCGAAATCCAGTTTCGAATCCAGTATTTCACCGATCAACGTCTTGGTTATCGTTTCCTTGGGTTCGATGGTCAGTTGTGGGAAACGCCGCGACAAAGCTTTGATGATCGAGGGCAGCAGATAGGGTGCGACCGTGGGAATGACCCCGATTCTGATGCGGCCGGACAGGGGGCCCGAGGGAGATTGCACCAATTTCCCCAAATCCTCGACCCGGGTCAGGATTTCGCGGCCATGTTTCAGCACGTCTTCGCCAAGTGCTGTCAGGCGGGTTTGCCGGGCCGCGCGTTCGACCAGCGGCCCCCCCATGATTGCCTCCAGCTCTTTGATTTGTATGGAAAGCGCGGGCTGCGATATCGCACTGGCCGCGGCGGCCTTGCCAAAGTGGCCGTGCGTGGCGAGCGCCTCGAAATAGCGCAGGTGTTTGAGGGTGAGTGCTTTCATATGAAAAATTAATCACAACGATAGTAATTACAAATTTCCAATTATCGAAGCCGTGGGGTACGAGTCAAGTTATCTGAACCCCTAGGTAAATACTCAGGAGATTTACAATGGACGGTACCCCCCACAATCACCAATCCGGCGGCTGCCCTGTCATGCATGGCGGCAATACTGGTACGGGCAATTCCGTCACCAAGTGGTGGCCGGATGCGCTGAACCTGGACATTCTGAGCCAGCACGACACGCGCACCAACCCGATGGATGCGGATTACAATCACCGAGAAGCGGTCCAGGGGCTGGACTTCAAGGCGGTTCGTGCCGATGTCGAGGCGTTGCTGACCGACAGCCAGGACTGGTGGCCGGCTGACTGGGGTCACTATGGCGGGCTGATGATCCGTCTGGCGTGGCACTCGGCCGGGTCTTACCGTCTGGGGGACGGTCGAGGTGGCGCCGGTTCGGGCAATATCCGGTTCGCGCCGCTGAATTCATGGCCGGACAATGCAAGCCTGGACAAAGCCCGCCGTCTGCTGTGGCCGGTGAAAAAGAAATACGGCAACGCGCTGTCCTGGGCTGATCTGATCGTTCTGTCGGGCACGGTGGCCTATGAATCCATGGGATTGAAGACCTTTGGTTTCGGTTTTGGTCGCGAAGACATCTGGGGCCCCGAGAAAGATGTTTACTGGGGTTCTGAAAACCAGTGGCTGGCCCCGTCCGAGAACCGCTATGGCGATCTGGAAACCCCCCGCACGCTGGAAAACCCTCTGGGTGCGGTGCATATGGGCCTGATCTATGTGAACCCCGAAGGCGTGAACGGCAATCCGGATCCGGCCAAAACTGCGCTGCATATCCGTGAAACCTTTGCGCGTATGGCGATGAATGACGAAGAGACCGCGGCATTGACCTGCGGGGGGCATACCGTCGGCAAAGCCCATGGTGCGATGCCCGGCGACAATATCGGCGCCGAGCCCGAAGCCTGCCCGGTGTCCAGCCAGGGGCTGGGATGGGAAAACCCTGATCAGAACGGCAAAGCGGCCAACGCCTTTACCTCGGGGATCGAAGGGGCGTGGACGAAAGAGCCGTTGAAATTTGACATGGGCTATTTCGACTATCTGTTCGGCTACGAGTGGGAACTGGGCAAATCACCCGCCGGTGCCCATCAGTGGCAGCCCGTCGACATGCCCGAAGACGAAAGGCCGGTTGACCCGACCGACCCCTCTGTTCGTCGCATGCCGATGATGACCGATGCGGATATGGCGATGAAGGTCGACCCGACCTACAACGCGATCTGTCAGAAATTCATGGCGGATCCGGACTATTTTGCCGATACATTTGCACGTGCCTGGTTCAAGTTGACTCACCGCGACATGGGTCCGCGCGTCAACTATTATGGCCCGGACGTGCCGTCGGAAGATCTGATCTGGCAGGATCCGATCCCGGCCGGTTCGACAGATTACGACATAGGTGCCGTAAAGGCCAAGATCGCAGACAGTGGCCTGACCATCGCCGAGATGATCACCACCGCCTGGGACAGTGCCCGAACCTTCCGCGGTTCGGACAAGCGTGGCGGCGCAAATGGGGCGCGCATCCGACTGGCGCCGCAAAAGGACTGGGCGGGCAACGAACCCGAACGTCTGGCGAAAGTGCTGGGTGTGCTGGAGCCGATCGCGGCCGAAACCGGCGCCTCGGTTGCCGACGTGATCGTTCTGGCGGGCAATGTCGGCCTGGAGCAGGCGATCAAGGCCGCAGGCTTTGACGTGGCGGTTCCGTTCTCGGCCGGTCGCGGCGACGCGTCGATCGAGCAGACCGATGTGGACAGCTTCTCGGTACTTGAGCCGCTGGCGGACGGATTCCGCAACTGGCAGCTGAAGGAATACGCAGTGTCGCCAGAGGCGATGATGCTGGATCGCGCGCAACTGCTGGGTCTGACCGCGGCCGAGATGACCGTTCTGGTCGGTGGTCTGCGTGTGTTGGGTGCCAACCATGGCGGATCGCCGCATGGCGTCTTCACCGACCGGGTGGGCCAGCTGACAACCGACTTTTTCGTCAACCTGACGGATATGTCGCTGAGCTGGCATCCGGTTGACGGAGGCACCTATGAACTGCGCGACCGCGCCTCGGGTGAGGTCAAGTTCACCGCAACCAGCGCTGATCTGGTCTTCGGATCGAACTCGATCCTGCGCAGCTACGCTGAGGTCTACGCTCAGGACGACAATGCCGAGAAGTTCGTGCGCGACTTTGTGGCGGCATGGACCAAGATCATGAACAACGACCGGTTCGATCTGGTTGCCTGAATCATGTAATAAATCAGGCGGGGACACCCTCGCCTGATTTTCTTTTCAGGGGGCTGCATCCGCTGAT
This sequence comes from Ruegeria sp. HKCCA4812, assembly GCF_013034245.1. NCBI lineage: Bacteria > Pseudomonadati > Pseudomonadota > Alphaproteobacteria > Rhodobacterales > Roseobacteraceae > Ruegeria > Ruegeria sp. HKCCA4812. Next base: position 208,573 of record NZ_WQFQ01000006.1, on the reverse strand, counting down.
CCCCGCTTTGCCGAGACTCACTCACACAATCTGAAGAGATCTTTGTATCGGTCACGCAGAATGTTCTTTTGAACCTTGCCCATCGTGTTGCGGGGCAGCTCATCCAGAACGATCAGCTTGCGCGGATGCTTGAACCGGGCCAGACCTTCGCGGACCGCGCCCGTTATCGCCACCGGATCAGGGGTCTGGCCGGGCTCTGCCACGATGACACCAACAACCGTTTCACCGAAATCGGGATGTGGCACGCCGATCACGGCGCTTTCCAGAACACCGGGTTGATCATCGAGAACCATCTCGATCTCTTTTGGGTAGATGTTGTAGCCGCCCGAAATGATCAGATCCTTGTTGCGACCAACGATATGGACGTACCCATCCTCGTCGATGCGGCCCAGATCACCGGTGATAAAAAAGCCGTTGTCGCGCAGTTCGGCAGCGGTTTTTTCAGGCATCTGCCAATACCCTTTGAAGACGTTGGGCCCGCGCACTTCAATTATGCCGATCTCGCCCGCAGGCAGGGTATTGCCGTCTGAATCACAGATCTTCAGTTCGACCCCGGGCAGTGGGTGCCCGACCGTTCCGGCGCGCCGCTCGCCGTCATATGGGTTTGACGTGTTCATGTTGGTTTCAGTCATGCCATAGCGTTCAAGGATGCGATGACCCGTTCGTTCTTCGAACTGCACATGGGTTTCCGCCCGCAGCGGTGCCGACCCGGAAACGAACAGGCGCATATGGGTGGCCAGTTCCCTGGTAAAACGCGGGTCGTCCAACAGGCGCGTATAGAAGGTTGGGACGCCCATCATCGACGTGGCACAGGGCAATTTGTCGATGATCTGGTCCAGATCGAATTTGGGCAGCCAGATCATGCATCCACCTGCGGCCAGCATGATATTGGTCGCGACGAACAGCCCGTGCGTGTGAAAGATCGGCAGGGCATGCAGCAGCACATCCTGCGAGGTGAAGCGCCATTCCTTGACCAGTGTCCGTGCGTTCGACAGCAGATTGTTCTGGGTCAGCATGGCGCCCTTGGACCGGCCTGTGGTTCCCGACGTGTAAAGGAATGCTGCCAGATCCTCGCCATCGCGGGCGACGGTTTCGAAACGTGTCGGCATGGTCGCGGCCAAATCTGTCAGAGACCCGGTGCCATCCGCGTTCAGCGTCTCTACCCGGGCGCCCAGCTGAGCGCCGACAGGGGTGAGTTTTCCTTCTCTTTCGGTGTCGCAGATAATCAGCGAGGCCCCGCTGTTTTCGATGAAATAGGTCAATTCATCGACCGTGTAGGCGGTGTTCAGCGGCAGGAACACCAGTCCGGCCTGGGCGCAGGCAGCATAAAGCGCCAGCGCCTCGGGGTTTTTTTCAACCTGCGCCGCAACGCGGTCACCGGGGTTCAGGCCCAGCTGCGTGGCCACATGCGCAATCTGCGCCGCTTTGCCGAGGAAATCCTGGTGAGAGATCGTTGTCCCGTCCAGCAGCTGCAAAAAAGGTGTGCCTTTGCCGGCGTGGATGCCGAACAGGCCATCATACAGAGGGTTAGCCATCAGGTTTACCTTTCTTGAGATATGAAAAGAGAGGTGGATGCAGCGAGGAAATTGATCTCGAATGGGGCGATCATCTCATGGGTCGTGGCGAATTGGTTGTGGTGCTGGGCAACACGGGTCATTTCATACAGGTAGTTCACCAAAGTGCCAACGGATGGGGCCGGGATTGCGTTGCCGTGAACCGAATGAACAAAAGCACTGTTACCCAAATGAAACTGTGCAATTGGATCCAGGGGTGTGTGCTTCATTCCCCTGACACGACGCAGTTGCAACCGCCGACACCCTGCTGTGCAACGTGCTTTCAGAGTATCGGTGGGTGTCGACTGATTTCCCTATGAGAAGTGTTCCGGCAGCAATGCATCCGGCAGATTCTGATAGCAGACAGGACGCAAGAAACGTCGGATCGACAATGTGCCCACGGATGTGGCACCGAAATTGGTCGAAGCCGGGTAGGGGCCGCCATGGACCATGCTGTCACATACCTCGACCCCTGTGGGGAAGCCATTGGCCAACACGCGCCCGGCTTTGCGTTCAAGGATCGGCAACAGGGACTGCGCCATGCCCATGTCGGCCTCGTCCATATGCAGGGTGCAGGTCAGCTGCCCGTGCAATCCGCGCGCGACGTTGTGCATTTCGTCGGGTGTCTCGGCAGTCACGATGATGCCCAGTGGGCCGAACACCTCTTCCGCGAGGGATGTGTTGGCCAGCCAGGTTGCGGCGCTTGTTCGGTAAAGGAAAGGGGTCGCATTGCGCTGATCGCATGTCGAAGCCAGAACCTCGTGAACGCCAGCGGTTTCAGCAACACGGGCCTGACCGTTGCGATAGGCTTTGGCGATGCCGTCGGTCAGCATGGTCTGCGCCGGAACTTCGGTCAATGCGGCCTGCGCGATCTCGGCGAAACGGTCCGTTGCTTCACCTGCTGGCATCACGACGACGCCCGGGTTGGTGCAGAACTGACCAGCGCCCATCGTAAGCGAGCCGGCCCAGCCTTTGGCGATATCTTCACCCCGGTTTGCCAGTGCCGCATCCAAAATGAACATGGGATTGACCGATCCAAGCTCGCCAAAAAACGGAATCGGTTCGGGGCGCGCGGCGCACAGGTCGAACAGGGCGCGACCGCCCGCAAGCGATCCGGTGAACCCGACCGCCTTGATCAGAGGGTGCTGCACCAAGGCTGAACCCACAGCCGGTCCGCCGTCTTGGATCAGACTGAAAACGCCGGGATGAATGTTGCAACGGCGGATGGCCGCAAGGATGGCTTCGGCGATGATTTCGCCGGTGCCCGGATGGGCGCCGTGGCCTTTGACGACAACCGGGCAGCCGGCAGCCAGTGCGGCGGCGGTGTCCCCCCCGGCGGTGGAAAATGCCAGCGGGAAATTTGATGCGCCGAACACCGCGACCGGGCCGATCGGGCGCTGGATCATTTTCAGATCGGGCCGGGGCAGGGGTGCACGGTCCGGCAGCGCGCTGTCGTGGCGCCGGTCCAGATAATCGCCGCTGAGGATATGCGTTGCGAACAGCCTCAGCTGCCCCGACGTGCGGCCCCGCTCACCTTGCAGCCGAGCCTCGGGCAGGCTGGTTTCCTGAGTGCCAATCTCGGTGATTGCATCGGCGCGCGCTTCGATCTCGTCGGCAATGGCGTTCAGAAAGGCGGCGCGTTCTTCCCGAGTGGAATAGCCATAACTCCAAAACGCCTCTTCCGCGGCCTGCGCAGCGGCGTCGACGTCTGAAATCCGACCTTTCGAAAAGTCATGCGATGGCCCATGTGCGGGTTGTGATGCAAAGAAGTCGTCACCAGCAAGCCAGTTGCCGGCGATCAGATGCTTGCCATGCGGAGTAAAGGTCATTTGGGCCTCGTGTTTCGGGATGTCCAGATTAATGGATAATGTATCCAAAATGACAGGACATGCAAGACCGCCCTAGGGTTCGTCTGTCCCGCGCTTCGAGGCGATCATTTCCAGAAGCTGTTCCTTGGTCCGGCGAATATGCTGGGCCAAAACCTCGCAGGCTTTGTCCACATTGCCTTCCCGGGCCAGCCGCAACAGATCACGATGCTCCTTTTTTGCGGGTTCGCGCTGTTTCATCACGCTCAGATGCATCCTGACATAGCGATCCGATTGCAGGTTGACGCGGTCCAGCAATTCGTTGGTCAGCTTCCGCTGTGACGCCGCATAAAGCGCCGAGTGATACTGATAGTTCAATATCCCCCACTTGCCGACGTCATTTTCATCATACGACGCTTCCATCTGCTTGAGGATTTCGTCGCAACGCGCAAATTCCCCTGGGTCCATATTCGGGATGGCTCGGCGGAACAGATCGACTTCGATCAGGATGCGAAGATCGAAAATTTCACCGATTTCGTCGAGGGAATGCTTGGTCACCGAGCCGCCGCGATTGTTGGCCCATTGCACCAGACCTTCGGCATTCAGGCGCTTCAGCGCCTCGCGGATCGGCATGCGAGAGACATCATATTCCTCGGCCAGTGCTTCCTGCCGGATCGTCTCACCCTCGGCGAGTTCGCCGCTGAGGATACGTTCACGCAGATCATTTGCGATGACGTCCGGTAGGCTTTGTTTCGTGATCGCGCGTTTTCCTGCCATTTCCAATATCCCGCCACGGTTTTTGGATACAATTACCCGCAATCACGGACTTTTCCAAGCCGAACTTGGATTTCGACCCATGTTCAACCCCTGCCCGAGATTTGAAAAAAGGCCTGAATCTGATGATGAAACCGCAACGAGGCCGCGTATCTTCAGACTTTTCCGTTTTCGAAAACCGTGCCTGCTGACATCAAACGCCCCAGGTGTCAGACAGGCGATATCCACTGGGCCATGGATCGTCAGGGTCCAACATGTGCTGATGAATTCCGGTGATCCAACCGCGACCGCTGATTTCAGGAACGATCGCCGCGCGGCCACCGACCTGCGCAGTGTCAATGATCCGCCCGGTGAATCGCGATCCGATGATCGAGACAGCCTCGAAGGTCTGGCCGGGTTTCATCACCCCCTTGGCCGCCATCAGCGCCATGCGCGCGGATACAGCGGTGCCCGTCGGCGAACGGTCGACCTTACCCGGCTGGATCGCCACGGCGGACTTGCCGCTCAGGCCGGTTTCCGTTTCATTCAACGGGCCGCAAAAGGCGCAGAACGATATATGATCCCAGTCCGGGTTCTCGGGATGCGAGAATCCAAGCTGCTCATTGGCGGCGTTTGTGATCTTAACCCCCAGCCGGGCAATGTCGCGGGCCTCGTGGTCGACGATTGCGAACCCAAGCGCCTGCGCATCGACGACCACGAAACTGTCGCCGCCATAAGCGGTGTCTACCGTTATCGTGCCCAGTCCGGATACCTCGAGCGGGACGGACAGCTTGTCGGCGAAACTGGGCAGGTTCTGGACAAAGATGCGTTGTGCCTTGCCATCGCGGCATTCCGCACGTACCCGGACCAGCCCGCCCGGTGCCTCGAGCAACATATGGGTTTCCGGCTCGTGCATTGGAATGATCCCGCCATCCAGCAACACGGTTGAGACACAGATCGAGTTGGACCCCGACATGGGCGGCGTGTCTTCGGGTTCCATGATGATCCAGGCGGCGTCCGCCTCGGGGTGTTTTGGCGGAACCAGAAGGTTGACATGCCGGAACACACCGCCGCGTGGTTCGTTCAGAACAAAGTTGCGCAGGGTCTGGTCCCGCGCAATGAAGCTTCGCTGTTCCCAGAGACTGTCGCCCGGCGGTGGGGCGACACCCCCGACGATGACATCCCCAACCTCACCTTCGGCATGGGCCGAGATCACATGTACGGTTTTGCTGCTGCGCATGTTTACCTCAGCTATATTGCGCGACGGGGGCACCCAGCGCGTCGAAGATCGGTGTGACGCCCAGACCGGGGCGATCTGCTGCGGTCATCCGGCCATTGACTCGCTTTGGCGCGCCCTCGGCGATGTCCACGGTACCATAGGAATTGAAATCGGTGGCCGAGAACGTGAACTCGGACGGTGTCGACCGCGCCAAATGAGCGATGGCGGCGGTGGTGATATCGCCCCCCCAGGTGTCTTCGATGGTCATCGGGATACCATGTGCGACGCAAAGATCGCGCATCAGCCTTGCCTTGCTCAAACCTCCTACCTTTGAGATTTTCAGGTTGATCACGTCCATGGCGTCGTCGGCAATGCCGCGGACCAATGTGTTGGGCGTGTCGATGACCTCATCCATCACGAAGGGCAGCGCGGTGCGCCGGCGGATCGACACGCATTCCTCATAAGTCAAACAGGGTTGTTCCACATAGACATCCATGCCCGCGATGGCGCCTACGACACGCGCGGCCTCGTGCCGGGTCCAGCCAGTGTTGGCATCCGCCACCAGCAGGTCGGTCTTTTTCAGAACCGCGCGGGTGGCGTGAATGCGGTCGATGTCGTCATTGGCGTCGCCGCCCACTTTCAGTTGAAACTTCGTATAGCCTTCGGCCGCATAACCTTCGATCTTTTGCGCCATGATGTCCGGTGCTTCCTGGCTGATCGCGCGATACAGCACCACGTCCTGTTGCGCGTCGCCGCCCAACAGGGTGTAAAGGGGTTGCCCGGTCGCCTTGCCCAGCAGATCCCAGCAGGCGATATCAACAGGCGCCTTGGCATAAGGGTGGCCACGCAGGGCGGCATCCATGGTGCGATTGATCTGGCCGATTTTCAGCGGATCCTGCCCGATCAGATGTGGCGACAATTCCGCCAGCCCGGCCCTGACGCCCAGGGCAAAGGACGGAAGATAAGCCGATCCCAGCGGGCAGCATTCGGCATACCCCTTGAGACCTTCATCCGTGATGATCTCGAGAACGGTGCTGTCGAAGACTTCGACATAGTTGCCATTGGACCAGTTGTAGCGGCCTTCCTTCAGCGGCAGATCCACCTGATATACGTTCAGTGCAGTGATTTTCATGAGGTGTTCTCCTGATCAGAAGCGTGTGGATGCGTAAGGCTTCATGTCGAGCGCCGGCTTGGTGTCCGTGACCAGATCCGCGACCAGTTCCGCCGTGCCTGCGGATTGCGTCAAACCCAGATGGCCATGTCCGAAGGCGTAAAACACCTGTGGTGCACGCGCCGAACGGTCGATCAGCGGCAAACTGTCGGGCAGCGACGGCCGGAAGCCCATCCATTGCGTGCCGCCTTCCAAATTCAGGCCAGGCATGAAGCGCCCGGCCTTTGCCAGAAGCGCGTCGGCGCGTTTGTAATTGGGCGGCAGCTTCAGCCCGCCCAACTCGACCGCGCCACCGATGCGCACACCGCCGTTGATCCGCGTCACCACAAAACCGTGGCCACCGAATGTCAGATGGGTGCGCAGATCAAAGGCCCCTTGGGGCAGGGTCGTGTTGTACCCGCGCTCGGTTTCCAGAGGGATGCGATCGCCCAGGGTTTGCGCCAGGTGATGAGACCACGCCCCGGCAGCCACGATCACCTGTCTTGCATCAATTTCACCGATCGAAGTCGTCAGGCGAACGCCCGCATCCATGGGTGTGAGCGCGCTGATTGTCGCGATTTCAACCTGACCGCCACGGGCGGTGAACCGGGTGGCCAAATGTCTTGTCCAGCTGGCCGGATCGACCGTGTTCATCCAGGTGGGCGTAAAACCCGCATGGGTAAATCGTCTGTCAAGCCCGGGCTGGATTTCCGCAATCGCGTCGGGGCTGTCCAGCAGGTCAAAGGGGATGCCGTGATCCTTGCGCCTGTCCCATGTGGGCAGACTGGCGCGGAATTCTGCTTCACCCTCGAACACCTGCAACTGGCCGTCGCGTTGCATCAGCGCTTCGCCGTCGACATCCGCGATCTGGCGTTCCAGCGCCGCGCGGCTGTGATCCATCAAAGCAGCCTGCGCAGACAAGGCCGCAGCATAGCGATCCTGCCAACTGGCCCGCCAGAACCGCAGCATCCACGGCGCGATGTTCAAAGCGTAGGAGGGAGGAATTGAAAGCGGACCCAGCGGATCAAACAGCCATTTCGGAGCTTTACGCATGATCCCGGGGGTGGCCAATGGCACGATGTCGGTAAAGGCAAAGGCTCCGGCATTGCCCTTCGAGGCGCCGGCTCCTACGCCTTCGCGATCCAGCACCAGCACGCGCCGGCCGCGTTTTTGCAATTCAAGTGCGGTGCTGATGCCGATGATACCGGCACCGATCACAACGATATCCGTCGGGTTGTCTTGCAGCATGGCCAGATCTTCTCAAACTGTGGCTTGGTTCCGGGGGCTGGATTGCGCCAGTCCCCGAAAATTTTGTCAAAGAAGGATCCCACCGCGGAACGGATCGTTTTGCGCGAAAATCAATCTGCCTTCGGCCATGATATGCGCCTGCCCGGTCAGGGTCGGAATGATGCCGCCATTGGGACCGGGCTGAAAGCTCAGCCGGTAAGAGCTGCCGATCACGCTTTCCTGCACGATCTCTTGCCCCGGAACCAGAACCCCATCCGCGGCCAGACAGGCCAGACGCGCAGAACTGCCGGTCCCGCACGGGGATCGGTCATATTGATCGTCCGGGCACAGGACGAAATTCCTGCTGTGAACGTCGTTGTCCGGGGATTTGTCCTGCAAGATCACGTGGTCCACCGGTTCCCCGTTTTCGCCACGCACGTTCTGGTCGATGCAGGCTTTGCGAATTGCAATGGTCAGATCGGTGAGGGCACGGATGTTGCCGGGCGTCACGTCCATCGGGCTGGGATCGACAATGAAGAACCAGTTGCCACCATAGGCCAGATCGCCTGTCACTTTTCCATGGCCTTCGACGTCTACCGACACCGAAGCCCTGACCCGGCGGCTTTCGATATTGGTGACGCGCACCGTATTGGCGTCCAACAGGTCAACCGAGATGACGCCGGCCGGCGTTTCGACCCTGTGCGTCCCCGGACCGATCCGGCCCAGATGGGCCAGAGTGACCCCAAGGCCGATGGTGCCATGACCGCACATGCCCAGAACGGCGTCGGCATCGAAATAGATCACGCCGGTTTCGCAGCCAGACGTTTCCGGGGCCACCAGAAGCGCCCCGACCATGCCGGGTTGACCGCGTGGTTCCAGAAGGACCGATTTGTAGAAATCCTTGTGCTCGGTGGCCAGGCGTTGCGCGCGCTCGGCCAGCGGGCCCGACCCCAGATCGGGGCCGCCGTTCAGGATGACCCGCGTGGGCATGCCTCCGGTATGGCTGTCGATCACATGCATTCAGCGATGACCCCGCCCTGGCTGGACCAGTCGGCAAACCAGGTGCGGAACAGTTTGTATTGCTGTTCGCAATAATTGCGCTGGGCATCCGTCAGCTCGTCGGTTTCGTTGAAGTGCAAGCGGTATTCCTCTTCACCGTTCAGGACCAGCAGGTGCTTGTAGTACAGCACCAGATCGGTGCCTTCGTCAAAGCTGGCCAGCACGCCAAAGGCTTCTTCAAGCTCGCGCGCGCGCAGGCGCGCTTCGGCATGGCCCGCCGCCGCTTTCTGGCACAGGGCGGCCAGCAGCAGTGCCTCTTTGGGCAGGGCGGTGCCGATACCGGTAATCGAACCCGTGGCGCCGCAGTTGACGAAGCCATGATAAACCTCGGTGTCCACGCCCACCATCAGCGTGACCTGATCATCTTTCGAGGTGATGTGTTCCGCGGCGTAGCGCAGGTCGCCTTTGCCTCCGAATTCCTTGAACCCGACAAGGTTCGGATGATCTGCACGCAATTCCAGGAACAAATCAGCGCGGGTGGCGAAGCCGTAGACGGGGCTGTTGTATATGATGGCCGGGATATCCGGCGCGGCTGACAGTATCGCCTTGAAGTGGTTGCGCTGTGCCGGGATGGACGATCCGCGCGACAGCACACGTGGGATGACCATAAGCCCTGCCGCGCCGACCTTTTGCGCATGTGCAGCTAGCGCCACGGCAGATTTCGAGTTTATCGCACCGGTGCCGACGACGACAGGAAGGCCGGCGTCGATCAGGCGTTCGACACCTTGCATGCGTTCGGCATCCGACAGCAACGGCCAGTCGCCCATCGAGCCGCAATACACCACGGCCGACATGCCGGCCTCGATCATTTCCTTGCCCTTTTTCACCAGGGCATCGAAATCCGGGGTCCGGTCGGCTTTGCACGGGGTCATCAGGGCTGGCATGGTGCCGGTAAAGATATTCTTGGACATGAAGGTGATCTTCCTCGTTGTTTCAGGGGGCCAGTGCACTCAGCGCACGTTGGCCAGGAATTTACGGGTGTGTTCGGATTGCGCATCACCGAATATCTGCCCGGGCGGACCGATCTCTTCCATCACGCCCTGATGGAAGAAAGCAACCCGGTCCGACACATCGCGTGCGAAACCCATCTCGTGCGTGACACAGATCATGGTCATCCCTTCTTCGGCCAAAAGGCGCATCGTGTCGAGAACCTCGCCCACCAGTTCGGGATCCAACGCTGACGTCGCCTCATCAAACAGCATGTATTCCGGCTCCATCGCCAGCGCGCGGGCGATGGCCAGACGCTGTTGCTGGCCACCCGAAAGGGCAGATGGGTAGACGCCCAGCTTTTCGCCCAGGCCAACATGGGTCAGTTGGCGGGCGGCGATGTCGCGGGCTTCTGATTTTGACAGTCCCTTGACGATCTTGGGGGCCAGCGCGACGTTTTCCAATGCGGTCAGGTGGGGAAAGCTGTTCCATTGCTGAAACACCATTCCCAGCTTTGTGCGCAGCTTGTTGATGTCGGTGCCCTTGGCATGAACATCAGTGCCATCCACCCTGACCGAGCCTTGCTGGATCGGTTCCAGCCCGTTGATGCAATACAGCAGGGTCGATTTGCCGGAGCCCGATGCGCCGATCACCGACAGGACCTCTCCTTTCTGCACATCCAGATCGATGCCCTTCAGCACATGCAGCGCGCCGAAATACTTGTGCAGGTCGCGAATTTCGATCATTGGGCCCACCTTTTTTCAAGAGACGCGGAATAGCGCGAAATCGGATAGCTGAGCGCGAAATAGAACGCGCCCGCGATTGTCAGGATCAGGAAAGGTTCCTGCGTCCGGGTGATCAGGATCTGACTGGCCTTAAGCAGTTCGACATAGCCCAGCACCGAAACCAACGCGCTGTCCTTCATCACTCCCAATGCGACACCGACCCAGGCCGGGAACACCGCGCGCCCGCCAATCGGGAAGACGACATAGCGCAGATCCTGCCAATAGGTCATGCCCAGACTGCGCGAGGCACGGCGCATCGGCGCACCGACGGCCTCGATCCCGCCGCGTGCGACATTCGCAACCAAGGCGGCCGTGTAGATCGACAGGATCACCACGCCCGAGGCGAACGGGTCCAGATTGAGCCCGACAATGGGCGCAAAGTTGTAGAACAGCACCAGTTGGATGATCAGCGGGACGGAACGGAAAACATCCAGAAACGGGGCCAGTGTCAGGGTTGCAAGCAACTTGCCTTCGTACAGGATCCACCCGCATACCACGCCAAGAAGTGTTCCGATGGATATCGACAGAACCGAAATCCAGAGTGTCCGCAGGGCAGCTTCGCCCAGAAACCACAGATCATTGATGGTGAAGCCGCTGAAAAAGCTGACAGTGGGTTCCATCCGAGCGTCCTTCAGTAGCGAAAGAGCCGGGTCGCCAGCAGGCGTGAGGCTCCGAGAATGATTTTGACGATCACGTAGTAGATGATCGCGGTGACGGCGAAGTATTCGAAGATGCGGAAGGTGCGCGAGGCAAAGAACTGCGTTTCACCTGACAGTTCCCGGAAGCCGACCAGCATGCCCAGCGAGGACATGAGCACGGCCCAGACCATCTGATTGGTGATCGGGTGATAGACGATGCGAAACACCTGCGGGATCACCACGCGTGTGTAAGCCTGCCACGCGGTCATGCCCAGGGAACGAGAGGCCCGCAACTGCGTCTCGGGGACGGCCTGGAAACCGCCGCGAAAGTTTTCGGCCAGATAGCCGACGCAATTGAAGGTCAAACCCGCCAGCACGATGAAATAAGGCGACAGGTGCAGGCCGAATGCGCCAAGCCCGAAGCCGAAAAAGAACAGCTGAAACAGGGCGGGCGTGTTTCGGGCCAGTTCGACCCAGGCCGAGGCGAACCAGTACAGCGGCCCCTTCAGGTGCAACCGCGTCAGCGCAAGACACAGGCCGATGAGGATGCCAAGGATCATCGCCAGAACCGCGACTTGCAAGGTCAGCAGCGATGCCTCAAGCAAGTCCGGCAGGCTTTTCATGACCGGGCGCCAGTGGAAGTTGTAATCGAACACAGGTTTTTTCCGAATTGACCGGCTCTTTCGCCCGGCCGAAACCAGACGAAAGAGCACTTGGGGGGTGAAATCAGTACATCACGCCGGGGATGCGCAGCTCGGGTGCTTCGCCTCCGACATATTTGCCCCACAGTTCCTGATACCGGCCCGAACGCACCTGATGCGTGACAAACAGGTTCAGGAAATTCAGCCAGGTGACGTCCTGTCGTTTGCCCACGACCGAGGTGTAGTCGGTGGTCCAGGGCATACGGGGGCCGGCCACCACGGTTTCATACTGCTGGGTGATCGGCAGAACGGCGGTGTTGGTGGTGATGCCGATATCGGCCTTGCCCTGCGCGACCGCCAGAAACACCTCGTTTTCCGACTGATAGCCCTGATAATTGCCTTCCTCACCCCATTCGGCGGCAATCTTCAGCCATTCCTGTTCTGGCACGGTGCCAATCGCGGCGGCGACGCGTTTGCCGCGGATGTCTTCGAAGGTTTCGATCCCGCTGTCCGCGTTCACGACGCCCTGCGCATAGTAGATTGCATAGGGAATGCTGAAGCCCACGGTCCGCGCCCGTTCAAGGCTGTCCGAGGTTGCGCCGAACACGACGTCGGCGCGCCCGGTCACGATGACCGGCAGGCGTTCGGCCCAGGTCAAAGGCAGGATTTCCGCCTCAACTTCAAGCGCTGCGGCCAGATCATTGCAGTAATCCACGTCAAAACCCGCCGGTTCGTTGTTGGCGTCGCGATACCCGATCGGCGGAAAGTCCAGAACAACGCCGCAGCGAAGAGTCCCGCGATCCACGACATCGTCGAGCGTGTCCGCCATCGCAGGACCTGTTGTGAAAGTGGTGAAGGCCGCCAAAGCGACGAGTTTCTTGAGCATGTGATCCTCCCTGAATCAAAGATGCGATCACGAATAAAGGATATTGGATCCAACATCCATAAAAAATTTCCACCGGCAACAGAAACGGGCCCGTACCCGGCTACAGGATGGATCAATTGTTCAAGAAACGCCCTTCGCTGATTGATCGTCTTGGGGGGGCAAGCCGATCATCCAATCGTTCAAAACGTTGTGGAGACGCTTTTGGCGCAACATCCAATGAAGGACCGGTCATTCTGATCCGGTCCGCGTTGCGCAGCTTGCAACGGGCCGGGATGGACGTAGAAAACCCCAACACGTTCTGGAACCGTCCGCCTGAGGACTGGGTGCCCGAGGGTCACGGAACCGACCTGCACAACCCGGACAGGTGCCCCCATTCGCTGTAAGACAACGCGCAGGGTTGTTTTTCCCTTTCCCGATGCTGCCAATGGCGTTCAGTCTGTTCAGATGACGCCGGTTTCCACCCACGTGTCAAATCGCGACAGAACAGCTTCGCAGAAAGCCGCGTCGTTGATGTGAACATCCAGCTCGGTCATCGGCACCCGGCCGGGCATGACCTTGCGCGCCTCGTCCACCATTTCTGCCAGAGCCTCTGGATCATGCGCCTCTTCGCCTTCCCTGTCCCAGGCCTCGACGCCCTGAACGGGCAAAAAGAAATGCACCGGCCCGGTTGCGGCTTCCAGCCGGTTGGCGAGTTCCCGAATCCAGGCGCGCCGTTCGGCGCCGTTGAAGACCGAGCTTTTGATCAGGCGGTTGTGTTCGTGGAACGGGCGATCGGCATATTGTTCGGGGATGTCCTGCCAACCCGCAAAATCCAATAGATCCAGCGCACCGGGCGCCACCATCTGGGGCGTTCCTACGCGCCCGGCATTGGTGACCCGGTCATCGCCGCTGGAGACAACGGAACCCGCCATCAGGTTGCCGAATTCCTGCATGCAGAAGTCCATCACGCAGGCAAACGCGCCTTCGCCCGCCAGTTTTTCATAGGCCATGCCGCCCATGCCGGTGGAGTGGAACACCGCCACTTCAAACCCGCGGTCTTCCAGTGCCGGTTTCAGAATTTTCATGTAGCGCAGGCAGGACGAACCAAGGCTGGTCATCCCGATCAGAGGTTTGCTGCGATCGGGTGCGGTCGCTGCCCTGGCTGCGCCCACGACGGCCCCGGCAGCCTGGCTGAGCGACGATTTGCAGATCGAATTCATGCCATACAGGCCGCCGGCCCACAGGATCATCTGAACATCCGGCGCCAACCGGTGCGGAGGGATCAGAGGCGAGAAGCTGACCGTTGACACGATATATTTGGGAACGCCCATCGGCAAAGCCTGTGCACAATCCAGCGCAAGGTCTGTACCCATGGTCCCGCCCGTGGCCAGCATCCCGTCAAATCGACCTTCTGAATAGGCCCGCGCAACAACTTTTGCGGCCCCTGCGGACATCACGCGAAAGGCTTTGTTCTCGTCTCCTTGCGCGATGACCTGTTCTATTGTCATGCCACCGGCAGCGGCAACGTCGTGTTTCGAGATATCCGTCGGTTCGGACGCATCACCCAGAACCGATACATCCATGGTCAGCACGTCAGCGCCCTGCGCTCTGACCGCCTTTTCGATGAACCGCATTTCGGGCTCTTTGGTATCATACGTACCAATCAGCAGGATTGTCTTTTGGGCCATTGGTGCCTCCTGTCTAGGTGTGCTGTTGAAGGTATTGGGACATCAACGCCCGGGCGGTTTCAATGAACCGCTCATTGCGTATGCCCGATCCATCTTCGTTCAGTCGGGATGCAACCCATCCCACGTAGGTTACGGCGCGCAGTGCCATGAACAGGTCGAGTTGGCGGGTGCAGATCGGTCGTTCAGATCGATACCCCGCCAGCAAAGCACCGCGCAGCTGGTTGAAATCAGGTTCGTGCAGGTTCTTGAGAAGCGTCGTTGCGATATCAAACAGGCGAAAACCGAACCCGGCATCGTCGAAATCAATCAGCCACAGTTTGTCCCCGTCAACCATGACGTTTTCGCGGACAAGATCGGCGTGGATCAGGCCGTAATCCAACTGATTTTCCGCGCGCCGAAGGTCACGATCTGCGATATCCCGGAACGCCAGGAAAAGGGCCCGGTCCGTTTTTCCAAGCGTTGGGTTTTCCCAGAAACGACCCCAGACAGGGGCGTCTCCAAGCAGCCCGCTGCGATCCCATGACCAACGCACGAAGTCCTGAGGAGGTGCCCATCGGTCGCTGATGTGGTGCAGCCGTGCCATTTCCCGGCCGACTGAGCAAAAGACGCCTGTCCTGTCCTGATGCGTCAAAGCCTTTCCTGTCGCACCCAAAGGGCGGCCCGGCAACCAGTCGAGCATGTCGACCTGAATGCCCTCCACCAGATGCAGATAGCGCCCATCTGAGGCCGCGACGGGCGTTGGAACCCGGACCCCGTTTTTGCCGAGAACAGCCATCCACTGTAGCTCTGACCGGAGTTCGGCATCCGTTCGCAAGTCCTTGCGATGCAGTCTCAGGGCATAGGCGGTCTGGCCTGCCTGAACGCGATAGACGCGGTTTTCCCGAGCCGCCACGAGAGACGCCTGGCCATCAGCCAGCCCCCAAAGGGACAGCGCATGTTCCACGATCTGCTTCATGCCACCAGCGGCGTTTCCGCCAACACGTCGTCCAGCGTGTCGAAAAGAAGGTCCGCGTTTTCGACAGAGAATGGCATGGGCGGGCGAATTTTCAGAGTATTCTTGTGACGCCCAAGCTTGGAGTGAATGATCCCGCGCTGGCGCATGGCGTTGATGATACGGTCAGTGAATTCACCGGCGGGTTCCTTGCTGTTGCGATCAAGAACCATTTCAGCCCCGAATATCAGCCCCGAGCCGCGTATGTCTCCGATGACGTCATATTTTTCTTTCAAAAGGTTCAGCCGTTTTCGCGCGTG
Source organism: Ruegeria sp. HKCCA4812 (assembly GCF_013034245.1). NCBI lineage: Bacteria > Pseudomonadati > Pseudomonadota > Alphaproteobacteria > Rhodobacterales > Roseobacteraceae > Ruegeria > Ruegeria sp. HKCCA4812. The sequence goes on along the minus strand of NZ_WQFQ01000006.1, from coordinate 193,012 downwards.
GTCGCCAACGGATCTGGCGTGTGCGACCAGGCTCTGGTCTTCGATCTCTTCCAAAACCGCCATCGCGGCAGCACAGGAAACAGGGTTTCCGCCAAACGTGTTGAAGTACCGATATCCCTTGCGGAATGCCGAAATGATCTCGGAACCTGTGACCACGCCGCCTACTGGATGGCCGTTGGCCATGGGTTTGCCCAAGGTCATGACATCCGGCACAACGCCCAACTTCTGATGCGCCCACATGTGGGTGCCGGTTCGGCCAAAGCCTGATTGCACCTCGTCGCAGATCAACAGGCCCCCGGCCTGGCGTACGACCTTGGCCGTGGGTGCCAGCCAACCGTCCGGGTTGTCGGGAAACCCCTCGTTCAGAAAATAAGGGCAGAGGATCAATGCGGCAAAACCGGTGCCGGCCTTTTCGTGTTCCGCAATCTGTTCCGCCACGGCATCGGCGAATTTTGACCCGTCCGGGTCGGGATTGCGATAGCTGTCGGGCGCGCTGACAAAGCGGAAATACCGGCCCAGACCGAAGCCGACCGTCGGGATGTTCGATTTGCTCAACTGGCTGACCAGCGCGGTATTGCCGTGATAGGTGGCGTCGGTGGCAATGATCCCTCGTTTTCCGGTCATCGCCTCGGCCATTCGCAGAGCAATGTCATTTGCCTCGGAACCGGTACAGGTGAGGATGGCCGTATCCAGGGATTCGTCCATCGTTCCGGTCAGTTTTTCCACATAGTCCAGAATCCCGTCATGCAGATACCGGGTGTGCGTGTTGAGCGTGCGCGCCTGACGACAGATCGCCTCGACCACGCGCGGGTTGCAATGCCCCACATGAGGCACGTTGTTGTAGCAATCCAGATACTTGCGCCCGTCCGCATCCCACAGCCAGACGCCTTCACCTTTCACGAAATGAACGGGTTCGTCATAGAAGGTCGATACATTGGGCCCCAGCAACCGGGCCCTGCGTTCAATGAGTTCCGCGGATTTTGCTGGAAGGGTCATGCGGGCGGCCTTTTTTCAGAGTTTTATCCAGGCGGTTTTCAGATCGAAGTATTTCTCGATCGCGTGCAGCGATTTGTCGTGCCCGTTGCCGGATTGGCGAACGCCGCCCAGCGGAACGGTCAGGTCGGCACCGCCATATGTATTGACATGCACAACGCCGGCGCGAATGCCTGCCACCATGCGATGCGCGCGGCTGAGGTTCGAGGTCCAGACACCACCGGCCAGCCCGTAAACCGTGGCGTTGGCAAGGCGCAGCGCTTCGTCTTCGTCGGCAAAGGGCGTGACGGCCAGAACAGGGCCAAAGACCTCATTCTGGAACAGGGTGTCGGTCTCTTTCACGTTGGCCATCACGGTCGGCGCCATGTAATAGCCTCCGGTCTCTGTCAGGATGCGGTTTCCGCCGGTCCGGCGCTCGGCGCCTTCGGCCTCGGCCTTGGTGACGAAATCCAGATTGGCCTGAAGCTCTGGCAGGCTGTGGACCGCACCGATCTGGTTGTTGAGATCCAGCGGGTCGCCGACGCGAAAGCCTTCGGCGTGGCGGCTGATCTCGGCGACGAAGTCCTCGTAGATCTCTTGCTGGACCAACAGGCGCGATCCGGCGACGCAGACCTGACCAGAGTTGCGGAAGATGCCCGCCGCGGAAACCTTGGCCGCTTCGGCCAGATCAGGGGCGTCGGCAAAAACGATGTTCGGGGATTTGCCGCCCAGTTCAAGATAGCAGCGTTTCAGGTTCGACCGCGCCGAATACTCCAGCAGCCGCCGCCCGGTCGTGCCCGACCCGGTAAACACCATGATGTCGACATCCATCGACAGGGCCAGCGCCTCACCCACGACCGAGCCACGCCCGGTCACGACGTTGAACACCCCATCGGGCACTCCGGCTTCTGCGGCCAGTTCGGCAATCTTGAGCAGGCTGAGTGAGGCGCTTTCGGCAGGTTTCAGCACGACGGAATTGCCTGCGGCCAGTGCCGGTGCAATTTTCCAGCTGCCGATCATCAGTGGAAAGTTCCAGGGCACGATGGCCCCCACAACCCCGACCGGAGCGTGATGCACAAGACCCAGAAAGTCACCGCTTGTCGGGGCGATTTGCCCGTAGATCTTGTCGATCGCCTCGGCATAATACCGGAAAGTGGCCGCCGCCGAGAGCGCCTCGGCCTTGTAGGCCATGGTGATCTCGGTTCCGTTGTCGCGCACGCCCAACACGGCCAGTTCAAGCGCGCGGCCTTCAATCAGATCAGCCAGCTTCAACAGCACTTTCTTGTGGCCGGCAGGGGCCATGCGCGACCATCGCCCGTCCTCGAAAGCATCGCGCGCCGCGCGCACGGCCATGTCGACATCGGCCGGTGTGCCTTCGGCGATCAGCGCCAGAGGTTGGCCGTTGATCGGAGACAGAACCTGATGCCGGGCCCCGGTTTCGCCATCCTGACTGTGGCCGTTTATGAAATGCCCGCGCGGAGCAATGTCCTGCGCACGCAGCGCATCAATCGAGGATTGGTCCATGGGGTTATCCTTGCTGAGTTGAGTCTTCGTCGAGAACCGGCTGCGGTCTGATACGTTCCTTGTGTTCCTTGATCAGCGAGCGAACGTGCAGCAGAAGGATCCCGAGGATCATGATGAAAAGAATTGCGGCAATCGGTCGGTCGATGAAATCAAGTGGTGACTTCACCCGCGCCATGGCGCTGCGCAGTTTGACTTCCATGATCCCGCCCAGAACCATGCCCAGAATGATCGGAACAATGGGCAGGTTCAGGCGCTTCAGGATCAGCCCGAACACGCCGAACCCGGCGGCAATGGCGCAGTCCGTGACTGAGTTGCGCAGGCTGAATACACCGACAAAGGACAGCGTCAGGATCATGATCCCCAGAAAGCGCGTCGGGATCTGAATGATCTTCAGCAGCAGGTTGGTCGAGAACAAAAGAAAGACCAGAACGATCACGTTGAGCAGGATCAGCGACATGTACAGCGCCATGACAAAATCCATCTGATCGGCGAAAAGCTGCGGTCCGGGGATCACATTGTGAACATAGAAGACCGACAGCATCATCGCGGTCAGCGCCTCGCCCGGAATACCCAGCGCCAGCAGTGGAATCATCGCAGCCCCGGGAACGGCATTGTTGGCCGCCTCGGACGCCACCAGACCTTCGGGTGACCCATCGCCGAATTTGTCCGGGTCCTCAGAGGTTTTCTGTGCGTATGTGTATGACAGGAACTGTGATGTGAATTCGCCTGTACCCGGTATCATGCCCATGAGCACACCCAGCGATGACGAAACCGTCGCGATGCGTTTCAGTCCCAGCAGCTCTTTGAGGCCCGCGAAAATGCTGCCGCGCACATGGGCTTCGCCCGGCGCGTGTTCTTTGTCGACCAGCAACAGCAGCGCCTGACTGATGGCGAACAGTCCAAGAACCACCACGATCAGATCGACACCTGACGAAAGCCAGGTTTGGTCAAAGGTGAAACGTTTGGTGTATTTGACGGGTTCCAGACCGACGGTGCTGAGGAAGATGCCGAAGAATGCCAGCATCGCGGCCGAGAAGGTTTGCCCGCGATGGGCCAGGATCACCAGAAGGATGCCCATGAGTGCGGCCAGAAAAATCTCGCGGCTGCCGAAATGCGGGGCAACCCAGGCCAATACGGGTGACAGGATGATCAGACAGAGGATCGAGAAAATGCCGCCGAAAAACGACGCCGAATAGGCCAGCGACAGGGCCCGGTGGCCCTCGCCGCGCTTGGTCATGGGATAGCCGTCATAGGTGGTCAGTGCATTGACGGCGGTACCGGGCGTGTTGATCAGGATGGCGGGGATTGCGCCGCCATACATGGACGACCCGTAGATGCCCAACAGAAGGGTCAGGCCGACGATGGGCTCGAACGCGAAGGTGGCGGGCAGCAGGATGGCAATTGCGACAGCAGCGCCGACGCCGGGCAATGCGCCGATGATGACCCCGCCCACCGATCCGATGACCAGTGCCACGACGACCTGCCACTGCGCCAGAATTGCAAAGCCGGAAATCAGATTGTCCATCTTGGCCTCACAAGTAGGTCAGCGCAAAGGCGCGCAGCCCGTCGGGCAGGTATTCGTATATCCGACCGGCAGGAATGTTCACCTGAAGCAACGCGCGGAAAACGACTGCAACGACCGCGCCGAAGGCAAGTGCAACGCAAAAAGCCCCAGGCAATCGAAACCCCAATCGTATCGTCAGCAGGGCTGCAAAAAGCATGGTCGATGGCAGGTATCCAAGCCACGGAACCGCCACGACATAGATCAGAAAATAGGCAACGTATTCGAGGGACATCAGCCAGAACGTCACCTCTCGCAGCCGTCCGGGAATGCGTGGGGACAGGAAGGAGCCCAGCAAGTGGAGGCCGCTGAACAAAACCATGCCCCAGATCGCGATCTTGGGCCACAGGGCGGGTTGCGCAAACCACTTGGTTCGTTTGACGGCTTGAGTCTCAGCGCCGATCTGGCTGAGAAGGAACAGGGAGAAGCCGAAGAAAAGGAAAGCAAAGACAATATCGCCAGGACGTCGATACCGTCGGAACATGTCTTGCAGCGTCTTTGCTATCATTTTGGCCTCCTGTTTGAATCAAACAGACCCGGCGTTGTTCGATCTGGCCGGGCCTGTTTCGGATTATTCGCCCAGAATCTCTTCGATCTTGGCGAAAGAGGCTTTGTCCTGCTCGATCTGAGCATTCGAAGCGTCCGGGTCCTGCCAGTAGATCAGGGCGCCGGTTTCCTCAGCCAGCTTCTTGGCCTTGTCCGAGGACAACGCTTTCTGCGCGGCAGCCGAGATCTTTTCACGCGCGTCGGCAGGCGTGTCCTTGTGCACGAACAGCCCGTTCCAAAGGGCCAATGGCAGATCCGGATTGAGCTCCACGATCGTCGGCGTATCCGGAACCAGTGAAATCCGCTCGCCGCCGATGCTGGCAAGGACGTTCACCTGATCAAGGCAGGGAAGGATAAGCTGTAGCGTCGTATTGATGACATCCACGTCGCCTGAGGCCAGCGTGTTGCAATCCAGGGCGTCGAAAGCCGCTTCGCTGGCAAAGTCGAACCCGCTGCTGACCGCAGCCGCAAATGTGACCTGAGTGGGGGGCAGAACCGATCCGAAATGGCCAAGCGCCACGTCATTTTCCTTGCCGTAGTCGGCCAGTTCTTCCCAATTTGAAAACGGCGCGTCTTTGCTGGCCGCGATGACGAAGGGATAGGTCAGGAAGATGCCAATTGGATCAAAAGGATTCGGGTTGAGTTCGGGAATTCCGATTTCGGGACCGATGACAGGTACGCCGATGACGAATGAGCCGATGGTGTAGCCATCCGCCGGAGCGGTTGCCACCTCGACCGCGCCGGGGAATGGGCCGCCTCCGCCGCCGGGTTTGTTCACCACAGCGGCAGGCACACCATACATGGCCTGGAATTCGTCGGCGATCATCCGGGTAAGGACATCTTCCAGATCACCCGGAGGCCAGGGGACGACAAAACTTACCGGCTTTTCAGGGTATTCAGCCAGTGCGGCAGTGGCCGAAGCCGCAAAAGCGGCGGCTGTTAGAAATTTCTTCATTGACACCTCCCGATAGTGGTTCATTATTTGAACCGCGTTAACAATAATAATGTTGCTTTGTTAAGTTAGTTCTGTCAAGTATTACCTGAGCAAGAGGACCACACGCACATGGGTACAGCCCTTAACGCCCTAAAAATGCTGGACTACTTTTCCAATGCCCGCCCAGAGATCGGGCTGAGTCACCTTGCGCGGTTGTCCGGGCTGAACAAAGCAACGGCATTGCGTCACCTGCGCGCGCTCGAGGAGTTCGGGTTGATCGAACAGAATCCGATGACGAAATCCTATGCGATCGGGCCGGCGGCTTTGCGTTTGGCCGCGCTGCGAGAGATAGCCAGGCCCGGCATCGAGGGCGCGCGCCAAAAGATGCAGGCCGCCATGCAGGTGGTCGGCGAATCCCTGCATCTGTCTTTGCTGGAGAAATCGGGGTTGCAGACGGCGCTTGTGGTGGAAACAACGCTGCACAGTGTCCGTGTCAGCCTGGATCCCAGCGAGATGCTTCCGCTCAATGCGACGGCATCAGGTCTTTGCATGCTCAGTTTCGGGCCGGCTCACCTCTTGGAGCAGTTGGATCAGCACGCGCAGGCACGGTTTACACAAGCCACGCTTACTGATCCGAAGCTTATCAAGGAGCGGGTCGCAAAGATCAGAGTTTCAGGCTGGGCCGACAGCCGTGGCAGTTACGAAGAAGGTGTTTTTGGATATGCCGCGCCGATCTTCGGCATCGATCAGGTCGCATTGGGTACCATCGCGATAGCTGTCCCGGAAACCCGGGCAACCGGCGACCGCCTTCCGGCAATACTGTCCACGTTGCATTCACTTTCGGCTGATCTGACTGCTGGTTTTGGCGGCCAGTTGCCCGACTCCTTTCCAACCGGATTCCACCCGTGACCCGGGGCGGATTCAACACTCGGAGACTCGCGACATGAAAGACTCCAACTTTCTGAAGGAAAACAACGCCCGGTACTTCTGGCACCCGATGGCGCACCCTGCCGACAGCCGGAAGAACCCACCGACCATTCTCAGCGGTGGTGAAGGGGTCAACATCACTGATGTCGATGGCCACACGGCGCTGGACGCCGTGGGGGGGTTGTGGAACGTCAATCTGGGCTATTCCTGTGAACCGGTGAAACAGGCCATAGCGGATCAGCTGAACGCGTTGCCCTATTACTCGACCTTTCGCGGCACCAGCAACGACAAGGCGATCGAGCTGTCCTATGAGCTGGCCCAGTTCTTCGAGGCCGACGGGCTGACCCGTTCATTCTTTACGTCGGGCGGGTCGGATTCGGTCGAAATTGCGCTGAAGCTTGCGCGTCAATATCACAAGGTCCGGGGTGAAGCAGGGCGCACCAAGTTCATCAGCCTGAAGCAGGGTTATCACGGCACCCATTTTGCTGCCGCCTCGGTCAACGGCAACCAGAAATTCCGCGCGGTGTATGAGCCGATGATGCCCGGCTGTTTTCACGTGCCTGCGCCGTGGACCTATCGCAACCCGTTTGACGAAACCGACCCCGAGCGTCTGGCGCAGCTTTGCGTCAAGGCGCTTGAGGCCGAGATCGCTTTTCAGGGTGCAAACACTGTGGCGGCCTTCATCATGGAGCCGGTGCTGGGGGCCGGGGGGGTGATCCCGCCGCACAAGAGCTTCATGCCCATGGTGCGCGAGGTCTGTTCGAAACACGGCATCCTGCTGATCTCGGACGAGATCATCACCGCCTTTGGTCGTACCGGCAGCGAGAGCGGTGCGCGGCACTGGGGTGTTCAGCCCGACATCATGACGACGGCCAAGGCGATCACCAACGGGTATTTCCCTTTTGGCGCGGCCATGATTTCCGGTGCGGTCGCAGAGGTGTTTGAAAGTGACACCACGGGCCTGGCGTCCGTGGATCAGGGGTACACCTATTCTGGCCATCCGGTCGGGGCGGCCGCGGCCTTGGCCGCCCTGTCCGAGATCAACCGGCTGAGGATCTGGGAAAATGCTGCTGCGCGCGGGGACGAGTTGTTTGCCGGGTTGCAAAAGCTGGCCGACAAGCATGACGCGATCGGGGACGTGCGGGGCGGCGAGGGACTGATGTGTGCATTGGAACTGGTTTCGGACCGGGCGACCAAGGCGCCTGTCGCAAAACACCTGCCGCTTCAGGTTCAGAAAGCCGCATATGAAGATGGCGTGATGGTGCGTGTGTCTGGCAACAACATCATTCTGTCGCCGCCGCTGATCGTCACTTCGGAAGATGTGGCCAAAATTCTGTCGGCGCTGGATACCGGTCTTGCCACTTTGTAGGCGGTCAACCGACCCCGTCGGAACCTGGCGGGGTCAGACTTTGATGGCTTGCAGCTCCTCGAGCAGATCCAGCAGCTGATCCAGCTTCTCCTTGCCCATCTGCGCTTCGATATTGCTGGAGATCGCAAGTGAAGTGGCCAGGTTTTCCCTGAGGATGGCGCTTCCTGCTTCGGTGATCTTGACCATGGTGCGGCGTTTGTCGTTGCTGTCCTGACGGCGGGTGATCTGGCCGTCGGCCTCCATCGTGCGCAAAATGCGGGTCACGCTGGGCAGCAGCAGGCACGCCTCGTGCGCGATGGTGCTTTGCTCCACTTCGCCCAACTCGTCCAGAACGCGCAGGATGCGCCATTTCTGCTCGGTCAGTTGGATGCCTTGCAGCATATCCCGGATCGGAGCCATGACGGTTTCACGGGCACGCAACAACGCGATCGGAAGGGACCGGGCAGTGCTTTTGGAATGGCTTTGAGTGTTCATGCGGCCTTCTAGAACGCCGTTCCGTGAATTGCAAAGATTAACAAAGCAATCTCTTGACAGGGGGTGCATTAAAAACTAAACATGTTAACTAATAAAGGAGAGACCATGCCTCACTTCCATGTCGAATATTCCGGCAATCTTGAAGACAGGATCGACATGGATGGCCTGTGCGAGTGCATTCGGTCAACGGCGGCTGGAATCGAGACCTTTCCCATGCCCGGTATTCGTGTGCGCGCGACACGGGTCGATCATTACGCCATAGCGGACGGCAACCCGGCGCACGGGTTCATTGATATCTCGATCCGCCTGCGGGCGGGCCGATCCGCGGATGTCAAAGAAGATGCGACACAGCGCATATTCGAGGCGGTCAAAACATACCTGGCGCCGGTTTTTTCACAGCATTCCATCGCGCTCTCGCTTGAGATGCGTGACATCGACCCCAAGCTGTCGCCCAAGGCCGGTACGATCCGCGACCACCTGTCGGCGACCACGCAGGAGACCTGACGCATGAGCGCACTGGACACAAACATCGAAAAGCTGAACGGCTTTCTGGGCCGGTTCCGGGAAACGGGCATCCGCAACCGTATCGCGGGTGAAGACCGGGACGGATCTGCCGGTGTGTTTCAGTCGGTCTCGCCCGTCGATAAATCCGTGATCTGTGATGTTGCCCATGGCACGGCCGATGACATCGACGCGGCAGCCAAGGCCGCCTACGCAGCCTTTGCAGAGTGGAGAGACATGCCCGCCACCCAACGCCGTCGCATCTTGTTGAATGTGGCTGATGCCATTGAAGCGCGCGCCGAGGAAATCGCACTGTGCGAGTGTTGGGACACGGGGCAGACCCTGCGCTTCATGTCAAAGGCAGCTTTGCGCGGGGCAGAGAACTTCCGGTATTTCGCGGATCAGGTGATTCAGGCGCGGGATGGGCAGCACCTGAAGTCTCCGACGCTGATGAATCTGACGACCCGTGTGCCGATTGGCCCGGTCGGCGTGATCACCCCATGGAACACGCCGTTCATGCTGTCGACCTGGAAGATCGCGCCGGCCCTGGCTGCGGGTTGCACGGTGGTTCACAAACCCGCCGAGGATTCCCCTCTGACGGCCCGCCTTCTGGTGGAAATCGCCGAACAGGCAGGGCTGCCCAAAGGTGTGCTGAACACGGTCAACGGGTTTGGACCCGACGCTGGCAAGGCTTTGTGCGAGCATGCGCTGATCAAGGCCATTGCCTTTGTGGGCGAAAGCCGTACCGGCAGTCTGATCGTCAAGCAAGGCGCAGATACCCATAAGCGCAACCATCTGGAACTGGGTGGAAAAAACCCGGTTGTCGTGTTTGATGATGCGGATCTGGAGCGTGCTTTGGATGCCGTGATCTTCATGATCTATTCGATCAATGGCGAGCGCTGCACCTCGTCTTCGCGGCTTTTGGTGCAGGACACGATCAAGGAAGACTTCGAAGCCAGACTGGTTGAACGCGTCAACAACATCAAGGTGGGCCACCCCTTGGACCCCGAGACCGAGATCGGGCCGTTGGTGACCGAAGAACACTACAACAAGGTTACGAGCTATTTCGACATCGCCAAGGAAGATGGCGCAACTGTCGCCGCTGGCGGCGTCACGGTGGGGGATGCGGGCTATTTCGTCCGGCCGACCCTGTTCACCAATGCCACCAACCAGATGCGCATCGCGCGTGAGGAGATATTTGGCCCTGTCCTGACCTCGATCCCGTTCTCGACCGAGGATGAGGCGCTGGAGATCGCCAACGACACGCCATATGGCCTGACCGGCTATGTCTGGACCAATGATCTGACCCGCGCGCTTCGGTTTACAGACAGGCTGGAGGCTGGAATGATCTGGGTGAATTCCGAGAACGTGCGTCACCTGCCCACGCCGTTCGGTGGGGTCAAGGCGTCCGGCATCGGCCGGGATGGCGGCGACTGGAGCTTTGAATTCTATATGGAACAGAAACATATCGGCTTTGCCACCGGTCAGCACGACATCATGCAGTTGGGTAAATAGATTACGCAGGCCGACCCCGGCCGGGGCAAGCCCATTACACGAGGAGGAATTGCCATGGGAAAGATAGTACAGGCCGCAAAGATCACGCATGTACCCAGCATCTGGATGTCCCACACGATGCCAAAGTACAAAGGCATCCGGCAATCCGCCATTGATGGATATGCACGCCTGCGTCAGGACGCGATCGACCGCGGGGTCGAGACGTTCATCGTTTTCGACACCCATTGGATCACCAATCAAGGGTTTCACCTGAACACGAAGGAACATCACAAGGGCCGGTTCATAAGTCACGAATTGCCGCATATGTTGGCGGATATGGAGTTCGACTATCGCGGCGATCATGAACTTGGGGAAACCATCCTTGACGTTCTGCGCGAACGGGGAGAGCGGGCGCTGGGCCATTCGCACCCCGATATGGGCATGGAATACGGCACCCTCCTGCCGATGCATTTCATCAATGATGGCGTGAATGCCCGGGTTTTGCCGGTGGCGGTCAATCAATTCTCGTCGATTGCGGAAAACCGGGCCTGGGGCGAGGCCATTGCCGAGGGTATCCGACGTTCGGACCGCAATGTATCCATTCTGGCGTCCGGCTCGCTCAGCCACGACTTTACGCCGAATGAACGCTCGGTCGACGGGCTGAATGCCGTGAATGGCGAGTTCAACCGCCAGATGGACATGCGCGTTCTGGAGCTGTGGCAGCAGGGCCGATTTGAAGAGTTTCTGGAAATGCTGCCGGACTATGCAAAAAAATGCACCGGTGAATGCGCCATGAATGACACCGCTTTGCTGTTTGGTGCGTTGGGGTGGGGAAGCTACAAGGGTGAGATCGACATTTACACCCCGTATTTCGGCAGCTCTGGCACCGGTCAGGCCAATGTCAGCTTTTCGGTGTGACGCACGCAACGGAACAAAAGGGTTTGGCGGTGATCCTGTCACAAAGGAAAGTCAGTAGATGAACTGGGACACGTTTTCGTATTGGGGTCAGCACATCTCGAAATGGGCGGCGGATTATCACAGGACACTTGCTGAACGTCCCGTGCGGGCCCAGACCGCGCCGGGGGAAATCGCGGCACAGCTTGTTGCAACGCCACCCGAGACAGGCGAGCCGATGGACGCCATCATGGCCGATTTCGAACGGATCGTGATGCCGGGCATCACCCATTGGCAGCATCCGCGTTTTTTTGCGTATTTCCCGGCCAACGCTGCGCCCCCGTCCATGTTGGCCGAGATGCTGGTGACGACCATCGCGGCCCAATGCATGTTGTGGCAGACCTCGCCTGCCGCGACCGAGGTCGAGGGCGTCATGGTCGACTGGCTGCGGCAGGCCCTCGGATTGCCCGAGGGTATGACCGGCGTCATACAGGACAGCGCCTCTTCGGCCACCTTGTCGGCGGTACTGACCATGCGGGAACGGGCCACCGGCTTTACCGGCAACCGGGAGGGCCTGAACGCGAAGGGAGCGTTGCGGATCTATTGTTCCGATCAGGTGCATTCGTCGATTGACCGGGCATGCTGGGTTGCCGGGATCGGTCAGGACAATCTGGTCAAGTTGCCCACGCAGGGGCCGAATTTCGGAATTGTCCCCTCGGCGCTTGAGGCCGCCATTCAGAATGACATCGCCGCCGGACATGTCCCGGCCGGGATCGTTGCGGTTACCGGTGGCACAGGTGTGGGGGCCTGCGATGATCTGATGGCCGTGGCTGATATTGCGCAAAAATACGACCTCTACACCCATCTTGACGCCGCCTGGGCTGGTTCGGCCATGATCTGCCCCGAATTCCGCAGGGCTCTGTGGCAGGGCGCCGACCGCTATGACAGCATCGTCTTCAACCCGCATAAGTGGATGGGCGCGCAATTCGATTGTGCGATCCAGTTCCTGAGGGACGCCACGCCGCAGCTTGATACGCTGAAAATCGAACCGGAATACCTCAAGACGACCGGAGCCGAGGTGACGAATTACTCGGAGTGGACCATCCCGCTGGGCCGCAGGTTCCGGGCGTTGAAAATCTGGTTCCTGTTGCGGTCGTATGGGTTGGAGGGATTGCGCGAACGCATCCGCAACCATGTGGCATGGGCCGGCGAACTGGCGAAAAAGATTGGTGCGATCGAGGGGTTCGAGATTACAACCGGCCCGATCCTCAGCCTGTTTTCCTTCCGCTGCCCGGGGGACGATGCTCAGCAGCAGCGTCTGGTGGACGCGCTGAATGACGACGGCCGGATTTACCTGACGCAGGGCATGTTCGACGGCCGCAAGATCATCCGCTTTCAGGTCGGGCAGTTCGATACCACCCGCGATGACGTGCTGATGGCGGCGGACGTGATCCGGGACGTGTGGGAGACCATGAAATGAAGTTTGCCACTTTCGTTTCGGGCGAAGAACGTTTCTTCGGGGCAATCACCGACGGTGGTGCCATTGCCTTGAACCAGGAATTCCCGGAACACGACAGCCTTTATGAGGTGATCGCGGCCGGGGCGTTTGATCAGCTGGCAGAGGCGGCCGAGGGCAAACCTGTCACCCATCCTGATTTCGCCTATGACATGGTAATGCCGGATGCGCGACGTATCCTTTGCGTCGGGGTGAACTTTCCTGACCGGAACGCAGAATACAAAGATGGCAGCGCGCAGCCCGAACACATGTCCCTGTTCCCGCGTTTCGCCAGTGGCTTTACCGGCCATGACCGGCCTCTGATCCGCCCGCCGGAAAACCACACGCTGGATTACGAAGGCGAAGTGGCCATCGTGATTGGCAAGGCGGGCCGCCGCATTCCGCAGCAGGACGCGTATGATCACATCGCCGCGCTGACGTTGTGCAATGAGGGAACCATTCGCGACTGGGTTCGGCACGCCAAGTTCAATGTCACACAAGGCAAGAACTGGGACAAGTCCGGGGCGATCGGCCCGTGGCTGGTTCCGTTCACGGATGCGGCTCAGCTGGATGAGGCGCGTCTTCAAACCCGTGTGAATGGCGAGCTGCGGCAGGATGATACGCTGAACCGCATGATGTTCCCGATCCGGCGCGAGATCGAATATATCTCGACTTTCATGACGCTTCAGCCCGGCGATATCATTGTGACCGGTACACCGACCGGGGCGGGCGCGCGGTTCGATCCGCCGAAATACCTGGCACCCGGTGACGTGGTAGAGGTCTCGGTCGACGGTATCGGTACTTTGCGAAACACGGTTGAGGATGAAAAAGTATGACGCCCGAAGACCATGTGCGCGCGGCCGCTGACCTGTTGCAGGCGGAACGAACGCATCAGCAGATTGGCCTGCTCAGCCTGCGCCACCCCGAGATGCGCATGGATGACGCTTACGAGGTGCAGAACGCCATCTGTCGCCAGAAACTGTCCGAAGGGCGCAAGGTGATCGGGTGGAAGATCGGCCTGACTTCGAAAGCCATGCAATACGCGTTGAACATCGACATTCCTGACAGTGGAATTCTGTTTGACGACATGGTGTTTGCACAGGGTGCCACCGTTCCGGCCGGGCGCTTCATCCAGCCCCGGATCGAGGCCGAAATTGCCTTTGTCATGAAATCGGCCATAGGCGGGGAAAACGTGTCCCGCGCAGATATCATCGCGGCGACGGATTACGTCGCGCCGTCCATCGAAATTCTGGATACGCGGATTCAACGGGTGGATCCCGAAACCGGCAAGGCCCGCACTGTTTTTGACACGATCAGTGACAATGCCGCCAATGCCGGTATCGTTTTGGGCAACGATCGCCACAGGGTGGATGCCTTTGATCTGCGATGGGTTGGCGCGCTGACCTTCCGCAATGGCGAGATCGAGGAAACCGGTCTGGGCGCGGGGGTGCTGAACGATCCGGTCGAAAGCGTCGTGTGGCTGGCGCGTCGCATGGCGCAATACGGTCAGAGCATCGCGCCGGGCCAGGTTGTTCTGTCCGGCAGCTTTATCCGCCCGGTCGAATGCCCCCCGGGAACAGAAATCCACGCGGATTTCGGGCCGTTCGGCTCAGTCGATATCAATTTCGCCTGAAAGGAGCGCCAATGCCTGCGCCAATCAATTCGTTCAAGGCCGCGCTGACGTCTGGAACCCCTTTGATCGGGTGTTGGATCGGCTTGGCCAATGCCTACACCGCCGAGATCGCCGCAACCGCGCAGTTTGACTGGCTGCTGGTCGACGGTGAGCATGCGCCAAACGATCTGCGCTCGATCCTCGAGCAGGTGAGGGTGATTGAAGGATCTGGCAGTACCCCTGTCGCACGCCTGCCGATTGGCGAGACCTGGATGATCAAGCAATATCTTGATGCCGGTGTGCAGAACATTCTGGTGCCGATGGTCGAAAGCGGCGATCAGGCGCGCGAACTGGTGCGGGCCGTGCAGTATCCACCCCGTGGCGTTCGGGGCGTAGGTTCCGCTTTGGCGCGGGCCTCGCGTTTTGCGGCTATCCCGGATTATCTGAAAACGGCGGACGAGCAGATCTGTCTTTTGGTGCAGGTCGAAAACAGGCTTGGGCTGGAGGCGCTGGACGACATCCTGGCGACCGACGTCGATGGGGTGTTCGTCGGCCCGTCGGATCTGGCCGCAGATATGGGCCATATCGGCGATGCCGGGCACCCGGACGTGATCGAGGCCGTTCTTGATGCGATCCGGCGCATCGTTGCGGCAGGCAAGCCGGCAGGGATATTGTCGCTGGACCCGGTCATGCAGCGAAAATGCCTGGATCTGGGGGCAACATTCGTGGCCACGGACATCGATGTGACTTTGTTCGCCAAGGCAATCCGGGCCGCTGCGGCTGATGGGCTCAACCTGCTGCCCGATCAGGTGGCTTCGGGAATCGCGCAGACAGGCGCGGCGTCGAAATACCTGCAACAGCTTTGCAAACACTGGTCGCGCAAGGCTCAGGTAACGTTCGATGAAACGCAAGGCAGCGTGAGCTTTCCGGACGGGAACCGCGTCACCCTTTCGGCAGGCGACACCAGCCTGACCGTAACCGCCGCCACCCGGGCGCGCGGTGATCTGGCCCGATGGCAACAGGTCATCGAGGCTCATCTGGCGCGTTTTGCGTTTCGGGAAGAGTTCCGCATTAATTGGTCAGGATGAGGAAAACACGTTGCGGCCCTGAACCTGCCACTGTGGCAACGGGTCAAGGGCAGGCACCCCTGTGTTGGACTTGGAACGGTTTTGCCCGAAAGGCCTCAGTTAGAGCTTTTGGATACCATGGACGGTCAGAGTGCTGACCAGATCGGCATAGTCTTCGCGGGCCTTGGGCCCTGCTCCGCTGTTCCACATGTAATACCAGTTCAGCATCCCAAAAACTGACATCGTGGTGCCGCGCAGCTTGTCCTTGTCATTGTTGAAGGCTGTCGGCGCCAGCTCTTTCAGGATGTCGCGCACAAAATTCACCAATTCCAGCTGATACCCGCGCAGAAGCTTCTGCTGTTCCTCGGTCAAGGCGCTCATGCCGCTGATCTGCACCCGGTGTTCATCATCTGCGCCTTGGTAGGCAAACAGGATTTCGCGCACCGCTTTCCGCAGCTTATGTTCAGACGTAAGACCGTTCAGATCCACATTGCAGATACGGTCGCGAAGCTCGCGCAGGTAGGTTTCAAGGATGTCATACAAGATGGCATCCTTGCTGTCATAATAGTGGTATATGTTTGCCTTGGAAATCCCGCACTCTTTTGCCAACAGGGTCATCGAGGCGCGATCAAACCCTTGGTCGGCGAACACTTTGGCGGCCGTTTTCAGGATTTGCTTCCGCTTCTGGTCGTGATCTTTGGCGATTGTACGGGCCACGGCTTATTCCTTATCGCGATTGTCGACGACGCGCTTCGCCTTGCCCTGAGAGCGTTCGACGTCGCCGGGGTCACCTACAACAATTTCCGTTGAGACGCCAACGACGTCCTTGATCCGCTTGGTCAGCATCCGTGCCGCGGCCGTCTTGGACAGTTCGTCGGTGGAATCCGGGGACGATTCAACATAAACCCGCATGGCGTCCATGCGGCCGGATTTGTACAGCTCGATCTGATAATAAGGGGCAAGGCCCCCCGTCGCCATGACCTGTTCTTCGATCTGGCTGGGAAAGACGTTGACGCCGCGCAGGATCATCATGTCGTCGCTGCGACCGGTGATCTTGGCCATCCGGCGCATGGACCGTGCTGTCCCCGGCAACAGGCAGGTAAGATCGCGCGTGCGATAGCGGATCATCGGCAAACCTTCCTTGGTCAGGGTCGTGAACACCAACTCGCCAGTTTCGCCATCGGGCAGGACCTCTCCGGTCGCGGGATCAATGATTTCAGGCAGGAAGTGATCTTCCCAGATCACCGGGCCATCCTTGGTTTCAACGCATTCATTGGCCACCCCGGGCCCCATGATTTCGGACAGGCCATAGATGTCGACCGCATGCATATCAAACGCATCCTCGACTTCGGCGCGCATGGCGTCTGTCCAGGGCTCGGCACCGAACACGCCAACCTTCAGCGAGCTTTCACGCGGGTCGAGCCCCGCCTTGTGGAACTGTTCAAGGATATTGAGCATATAGGAAGGCGTAACCATGATCCCGTCGGGCCGGAAATCGTTGATCAGGTTGACTTGCTTTTCGGTTTGCCCACCGGACATGGGGACGACGGTCGCGCCAAGCCGCTCGATCCCGTAATGTGCACCAAGACCGCCGGTGAACAACCCGTAACCATAGGCATTGTGCACCATGTCACCTTTGCGCAACCCCGATGCGCGCAGGGACCTTGCGCCCAGATCCGCCCAATTGTCGATGTCGTTTTTCGTGTAGCCCACCACCGTCGGCTTGCCCGTCGTACCGGACGAGGCGTGCAGGCGAATGATCTGGCTGCGTGGAACGGCGAACAGGCCGAAGGGATAGTTGTCACGCAGATCATTCTTGTACGTGAACGGAAACTTCGCCAGATCCGAAAGCTGCTGAAGATCGTCGGGATGCACACCGGATTCGTCAAACCGTTGCTTGTACATCGGAACGTTCTCATAGGCGTGGCGAACGGACCATTTGAGGCGTTCAAGCTGCGTCGCGCGGATTTCGTCGATTGAGGCGATCTCGATCGGGTCCAGATCCGCTTTGTTTGGGGAAAGGTCTTCCATCGCGTCACTCCTCCAGTCGCGAAGCTATTCCTGAAAATTCTGCCCGCCGACCGCGCGGGACATTCCGCGAAACTCGGCGATCAGGGTGTTGTCTTGGTTGGTGACGCGGACGTCATAGATGCCACTGCGGCCGGTGACGGCAACCTCTGACGCGATTGCGGTCAGATGGTCCCCTTTTTTTCCGGGCGCGAGGTAGCTCATCATCGTATGCTGGCCGACGGTTGCCACGTTGCGGCTGTTACAGGCGAAGGCAAAGGCGCTGTCGGCCAGGGCATGAGTGACGCCCCCGTGGCAAATGCCGTGCCCGTTGCAGTGATGGTCCCCGACTGTCAGGGTCAGAACTGCACGGCCTTCGTCGACTTCGACCAGATCCATCCCGAACCATTTGCTGGCTTGGTCATTCGCCCACATCGCTTCAGCGGATTTCGTGGCACGTTCTTTGGGTGTCATCATCAGCGTCCCTGGAAATTCGGTGCCCGCTTTTCAAGAAAACTGGATACGCCCTCGGCGTAATCCGCGCTTTCCCCGCAGGTCTTCATTGCGTCTGCTTCGATCTCGAGCTGATCCGAGAGCGACGTGGTGGCAGCCGTTTGAATGCACTGTTTTGTCAGCCCGAGCCCGAGGGTGGGGCCGTTTGCCAATTGCGCGGCAAGTGCGCGCGCTTCGGTCATCAATTGATCATCGGCCACCGCCTTCCAGATCAGCCCCCAATCTTCGGCTTGCTTGGCCGGAAGGGGTTGGGCTGTCAGGGCCAGCCCCTTGGCGCGCGCCTCGCCCAACAGGCGCGGCAAGTGCCAACTGCCGCCCGTGTCGGGAATCAGACCCACCTTGGAAAAGCTCTGAATGAATTTCGCACTTTCCGCGGCCAGAACCATATCACAGGCCAGCGCCAGATTTGCACCCGCCCCGGCGGCCACTCCGTTCACGGCGCAGATCACCGGGATATTCATCGACCGGATCAACCGGACAAGAGGGGCATAGAACCTGCGTACCGTTTTGCTTAGATCCGGCGGGCCATCCATTTTCGACGGGTCGCGATCGCCGAGGTCCTGACCGGCACAAAAGCCTCGTCCGGCACCGGTCAGCAATATCGCGCGGGCCCCGCCGTCGCGCGCGGCTTTCAGCGCATCCTGAAGCGCCAGGTGCATTTCTTCATTGAACGAGTTCAGCTTGTCCGGGCGGTTCAGGGTGATTTCGGCCCAGTTCCCGTTGTCTTGTACAAGAATCGTATCGCTCATGACTGTCTCATCTGGTCTCGTTTCAACTTAATCATTGCATTAACCGAACGGTTGGTCAATATATAAACCCAAACCGAATCTGAACCGATCAAAGGGATTGCAAATGTCGCAGTCGTCGCTGGTGAGCGTTGAATTTGAGGGCGACGTGGCGTGGGTCACCATTGACAACCCGCCGGTAAACGCGACGTCGACAGGTGTTCGGCAAGGGCTGTCTGACGCGGTTGATGCGGTCAAGGGCGCGCGCGTGGCGGTGCTGTGTTGCGCTGGAAAAACCTTTGTCGCAGGCGGCGACATGTCCGAGTTCGATGCGCCGCCGGTCGAGCCGCACTTGCCCGACGTGGTTCAGAAAATCGAAGACAGCGAGGTTCCGTTCATTGCCTGCATGCATGGCAACGTGCTGGGCGGCGGGTTCGAAATCGCCATGGCCTGTGCGTGGCGGATCGCGGCGCCGGGAACGGGTTTTGGCCTGCCGGAAGTCAATGTGGGTTTGATCCCCGGGGCAGGCGGCACACAACGATTGCCGCGTCTAGTCGGGATGCAGGCTGCAATTGACATGGCTTGTTCGGGCAAAATTCTCAAGGCAGAGACACTGGCCGAGCTTGGCGGCGTCGACCGCGTCGCCGAAGACCCCAGGGCTGCTGTCCTGGAATTGGTTGCCGACCTTCCCGAACGCCCAATACCTGTCAGCCAGCGTGCTGTGGCGGAGTTTGCGCCGGATCTGTTGGAGGCGAGCCGCGAGGCTTTGAAAAAACGCGCCAAGGGTCAGAAATCGCCGTTGGAAAACCTGACGGCGCTTGGTTGGTCGGTTGAGCCATTTGCCACCGCACAACCGAAAGAGCGCGCGCGCCATCTGGAGTTGCGCCAAAGCCCGGAAAGCCGCGCTTTGCGCTACGCTTTTTTTGCTGAACGTGCCGTGTCCAAACCTTCGTTGATCAAAGACGTGGCCGCCCGTGACATAACACGGATCGCCGTTGTCGGAGGTGGGTTGATGGGGGCAGGGATCGCAACTGCGGCCCTGAACGGCGGGCTGTCCGTGACGTTGATCGAGCGAGACGCCGACGCCGCGGCCGCAGCGCGCAATCGGGTCGAGGGTCTGCTGCAAGGCGCGGTCAAGAGAGGCAAGATGTCCGAGGCGCAGCTTCGGGATCGCCTTGCTGCGTTTCGTGCGGTGAACAGTTATGCAGACGCTGCGGATGCCGAACTGGCGATCGAGGCCGTCTTTGAAGACCTGTCCGTCAAGCAGCAGGTATTTGACGAGCTGGTCAGACATATGAGCAGCGATGCGATTTTGGCAACGAACACATCCTACCTGGACCCGCGCGAGATTTTCGCGGGCGTCGGCAATCAGGCCCGATGCATCGGGCTGCATTTCTTCAGCCCGGCCCATGTCATGAAACTGCTCGAGGTCGTGGTAGCTCCGCAAACGTCTGCTGAAGTTGTCGCAACCGCGGTCGCGCTTGGTAAAAAGCTTCGCAAGGTTTCGGTGCTGTCGGGTATCTGCGATGGGTTCATTGGCAACCGCATGTTGGCCGCCTATCGGCGCGCGGCCGATTATCTGCTGGCAGATGGGGCGCTTCCCTATCAGGTGGACCGTGCAATGCGGGCGTTCGGGATGCCCATGGGGCCTTACGAGCTTCAGGATCTGACCGGTCTTCAAATTGCCTGGGCAAACCGCAAACGCAATGCCGCCAACCGCGCCCCGAACGAACGTTATGTCACCATCGCGGACCAGCTTTGTCAGCGCGAGCGTTTCGGCCAGCGTGTCGGCAAAGGCTGGTACCGCTACGAAGAGGGCAGTCGCGATCCGGTTCGGGATCCCGAGGTTGAGGCATTGATCGAAGCCTATTCCGACCAGCAGGGCATCACTCGCAGGGATTTTTCGGACGAGGAAATCTGTTCGCGGTTGCTGGCAGTCTTGGCCAACGAGGGCGCTTTGATCATTGAAGAGGGGATCGCGGAAAACGCCGAAGCTGTCGATATGGTTCAAATCCATGGATACGGCTTCCCCCGCTGGAGAGGAGGACCGATGAACTATTGCAACGGAGTCGGCATCAGCCGGTGCGCCGCAAATATGCTAACCGTAGCGAAAGAAAGCCCCGGTTCGTGGCGCCTCGCGGGCCAATTGGAAAACAATTAACATGTTGATGGTTACAAAAGTGACCATTAACGCATTCTCGAGTCATGTTTCACAGGGAGGAGACAAAACCATGAAGTTCACCAAGTTGAGCACTCTTTTGGCCTCGGCCGCGCTGGCCGTTTCGGGCACGGTGGCGTTGGCGGCGGATTACACGCTGACGATTTCCAGCTGGGCACCGCCGACCCACGGCATCAACGCGAAGATGTGGCCGAAATTCGTGGAAATGGTCGAAGAAGCCACCGATGGCAAAGTCACTGCTGAACTGAAGCTGGGAATTGCCCCGCCGCCGGCGCAGATGGACCTGATCATGGATGGCGCGGCGGATGCGTCGATCATCTTCCACGGATACCAGCCCGGTCGTTTCGTCACCACCAAGATGATTGAGCTGCCCGGATATGAGGGCTCGGCCGAAGCGGCCTCGGTCGCGTATTGGCGTACATACGACAAGTATCTCAAGGCGGCGGACGAACATCGCGGTGTGAAAGTGATCGCCCTGCACACCCACGGCCCGGCACAGCTTCATTCCAGCAGCCCGGTGACCAAGCTCGACGAGGTATCGGGCCTCAAGGTGCGTATCCCGGGTGGTGTCGGCGGAGATGTCGGCACCGCGCTGGGCGCAACCGGAATTCAGGTTCCTGCGCCGAAAGTATACGAGACACTCGCGTCGAAAGCTGCTGATGGTGTGGTCATGCCATTTGAATCCCGCAAGGGTTTCAAGCTGACCGAAGTGGCGCAAAACGTATATGAAGTTCCGGGTGGCCTGTATCGCGGGTCATTTGCGTTCATCATGAACGAAGACACTTTTGCGGATCTTCCCGCCGATGTGCAGGCCGCTTTGGAAGAACAGGTCTTCGGCGAACCGCTGAGCCGCGAAATCGGTAAAATCTGGGATGAGATCGACGCGATCGGCCGTGAAGCGACCGAACAGACCGAGGGCAACGCGATCAATGCAGCCTCTGCTGAAGATCTGGAAAAGTTCAATGCGATCGCTGCCGATGTGCGCGCCAAGGTCATCGAAGAGGTCAATGGCACCGGTGTTGATGCGCAAGCCGCTTATGACATGATCGTTAACGAAATGGCTGCCCAGTAACGCAGCCGGGCTGGCGGGGTTGACCCGCCAGCCATCTTCACCCGTTGGGGGCCAATCATGCAATCTATCGTGACCTTCGCGCGTCGCGTCAGTATCATTCCGACGGTGCTGGCCTGTGTGGCGCTGTTCATCCTGATGGTGATGACCTTTTTTGACGTCATCCTGCGCTCAGTCTTCAATGCTCCGATCGAGGCGGCAACCGAACTGACGCGGATTCTGATGGCGATCCTTGTGTTCTCGGTTTTGCCGATGATTTCGGCCGGGAAGGGGCAAATCGCCGTTGACCTGACCGATGGAATTTTTTCCCGCCTGCGGCTGAGCAGGGCGCGCGATGCGATAGTCTATCTGGTGTCCGGCATCATGCTGATCTGGCCGATTCAGCGCGTTTGGGTTCTGGCTGAACGTGCGCGGGATTACGGGGATGTCACCGAATACCTGTCGATCCCCGTCTTCTATGTCGGCTGGTTCATCGCCGCCTTCACTGCAATAACGGCCGTTGCGATGGTCATCACCGGTCTTTTGCACATTTTTGCCCCCCAAACCTTGTCGGAGCACGCCTGATGACTGCCGCACTGATCGGTTTCGCCCTTGTCCTGGTTCTTGTGTTGGTACGTTTGCCCATCGTGTTTGCGATGGGCCTCGTGGGGACGCTTGGGTTCGCATATGAACGCGGTGGCAGCATCCTGTCCGAGCGCGGGCTGAAGGCCGCCATGTCGATGGTGGGTCGCCAGATTACGGATACGGCACAGGACTATGGCCTTTCGGTCGTGCCACTGTTCATCCTCATGGGTCTGTTCGTAAACAAGGGCGGGCTCGCGCGCGAATTATACGCGGTCTCAAACGCCTTCCTGGGCCACTTCCGAGGTGGTATCGCCATGGCGACGGTTGCCGCGTGCGGCGGCTTTTCGGCCATTTGCGGTTCCTCGCTGGCAACGGCAGCGACCATGTCCAAAGTCGCGATGCCCGAGATGCGCCGGTACCGCTACTCGGATGAGCTGTCGACCGCGTCGATTGCAGCGGGGGGCACGCTGGGTATCCTGATCCCACCGTCGGTCATTTTGGTGATCTACGGCCTGCTGACCGAAACATCGATCGGCAAGCTCTTCGTTGCTGGCATCATCCCCGGTGTACTTGGCATCCTCTTCTATCTGTTCGCGGTGCGCTGGACTGTTTGGCGCAGGCCCGAGGCCGGCCCGGCCGGTGAACGCCACGGCTGGGGCGAACGCCTGTCGGCCCTGCGCTCGGTCTGGGCGGTGTTGCTGCTGTTCTTCCTGGTGATAGGCGGCTTGTACGGAGCGTTCGATTTCTACCCCCTGAACCTGACCTTCAGCCCGACCGAAGCCGCCGGTATGGGCGCGATGGGGGCATTCCTGATCGCATTGTCGCGCGGCGGGCTGACCCTTGGATCGACCTTTGAAGTGCTGAAGGAAACCAGTTTCACCGCCGCGGCGCTGTTCTCGGTTCTGATCGGGGCGCAGATCTTTTCGAATTTCATCAACCTGGCCGGTCTGCCCGAAGCGTTGATCGCCCTGGTCACCGCATATGAGGTGGAGCCCTTCGTCGTGATCCTGATGATCCTCGGGATCTACATCATTCTGGGATGCGTCTTTGAATCGCTGTCGATGCTGTTGCTGACGGTTCCGATCTTTTTCCCACTGGTCACGTCATTGGGATATGATCCGATCTGGTTCGGCATCGTTGTCGTCGTCGTGACCGAGATCAGTTTGATCACGCCGCCCGTGGGTCTGAACGTGTTCATTCTGAAAGGCGTGGTCGGGGACGTATCGACCGGAACAATCTTCAAGGGGGTCACACCGTTCTGGGTGGCAGACATCTTCCGTCTGGCTCTGATCGTTCTGGTGCCTTGGCTGGTTCTGGTCCTTCCCGAACAAATGGGAGCGATGGGTCACTGATGTTCTCTTTGACTGCGCTTCCGGACGGGTTTCATACGGATCCCTATCCAACCTACGCCGCGTTGCGCGAAGACACGCCCGTCTGCTGGCAGCCCGATGGTTCGGTGGTCCTGTCGCGGTATGACGACCTGGATCTGGTGTACCGGGATACCGAGCGTTTCATATCGGATAAAAAGGCGGTTTTCGGCCCCAAATACGGTATCGACAGCCCGCTGTACGAACACCATACCACCAGCCTTGTGTTCAATGATCCGCCTCTGCATACCCGCGTCCGCAAGGTCATGGTCGGTGCGATGAACCCACGGGCGCTGGCGCAGATGGAACCGGGCCTGATTCAACTTGTCGATGGGCTGTTGGACGAGATGCAGGCCAAGCGCTCGGTAGAGTTGATCGAGGATTTCGCCGGTGCCATCCCGATCGAGATCATCGGCAACCTGCTTGGCATTCCCAGATCGGAACGTGGCCCTTTGCGGGATTGGTCTTTGGCTATTCTGGGCGCTTTGGAACCCCAATTGACGCCCGAGCAGGAAGAGTGGGGCAACCGGTCGGTATCTGATTTCAAGGACTATCTTCGGCATGTCATCGAAGATCGCCGGGCCAACCCCGGAGATCCTGCGACGGATGTCCTGACACGTTTGATGCAGGATGACACCGATGGTGGCTTGACCGAGGTCGAGCTGTACCAGAACTGTATCTTCATTCTGAATGCAGGGCACGAGACCACCACCAACCTGATCGGCAACGCATTGGAACTGTTGGAACGGCACCGCGACAAACGGGCCGAGCTTCTGGCCAATCCGGATCTGATCAACACGGCAGTGGACGAGTTTCTGCGGCTGGAAAGCCCAAATCAGTTTGGCAATCGTCTGACCACCGAAGATGTAATGTTCCACGGTCAGACCATTCCGGCAGGTACGGACATTAACCTGTGTATCGGCGCGGCCAATCGCGATCCGCGGCAGTTTGCACAACCTGATGAGGTTGTATTGGATCGACGTCCCAACAAGCATCACGCGTTTGCCGGAGGGCCCCATACCTGCGTCGGCCTAACCTTGGCGCGTATGGAGGGTCGCGTGGCCGTCGGACGGTTTCTGGCGCGATTCCCGACCTATCGCATCACTGACGGCGCCGAACGGGGCGGCCGCATCCGGTTTCGGGGTTTCGCGCGACTGCCAGCTCAAGTCTGAGATGTGAGGTTTGGGTTGCCAATTCGCCAATTTATTGACCGACCGATCGGTTTATATTATGATTTCGTGAGACGTGCATATGGCCGCGCGAAGTTCACACAACAAATGAGGAGACGCTCATGACAATCCAACAGATTTCCAGCTTCGCGGCCGGTGAATGGGTTTCGCCCGGTGCGGGTGCCCGCAATATTACAAGCGCGGTCACCGGCGAGGTGATCGCCACGGCCGGCAATAGCGCGTTGGATGTGCAGGGGATGCTGGACTATGCGCGCAATGTCGGCGGGCCGGCGCTGCGGCAGATGACGTTCCACGAGCGGGCCAAGATGCTCAAGGCGTTGTCCGTTCATTTGGGTCAGCACAAACAGGAAATGTATGACCTGTCTTTCAGCACAGGTGCGACCCAGTCCGACCACTTGATCGACATAGACGGTGGTATCGGCACGATGTTCGTCTTCGCTTCGAAAGGTCGACGCGAGATGCCGGACGGACATGTCTATCTGGACGGTGAGGTCGAGCAGTTGTCGCGCAATGGCACCTTCCTGGGGCAGCACATCTGTACCCCGTTGCACGGGGTGGCAGTTCACATCAACGCGTTCAACTTTCCTGTCTGGGGGATGCTGGAAAAGCTGGCTCCAACCCTTCTGGCAGGCGTTCCGGCCATCGTAAAGCCAGCAACGAACTCGTGCTACGTCACCGAACTATGCGTCCGGCTGATGCTGGATTCCGGCATTTTGCCTGCTGGCGCGTTGCAGCTGGTTTCGGGTGGTCTGGGCGATATGCTGGACCGTCTGACCATGCAGGACGTGGTCAGTTTCACCGGATCTGCGGAAACGGCATCGAAACTGCGTTCCAACCCGGTGATTCTGGAAAACTCAATTCGTTTCGTGGCCGAGCAGGACAGTCTGAACTGCTCGATCCTGGGCCCTGATGCCGAGCCTGGAACGCCGGAATTCGACCTCTTTGTCAAAGAAGTCCAGCGCGAGATGACCACGAAGGCTGGGCAGAAATGTACTGCGATCCGCCGGATCATTGCCCCAGAGCCTCAGGTGCAGGCGGTGATCGAAGCCCTGTTCGCGCGGTTGGCGAAAACGGTCATCGGCGACCCAAGGCTGGAAACCACACGCATGGGTGCGCTGGTCTCGAACGGTCAGAAACGTGATGTTCTGGAAAAGGCGGCAATCATCGGGCAGGAAGCCGAGCGCGTTTTCGGCAACCCTGACGATTTTGAGGTTGATGGGGCGGATGCCGAGAAAGGCGCGTTCCTGCCGCCGATGTTGTACCACTGTGCCAATCCGGATGCGGCCCGACGCGTCCATGACACCGAGGCTTTTGGCCCGGTCAGCACGGTGATGGGGTATCGCGATCTTGACCATGCGATCGAACTGGCAAATCGCGGGCAAGGGTCGTTGGTGGCATCGGTCATCACCCGTGACGCGGATGTGGCACGGCACGTTGCCCTGGGGGCCGGGGCCTATCACGGGCGGCTGTATTTCAACAATCGCGACTCGATGAAGGAATCCACCGGCCACGGCTCTCCTCTGCCGCATATGGTTCACGGCGGCCCCGGACGCGCTGGCGGCGGCGAGGAGATGGGCGGTGTGCGTGGCGTGAAGCATTACATGCAGAGGACAGCCATTCAGGGATCGCCTGATCTGCTGACCGCGATCGGGAACAAATGGGTTCCCGGCGCGACCGAGGTCGAAGGGCCAGCCCATCCGTTCACGCGCCGGTTTCACGAGTTGGCGATTGGCGAGACCCTCCACACGGCGCCCCGTACAATCACGATGGAAGACATCGAACACTTTGCCAATTTCACCGGCGATACGTTCTATGCGCATATGGATCAGGCAGCGGCCGAACGGAACCCGTTCTTCCCGGGCCGTGTGGCCCATGGGTATCTGCTTTTGTCATTTGCAGCCGGATTGTTTGTTGAACCGAACGAAGGCCCAGTTCTGGCAAACACCGGTCTTGACGGGTTGCGATTCATGAAGCCCGTCGAGGCGGGTGATACCATCAAGGTGCGGTTGACGGTCAAGGCCAAGACCAAACGGAACGAGGAATACGGCGAAGTCCGCTGGCATGTCACCCTGACCCAGCAGGATGATGAAATGGTTGCGGAATATGAGCTTTTGACGATGGTCGCCTACTAGGCCCGGAACCCATTGAACTTGGCAGGTCAGCGTGTTCACGGTTCAAAAAAAACGAGCGGTGAACATGTCTGATCTTCGGGATACGTGCCAGAAACCAGGGTCGCAAACAGTGCTGGTTGCCTGCAAAGCACGCCAAGCGGCGCAATCGCGCCTAGATCATGTTCGACAGGATCAACGGCTGGTGGCGCGTCGCAACCCTGTGCGACCGAGGCTCAAAGGTCCTCTCGCCCGCGTCGCCATCGTCATATGTTGGCAGTGACTCCTCATCCCAGCGCCCGTTAAACATGCACCTCAACCTGAGTTTGCAGCGTAGTCAGACGCGTTCCATCAGGGTGGAAAAACGGCGGTCTTCTTAACCGTTCCATAAACAAAGCTGGTGTCAATCGAAGCAATCCCACCGATCGGGTGAATTCTGTTTCGAATGAATTCTTCATATGCCTCGAGATCCGATACCAACACCCGCAACTGATAGTCCATCGCCCCGGTCAGCACGTGGCATTCAAGAACTTCGTCGATCATCCGAACGCGTTTTTCGAAATTCTGAACGTCCGTTTCATTGTGCCGCTCCAACCGGATCCGCACAAAAACGGTAATGCCTATGCCGTATGCGGCGGCGTCCACATCTGCGCTGTAACCCTTGATGATTCCGCGCGCTTCGAGGTTCTTGACCCGGCGCAGACACGGCGACGGAGACAGGTTCACCTCGTCGGCAAGGTCCTGGTTTGTCATGCGCCCGTCCTTTTGCAGCGCCCGAATGATCTGTCTGTCTTTATCGTCCATTTCAACCTTAAACTTGGCAGAATCTGCCAATATTGATCATGATGTTGGTATTACTTGCAAGTAAAAGCCCAAAGTAAAGGTGCAAACTGGCGCCAGCTTGAAACAGGAGCTTGCAATGACTCGTTCAACCGGATTTGCCACCCGCGCCATTCACCACGCTTACAACCCTTTGGAAAATGACGGCGCCCTTACCCCACCGCTGCATTTGACGTCCACGTTTGCCTTTGAAACCGCAGAGGCCGGTGGAGAGATGTTTGCCGGTGAACGCGCAGGTCATATCTACAGCCGTATTTCGAACCCCACATGTGACCTTCTGGAACAACGCATTGCGGTGCTTGAAGGGGCCGAGGCCGGACTGGCCCTTTCCAGCGGCATGGGGGCGATCACGGCAGTGCTCTGGACCCTGCTGTCGCCGGGGGACGAAGTCATCGTGGACAAAACGCTCTATGGCTGCACCTTCGCCTTCATGCGCCACGGTCTGGCAAAATGGGGGGTCACGATCACCCATGTCGACATGACAGACCCTGAGAACCTGAAAGCCGCCGTTTCTGACAAAACCCGCGTTGTCTATTTCGAAACTCCGGCCAATCCGAACATGCGCCTGGTGGACATCGCCGCCAGCGCCGAGATCGCGCATTCGGTCGGTGCAACGGTTGTCGTCGACAACACCTATGCCAGCCCCTATCTTACCCGCCCGATCGAGCACGGGGCGGATATCGTTCTGCATTCTGCCACCAAATATCTCGGCGGGCATGGCGACGTGGTCGCTGGTCTGGTTGTCGGCACCGCCGAACAGATCGCCGAAATCCGCCTGGTCGGAATGAAGGATATGACCGGTGCGGTCATGGCCCCTTTCAACGCGATGCTGATCCTGCGTGGCCTGAAAACACTGAACCTGCGTCTGGATCGTCATTGCGCGTCAGCCAGGGTCGTCGCTGATTTCCTCGAGGCCCATCCCGCCGTCGGCGAGGTTTACTTTCCCGGGCTGAGAAGCTTTGCCCAGCATGATGTCGCGCAGCGGCAAATGTCCCAACCCGGCGCCATGATCGCGTTCGAGATCAAGTCCGGCCTGTCCGGTGGGATCGAATTCATGAACCGCCTGAACATGATCCAGCGCGCGGTGTCCTTGGGCGATGCCGAAACGCTGATCCAGCACCCTGCATCCATGACTCATTCGACCTATACCCCGGAAGAACGGGCCGAGCATGGGATCAGCGATGGTTTGATCCGTTTGTCCGTCGGGCTTGAGGATGTCGAAGATATCCTCGCAGACCTGGAGCAAGCTTTGCCTTATCCTGCCCGCAGCGCCGCCTGAACCCGGAGACCGCCATGCACATTGATCCCACCCAGTTGAAGATCGTTGAACAACGTCTGTTATGGTTGTCGCATTGGATGATCCACCATGCCAACCACATCCGGCCAAAGGTGGATGGGATCAAGGTTGGTGGCCATCAGGCGTCGTCTGCTTCGATGGTGTCGATCATGACCGCGCTCTATTTTTCGGCCCTGCGCCCTGAAGACCGGGTGGCTGTCAAACCCCATGCCTCACCGGTTTTCCATGCGATGCAGTATCTCATGGGCAATCAAACGCGCGAGAAGATGAAAAACTTCCGTGGTTTTGGCGGTGTGCAAAGCTATCCCAGCCGGACCAAGGATATCGACGACGTTGATTTTTCCACCGGGTCTGTGGGGCTGGGTGTCGCGATCACCTCGTTTGCCTCGATCATTCAGGATTACATCAAGGCCAAAAGCTGGGGCTCGGATGTTCCGATGGGGCGGATGGTGGCCCTTGTAGGCGACGCCGAACTGGACGAAGGCAATGTGTACGAGGCTTTGCAGGAAGGCTGGAAGAACGACCTACGAAAAACGTGGTGGATCATCGATTACAACCGGCAATCCCTGGATGGCATCGTCCGCGAAGGGCTATTCGAACGGATTGAAAAGATCTTCGATGCGTTCGGTTGGGATGTCGTGCGCGTGAAATATGGGGTTCTGCAACGCGCGGCCTTTGAAGAACCGGGTGGCGATCGCCTGCGCGACTGGATCGATGCGTGCCCCAATCAGGATTATTCGGCTTTGACCTTCATGGGGGGCGCAGTCTGGCGGCAGCGCCTGATGGACGATCTGGGGGATCAGGGGGATGTGACCGCCCTGATCGAACGGCGGACGGACGCAGAGCTGGCGGCGCTGATGGAAAATCTTGGCGGCAATTGCGTCGAGACCATGGCCCGGACATTTGCCGCCATCGATCATGATCGCCCGACCTGTTTCCTGGCCTACACCGTCAAAGGGTGGGGCACCCCCATCGCAGGTCACAAGGACAATCACGGCGGGCTGATGAACAACAGCCAGTTCGCCGCGTGGCAGTCGCATATGGGCGTGCCAGACGGCGAGGAATGGGAGCCGCTTGCGACAGTACAGGACCCCGCCGCATTCAAGGATTTTCTGGCCAGGGCACCGTTCTTTGCCAAGGGTCCGCGCCGCTATTTCGATGACAAGCTGGACGTGCCAAGGATCGAGGTCGACACCAGCCGTGAAATCTCGACCCAGATGGCGTTTGGCAAGATCCTTGACGATCTGTCAAAAGGTGATGGCCCGTTGACCGAACGCATCGTGACAACCTCTCCGGATGTCACCGGCACGACGAACCTGGGGCCTTGGGTGAACAGGCGCAAGCTGTTTGCCCGATCCATGCAAGCCGATGCCTTCATAGAACATCGGATCCCTTCGACGGCGAAATGGGAATTCACGCCGGGAGGGCAGCATATCGAGCTTGGGATCGCCGAAATGAACCTGATGCTGCTTCTGGGAGCGGCGGGTCTGTCGCATTCCCTGTTTGGCAAACGGTTGATCCCGATCGGCACCGTCTATGACCCCTTTGTCAGTCGCGGCCTCGATGCGCTGAACTATGCCTGCTATCAGGATGCACGCTTTATTCTCGTTGGTACGCCGTCGGGCGTGACACTGGCGCCAGAAGGCGGAGCGCATCAATCCGTCGGCACACCGCTGATCGGCATGAGCCAGGACGGGCTGGCTGTATTTGAACCCGCCTTTGCTGATGAACTGGCGGTGATCATGGAATGGGCCTTCGACTATCTGCAACGCGACGGTGAAGGACAACCGGACGAGCGTACATGGCTGCGCGATGAAACCGGCGGTTCCGTCTATCTGCGTCTGACGACCAACCCGATTGAGCAGCCGGGCAAACGCGTGGATGACCAGTTTCGGCAGGGTGCCATTGACGGGGCCTATTGGTTGCGAAAACCGGGGCCCAATTGCGAAGTTGTAATCGCCTATCAAGGTGCCGTCGCGCCCGAGGCGATCAAGGCCGCCGGTGTGATCGGCGAGGGCCGTCGCGATATCGGCGTTTTGGCCGTGACGTCCGCGGATCGGCTGAATGCCGGTTGGACGGCTGCACAACGCGCGCGGTCGCGCGGCAACCCCGCCGCACTATCCCACATCGAAACCCTGATGTCTGGTCTGCCAGCGCACTGCAATCTGGTCACCGTGATTGACGGGCATCCTGCAACATTGTCGTGGCTGGGCGCTGTGCGCGGTCATCAGACCATTCCGATGGGGGTCGAACATTTTGGCCAGACAGGAACGATCGGTGATCTCTATCGCCACCACTGTATTGATGCCGATGCCATCATCGAAAAAGTGAATGGCTTGACCCGTGGCAGAGTACTTCATCGGGCAACAGGGGCTTGAGATTGGGCCAACAAGATCAGGAACGATCCCGCTCGGGCTCTTGTTTGACCCATGTCGCATCGACGACGGTCATGTCATCGAAATGATCGGCACGGTTATGCGTGCCCGGTGCATGTTTCCGACGCCCAACAGCAGGCAGCTGCCGGCAAGATGTTGAATTATGTTCCCGCGTTGACCCAGGCTTGACGCGGCCCGGCCCTGGCGGTTGCGTCAGGGTCTGACCTGTCAGGGTGTTCCCTTATGAGAAGCTTTTCGGCGAAAATGCCCGTTTTCCCGTCTATACAACCGGGATGGCAGCCGGTAAGGGGCTGTCTTTACCCTTGGATGATCCGCTGATCGCAATTCCGCACAGCGCCTATCACCTGGCCGATACAAAGAACCACCACCGTGAAACAAACCATTGCAGATGCGCTAGCGCGCAAGGGCTATGATACATTGACCCAAGTTCAGCGAGCCGTCACCCAGCCCGAGTTGGAAGGGCGCGACATGCTGGTTTCGGCCCAGACCGGATCAGGGAAGACCATTGGGTTTGGTCTGGCGATAGCGCACAGGGTGCTGGGCGATGAAGAAACGCTCGGCAAACCCGAAGCGCCATTGGCGCTGGTTGTTGCACCGACCCGCGAGCTGGCACTTCAGGTGAAACGGGAACTTGGCTGGTTGTATTCCGGAGCGGGAGCGTTTCTGGCCTCGTGCGTCGGGGGCATGGACATTCGGGATGAACGTCGCGCGTTGGCCCGAGGCGCCCATATCGTTGTGGCCACTCCGGGACGACTTCGCGACCATATCAATCGAGGTTCAATCGATCTGACAGCTATCCGAGCGGTTGTCCTGGACGAAGCGGATGAAATGCTGGATCTGGGGTTCCGCGAGGATCTTGAGTTCATCCTTGATGAAACACCCGCAGATCGTCAGACCTTGTTGTTTTCTGCCACTGTGCCACGCGCAATTGCCAATCTGGCCAAGCGGTACCAGCGCGACGCGGAACGTGTGAGCACGGTCGGCGAACTGACCCAGCATGCGGATATCGAGTATCGGGCCATGACGGTGGCGCCGCGTGATGGTGAAAACGCGATAATCAATGTGCTGCGATATTACGAGGCCCCCAATGCCATCGTTTTCTGCAACACCCGAGCGATGGTTTCGCGCCTGACCGCGCGCCTGTCGAACCGGGGGTTTTCTGTCGTGGCCCTGTCAGGTGAGCTGACCCAGAGCGAACGATCCAACGCGTTGCAGGCCATGCGCGATGGACGGGCCCGGGTCTGTGTCGCAACCGATGTTGCGGCCCGCGGCATCGATCTGCCCAACCTTGATCTGGTGGTCCATGCCGAACTGCCCAACAGCCATGAAACACTGCTGCACCGGTCTGGCCGCACGGGTCGCGCTGGGCGCAAGGGCGTCAGTGCCCTGATCGTCGCGCCATCATCGAGCAAAAAGGCAGAGCGTATTCTGAAATTTGCCAAGCTGACAGCAGAATGGGGATCGGCCCCGTCTGCGGATGAGGTGAACGAGCGTGATCAGGCTCGGATGCTGGCATCAGAGGACTGGCAGGTCGAGATCACGGAAAGCGAACGCCCGTCTGTTGAAAAACTGATTGCTCGCTTCACGCCCGAACAAATTGCAGCCGCTTACCTGAGGCAATACAAACTGCGCCATTCCGCCCCGGAAGAGCTGTCGGCGGTCGATCAGACCGCCCCAAAGCCACGCGCATCTTTTGGGCCAGGCGTCTGGTTTTCATTGTCCGAAGGGCGCAATCAGAATGCGTCTCCCCGTCATATGCTGCCGATGATCTGCAAGGCGGGCGATCTGACAAAAGACGATATCGGTGCCATTCGGATTGCCGAGGACGTAACTTATTTCGAAATCAGTGAAGCCAGTGTCGACCGCTTTCTGACCGCCATTGGTCCAGAGATGAAAATCGAAGAAACCAAAGACCTTGTGCGGTTGGACAAAGCACCGGACCTGTCGTCAACCGGTCGGTCCGGTCTCAATAGAAAGTTCAAAGGCAGACCTACGGGACACAAAAAGGAAAACTCTCCGGCTGAGCGGAAAGCCCACCGCCGCCAATCCAAGCCCGAGGTTCAGCCTGCCCAGACCGTGCCCGCGACCGAAACCCGTCGAGCGTCGGATGACGACGCAAAAAGCCAGTTCAGCGCTTCGGGTGCAAAACCGAAAAAGCGCAAGCCCGGCAGTGTCGAGCAAAGGAGAGGTCGCTCTAAACCAGCCGGAGACGCGCCGAAAGGTCCGCCGCCGCCGAAGGGCAAGCCAAACAGCAAGAAGAATCGTGCACGCGCGGCGGCCGTCAAATCCGCCAAGGGTGGCAACGCAGTTCCAAAACGTCGCAAATCCGGACCCAAGGGCAGTTGATTTCCGCCACGCGCAAGGTCTGTCCTCTGGGCATCGGCAAGTGACCAGGTGCCGTGGATTTCGGTCGCGGCATACACATGTGCTTAACAGTTGCGTGATTTTTCGGGGTAGGAGCAAACTAAGCTTTGCTCTTCCTGCGATCTCAACCGAATACTGTGGTACAGGACATTCTTTTCGGGGTTTTCATGCGGTTCAGTGTCGGCATTGCTGTATCTATGCTGGTCGCCGTATCCATCGGCGTGTCGACCTTCGTTGTTCATTCGCTGTGGTGGACGACCGCGCGTGACAACAGCCGCATGCTTGCCGCTGAGATCAACAGCCAGATTGCAAACGCGGTCCGTATCGAAGTCGGGGCAACCCTCAGATCCGCCGAAGCCGCATGGTCGGCGGTGCGCACGATCTTTGTACAGAATGTCATCGCAACGCGGCAGGCCGATAAACGAGAGTTCGTCTTTCTGTCTCAGTTGCAGGCGCAGCCGAATATTTCCTGGATTTTCTTCGGCTGGCCGGATGGCAACTTTTTCGCGTCGCATCGGTTGGGCGACAGCGGGCTTGAGATGATAGAGATCGACAAGGACATCCGCGACCGGAACTTGCGGACCGATCGATACATTTTTATTCCCGGGGATATTCAGTTCGAAGAAAGGACCTTTGTTCCGACCTCCTATGATCCTCGTGATCATGCCTGGTTCAACAATTTTATGTCTCTGAGCACGATGGGATGGATCGAAGCGCGCGATCTTCCGGGCAGTGACAAGACCGTATACGCATTTGCGGGGCCGATCGATGTCAACCGGGCACGGCAGGGAGTTCTTGCGGTCGCAATCGAAACCGACCGTTTGTCACGCTTTCTGGCGACGCTCGAGCCCGGCGAATTCGGAGCCGCCTTTATTCTGGATGCCGATGGCAAAGTAATTGCTGTTCCCGACGCAAAGGCGGACGAAGTTACACCGGCGCGCATGGGCGAGGGTGAGCTGTACGAGGTTGCCAAGATCTCGGGGGAAAAACTGTTGGGCGACCCGGATGGCAATACTGCGGGCAGTTCGACGAAACGCGTGGTGATCGATGGCGTCCCTTATGCGGTGGCCCTGACACCTTTGGGTTTTTACGGGTGGCGCGTCGCTACGGTCATTCCTGAGGCGGCCTTTTTGTCTGGCATCGATGCAACCTTGATAGACCTGATCTATATCCTGATCGGGGTCGTGATCGTCTCAACCGCTCTGGCGATCTGGTTGATCCGTCGAATTGTGGCCAATCCTCTGGCGCGCATTGCCGAGGATCTGAGCAAGATCGAACGCTTCGACGTCGAACGCATTCCTCGCCGGCCTTCAAACCTGTCCGAGCTTGCCAATCTGTCTGCGGCAACGGCCAGCATGGCAGCAGGATTGTCCGCGTTCCGAAAATACGTGCCGACCGATCTTGTGAAGATGCTGGTCGCCGAGGGCATCAAAACGCAGCCCGGTGGCGACATGAAGCAGATATCCGTATTGTTTTGCGATGTGACCGGATTCACCGGGCTATCGGAAAAACTCGGCCCCAAAATCATCCAGTTGATGGAGCCTTTTTTCTCTGCGGCCGCAGCAGCCGTCGCGCGCCATGACGGGACGATCGACAAATTCATGGGTGACGCGGTCATGGCGATCTGGGGGGCACCGCGCAAGGATGCGCTCCATGCCGAAAATGCCTGCCGCGCGGCACTGGATCTTGTCGCGACCGTGGAAGATGCGGGCATCAAAGACGAGGCCGGAAATTCCCTGCGCGTCCGGATCGGGTTGAACAGCGGTGAAGCTCTGGTTGGCAACATTGGGTCAGAGCAGCGGTTGAACTACACGGCGATCGGCGACGTCGTGAATGTGGCCAGCCGATTGGAGGGGGCCAACAAGGAGTATGGCACGCGTATTCTGATCGGCCCCGAGACCCGGCGCGAAGCAGGCGATGCAATTGTCGTCCGAGAGCTGGACACGCTCGCGGTCTTTGGCCGGACCGAGGAGCTGGTGGTCTATGAGCTGATTGCGATGGCCGACGGTTTCGAAGGATCCCTTGATTGGATCGAGACCTACGAACAAGGTCTTGCGCATTATCGTTCCGGCCGGTTCGAGCAGGCGATAGCTGCGTTTGAGGCCGCGGACAAAATGCGGGGCGGGGACCCAGTGTCCGTCGCCATGAAGCTGCGCGCAACGAAACTTTTGACCAACCCTCCCTCGGGGGATTGGCGTGCGGTTACGCATACGGACAAGACGTAAGCGTGCAGGCCGTCAGAGCATGCAATTCGCACCCGTGAACAGAAAGCTCTGAGTGCGCGGCAGGGGGTTTCGGGCCGTCGTATCGCTTGCGCAGCGAAGATGAGAGTGAAATCCGGAAATCAGGGTGCAATGGCAGAAAAAGCCTTCAAAGATATCCGCAGAAAGACACTGTTGACATTAGATTTTGTATTTTGGATACATTGGGCAGAGGGATCGCGACGACCTGTGCTGTCACTGAATGCTCTGGCGACAAAGAGCCATGCGATTGTCTTTCAAAGTCCTTTTCTGGGAGAAAATCATGAACCTCAAACTTCTGGCCGCAACCACTGCGATCGCCCTGACGGGTGCTGTGGTGCAGGCAAATACACTTGTATATTGTTCCGAAGGATCACCTGAAGGGTTCGATCCTGCGCTGTACACCGCAGGGACGACCTTTGATGCGTCTTCTCATCCGATCTACAATCGGTTGCTTGAATTTGAAACGGGCACGACCAATGTGGTCCCCGGCCTGGCCGAAAGTGTCGAGGCCAGCGATGATGGTCTGGAATACACTTTCAAGCTGCGCCAGGGCGTCAAGTTCCACTCGAACGACGATTTCACGCCGACCCGCGACTTCAACGCGGATGACGTGATTTTCACCTTCATGCGTCAGAAAGACGAAAACCACCCCTATCATCAAGTGTCAGGTGGAACCTGGGAATACTTCCAAGGTATGGGGATGCCTGATCTGGTCGAGTCCATCGAAAAGATCGACGACTACACGGTGAAATTTACTCTGTCCAAGCCCGAAGCGCCATTTGTCGCCAATATGGCGATGGACTTTGCCTCGATCGTGTCGGCGGAATACGCTGCGGCAATGATGGAAGCCGGTACGCCGGAAAAACTGAATACGGCACCCATCGGAACCGGACCTTTCTCGTTCGTGGCTTATCAAAAAGACGCGGTGATCCGTTACGCGGCCAATGATGCGTATTGGAAAGACCCGGCGCAGGTCGAAAACCTGATCTTTGCCATCACACCGGATGCATCTGTGCGCTATCAAAAGCTGAAAGCAGGCGAATGTCATGTGATGCCCTATCCGAACCCTGCCGACATTCAGGCAATGAAGGATGATCCGGACATCAACATGCTGGAACAAGAGGGCCTGAACGTTGGTTATCTGGCCTACAACACCACCATGGCGCCATTCGACAATCCGAAGGTGCGCAAAGCGCTGAACATGGCGATCGACAAGCAGGCGATCATCGACGTGGTCTTCCAGGGTTCGGGCCAGGTGGCCAAGAACCCGATCCCGCCTACCATGTGGGGCTACAACGATGCCATCGTGGACGATCTCTATGATCCCGAAGCGGCCAAGGCGATGCTTGAGGCCGAAGGTGTTTCGGACCTGTCGATGAAAATCTGGGCCATGCCCGTCCAGCGCCCCTACAACCCCAATGCCCGTCGCATGGCCGAATTGATCCAGGCGGATTTCGCCAAGATCGGTGTGGGCGTCGAAATCGTCTCGTACGAATGGGGTGAATACCTGTCTCGGTCGAAAGAACTGAACCGGGACGGTGCCGTTCTGCTGGGCTGGACCGGGGACAATGGCGACCCGGACAACTTTCTGGCGGTTTTGCTGGGCTGTGACGGGGTCGAAGCATCCAACCGGGCGCAATGGTGCCATCAGCCATTCGAAGACCTGATCCTGAAGGCTAAGCAAAGCACGGATCAGGCCGAGCGGACCAAACTGTATGAAGAAGCACAGGTTGTGTTCAAAGAGCAGGCTCCGTGGGCAACCATCGCGCATTCGGTCGTTTACATGCCCATGAGCAACAAGGTGCAAGGCTATAAGGTGCACCCTCTGGGCGGTCACATCTTCTATGGTGTGGGCGTCGAATAAACCACCACTCACAAACCGGAGCCACCAGATTGGTGGCTCCGGCTTTCTTATTGAGGAGGTCGGGCAGAATGCCGGATTTGTCCGAATACCGCCAATTGGCAATGGAAATGTCAGTGGACGCAGTGGCCCTGGTGCCGGGTCCGAATTTCACCCGCGCATTGGGCAAATCCTTCATGAGCCACGAGCGCCCTTTTGTCGTGGTGATTCCGGCCCTGGGTGATCCGGCGGCGATCGTGCCCAATCTGGAACTCGCTTCATGGGATCTGGTCGGATTTGAGGGTGCCGTGTTCGACTGGCGCGATCAGACCGGCTATGACAGCGCCTTTTCCGCGCTAGCAGCGCATAGTCCTATCAGATCGTTGGCCGTCGAAGGTCAGGTGATGCGGTTTTTCGTGTCAGACGCGTTTACCCGCGCATTTCCGGATCTGCGGATTGTGGACGGCGAACGCGAAATCTCAGGCCTTCGCATCATCAAAACCGAAGAAGATATCACCGCGCTGCAAGCGGCCATCGATATTTCGGAACGCGCGTTGGAGCGTGTGATCGCAGGTGTTCGCACAGGTCAGAGCGAAAAACAGATCGAGCAGGCGCTGATACAGGCGCTTTTTGCGGAAGGCGCCGAGTCGTTGGCCTTTTCCCCCATCGTGGCTGCGGGGGACAACTCGGCACGACCGCACGGCAAGGCGCGCGCCGACTACCGGATCAAGGCAGGCGACGCCTTGCTGTTCGACTTTGGCGCTCGAAAACATGGTTTTGTGGCCGACATCACGCGAACTTTTTTCGTTCAGGACATCCCGGACGAAGGCCGGGATGTCTACGACACGGTTTTGCGCGCAAACAAAGCCGGGTTCGAAGCCTGCCGCCCCGGCGTGACAGCGCATGACATCGACGACGCCGTCACAGGCGTGCTTGAGGCCTCGCCCTTTGCCGATCGTATCCGGACCAAGACAGGTCACGGTCTGGGCCGGGATGTGCATGAGGCGCCGTATATCATGCGCGGCAACAGCCAGAAAATCCTGCCGGGCATGGTCTGGACCAACGAACCCGGTCTGTATGCATTGGACAAGTTCGGCGTTCGCATAGAAGATGATGTTCTTGTCACCGGGGATGGCTGTCGGTCACTGACCCGCTTTCCCAAAGAACTTACAATCATAGGTCGCTGATGCTTGGCTATTTCCTCACCCGTCTTGGCCTGTTTGTTCCGACATTTCTGGGCGTGACGCTGATTTCGTTCATGTTCATCCGGGTGCTGCCCGGCGATCCGATCATCGTGATGGCCGGAGAACGCGGCATGACGGAAGAACGTTATCAGGAAATGGTCGAAAAGCTGGGTTTCGACAAGCCGGTGTTGCAGCAGTATTGGGATTACCTCACCGGAGTGCTTCAAGGTGATCTGGGCGAAAGCTTTGTCACTAGGAAACCCGTATGGGATGAGTTCTTTTCGCTGTTCCCCGCAACGCTGGAGTTGTCCCTGTGCGCCATGATCTTTGCCGTTGCGCTGGGTCTGCCCGCAGGTGTGATCGCGGCGGTGAACCGAGGGAAGTTCTTTGACCGGGCGCTGATGTCCTCGGCGCTGGTCGGGTACTCGATGCCCATCTTCTGGTGGGCGCTGCTGTTGATCATCATATTCTCGGGCAATCTGGGCTGGACGCCGGTCTCGGGCCGGATCGACCTGTTGTATTACTTTCCCAGCGTCACGGGCTTCATGCTGATCGACAGCCTGCTGTCGGGTCAGGAAGGAGCATTCGGATCAGCCGTGCGCCATCTGATCCTGCCGACGATTGTGCTGGGAACGATTCCGCTGGCGGTAATCGCACGCCAGACCCGGTCGGCGATGCTGGAAGTTCTGGGCGAAGATTACATCCGCACCGCGCGCGCCAAGGGTTTGTCACCAACGCGGATCAATGGATTGCACGCGCTGCGAAACGCTTTGATTCCGGTTGTTACGGTGATCGGCCTATCGGTGGGCACTTTGCTGGCGGGGGCCATTCTGACCGAAACCATCTTCAGTTGGCCGGGCATAGGAAAGTGGATGGTCGACAGCATCTTTCGTCGTGACTACCCGGTTGTTCAGGGCGGATTGCTGATGATCGCGGTGATCGTGATGCTGGTGAACCTGCTGGTCGATGTCCTTTATGGCATCATCAACCCCAAAATTCGGAGGCGGTGATGGCCGAACTATCCTCAACCCCGCCCAGAACGGAAGACCGCCCCAGCGCCCTGCGCGAGTTCTGGTACTACTTCAGTGAAAACCGTGGCGCTGTCATCGGGCTTTGGGTTTTTGCAGCCTTTGTGTTTTGTGCAGCCTTTGCGCCCCTTCTGGCCCCCTATGACCCAACCGAACAGTTCCGCGATCATATCCTGCAACCGCCCGCATGGCAGGAGGGCGGAAGCTGGGCTTTCCCGTTGGG
Source organism: Ruegeria sp. HKCCA4812 (assembly GCF_013034245.1). NCBI lineage: Bacteria > Pseudomonadati > Pseudomonadota > Alphaproteobacteria > Rhodobacterales > Roseobacteraceae > Ruegeria > Ruegeria sp. HKCCA4812. Next base: position 152,505 of record NZ_WQFQ01000006.1, on the reverse strand, counting down.
TACCGATCCGCTGGGTCGGGACATGCTGTCGCGCCTGATCATGGGCTCGCGCTATTCCTTCTTTGTCGGAATCGTCGTCGTCTGTGTGGCCGTATCGGGTGGCGTGATGATTGGCCTGCTGTCGGGCTTTGCCCCCAAATGGGTCGATACGCTGATCATGCGGGTGATGGATATCGTTCTGGCCTTCCCGTCGTTGCTGTTGGCGCTGGTGCTGGTGGCCATCCTTGGCCCGTCGCTGACCAACGCGATGATTGCCATCGCCATCGTTTTCCAACCCCACTACGTGCGCCTGACCCGCGCGTCGGTTCTGGCGGAACGTCAGAAGGATTATGTCACGTCGGCGCGTGTGGCCGGTGCTGGCAGGTCACGGCTGATGTTCATCACCGTGCTGCCCAATTGTCTGGCACCCATCATCGTACAGGCGGCGCTGTCCTTTTCGACGGCGATCCTGGATGCAGCTGCCTTGGGATTTCTGGGCATGGGCGCGCAGCCGCCCACTCCGGAATGGGGCACCATGCTGGCCGAAGCGCGCGAATTCATACTGCGCGCCTGGTGGGTAGTCACCTTCCCCGGTCTGGCGATTCTTGTCACCGTTCTTGCCATCAACCTGATGGGTGATGGCCTGCGTGATGCGCTTGACCCGAAACTGAAACGGAGCTGATCGCATGAGCCTTTTGCAGATCCGCAACCTGACTGTTGAATTCGCCACGGCCTCGGGCAAGTTCCGCGCCGTGGACGGTGTCGATCTGTCGGTCGACAGGGGCGAGCTGATGGCCATCGTCGGCGAAAGCGGCTCGGGCAAGTCGGTGTCGATGTTGGCGCTGATGGGGTTGTTGCCCTGGACCGCGACGATCACCGCTGACGAGATGCGCTTTGAGGGGGTGGATCTGGCCGGTCTTTCGGCCCGTGAGCGTCGCAAGATCATCGGCAAGGACATGGCGATGATCTTTCAGGAGCCGATGTCGTCGCTGAACCCCTGTTTCACGGTGGGATTCCAGATCAAAGAGGCCCTGCGCATCCATCTGGGCTTGAACCGTAAGGACCGCCACCAGCGCGCGATTGAGCTGTTCGACCAGGTCGGCATCCCGGCCCCGGAAAGCCGCCTGAACACCTTTCCACATCAGATGTCAGGTGGCATGAACCAGCGCGTCATGATCGCGATGGCCATCGCCTGCAAGCCCAAGCTGCTGATTGCGGACGAACCGACCACGGCGCTGGATGTCACCATTCAGGCGCAGATACTCGACCTGCTGGTTCGGTTGCGGGACGAACACGATATGGGCCTTGTGCTGATCACCCATGACATGGGAGTGGTGGCCGAAACCGCCGAACGGGTTCAGGTGCAATATGCCGGACAAAAAGTCGAAGAGCAGCCCGTGCGCGATTTGTTCCGCACGCCGCGTCATCCCTATACATCCGCCCTGCTGAGCGCCTTGCCCGAGCGCGCGACCTCCAAGATCCTCCCGACGATTCCCGGCGTTGTGCCGGGTCAATTCGATCGCCCCGCAGGGTGCTTGTTCAGCCCGCGATGCCGGTTCGCTGATGCAACTTGCGCTGAAATACCGCCGACCCCTCATGCCGAGGCCTTCGGCAAGGCACGTTGTCACCACGTTGAAAGAATTGCGGCCGGAGAATTGGCATGACCGACCCTATCGTTCAGGCGAAAGATCTGACCCGGTTTTACACGGTGAAGCGCGGGTTGCTGTCCAAGTCAGCGACGGTAAAGGCCCTTTCGGGGGTGGATTTCGAACTGAAACCGGGAAAGACACTGGCCATCGTCGGAGAGTCCGGCTGTGGCAAGTCAACACTGGCGCGATTGGTCACGATGATTGAAGAGCCGACGTCGGGCAGGCTGACGATTGACGGTGTCGACATTACCCCGTCACGGTGGAGCAAGATGCGGGAAACGGTGCAAATCGTGTTCCAGGATCCGTATGGATCGCTGAATCCGCGTCAACGCATCGGCCAGATCTTGCAGGAACCGCTGATCATCAATCGCCCGGACATGTCCGCCGCAGACCGCGAGGCACAAGCGCGCGACATGATCGAGATGGTGGGATTGCGGCCCGAGCATTATGATCGCTATCCACATATGTTCTCTGGCGGGCAGCGTCAGCGTATCGCCATTGCACGCGCGCTTATGTTGAATCCCAGGGTCCTGGTTCTGGATGAGCCGGTTTCGGCACTGGACGTCTCTATCCAGTCGCAGATCCTGAACCTGCTTGTGGATTTGCAGGAACGGCTTGACCTCGCCTATCTGTTCATTTCGCATGATCTTTCCGTGGTTCGGCATTTTGCCGACGACGTGATCGTGATGTATCTGGGGCGTGCTGTTGAAAAGGCACCCAAAGAACAGCTGTTCGCCGCGCCGCGCCACCCCTATTCCAAGGCGTTGCTGTCCACGACGCCCCGGGCCGACCCCACGGCCCGAAAAGAACGGATCAAGCTTGAGGGCGAACTGCCGTCGCCGATGAATATTCCAAAAGGTTGCGCCTTTGCGCAAAGATGTTGGCTGGCAACCGATCAGTGCAGGGCAACATTGCCTGAACTGGCCGGAGAAACGCATCAGGTCGCGTGTCTGTACCCCCTGTAATGCAAGCAGGTTTTCGCGTGGTGTGAGACTGTGGCAAACAGGGCGGTCTCGATAGAAGCGACGTTGACTACTTGTGGCAGAACCACTCAGCCAAGGCGCCAGCGTGGGCGACCAAGCCACATGTTTGTGTCGCTACCGACCAAGATCGCCATATTCGAATCCGCGCGCGAGATAGACCCGTTCGTTTCCCGGGATTGGGCCTGAGCTATCTACATTCCTAAAGCGGCTTGGGCCTGATGATTTCGATGCACGGACGCGCGTGATGAGAATACTCTGCCCCTCTTCCGGACAGGTCTTGCCCGGAGAAGGGAGCCATGTGCCAGGCTGAATGCAGGGGTTATTCTGCCACTTCCGCCGAGGGTTCGTGTTTTTTGAATTGCTGATCGAACAGGTTGCGGAAGCTTCCGTTCTTTTTCATCAACTCGTCCAGATTGCCCTGTTCCACGATCGAGCCATCCTGAACCACGATAATCTTATCCGCTTCCAGAACAGTCGAAAGTCGGTGCGCAATGACGACGACGGTCACGTCCTTTGTCAGGGTGTCCAAAGCCTTTTTGACAAGCGATTCCGATTCAGCATCCAGCGCGCTTGTGGCTTCGTCCAAAAGCAGGATCTCGGCTTTTCTCAGAATAGCGCGGGCAATCGCAATTCGCTGCTTCTGGCCACCTGACAGGAAGGTGCCGTTTTCGCCAACCTGCGTATTGTAGCCTTCGGGCAGATCCATGATGAAATCATGCGCATGTGCGGCTTTGGCGGCGTCTATGACTTCTTCGTCCGTGGCGTCAGGGGACGAGCAGCGCAGGTTGTCCATGATCGATGTCGAGAACAGGAATGTATCCTGACCGACATAGGATATTTTGCGTCTCAGCGAGGCAAAGCTCACCTCGCGTAGATCCTGACCATCAATCTCAACGCTGCCCTGATCGGGATCATAGAAACGCATGATCAGGCCGAACAACGTGGACTTGCCACCGCCGGACTGACCGACGAGCGCGGTGGTCTTGCCGGCCTCGAACGTGATATTCATATCTTCAATTACAGGTACGGCACCTTGATAGCCGAAAGTCACATCACGCAACGTGACCTGGCCGGGGCCTTCGATCAGGTCATGGGCTTCGGGACTTTCCACCATCGTGTCGTCCTGATCCAGCAGGCCGAACAACATGCTGATACCAACCATGCAGGTTTCGATCTGAACGCGCATTTTCGACAGCCGCTTGGCAGGTTCATAGGCCATCAGCAATGCCGTGATAAAGGACATCAACTGGCCCGCGCTGGGTTGTTCCGTGCCCGCGATTCCCATCGTGCTGACCAAAAGCACACCCGCCACGGCGAGGCCAGCCAGAAACTCCATAAGAGGGCTGGCAATGGACTGCAACTTGGCGATGTCATTCGACCGCTCTTCAACTTTGCGGATGGCGGTGTCCATGCGGTTGATCATCCGGTCTTCGAGTGAGAAGACCTTGATGACCTTGATCCCTGCCGAGGTCTCTTGCAGCACCCGAATAATTTCTGCCAGCGACTTGAATTCGGCCTGCATGATCGTACGTACGCTCTTCAGCAGATAGCGAACACCCAACAGGGCAATCGGACCCACGACAAAGAACAAGACGGATAGAACGGGCTGCTGATACACCATGACCACAATCAGCCCGACCAGAGTCAGGGTGTCGCGGACAAACCCGGTGACCAGCAAATCGATCAGGTTTCTGGCCGCCTGCGCACCATGGGTGGTGCGCATCAGAAGGTCCGACGATTCATTGGTCGAAAAGAACGAGACCCCATGTCTGAGCAGTTTACGGTAAACCTTGTCCTGCTGTTCCGCCACGATCCGATTGCCTGCGCGGGCAAGGAAGATAGCCTGAATATAGGATGCGACCGCCTTGACCAGAAACAGGAGGACAACCCCCAGCGCAATCAAATGTACCCAACCCTGCAAGTCGGGGCTGGTCATGGCATCGACAATGAATTCCATCATATATGCGGAGCCGGCCGTGGTGACCGCCACGGCAATCATTGCCAGAACCGCAATACCATACAGCTTGCCTTGCGCGTAAAAGCTTTCACCTACAAGGCGGCCCATATAGCCTGATCGCCACTTGTTCCAGGCGCGCTTTATCATTGCGTTCTCCAAATCGTGAAACTGTGCGCACGCTCAGTTAACCTATATCTTGTCGGGCCTAAAGGACAGATGCCATGCTGCGGCAGAGCGGCCCATCCCGACCATTTGAGCTGTACGCCCGCTAAATAATGACTGGTTGACGATCGGACAAGAGTTGGAAAGCGCAACAACAACCGCGATTTGCCCCTTTGTACGGGCGCAGGCAGGGTTGGTGGCGCGACAGGATCCGCAAAAAACGCCTTAAAATACGGGCTGTTTTGCCACAAACGAGTCGTATGTCCGGCATGAATCCGCTGATAGAAGGCTGTAATTCCTGACTTTGAACACGTGTTGATCCGAAACCAGACAGGGGACGGGCACAAGCATCGTATCCGATCCCGGGGCCGGTTGCGTGAAATCGAAATTCAGCAGGTCTCTTGGGTGTTGCCGTCACCCCTCTTCTTGCAAATACGCAAGAAGGTTAACAATATCTTTGTCCTTTTTCAGGCCGCGAAACTGCATTCGATTGCCCTGAAGATACCCTTTGGGATCCGTCAGGAATGCGCTCAGGGTTTCATGGGTCCAGACGATGTCGGAACTTTCCAGCGCTGTCGAATACTTGAATCCCTCGGCCTGACCGGCCTTTGCGCCGAGAATGCCGTGCAGGGACGGGCCAACACCATGGCGGCCTTCTTTCAATTTGTGGCAGGCGCTGCACTTGAGAAACACCTTTTTGCCGGCCGTCGCGTCACCCTGAACAGCTGCGGCAGCAACAACCTCTGTGGCTTCCGATGCCGTCGCGGCCTGTTCTTCATCCGTGTGAAAGATCAGCCGGGCTGTAATCGGTACCGTTCGGGTGATGCCGGGCAGGCTTGCCAATTCCATAAGCTTGTCCACGCCGGCGTTGACACCGGCGTCTTCGGTGCTGAGAAACACCATGTCGTTTGTCGAAACAAGCACTGACGTCTCGGACAAGCGTGCGACGAACATTTCCGCGTCAAACTCAACTTCCGTGCCGGCCAGCGAAAGCACGGAAGCAGCATCCAGAGTGGTGGTTTCACCCACGGCCAGCCCTGCAACCTTCGCCATGTCGAATTCGGCCGTCAGGCGCGCAGTGGGTGCTTGGCGGAATACAAATTCGATCATCCGTTCGTTGCGAATTTCTATGTTGGTCTCGACCGAGGACAGGTCGATCTCGATTTCGGCCACGCCCTCCTGCGTCACGTGTCCGCTCAGGCTGGTGAAGCTGTTGACCTCGCCCACCGCGTTTTTCTTGATCGTTCCATAGGCCAGATGCGAGCGATCGGACTCCAGTGTCCAGCCCGCTGCCCATATGGGTGTTGCAACAATTGCCGACGCAAACGTGACTGCCTTCAACAGAAGTTTCATTTCTTTCCTCCGCGGTTTATGTCAGTTTTGGCCCTGCGGGCCGGGTCCGTTTCTGACAAACACACACAGGTCGCGTTTTATTCGATGAGTGCCGAGATGACTTCCGAACAGGCCGTTCGTGACGCCGTACAGATGCACTCAAGACGCGTCTGGCGGTTTGCTCTGGCGTTGTCGGGGGCATCGGATGTGGCGGACGATCTGGTGCAGGCCACATGCCTGCGTGCGCTCGAGCGGCATCATCAGGTAACGTCGCATGATCGTCTGGACAGTTGGCTGATGACGATCTGCCGGTCAATCTGGTTGAACGAAGTGCGGTCTCGTTCCGTCCGGCGGGCACAGGCGCTGTCCGTGACCCCAGAATCGGAACTGGTCGCAACTTTGCCGGATTCAGAAACGAATATTTTTGCGGCTGAAGTGTTTACTCAAGTGATGCAGCTGCCAGAAGCGCAGCGGGAAACGGTCATGCTTGTGTTCGTCGAAGGGTACAGCTACCGCGAAACCGCTGCATTGCTGGACGTTCCCATCGGCACAATCATGAGCCGGCTATCGAATGCCCGGCGGAAACTGAAAATCGTGATGCAGTTTGAGGCGGCAGATGCCGCGCGACGGAGTGGCAAATGACGTTTTCCGACGAGACGCTGTTGGCGTATCTGGAAGGCACGCTGGATGAGGCTCAGAGCCGCGCCATCGAGGCCGCGGTTGAGGATGATGTCGAGGTTGAACGCCGCCTGATGGCGCTGGATCCGTTTGCGCCTGTCGTTGGGCAGGTCTTTGAGAAACTGCCCACCGCGGCGCCGAAGGTCGATTTGCCGGAACCCGTGGCGCGAAACACCAATGGCGGGTTTCTGCGCCTTCTGGCCGTGGCCGCGGGCGTCGGGGTTGCAGCCGTTGCCCTGACATTCTGGGCGACGCGTCCGGCGGAACTGGGCTGGGCGCAGCAAGCGGCGATCTATCAGTCGCTATATGTGCCCGAGACGATTGTCTCGCTGGACAGTTCCGAGGCATCGCTGGACAAGCAGTTCGCGATGGCCGAGGCAGCACTTGGCAGGTCTCTGAACCGTGAAGCGCTGGACTCCCTGCCAGGGTTGGAGTTGAAGCGAGCACAGGTTCTTTCGTTCAAGGGAAAGCCTTTGGTTCAGGTCGTTTTCGCCGATGAGCAGGGTCAACCTTTTGCCTTCTGTGTTATCCGCCAGGGGCCGAACGCCCCGAAGGCAGAGGTCAAACAGGCCATTCTGAGCGGTTTGGCAACAGCGACCTGGGCACAGGATGGCTATGGTTACATGCTGCTGGGCAGCTCTCCGCAGACCGATTTGAGCAGCGAACTGGGTGTTCTGACCCGAACCTTTGCGGGCTGACGGAATACCCCTTGTGAACCAACGGGAATGCCCGAAGAATGCGGGGTATGACGTCGAAGAAACCCTTGCCCCTTCCTGAAGACGAGGCCGAAGATCTTGGCCCCGCCAGCATCTATGACGGCGATCCGTCCGAAGAGGACGACCTGTGGTTCTTGCCGCCGGATGAAGTCGAGGAAGACGAGGGTTTCTTCCTGCCCGGGCCGCGACGCGAACAGCGCCTGCTGTTCGATCCGCGTGATTGGCGGGCTGCGCAGTCCGACCTTTCTGCGGAACTTGCAGATCTGGCCCTGACTTTTGGCGCGCTGGATGAACGGTTGCGAGCGGGCCCCGAAGGCTGGACGCATCGCTTGGCATTGATGGAGACGTCCGATCTGGGGTGGTGGACCGGAGACCGGATCAGCGTGGATCGATTGGCTTTGTGGACCGGTTTGCGGATCGGCGCGACTCATGATGACGTGCAGGCCCTGTTCCGAGCCGGATGGGCCGTGCGACGCCTGAGTTCGGGCGCGCCGCCTGCTGCCGGCGGTTGGGAACGCGGGCTGACCGCGTTTCTTGACCGACTGGCTCAGGGGGCCGACGCGACCCCGGAATCCATCATTGATCTGGCCGAGGTCATGCAAAACGCCGAAGGGTTGCATCCTGTGACGCAGTCGGCAATTGCGTTTCACGCCTGGCGGGCGGTGTCACAAGGCATCGGACAGGACACGGAAGCAGCCGTCATAGCCGCGCGGCATGCGGCCTCGATGGGGCGTGGCGGTGCGCAGTTCATGCCCTTGGCCTTGTCCGGGCCGCGTGCGCTGCGCGGCTCGGGGGATCCGTCGGAAAAACTGAGCGCATGGATCGGCGGCGCAGGCCAGGCTGCCCTTGCGGCGTTGTTGCACCTAGACCGGATCAGCGCGTGGGAGGCGAAAGCCAAAGAGGTCACGCAGGATCTGAGCGGCCGCACCCCACCGCGCCTGATCAATGCATTGACGGCCTGGCCCATGGTATCCGCGCCTTTGGCCGAAGACCTGACCAAGGCTTCCCGCGCCGCGGTACAGCGCAATTTCGACCTGTTCGCGCAGCGGGGTCTGGTTCGCGAAGTCACCGGGCAGGGGCGTTACCGCGTCTGGACGGCGGCGCTGTAATCCATCAGCCAATCGCGAAACGTACGCGCTGCCGGGCGCAGTGCCGTGCGGGAGGGATAGACTAGATGATAGGCTTCCTGCCCAGGGCAGGAGAAGTCCGGCAGGCAGGGGACCAAACCGGAAAGCTTCATAATGCGATCTGACGCGGGCGCGCGCGCCAAGGCAATGCCGCATCCTCTGGCGCAGAGCTCGGCCGCCATCACCGAATTGTCGGCGAAAAAATACCGTGCCTGGCCCGCTGGCAGCCGTTGGTGTTCGAACCAATGCGGCCAGCTTGCCCGATGGGTCGAAACTTCGATCAAGGTGAAGTCGAACAAATCACTTGCCGTCTTGATCCGGGCAGCAATCTCGGGTGGGGCGATGGGATAGAGATGTTCGCGCATCAACTCGTCACTTTCCGAGCCGAACAGCGCGGGGTTTCCGAACACGATCTGAAGGTCAGTGAACCGATTGGCAAAATCCGACATGACATTGCCGGTCGAAAGCGAAAGGTTGATCTGAGGATGCGCCGCCTGAAAATCGGGAACACCCCCGGCCAGAATGCCATGTGCAAACAGCAGCACCGACTGCACGTAAAGCCTTTGCTCGCGGGTTTCGCCGAACAGACCGGCGGTTGCCGTTTCCAGCATGAGCAAGGATTGCTGTACCGACGGCAGATAGGCGCGCCCGGTCTCGGTCAAAGTGACCGCATGCGCGTGACGGTGAAACAAGGGTGTGCCCAGTCTTGTCTCCAGCGCCTTGACCTGCTGGCTGACGGCGGCAGGCGTCATGTTCAACTGGGTCGCGGCGCGGGCAAAGCTTTCGGTTCGGGCCGCAGCCTCGAATACGCGCAGCCAGTTGAGGGAAGGGACGCGGGTGTTCATTCCGACAGGCTAAGCAGAACTTAGCCTCTCCGGCAAGACAATTAGGTCTGAGCTTTTGATCCCACGCCTTAGGCTTGTGATCAGTGAACAGATGAAATGAGCCTTCTATGTCAGACCCCGCCCTGCCGCCACGAGCCAAGCGCAAGATCTGGAATTACACGCCTCAGCTGCCGATTCAGACCGCGCCCTATTGGGATTGGCCGATGAAACCTCTGGCCGCGTTGAAATACCTGCTGCAAAGTTGGAATCCGCTTGCATTGCGGGCGCTGCTGCTGGTCTTTGCGGTCATCACCTGGACCTATCTGACGCCTTCACTGAGCAGGATCGAGACCTTCGGCTGGGATTGGGTTGCGGAAATCTGGTTCCGCAATTTCTGTATCCTGATGGTGGTCGCAGGCGGCTTGCACCTGGCTCTTTGGAGGTTCCGCACGCAGCAGGATGAATACCGTTATGACATGCGCCCGATGATGAAGGGCGCCAAGGTGTTCACATTCAAAAATCAGGTCTGGGACAACATGTTCTGGACCTTGGGCCCGGCGTTGATGTTCTGGACGTTCTGGGAATGTCTGATCCTGTATTCTTATGCCAATGGCTGGATCACGATGATCACGTTAGACGGCAACCCGATCTGGTTCATCGCCATGACCGTCTTTGTGCCGATCTGGGCCGGGTTCCATTTCTACTGGCTGCACAGGCTGCTGCATGTGGGTGTGCTTTATAAAAAAGTCCACGCTTGGCATCACCGCAACATCAATACCGGTCCTTGGTCGGGGCTTGCGATGCATCCGGTCGAAAGTTTCTTTCTGATGTTCGATACGATGATCTTCTTCCTGCTGCCGTCCCATCCGATCCACGCCATTTTCCTGCTGTTCCATCACGGCATCGGCGCTCCGACCTCTCATGCCGGGTTCGAGCATGTGAAGTTCGGCGACAAGGCCAAGCTTCAGGTCGGGGATTTCTTTCACCAGCTGCATCATCGGTTTTTTGACTGCAACTACGGCACCTGGGAAACCCCTTGGGATGAATGGTTCAACACGTTCCACGACGGCACCGATGAAGGCAATGACATGGTCAAGGAACGCCGCCGCAAGATCTGGGCCACCGAATAGCCCGTAAAGGCAGATACCTGCCGGACCCAAGCGGGTCCGGTGGGCGTGTTTGATCCAAAAGGCGGGGTGCCTTCAACGTCCAACGCCGACATAGGTTTCAAAGCCGGATTTCAGCGCCTGTGACTTTGAATAGATATTGCGCAGATCCACCATTCTGGCAGAGTTCATGGAACCGGCCAGCTCGGTCAGGTTCAACGCGCGGAACTCGTTCCACTCTGTCAGCAACACCACAACGTCAGCCCCTTGGACCGCTGCATAGGGATCGTCGCACCATTCGACCCCGGGCAATAGCGCATCGCCTTCCGCTTTGCCCTGCGGATCGACGACGCGCACTTTGGCCCCTCCGCCGATCAAAGCGGGAATGATGGACAGTGATGGCGCGTCGCGCATGTCGTCCGTGTTGGGTTTGAAAGTGACACCCAGAACCGCCACCGTCTTGCCGTTAAGGCGGTCGTCACAGGCGTCGCGGATTTTCTCGATCATCCGCTTCTTGACCTCGTCATTCACCCGAATGACGGTTTCCGTGATCTGCATCGGATAGGCATGATCCTGCCCGATCCGCGCCAGCGCGGCGGTATCCTTCGGAAAACAAGAGCCACCATAGCCCGGCCCCGCGTGCAGGAATTTGTTGCCAATTCGTCCGTCCAGACCGATGCCCCGGGAAACTTCCTTGACATCCGCACCGACCTTTTCACACAGGCCTGCTATTTCATTGATGAAAGTGATCTTGGTCGCAAGAAACGCGTTGGCGGCGTATTTGATCATCTCGGCGCTTTCCAGATCGGTGGTCAGGATCGGAAAGTCACGCAGATAAAGCGGTCGGTAAATCTCGGCCATCACTTCGGCGGCGCGATCGTTTTCCACACCGACAACGACGCGATCGGGGCGCATGAAGTCGTCGATTGCAGCGCCTTCGCGCAGAAATTCAGGGTTCGAGGCCACGTCGAATTCGGCTGTGGGGTTGGCGGCCGCAACGACTTCCTGAACTTTTCTGTTTGTTCCCACCGGCACGGTCGATTTGGTGACGATGACCGTGTAACCGGCAACCGCTTGGGCGATCTCTTCTGCCGCGGCCATCACATAGGTCAAATCCGCGTGGCCGTCCCCTCGTCGGGTCGGAGTTCCGACCGCGATGAAAACCGCATCGGCGCCATCAACTGCCGTCTTCAGATCGGTTGAAAAACTCAGGCGACCAGCAGCAACGTTTTTTGCCATCAGCACATCCAGGCCCGGTTCATAGATCGGCACTTCTCCGGCCTTGAGCATGTCGATCTTTTGCTCAGCCTTGTCGACGCAAATCACGTCATGACCAAAGTCCGAAAAGCATACACCGGACACTAAGCCAACATAACCGGTGCCGATCATTGCAATACGCATCCAAAAATCCTTCTTACCAATTACCACGGACGGCGTGGGCACAATCAAAGAAACTGACGCCGGTTTCAATGGCCGTCAGCAGTTGCGTAATGCATCCCATAGATTCTTGCGGATATTGAGGCAATAGAAGCGCAGATAGTGCAAAGCCCTTCGAAATCGCGATCATGTCGGCTTTGTTCAGCGGAACCGAGGACCAGGAAAAACCGGTTGGTGTCGAAACTCGGTTGCGCAGAGGGTGCTGTTGATGGCTGGAATAGCCCCTGCCTTGGGTATTGATGACGCGCGGAAGTGATTGCGCGTTCTCGCCACCAACAAGCTGGCTGGCAAGGGAAAATAGGGGCCGCGTGACATGCCCCGGCAAATGACAGGTCGATCAGCTGTCCATTTCAGCGGCGGCTTGCAACAGCCAGTTCTGAAACAGCCGGACCGGTGGTGAAACGGGTTTTTCCTTGAGACGCATGAAATAGGTCCAGGGACTGTTCAGATCAAACCGGAAAGGCTCGATCAGCAGCCCCCGCTCGACATAGGACCGGGCCAGCGACCGGGGCAGGGCGACGCATCCCAGTGACTTGGCGGCCATTTCCATCGCCAAATTCGAGACATTCGTCCGCAACCCGCCCTTCTGGCTCAGATCGGACAACCCGAAATGCCGCGCCGCGTGCTCCCAATAGGAGGGGCGGCCCAGGATGTGGATCAGCGGTGCATTCTGCAATTGCTTGGGGTCGGTCAGCGGCGCGCCATCGACCAGAAAGCCGGGTGCACAGACCAAGGCCAGCTTTTCGACCCACAAACGTTGGGCGTCCGGCGACACATCGTCGACATGATTGATTGTCAGCGAGATGTCCGAAACATTTGGTTCGACATCAGTCCAGACAGTGCCATGAACCGTCAGATCAATACCGGGATGCACCGCGTTGAAACCACGGATCACATCCGGCAACCAGTTCTCGGCCAGACTGACCGGGCAAGAAACCACCACTTTGCGGGTATGCGACCGCACGATGACCGATTGCGTGGCAGCGTTGATTTCCTGGAGGGCATGGCGCACCGACGGCAGATAGGCCTCGCCCACATCTGTCAGCGACAGGGAACGGGGATGGCGCACGAACAGGGGGCGCTGCAAAAACTCTTCCAACGAGCGGACATGATTGCTGACGGCAGATTGGGTGCAGTTCAGCTCTTCGGCAGCAGCGGTAAAGCTCAGGTGCCTTGCCGCCGCTTCGAACGAGCGAAGAAAGGTCAGGTGTGGAAGATTCATCATGACGGACGTTTCTCAGGCAAGGCACATCGCAAAGAATTAATAAGCCCAGGGCTTGCTGTCTTGCCCATGAGCGACTCACACGTATGGTTCTGCCTCGAAATGTGATCTGGTCCTAGTCACAAATAATCCGGGGCCATTGCCCCATGATTGTTTTCGTGCCGCTATGCGCAAACTCACATAGGCTTTTTCTTGTAACCGGAACCCGAAAGAAAAACCTCGACTGGACACCGTGACAGATACCTTTCAGACCGTTGCAGATTTTGCGCTGAATCGTGCCGCGCAGGAATTTCCTGATACCGCACGCAAGGCAGCGGCGTTGATGCTGCTGGATACGCTGGGGATCACCATAGGTTCGGGGCCGATGCAGGCCGGACGGATTGCACGCGAGAGTGCGGTAGCGCTGTTTGGCGCGGGCGACCCGGGGCTGAGCGCGCGCATGCTTTTCGACGGTCGACGCGTCAGCGTCGCGGGTGCGGCCTATGCAGCGGCCACACAGACCGACAATTTGGACGGACATGATGGATACAATCCGACCAAAGGCCACATCGGGGTTGTCGTCGTTCCCGCACTGGCGGCATTGGCTGAAACCGTTCAAGATTTTTCAGGCCCCGAGGCGCTGGCGGCGGTGATCATCGGATACGAGGTCGCGGGACGCGCGGGCATTTCTTTGCATGACACTGTCAGCGATTATCACACATCCGGAGCTTGGAACGCGCTTGGCGTGGTGGCTGTGGCGGCGCGCTTGCGCGGTTTGACGGCTGAACAGATGCGGCAGGCCATGGGGATTGCCGAATATCATGGCCCGCGCAGCCAGATGATGCGCGAGATCTCCAATCCCACCATGCTGCATGATGGTTCGGGCTGGGGCGCGTTGGTTGGCATTTCTTCAGCGGTATTGGCCGAGAAAGGCTTTACCGGGGCGCCGGCCATCACCATCGAAGCGGCAGACGTGGCCCCGCATTGGCAAGATCTGGGCCATTTCTGGCAGATGGAACATCAATATGTGAAACCCTATCCGATCTGCCGCTGGGCTCATGCGGCGATTGACGCCACCCGGGCGCTGATGCGTGAAAACGACCTGACGCACCAGGAAATTGCGGCAATCCAGGTAAACACGTTTCGGGAAAGCGCCTGCCTCTTTCAAGGCATGCCGGACGATACGTCCAAGGCGCAGTATTCGCTGCCATTTGCCGTCGCCACAATGGTTGCGCATGGCCGGATCGGGGTCGAGAACATCACCGGTGCGGGCCTGGCCGACCCGCTGGTCGCCTCGATCGTCGAACGTATCTCGGTTGCAGAGGCCGCACGCCATTCCGACCGGTTCCCCAAAAGCCGGTTTGCCGATGTCTGCATCACCCTGACCGATGGGCGGATACTTGAGTCGGGCGACGTACACGCACGCGGCGGACCCGAGGCACCAATGGATGAGTCAGAAGTGATCGACAAATTCATGGAATTTGCGACGCCATCACTGGGTGCATCCCGTGCTGCCGCCATTCGTGATGCGGTTCTGGGGCTGGGCGCGCCAGGCTCGAAATTCTCAGACCTTGGCGCGTTGATCTACGCCCCCGCCGACCAGCCGTAAAACCTGCTGAAGATGCCGTTGAAACGCATTCCGACCAGCGCGTCGACACCCTTGATCCTGTTGGCGGCGATGACGCCGGTCTTGCTGCCCGCTGCACAGGTTGAATTGGAGCTGCGAACAAGTCTGGGTGATCCAAGACCCGTTCGAGGTGAGCTGTCTTTTTTACATTGTCGCCTTGCGCCCTGATCCGGTCAGAGCAGGTCGAACAATCGCCCCGGCAGCGCGTCATGACGCGGCAGGTTCAGCGCCCGCATAAGGCAGAACATCATCGCTTGATTCGAGGTGACCACCGGCTTGCCCAACGTTGCTTCTATCCGGTCGATCGCCTCGACCGCGCGCATGTCGGTACAGCTGAGAACTATGGCCTGCGCCTGCGGGTGATCGGCCTGACAGGCCAGATCACAGACGTCGTCCGGTGTCAGCTCGCCCTGACCGTAATTGCCCAGCTTGCGGCCCACATCGGCGTATCGAACGGTCTCGATTCCGTTCTGGGCCATGAAATCCATCGCCTGTACGTTTATTTCGCCCAGATAGGGCGAGGAAAAGCCGACCTTTGTGGCCCCCAGTGCCTTGATTGCGGCGATCAATGATCCGGCCGCGGTCAGCGACAGCGCACCGGATTCCGATTTGATCTGTTGCGCCAGCTCAGCGTCGAAAGACGGCCCATGGGTCAGGGTGGCCGAGGTGCAGCCGTACAGCACCACATCGGGCCGCACCCCCGAGATCATCCGCAGATCGTGGCTGATATCCGAAGCGCCCAAACCTGCCATTTGATCCGAGCCGGGAATTTCATTCACGTCATAGCCGCCCATGCGTTGGAAATGGATGGTGGTGTTTGGTGGTCGCAGCATCTCCAAATCCGGTTCCAGATTAGTGTTGGTGAAGGGCACCAGAACACCGATCTTGGCGGCTGTGCGGGTCTCGGTCATGTCAGCGCTCCTTTCAAGATGTCGCGGGCCTTGTCCATCACCTCGCGCGCACAGATCGTGGCGCGCAAACAGTCCGACAAACCATAGCCGCCCATGCCGCGCATCATCAGGCCCTCCGCCCGCAGGGCCGTGTCGGCGCGCTGTGCCTGCGCGGTCGAGGCAAAGCGGATCAGCACGAAATTGGTGTGGCTTTCCGGCACGCTCAGGCCCAGTTCGCGGCACTCCCGCGCAAACCGGTCCCGAATTTCGGCTGTCCGTGCGACCACGTTGCGCATATGGGCCTGATCCCGCATCGCCGCCGCCGCCGCTGCCTGCGAGGCAATCGAGATATTGTTGGGATTCAAAAGCTTGCGGACCTCACCCGAGACTTCGCTTGGGAAACAGCCCCAGCCGGCCCGCGCCCCCGCCAGCCCGTAGGCCTTGGAACATGTACGCGTGATCACGGTGTCGCCCCGATCCACCAGCGCAAAGATCTGCGCGGGATCGTTCGTGGCATCGGCAAATTCCGCATAGGCCTGGTCCACCACCAGCAATGTATCGCCAGGCAGATCCGATCGCAGGCGGGCAATTTCGTCATTCGGGATCAGCGTGCCGGTGGGGTTGCCCGGATTGCAGACGAACACGATGCGGGTGGCAGGTGTGACAGCGGCCAGAAGCGTGTCCACCGATACGGTCAAATCGACCTCGGGTGCTGCCACATATTCGGCCTGTGCCTGAGCTGTGGCCGAGGCGACAAAGGCATAGCCATATTGTGTGCCCAGCACCTGATCGCCCGGCCCGGCAAAGGCGCGGATCAGGCAGCCAATCAGTTCCATCGAGCCCGCCCCACATAAAATGCGCGCGGGGTCGAGCCCGTGCACCTCGGCAATGGCCGAGCGCATTTCGGCCCATTCCGGATCGGGATAAAGGGCCAGATCCGCCAGCGCTGCCTGCCCGGCCGCAACGGCGGCGGGGCTTGCGGGAAAGGCGCTTTCGTTCTGCGCCAGTGAAACCGTGTCTGCGCCGTTCGGATCAGCCAGCGCATAAGCGGCCATGGCGCCAACGTAAGGAACCGGTCGGATCATGCGTCACCCCCGTAAATCCTGGCGCCTTGCGCACTTACCAACCCGCGTTTGATGTCCAGTGCCAGCGCATCCGGGTCGCGTTCGGCAGGGTCGCCAAAGCCGCCGCCGCCCGGTGTATCGAAGATCAGGTAATCACCGTGTTCCACCCGCAATTCTCCTTTACCCGGAATATCTTTTGCACCGTCCCTGAAACGGATGCGACCGGGGGCGCCGGGTTTGCCGCCCATACGGCCAAGCGCCGGGTATTTCAGCCGTTCGACCGACAGGAACACGATAAAGGGCGCCCCGTTGGACGAGGTCATCTCGATCCGTTGCCCCAGCCCGCCGCGATACTTGCCCGCGCCGCCGGAATCTGGGCGCAGTTCGCGCCGCCAGATCGTCACGGGTGCGACGCTTTCGGTGATCTCGACCTGACTGCCGAACACGCCCGACGGATAGGCCGTGGCCGACAGACCATCGGCATGAGGTCGCGCGCCGGTTCCGCCATTGTGCACGGGTTCCACCGCGAATTCGCGACCGCCGTCACGGGCCACTTCGGGTGCGTGGCGCATGGGCAAGTCGAACATGCAACTTGCGCCTTCGGCCGGGACCGCATCGGGCAGGGCCTGATGCAGGCAGCCCAGAACCAGATCGGGCGTGACCTGACCCAGGGTATGCCGCATCGCAACCGGCACCGGGCGCTGCGCGTTCAGGATGCAGCCCTTTGGCCCGTCAACGGTAAACGGCTCCAGCGATCCCGCATTGTTGGGAATGTCCGCGCCGACAATGCAGCGCAAGGCAAACACCGTATAGGCGGTGGCATAGTTCAGCGGCACGTTGATGCCCTTGCGCGAACAGCCCGAGGTGCCCGAGAAATCCACATGCATGCCGTCCTTCCTTACGGTCAGGGTGGCGTGCAGCTCCAGCTCATTCTCATAGCCGTCCATCTTCAGAACATTCTTGTAGACACCTTCGGGCACGTCGGCGATGGCCTCCAGCGTGCCGCGGCGCGACGTGTCGATGATGTACGAGCCGAGCGTCTCCAGATCGTCGAGGCCAAATTCCTCCATCATCGACAGCAGCCTTGCAACCCCGGCTTCGCAACAGGCGATCAGTGCATAGATGTCGCCATCATTGGCGACGGGTTCGCGGCTGTTGGCGCGGATGATGTCCAGCAGCAAAGCGTTGGGAGTGCCCTGTTCAACCAGCTTGCAGGGCGGGATCAGCAGGCCCTCGTCATAGATGTCGGAACCTTCGGGGCCCATGCCCAACCCACCCAGATCAACAAGATGCGAGGTGCAGGAGGTAAAGCCCACCACCTTGCCATCCTTGAATGCGGGCATCATCAGCAGAAAATCGTTCAGGTGCCCCGAGGCAAGCCATGGGTCGTTCGTCATGTAGATGTCGCCCGGCTTCATGGTCTGAACCGGGAAAGCCCGGCGCAGGTGCTGCACCGCCTCGGCCATGGTGTTGATGTGCCCTGGTGTGCCGGTCACGGCCTGCGCCAGCATCCGGCCATCGGCGTCAAATATCCCGGCAGAGATGTCACCACATTCGCGTACGATCGGGCTGAAGGCGGCGCGGATCAGGGTTTGGCCCTGTTCTTCGACCACGGCCAGCAGACGATTCCACATCACCTGCAATCGGGCGGGCGAAAGATCGTGTGAAAGATCGGACAACATCATGCGCCTCATTTCTGGTCCTGAACGAGGACGAGGTTTCCAATGGCATCCACATGCGCCGAGAAGTCGGCGGATACGAGCGTGGTTGTCTGCGGCTCGGTGATCAATGCGGGGCCGTGAAGGTGGTCGCCGGGGTTCAGATCCGCTCGGGCAACGAAAGCCGCCGGTTTCGATACACCGTCCACGTCACAGGTGATCGGACGGGTTTCCGGCGCCGAGATTGTCTTCAACCGGGGCGTTTCAGGAACCGCCGGCACGCCGCTGTCACAGGTCGCGACCCGCACCGCCCAATTGAGAATCTCGATCTGCATTCCAGGCACCGGGCGCGAGAATTGTTTGCGGTATTCCTGCTCGAAAGCAGCGGTCAGCGGCACGATATCTTCGGCGGTCAGGGGGCGGTCGGGAAGGGTGATCTCGATCTCGTGCCCTTGTCCGTGGTAGCGCATGAAGGCAGTGCGCAGCGTCTGGGTCGGGACATCGCCGGCCCCTTGGAAGACAACTTCTCTTGCCTCGGAAATCATGGCTTCGAACAGCGTGTTGATCCCGTTCATGTCCATGCTGCCCAGCAACGTATAACGCGAGCGGACGATCTCGAAAGACACCGGCGCGAACAGGAAGCCGACGGCCGATCCGACACCGGGATCGGGCGGGATCACGATGCGGCTGACCCCGGCGGATCGCGCGACCCGGCTGGCGTGCAATGGCCCGTTGCCCCCAAACGCTATCATTGTTCGTGGGCCAAGGTCCTTGCCGGATTCCACCGCATGCATCCGACCCGCGCTGGCCATGCTTTCGTCGACGATACGGCTGACGCCATCGGCGGCGCCTACGGCATCCAGATCCAGCTTTGACCCGATCACCCGGCTCAGCGCTCGTTTCGAAGCGTCGGGATCAAGCTGAATATGCCCCTCGGCAAACGTGTCCGGTACGATATATCCCAGTGCAATATCACTGTCAGTCACCGTAGGTTCGGTTCCGCCGCGCATGAAGGCGGCGGGGCCGGGCTCGGATCCCGCTGATTTTGGCCCCACGGTCAGCCGCCCCAACCGGTCAACCCCGGCAATCGAACCGCCTCCGGCGCCGATCTCGATCATTTCGATGACCGGTATACGCACCGGCATTCCGGACCCTTTGATGAACCGTGCGGCGCGGGCAATCTCGAACTGGCGCGAGGTCTGGGGACGGGCGTTGTCGATCAGGCACAGTTTGGCGGTGGTGCCGCCGACGTCGAAGGACAGAACCTGATCCAGACCGGCGCGGGCGGCGACGCGGGCGGCCAGAATGGCACCGCCGGCAGGGCCGGATTCCACCAGCCGGATCGGAAACCGCGCGGCGGTTCGCATGGTGCACATTCCACCACCCGCTGTCATCATCAGGATCGGACAGGTGACGCCCTGGGCCTCGAATTGCCGGACAAACCGGGCCAGATACGTTGCCATCAGAGGCTGGATATAGGCGTTGGCGACTGTCGTGCACAGCCGGTCGAATTCGCGCGCTTCGGGGCTGACGTCCGACGAAATCGAGACGGTCAGATCGGGTCGCCTGTCCGCCAGCATATCGCGCAGCCTGCGCTCGTGCTCGGGGTTTGCATATGCGTGCATCAGGCAGACGGCGATGGCTTCCGCTCCGCTGGCGTCGATGTCCTTCAACAGCGCGTCGATGGCTGTGTCTTCCAGCGGAATCAATACCTTGCCATCCGCCGAAACGCGCTCGCGGACCGTCAGCGCGCGCTCACGTGGCACCAGCAGATCAGGTTTTTCCAGATTGATGTCATATTGCGAATAGCGTCGCTCGTAGGCGATTTCCAGAATGTCCCTGAACCCTTCGGTGGTCACGGTTGCCACGACCGCGCCGCGTTTTTCGATCAGCGCGTTGGTGGCCAGCGTGGTGCCGTGAATGAAACCGGTGACTTCGCTCAGACGGTGCCCTGTCTGTTGCATTACGCGCGCTGCGCCTTGCATGGCTCCGTCGGCGGGGTTGTGATGTGTGGTCAGGGTTTTGGTCGAGGCAAGTATCGTCTCTTCGCCAGAGACAAGAACCGTATCCGTGAACGTGCCGCCAATATCGATGGCCAGGCGCAGCGTTTGAGTTGTCATGAGGTTATCCGAAAAATCCGTAGTCACAGCGTGATGCGTAAGGGCCAGAGGCCCTGAGATCAGGCTGGGATCACAAGGTCACAGCCGGTGGCACGGCGGTCCATGGGATTTGGAAAACAATTGTTCATCAGCAGGTATTCTTGTTCATACCAGCATGCCGCAACAAGCCGGAAAGCGACACAAAAGCCTGCAAACGACAAAATTCGTCACGCCTGGCCGATTGCGGGGCTTGCGGGTGAGGGTCTTGACCCCGCGCACATCACCTGTGGTCGTCTGTTTTGTGTGACCCAGCCGATGCGGCGCCCGTGTTCGTGTTGGAAGATGCCCAGGCGGCGTAGATGCGTGGTTCACAAGGGTGATCCTCTGCAAGACCTGTGCGAACCAAATGCCCTGCTCGGAGATAGGCGAGAGAAAGATCAACAAGCGACCGTAGGGCAAACTCTGCCTCTTGAACGGCCGCGATTGAACGGGAAGGGATGGTTTTTGGGGCAGCCATGCGACTGCCCCGTTGCCGATCAGGCCTGTTGAGCGGGTGAGTCGTCATCGATGAGGTCGGGCTCGTCCGGTACGATGATACGATGCTCAAGATCCTCTTTGGGGGCGAACACCGGGTAGACGTACAGGAACGCACCGATGATCAGATATCCGATGGTTATCCCGTCGAACTGAGGCATCTGTAGCGTGTAGGAATGGATGATGCCGATCGAAGACATCAGCCCACCTGCGACAGCAAACGCGCCGGCCATCCGGAAGCGCCCGTCAATCACATCGGCCACGATGGCACCCCAGACGAGACCGGTGATGATCGCCCCCTGGCTCAGGGCAAGGTGCCCCTCGTAATGAGCCCCTTCCATCAGAAGGGCCGAGGTCAGATCAGGATCTCCCAAGGATGGCAGCCCTCCGACACCGCTGCTGCGCAGCGCGTTCATCAACGATCCCCATTTGACCATTAGAAAGGCCGAGATATGGGGCAGGATCGCAAAGGATACCGCAGCCATGTGCATCGGTTTAACGGCCCAGGCGGTGTTAGTGATCAGGCTGACTGAGACAAAGACCAGTACCGGTGCGGCTGCGGCGATCGGGATCAGCCCCGCGAGGAAGGACAGGAACCCCAGAAAGGCGGCGGCGGCAATTACAACGGCCACACCGACAATATACCCCGCATGGGCATCCAGCCGTTTATAGGCCGGATGGCCGATGTAAACGGTTGTCGGGAATGGCGAACCAAACAGAGCGCCCAGCATCGTGCCCGCGCCGTCCGTCACCTGGCAGAGCCCGACAGGGTAATGGTCGCCTGCCGCTTCGGCAGATTCAACGTTGTTCATCGTTTCGATGAAGTTGTAGATCTGCACGGGGATCAGCACCAGAAACAGCTCGGGGTTGGCAAAAAGGTATTGCACGCCGGCGATCAGATCACCGAAATACGGGATCGGCGGGTAGAACCCGATGCCGCTGACATCAATTTTGGACTCGCCAAGTAGAAGGGCGATCACGGTACCGGCAGCAATCGCGACAAGGCCGGCCGGAACATTGCCCGGAAGGCGGAAACGGCCGATCAAACCCCAGAGGATGAACAGCAGCGACGTAAAGCCGATGATGGGGTTCTCGAACACTTCGGCCAGCGGCACAGAGCCGATGAAGACCAGGGCAATGCCGCACAGCGTCCCCAGCATCCCCGCACGTGGCGTGATCCGCTTGAGATACGGCCCAACCACGGCGCCCAGAGCCGCGACGATGCCGCCCATGAACCCGGCGCCGATGCCCACTTGCCAGGCAAGCATTGGATCATTTGTCGCCCAATAGATGGGTCCGATCACCCCGAACAGGTAGACGAACATAACTGGCGTCGAGATGCCGTAGGGCAGCGCGGTTACGTCTTTGCCCTGCGCGTTTGCCGCCCATTTGGCGAGGTATGCGTAGACGGTTACACCGGCCAAAATCGCGATGGCAGCGCCGGGAACGATGCGGCCAAAGACGATGTCCGCAGGCATTTGAAACACGAACTGGCAGACCCCGGACAGGATCAGCAAGTTGACAAGGTTGTCGGTAAACAGCGCCCAGAAAGCGCTGAAATCGCTGCGGGTAAACAGCTTGTATTCATAGGTCCTCCCGTCCATGACGGTCTCCTCCTCTGATGTGACCGGTTTGGCCCGACAGGTGTTAGGCCGATCTCCCTTTCCGGTCGTGATGATGGCCCCGCAGGGGTGCCTGGTTTGCCCCGGTCAGGGCGGTCGCGGCAGTTTCAGAGGTCAATTCAGCCATCACTTCGGCCGCCACGAAGGCGGCGATGACGCTGGGCCGCTTGTCGCGGCTACCGCTAGCCCCGATGGGGCATTTCAAATATTCGATGGACTGTCCGTCACAGTGTTTCTGCGCCCAGTTCCTGAGCTTTGCCCGCTTTGTGGCGGAACCGATCATCCCCACATAAGCGGCGTCATTTCGTTCCAGCGCGGCGGTCGTCAGCAGAAAATCCAGCCCGTGATCATGGGTCAGAACGACAAAGGCGCTGCCTGCAGGCGCGCGCCAGATTTCGGCTTCGGGAATCGCGCTGACCCGGGTTTCGACATCTGCGGCGCAAAGGGCGATCTCTTCGGGTCTGGTATCGACGAGGATGCAGCGAACCGGCAGATGCTGAAACTGATTGGCTAAGGCACGCCCCACGTGGCCCGCCCCCATGACATAGACATGAGGCAAAGCATCTTCGTTCCGGGCCGCGCGTTCCGTCGCGGCCCATTTGTCGGACGCACGCATGCGGGACAGGTTCAGTTCGACCCGTCCGCCACAGCATTGCCCGATCTCGGGGCCAAGTGGCACGTCCAGATCCTGATGCAACGCACCGTCACGCAGCATGTCCCGCGCGGCGTTGATGGCGAGGAATTCCAATTGTCCACCGCCTATGGTTCCCCACAACGCCCCGGGCGCGACGAACATTTCTGTCCCCTCATTGCGCGGCGAAGACCCGCGGACTCGGGTCAACGCAACGCGGATCACGCTATGCTGCGCGGACAGAAATTCGTTCAGAGAACCCGGGGCAACCATGGCTCAGGACCCTGCTTGCAGCCGCGCGACTGCCATCAGCACACGTTCGGGCGTGGCCGGCGCGTCAAGGCGGGGGCATTCCCGGTAATCAGCGACCGAGGCCACGGCCATCGACAGGGCCTCGAACACCGAAATTCCCAGCATGAATGGCGGCTCGCCGACGGCCTTGGAGCGTTTGATGGTCAGCTCGCGGTTTTCCGACCAATCGGCAAGGTTCACGTTGAAGATGCGCGGGCGGTCTGACGCGAGCGGGATCTTGTATGTCGACGGGGCATGGGTGCGCAGGCGGCCGGCATCGTCCCACCAAAGCTCTTCAGTGGTCAGCCATCCCATACCTTGAATGAATGCGCCTTCGACCTGACCTTTGTCCAGCATAGGGTTCAGCGAACGTCCGACGTCGTGCAACAGATCGGTGCGATCCACGCGGTATTCACCGGTCAGAGTGTCAATCGTGACCTCTGAACAGGACGCCCCATAGGCGAAGTAATAGAACGGGCGGCCTTGTCCCTTGGCCCGGTCCCAGTGGATTTTTGGCGTCTTGTAGAACCCGGCCGCCGAGAGTTGCACGCGCGCCAGATAGGCCTGTTTGATGAATGCATCGAAGGCCAGAACGTCTTGGCCGATATGCACCTGATTGGCGTGGAAGACCACTTCCTCTGGCGAGACGTTCCAGGTCTCGGATGCGAACTTCACCAGACGTTCCTTGATCTGTTCGACTGCGTTCAACGCCGCCATGCCATTCAGGTCGGTCCCGCTGGACGCCGCAGTGGCCGAGGTGTTTGGAACTTTTTCAGTCGTCGTCTTGGTGATCTTGATCCGGTTGAAATCGACCTGGAAGGCCTCGGCCACGACCTGAGCAACCTTGGTGTTCAGACCCTGGCCCATTTCGGTGCCACCGTGGTTCAGGTGGATCGACCCGTCGTTGTAGACATGCACCAGCGCACCGGCCTGATTGTACCAGGTCGCGGTAAAGGAAATGCCGAACTTGACCGGTGTCAGCGCGATGCCTTTTTTCAGAACCGGCGATGTCTTGTTGAACGCGATGATGTCCTGACGGCGCTGGCGGTATTCCGAGGTCTCTTCCAGCTCTCCGACCAGCCGGTCGAGAATGCAGTCTTCGACCTCTTGGTGATACGGGGTCACGTTGCGGTCCGTGGTGCCATAGAAATTGGCCTTGCGCACATCCAACGGATCCTGCCCCGTGGCATAGGCGATTTCTTCGATCATCCGTTCCGCCGCGATCACGCCCTGCGGGCCGCCAAACCCACGAAACGCGGTATTCGACACGGTGTTGGTCTTCATCGGGCGACTGTTCAGGCGCACATTCGGATAGAAATAGGCGTTGTCCGCGTGGAAAAGCGCCCGGTCGGTCACGGGGCCGGACAGGTCTGCCGAAAAGCCGCAGCGCGCGGCAAAGCTGCCTTCGACCGCCTGAATGCGGCCTTCATCGTCAAAGGCGACATCATAGTCGATCACGAAGTCGTGGCGTTTGCCGGTTGCGGTCATGTCCTGATCCCGGTCGGGGCGGATTTTGACGGCGCGGTTCCACTTTTTGGCAGCCATGGCCGCCACTGCGCAGAACAGGTTCATCTGGCTTTCCTTGCCGCCAAACCCCCCACCCATGCGACGGACGTTGACCACGACCGCATTGGACGGCACCCCAAGGACATGCGCCACCATGTGCTGCGCCTCGGACGGGTGCTGGGTCGAGCAATGCACCACCACATCGTCGTCTTCGCCGGGAATCGCAAAGGCGATGTGACCTTCAAGGTACATGTGATCCTGACCGCCAACGCTCATGCGGCCTTTGATCCGGTTGGGCGCGGCCGCCTGAGCCGGTGCCACGTCTCCCCGCTCCAGCTTGAGGGGCGCTGTGACATGCGGGTATCCTGCTTTCTGCGCGGTGATCGGGTCCAGCGCGTGGGGCAGGGTTTCGTATTCGATCTTTGCCCGTTCCGCAGCGCGGCGCGCGATGTCGCGGGTCTCGGCAATCACGGCAAACAACGGCTGGCCGTGGAATTGTATGGCGTCGGTCGGGAAAACCGGTTCGTCGTTCAGGTGCGTCGGGCTGATATCATTGGCGCCCGGCACGTCATCAGCGGTCAGCACGCCGACCACGCCGGGCATTGCCAGAACGTCGCTGAAATCGATACCCAGAAGCCTGGCGTGCGCGACGTCGGAAACGCCGAGATACGCGTGCAGCGCGCCTTGTGGCAGCGCAATGTCATCCGTGTAATCGGCCTGCCCTGTGACGTGCTTGACCGCGCTGTCATGGTTTACACTGGTGTGAGCCGATCCAGTGATGGAAACGTTGTCTTTCATGGTTTCGTCTCCTGATCAGGCACAAGCCAGTTGAACGGGTGTTTCGGTTTCGCCGTCGTTTTCAAGGAAGAACCGGCGCAGCAGGTTTTGGGCGGTCAGCATCCGATAGTCCGACGATGCGCGCCAATCTGTAAGAGGCGCGAATTCCTCGGCCAGCGCTTCAGCGGCGGCTTCGAAACTTTCGCGTGCCCAGGGTTGGCCGTTCAGCGCCGCCTCAGCTGTCGATGCGCGTTTGGGCGTGGCGGCCATGCCCCCGAATGCGATGCGCACATTGCTGATGATCCCGTCTGTGACGCTCATGTGCAGTCCGGCGGCCACGGAAGAAATATCCTCGTCACGGCGCTTGGAAATCTTGTAAGCCGCATCCAGATCATCGGGTCGGGGCAGGGGCACGTGTATGCTTTCGACGAATTCGTCGGGCCGGCGGTCCTGCTTGCCATAGTCGATGAAGAAGTCAGCCAGAGGCAGGGTTCGGCGTTCGGAACCGCGCCGCAGAGTGATTTCCGCGCCAAGCGCGATGAGAACCGGCGGCGTGTCCCCGATGGGTGAGCCGTTGGCGATGTTTCCACCCACGGTTCCCATATTCCGCACCTGCCACCCTGCGATGCGATCCCAGTAGGAGGACAGGTGTGGCAGGTGTTCAGACAGAAGGTCCTGGCAGTCGGTGTAGCTGGCGCCGGCGCCGATCAGGAGGAGAGACCCCTGTCTTTCGACTGTTTTCAAGTCTTCGAGATGACCGGTGAAGATGGCGGGGCCAACGTCGCGCAGGAACTTGGTCACCCACAGGCCCACATCGGTGGCTCCGGCCACGATCGTGGCGTTTGGATATGCTTGCAGGCATTCGGCAAGATCATCGACGCTGGATGGCAGAATGCTCAGGTTGTTTTCGGGTCCGGAGACCACGCGCCGCCCGTCCTTCAGGGCCGCCAGACGCGCGGTCATGGTTTCGCGTTCGGTGTTCAGATGATCAGATGCTGGGGTGCCGTAGCGGCTGACGGCAATGGCCGCTCGGATGATCGGCTCATACCCGGTGCAGCGGCACAGGTTGCCCTGCAATGCGGTTTCAACCTGTAATTCGGTCGGTTCCGGAGTTTGCATCCAAAGCGCATAGAGGGCCATGACGAAGCCCGGTGTGCAGAACCCGCACTGGCTGCCATGGTGATCGACCATGGCTTGTTGAACCGGGTGCAGCCGGCCTTGAGGCCCGGACAAATGTTCAACCGTCACGACATGACAGCCGTCGACAGAGGCAAGAAACCGGATACAGGCATTGACCGGAGTATAGCGCAGGCCCGTGCGCCCAAGCCGTCCGACAAGCACGGTGCACGCGCCGCAATCGCCTTCGGCGCAGCCTTCCTTCGTTCCTGTCAGCCGGCGTTCCAGGCGCAGGAAATCAAGAAGTGTCTGGCCTGCCGACACGTCTGGGACGGCGACATCCTTGCCATTGAGGACAAATTGGATGTGGGTGCGATGCGTCATGGAATTCTCCCTCTGCCCCTGCCTTCCGGAGGGTGGTCAGTGGAACCATAGGAGCAAAGATTGAGGTGGAAAATCGCTGCAAATGGCAAATACTTTCAACAGATCGTTGAAAAAGATGGGGCCATACCGCATTCTTTCGCTGCTGGGAGGTTCCAATGTCTTACATCGAAAGTCTGCGTGTTTTTGTCCGAGTGATGGAGTTGGGCAGCATCACCTCTGGCGGGCGTGATCTTCGGCTGACCCCGGCGGTGGCCAGCAAACGGTTGAAAGAGCTTGAAAACCATCTGGGTGTGCGGCTGTTCAACCGAACCACCCGGTCGATGACACCAACCGAAGTGGGGACGGTTTTTTACGATGAAGCCAAGGCGGTCCTGCTGGCGCTTGATCACGCCGAAGCGCGCGTCGCCAGCTTTTCCGATGCGCCTCGGGGGGCGATCCGCATCACCGCGCCTTTGGGTGTCGGGCGCAGAATCGTTGCGCCTCTGGTGCCGGAATTTTCTGACCGCTACCCGGAAACAGAGATTCGCATGCGTCTGTCTGATCGCAAGGTAGACATTCTGGCCGACGGTCTGGATATCGCCTTTTTCATTGGTGAACCCGGCGATTCAACCATGAAACTGCGGAAGTTCGCGGATTGTGATCGTGTTCTGTGCGCTTCGCCCGATTACCTGTCGCGGTTTGGGACGCCCAAAACACCGGATGATTTGTTGCACATGCCCCATAACTGCCTGTTGCTGCGTTATCCAAGGTCTCCGGAATACTATTGGACCCTTCGCACTGACATGGGACCGCGAAAGCTTGAAGTTGGCGGTAAATATGACGCGGATGATGGTGATGTGCTGACGGACTGGGCTTTGGCCGGTCGTGGGATCGTCAACAAGCCGCGCTTTGACGTGCGGGAGTTTCTCGAGGATGGGCGGCTGGTCGAGGTCCTGCCCGAGACGCCCCCCTTGCCAACGATTTTCGGGTGTCTTTATCCGCACAAAAAGCTGCAAGATCCCAAGGTGCGCCTGTTTGTCGAACATATCGCGCAACACAGCAAACGCTTTTTCGCGTAAAGAAAACCGGGCATCACGGCCCGGTTCGCTGTCATGGTTTCGCGCGCAGGCGACTATTGGTTTCTGACTTCACGCACCCATGCGATGATGGTTTGGCGTGCCTCTTCATCCATTTGCACTGCTGATGGTGGCGGCATTGCGTGGCTGATCCCGGCTTGCAGATAGATCTGGTCAGCATGTCGGGCGACATCGCCGGGTGTCTCAAGGTAAACTTTGTTCGGGGCCCATTTCATGGTGCCGTACACCGGCTCGCGGGCGTGGCACATCGAGCAATTGCCCAAGACCGTGTCATAGGCATCGTCGAAGCCCGCGGCGGACGCATATTTCTGCTCGTATGGTGTCAGCTCGCGCGCTTCGGCGTCTTCCCATGTCTCGGTGTTTCTCACCGAAGACAGCCAGGCGATCACGACCATTAGCAGAACCGTCACGCCCCAGGTCCAGTGCGGGCCTTTCCCAGTTGCGTGCATCGTGTTGAAATAGTGACGGATGGTGACGCCCGTCAGAAAGATCAGACTGGCGATTATCCAGGAATACTCGGTGCCGAAAGCAAGCGGATAGTGGTTCGACAACATCAGGAACACGACCGGCAAAGTCAGGTAGTTGTTATGCGTGGATCGTACCTTGGCGATCTTGCCGTATTTGGCATCAGGTGTCCGACCGGCCTTGAGGTCTTCGACCACGATCCGTTGGTTCGGCATGATCTGAAAGAACACGTTGGCCGTCATGATCGTCGCAGTGAAGGCGCCAAGATGCAAAAGCGCAGCACGACCGGTGAAGATCTGGTTGTAACCCCAGGACATGATCACCAGGATCACGAACAACAGCAGCATCAGAACGGTCGGGTGATCGCTCAGCTTGGATTTGCACATCTGGTCGTAGAGCAGCCAACCAATGGTCAGTGATCCGCCGGAAATCAGAATCCCCTGCCACAGCGCCAGGTCCACTTTGGTCGGATCAAGCAGGAACAGCTCGCCACCAACCCAGTATATGATCATGAGCAACGCCGCACCTGACAGCCAGGTCGTGTAACTCTGCCATTTGTGCCAGGTCAGGTGCTCAGGCATGCGCGAGGGCGCAACCAGGTATTTGACGGTGTGGTAGAAGCCGCCGCCATGTACTTCCCATTCTTCGCCGTAGGCCCCGTCTGGAAGGGCTGGGTTCGGCTTTAGCATGAGGTCCAGCGCGATAAAGTAGAATGACGCCCCAATCCACGCCATCGCGGTGATCACATGCAGCCAGCGGACGGAAAAAGCGATCCACTCCCACATCACGGCCAAGTCATACATGGCTTTGCTCCTAAGTTTCTTTGCTTCCGGTTACTCTATGCGAGTGTGTTTTGTTCTGGTATTGCTGGTAAAGACCAAGCAGTATCAAAAAATGCAAAAAAATGTCCTACCTTGATAACATCAGAACCTTTGTCCGGGTCTATGAATTGGGCAGCATGTCCGCTGCGGGCCGTGATCTGAGGGTTTCGCCAGCCGTCACGTCGGCGCGTATATCGCAATTGGAAGAGCATCTTGGCGTGCGTTTGTTCCAACGCACGACACGCAGCCTGACGCCCACCGAGCAGGGAAAATCTTTCTATCGTGGCGCGGCAGAGATCCTAGAAGCAGTCGAAAGTGCCGAAGCCCAGATCGTCAATCTTACCGAAAACCTGAAAGGGTCACTCTATGTCGCGGCGCCTTTGGGGGTCGGGCGTCGGTTGATTGCGCCGCAGGTCCCGAAATTTCTCGCCGAGTACCCCGAGGTGAACGTCCGGCTAAGGCTTACCGACCGAAAGGTTGATCTGACAACCGAAGGTCTGGACCTGGCATTTTTTCTTGGTCAGCCAGAGGACAGCAACCTGCGTATTCGCAAGATCGCGGATGTCGAAAGAGTGCTTTGTGCATCCCCGAAATACATCAAAAAGCGCGGGATGCCCGAAAGCGGGGACGCGTTGATCGCTGATGAGCACGAATGTCTCAATTTGCGGTTCCCGGGCGCGACCGAGTTTCAATGGCTTTTGAGGACCGATACGGGGCCAAAACGGTTCCGGGTTTCCGGGCGCTACGAGTCAGACGATGGCGACGTGCTGACAGACTGGGCCCTTGGCGGACATGGTATCGCGTTGAAGCCGATTTTTGAGATCGCTCAACATCTCAAGGCCGGGACACTGGTTCCGGTGGCGGAAAAGACGCCGCCAGAACCGATTCAGATGGCATGTCTGTTTACGCACCGCCGTATGCAGGACCCCAAAACGCGGCTTTTCATGGAATTCATAATCGAACGCATCGGGTCGTCGATTGCGGCGGCAAATACGGCCCGGTAGGTCGCTCAGCTGCCGCGATAGGTCGAGTACCCGAAGGGCGAAAGCAGCAGAGGCACGTGGTAATGCGAATGTTCGGACATCCCAAACCGGATGGGGATGACGTTCAGAAAGCGCGGGTTTTCAGGTGGTGTGCCGCAGGCATCAAGGTAATCCCCGGCATGGAAGACAAGTTCGTAGTCACCTGTTGAAAACTCTGCTTCGGGCAGAATTTGTTCGTCGGTCCGGCCGTCGCCATTGGTGACCAGAGTTTTCAGCAACTGGCGGTCTGCACCTTCAATGCGGAACAGTTCGATTTTCAATCCTTCGGCGGGGCACCCCCGGGCCGTATCCAGAACATGTGTTGTAAGGTAACCGGTCATTTGCGCTACTCCTCAAGTTATACAGTTACTAGTCTGTTTTCGCATCCAGGAGCAAAGGCAGTCTGTGGGAAGCTGCTTTCTGCATTTTTTGAAAAACATCTTTGATTATCTGGGGTATTGATCAATTCAAGAAGAAGGAAACCGATGTGAAGCCTTATCCACGAGACATGACCGGTTACGGTGGGCAAGTTCCCAAAGCAAACTGGCCGAACGACGCCAAAATCGCCATTCAGATCGTGCTGAATTACGAAGAGGGCGGTGAAAACAACGTTCTGCACGGCGATGCCGCATCCGAAGCGTTTCTGTCCGAGATCACCGGAGCCGCCCCTTGGCCGGGGCAACGGCACTGGAACATGGAATCGATCTATGAATACGGCAGCCGCGCGGGGTTCTGGCGCGTGCATCGCCTTTTGCAGGATCTGCCTGTTACCGTCTACGGCGTTGCAACCGCTTTGGCGCGTGCACCTGCTCAAGTTGCGGCGATGAAGCATGCCGGGTGGGAGATCGCCAGCCACGGTTTGAAGTGGATTGAACACAAGGACATGGGCGCAGAAGAAGAACGTTCCCAGATCCGCGAAGCAATCCGCCTGCACACAGAGGTTACAGGTCAGCCGCCCCGTGGTTGGTATACGGGCCGCTGTTCGATGAATACGGTCGAACTGGCCGCCAGGGAAGGCGACTTTGCCTATATCGCCGACAGCTACGCCGACGATCTGCCATATTGGATCAAGGCAGGGGGCAAGGATCAACTGATCATGCCCTATACACTGGACTGCAACGATATGCGCTTTGCAATCCAGGCTGGGTTCACCAATGGGGAACAATTCGACAGCTATCTGAAAGACAGCTTTGACATGCTCTATGCCGAGGGTGAGGCGGGCGCGCCCAAGATGCTCTCGATTGGGTTGCACTGCCGTCTGATCGGTCGCCCGGGTCGCGCCATGGCGCTGAAACGCGCACTTGATTATTTCAGAAACCACGACGGTGTCTGGTTCGCAACGCGCGAGCAGATTGCCGACCACTGGGCCAGGGAACACCCACCGGTGCAACGGCTGACCCCGTCCGAAATGGATCGACCAACCTTCGTGTTGGAATTCGGCGGCGTGTTCGAGCATAGCCCGTGGATTGCCGAAGGTGCGTATGAACTGGAACTGGGCCCGACGCATGACAATGCCGCTGGTGTCCACAACGCGCTGGCGCGTGTGTTCCGTTCCGCCTCGCCCGAGCAGCGCCTTGGCGTTCTGACAGCCCACCCGGACCTGGCGGGCAAGCTGGCCGCCGCCGGCCGCCTGACCAAGGAAAGCACCGCGGAACAGGCCGGTGCGGGTCTGGACATGCTGACCGATGAAGAACGCGCAACGTTCACGGCGTTGAACGAAGCCTACACGACCAAGTTCGGCTTTCCTTTCATCATTGCCGTCAAAGACAAAACCAAAGCCAGCATTCTGGAAGCCTTTCGCCGTCGCATCGACAATGATCGCGACAGCGAATTTGCCGAAGCCTGCCATCAGGTCGAGCGCATTGCCGAATTGCGCCTGATCGAGAAGTTCGCGCAATGACGGCTGCCTTGAAACTCCGCCCATTGACGTCAGAGGCATTTGCACCTTTCGGCGATGTCATCGAGGCGGTTGGCCAGGTGGACAAGCTTATTAATCAGGGCAAATGCGCCCGCTATCACGACCGGGCCGTGTTGGATTTCCACGATGGGCGCGCGGGTATCAGCGTGTTTCAGTCCGAAGCCTTCAGCCTGCCGATCAAGTTGGAAATGGTGGAACGCCATCCGGATGGCAGCCAAGCCTTTTTGCCTTTGTCGGACAAACCATTTGTCGTGGTCGTGGCCCCGGATGAAAACGGAACACCCGGGCGCCCCATCGCCTTCAAAACAGCGCCCGGGCAGGGTGTGAATTATCGTCGCAACACCTGGCATGGCGTTCTGACCCCGCTTCATGCGCCCGGACTTTTTGCGGTGGTCGACCGAATTGGGGCCGGGCCCAACCTCGAAGAGCATTGGTTCGAGGAGGCTTTTGAAATCACAGAATGAGGCGCGTTGCCGGAAGAGGAGCCGGCTGCGAACCTCAAGGGAGGAAAGACCAAATGTCAGATGCATCCATCGGAACGCCGGAACAACTCCGCGATCCGAATTATACTCCGCCGCTGCTGAAGGCGGTGCCGCTTGGAATTCAACATGTACTGGCGATGTTCGTGTCCAACGTCACGCCAGCCATTATCGTTTGTGGCGCGGCCGGTTTCGGCTTTGGCTCGAACAGCCCCGATTTTCCGCAGATGATCTACATGATCCAGATGTCGATGTTCTTCGCGGGCGTCGCCACGTTGTTTCAATCCATTGGTGTGGGGCCTGTTGGTGCCCGGCTGCCGATCGTGCAGGGGACATCGTTTGCCTTTATCCCGATCATGATTCCACTGGTGGTGGGCAAGGGCGTTGACGCAATTGCCGTCCTGATGGGCGGGGTCGTTGTCGGTGGCTTGTTCCACGCCTGCCTCGGGTTGTTCATAGGGCGCATTCGCTTTGCTCTTCCGCCGCTGGTTACGGGCCTTGTGGTGACCATGATCGGCCTGGCACTTGTCAAAGTCGGCATCCAATATGCCGCCGGCGGTGTGCCCGCCATTGGTACCGAGGAATATGGCTCGGGTTTGAACTGGTTCATGGCCGGAACCGTAATCGTGGTCACGCTTGGCCTGAAATTCTTTGCCCGGGGCATGTTGTCGGTGTCGGCGGTTCTGATCGGACTGCTGGTCGGATACGCCGTGGCCTTCCTGCTTGGCCAGGTGAATCTGGGCAACGTTGGCAACGCGGCATCCTTTGCTCTGCCGAACCCCTTGCATTTTGGCCTTGAATTTTCGGTCGCGGCCATCATCGGTTTCTGTGCAATGTCCTTTGTTTCTGCCGTTGAAACCGTTGGGGACGTATCCGGTATCACCAAAGGGGGCGCTGGCCGCGAAGCCACCGACAAGGAAATTCAGGGCGCGACCTATGCTGATGGTCTTGGTACTGCGATCTCTGGCCTGTTTGGGGCGCTGCCGAACACGTCGTTCAGCCAGAATGTCGGGTTGATTGCCATGACCGGCGTCATGAGCCGCATGGTCGTGACCATCGGCGCGCTTTTCCTGATCGTTTGCGGGCTTATCCCCAAAATCGGGGCGATAATCTCGTCCATTCCGATCGAGGTTCTTGGCGGCGGCGTGATCGTGATGTTCGGCATGGTTGTTGCCGCAGGGGTTTCGATGCTGTCGGACGTGAACTGGAACCGGCGCAACATGGTGATTTTTGCAATCGCCCTGAGCCTTGGGCTGGGTTTGCAACTGGAACCCAACGCGTTGCAATACTTGCCTGGCACATTGAAGGTTCTGGCGACATCAGGAATCCTGCCCGCCGCCGTCATCGCCATTGTATTGAATCTGGTGCTTCCCGAAGAACTTTCCGACGAAGCGACGGAAGAGGTCTCGGGCGGCATGGCCGGACATGGTCTTGGGTCCATCGAGCAAGACGACCACGTCTGATGCGTTCGACCTGATACACTGATCTTCCTGGAAAAAAACATGAAGCGGCGCGCCTTGGCGCGCCGCGTTTCATTTTTTGGTCACCATTTAATGGAGATCTGCTGTCAAAAGCTCTCCGCCCAAAAGGACCGCCGAGACAATGCCCAAGAAGGTGTCGCCGTCTGGCTTCAGAAATCGACCTTGATCGCGACCCCTTTCCGAACGGCGAGGTCAACCACGGACGCGGCGACCGCAAGATCTTGTAGGCCCACACCCGTGCCATCGAACAGCGTTATCTGATTGTCCGATATCCGGCCCGGATCGGTGCCGTTGATGACCGCGCCAAGCTGCGCCACGTCGCTTTCTTGGATCAGGCCTTCGGCCACCGCGTGCTGCGCTTCGCCGATGCTGACGGATTGCGCGACTTCGTCCGTGAGCACGCTTGCCCTGGCCAGAAGGGACGCTTCGACTTCCTGTTTTCCTTTTGTGTCCGTGCCCATGCAGGCGATATGAGTTCCGGGGCTGACATGGTTCGCCATCAGCGAGGGCGCAAAGGCCGAAGTGATCGAAATGATCACATCCGCTTCAGTCATTTCGTCAAGCTCGACCGCCTGGAATGGAACGTTGGCTTCATTGGCGACCTTCTCGATATTCGGCAGCATCTCGGGGTGGTAGTTCCAGCCAATGACCTTTTCAAAGGCGCGCTGCTCCAGTGCCGCGCGAAGCTGAAAGGCTGCCTGGTGGCCAGCGCCTATCATGCCTATGACCTTGGCGTCCCTGCGTGCGAGATGCTTGATCGATACCGAAGATGCTGCCGCCGTTCGAAGGGCCGTCAGAAGGTTCCCGCCGACCATCGCAGATGGCTTGCCCGTGTCGGGGTCGAAAAGAAAAACGGTGGACTGGTGGTTGATCAGCCCGCGTTTTTCCAGATTGTTCGGCCAATAGCCGCCCGCCTTCAGTCCCAACGTCAGGCCGGCGCGGTCAAACCCCCCTTTGAAGCCGTACAGTGCATCTTCGTGCCCGATGGCTTCACGCACGACAGGGAAGTTGTAGGCGTCGCCGGACGCCATTGCGGCAAAGACCTGTTCGACCGCGTCAAAAGCCGCTTGTCGGGTCATAAGGTCAGCGATCTCACGCTCGGGTACGATCAGCATTTCATTCTCCAATCAAACATTCGTGCGCCCGCGTGCCACCGCCGGAAGGAGAGCATACACGCGGGCGGCTGTCTGGCTGCTTCCGAGCCAGCCCTCCCAAACAGAGCAAGTTCGAATCAATAAGCGCGTCCGCGGGCGGATACGGGCCAGACGGTCTCGACCTTGCCGTTGCGAACGCCGACATACCAATCATGTACATTTGCGGTTGGGTCGCAGTGCCCCGGAACCAGCCTGAGCTTGTCGTTGACCTTCAGCACACCGTTCGGGTCCATCACGACGCCGTGTTCGTCCGAACATTTGATGTACTCGACATCATCTCGGCCGAAGATAACGGGCAGACCGCTGTCCACCGATTGCGCCTTGAGGCCCGCATCGACGATCGCCTTGTCCGCCTTAGCGTGGCTCATGACGCTGGTCAGGATGAAGAATGCGTTTTCCCACTCGCCCTGATCGATCCGGTTGCCGTCCTTGTCCAGGATCCGGCCATAATCGGCGTCCATGAAGGCGTAGGACCCGCATTGCAGTTCGTTGTACACGCCCGAGTTGGATTCGAAGTAATATGAGCCGGTGCCGCCGCCCGAGACCAATTCGCATTCGATGCCTTCGGCTTTGAGGTCTTCAATCGCGCCCTTTACCATCGCAATTGCGGTGTCGAGCTTTTCCTTGCGCGCCTCATAGCTGTCGAGGTGCTGCATTGCGCCCTGATAGGCCTGAATGCCGGTGAATTTCAGGTTCTCGGCTGCTTCGACCGCTTTGGCGATTTCGATCACGTCGGATGTTGTCGTCACACCGCACCGGCCAGCGCCGCAGTCGATTTCGACGAAGACCTCCAACTGTGTTCCGTGATCCACCGCTGCGCCTGAAAGATCCGCGACATTGTCCAGATCATCGACACAGACGATGATGCGGCTGCCCAGCTTTGGCAGGCTGGCAAGACGGTCGATCTTGGCGGGGTCGCGTACCTGGTTCGACACCAGAACGTCCTTGATGCCGCCGCGCACGAACACTTCGGCCTCCGAAACTTTCTGGCAGCAGACGCCCACGGCGCCTCCGATCTTCTCCTGCAATTTGGCCACGTCTACCGATTTGTGCATTTTTCCATGCACGCGGTGGCGCATGCCGTGCGCCTTGGCATAGTCGCCCATCTTCTTAATGTTGCGTTCAAGCGCGTCGAGATCCAGCACAAGACAGGGGGTCTGGATATCTGCTTCATCCATTCCGGGCTTGGCCGGAATGTCAAAGCCTACTTCGAATTCGTCGAGATTGGTCATATCTTTCATGTCCGTATTCCTATGTCGGGATTGATGTCACGCGTTCAGCCAGGGCAGCCTGTCCAGATCGACATTGCCCCCGGTTATGATCAGGCCGACACGCTTGCCTTTGAATGCGTCCGGGTTCTTTAGGATCGTGGCCAGCGGAACGGCC
The DNA here is from genome assembly GCF_013034245.1 of Ruegeria sp. HKCCA4812. NCBI lineage: Bacteria > Pseudomonadati > Pseudomonadota > Alphaproteobacteria > Rhodobacterales > Roseobacteraceae > Ruegeria > Ruegeria sp. HKCCA4812. Next base: position 115,353 of record NZ_WQFQ01000006.1, on the reverse strand, counting down.
GAAGATGGCTCCATCACGATCCGCAGGTGTTTCCACGTCAGTTTCATCGCGTCGATGATCTCTTGCTCTGAGGCCGTGTAGATTTCAGAGACATGGTTCGACACGAAGTGCCAAGTGAGGTCCTTCAGCGGCACCAGCAGCCCGTCGGCAATCGTCTTGGGTGCGTCATCCGCGATGATGTGGCCGGCCTTGAAGCTGCGATAGGCATCGTCGGCCTGTTCCGGTTCCGCCGCGATGATCGCGGTTTCCGGAGCGAGCGTCGACAGGGTCAGACAGGTGCCGGACACCATGCCGCCGCCGCCGATAGGTGCGACAACCGCATCCAGACCGTCGGTCTGCTCGATGAACTCGCGCGAACAGGTGCCTTGCCCGGCAATCACCCGCGGATCGTTGTAGGGATGGACGAAATCCCCGCCCGTGGCCGCCTGAACCTCGGCAAAGATTGCTTCGCGCGACGAGGTGGAGGGCTCACATTCCGTGATCTTCCCACCATAGCGCCGCACCGTGTCTTTCTTGGCCTGTGGCGCAGTGCGTGGCATGACGACGTTGCACGGTATGCCCCGCTTCATTGCCGCATAGGACAGGCACGAGGCGTGGTTGCCCGAAGAATGGGTTGCAACGCCTTTCTTGGCCTGATCGTCATCAAGGCCAAACACGGCGTTTGCAGCGCCGCGAACCTTGAAGGCGCCCGGTTCCTGAAAGTTTTCACATTTGAAGAACAGCTGTGCACCGCTCAGCTCGTTCAGAAAGTCCGAAGTACGTACCGGTGTGCGGCGGATGAAAGGTTCGATCCGATCATGTGCCGCCAGCATGTCCTCGTAGGTCGGGATGTACATGTTGCAGTCCTTCATCACGCGGCGTCCTTTTGAATGGCGCCCGAATGACCGCGATAGTATTCCTGCGCAGCCGCCACGCCCGAGCCCAACTGGATGTTCAGGCCCAAGTCGACCATGCACATTTCAGCAGTGGCAATCCCGGACAGGGCCATGACATCCGTCAGGCTTCCCAGATGCCCGATGCGGAATACCTTGCCCGCGACCTCGCCAAGGCCGACACCGAAGGCAACGCCATATTTTTCTGCCGCGTGCGTGACAATATCGGTGGCGTTGAAACCGTTTGGCGTACGGATCGCGCTGACGGTGTCAGAATAAACCGAAGGGTTCGCCGCGCACAGGTCCAGCCCCCAGGCGCCCACGGCGGCGCGTACGCCTTCGGCAATACGGTGATGCCGGGCAAAGACGTTTTCCAAACCTTCACCCAGCAGCATGTTACAGGCCTGATTGAGGCCATTCATCAAGCCAACCGCAGGTGTGTAAGGGTATGCGCTGTTGGCATAGCCTTTCGCCATGTCGTGCACGTCAAAGAAGGTGCGGGGCAGGGTCCCTGTGCTGGTCGCGTCCATTGCCCGCTGGCTAAACCCGACGATGGCAAGGCCCGCAGGCAACATGAACCCTTTCTGCGAACCCGTGACGGCCACATCAACGCCCCATTCGTCAAAACGGAAATCCATGGATCCGATCGATGAAACACCATCGACGAACAGCATTGCGGGGTGCCCGGCAGCATTCAGAGCCTTGCGTACAGCGGCAATATCCGATTTCACACCGGTTGCCGTTTCGTTATGCGTGGCAAGAACAGCCTTGATTTCGTGGCTTGTGTCGGCGGTCAGAATCTCTTCGTAACGATCGGCTGGCAGCCCTTCGCCCCAAGAGGTTTCGACAATCTCGACATTCAGACCGTGGCGCTGGCACATATCGATCCAGCGATGGCTGAACATGCCGTTGCGCGCCGCCAGAACCTTGTCACCGGCGGACAGGGTGTTGGTCAGCGCGGTCTCCCAGCCTCCGGTTCCGGTCGACGGGAAGATGAAGATTTCGGCGCTGTCGCTTTTCAGAATTTTTTGCACACCCGCGCGGGCTGGGTGCAGAATCTGCCCGAACAGCGGCGAGCGGTGGTCGATCGTGGGCATGTCGCAAGCCTTGCGCAGGCTTTCGGGGATATTGGTCGGGCCCGGAATGAAAACGGGATTTTGAAAGCTCATGGGTGGTCTCCTTCCGTCGTTGACCACACAATAAGTTCTAGCCGCTCTGCCCGATATATTTTTGAAAAAGCCTTTCAAAACACCAAGTTTTGAATTTAATTTATAATTGTCAGCGCCTTATATTTTTCATATCATGAATTAGTCTTTCACGAATGATCAAAGGGTTTTTATGGATTCTCAAGACAATACTCGCGAAGTCCGCAGAAAAGCCCGTGGAAGACCACGAGGATGGGACGACAAGACAGCGCAAAACACGATCAAATCTCTCGACCGTGCGATGGAAGTTTTTGAGTATTTGAGTGAAGCGCAGGGCAAGGCGTTAACCGCGCTATCCGACGAAATGGACCAGTCGCCCGCCACAGTTTACCGAATTCTCGTTACACTAGAGGGGAGGGGACTTGTCGAGTTCGATCATGACGAGCAGGTCTGGCACATCGGTCCTCGTGCGTTCGTAATCGGCTCGCGCTTCCTGCGTCGCACCAGCCTTGTGGACCGGGCCCGACCCGTGATGCGAAAGCTGATGGAGGCCACCGGCGAGACCGCAAACCTGGGGGTCGAAAAAGAAGGAATGGTGTTGTTCCTGAGCCAGGTGGAAACCCATGCCAGCATCCGGGCGTTTTTCCCACCGGGCACGCTGTCTCCGATGCACGCATCGGGCATCGGGAAAGCTTTGTTGGCATATATGGATGAAGATCGGCTGGACCGGCTGTTGGCCAAGACAGAACTGCGGGCCTTCACGGACCGGTCGATTACCAGCCCGGCCGCGCTGAAAGAAGATCTTGCCATGGTCAGGGCACAGGGCTTCTCGATAGACAACGAAGAAAAAAACGCGGGTATGCGATGTATCGCTGCGCCGGTTTTCGATATCAACCGAGAGGCTGTAGCCGGGATTTCGGTATCCGGACCGACAAGCCGCGTCAGCGAAGCCGAAATCGCGCGCCTAAGCCGCCCCGTCATCGAGGCGGCGCGTCAGTTAACTCTGGCCATCGGCGGGACTATTTCTGCGCCGCTGTCCTGAGGTTCCGGTGCTGCGGATAAGCCGCTGGCCCCGGCCGCAATGCCATATGACGGTTCACGTCTTTGTACAGCAGGTAACGGAACTTACCCGGTCCGCCCGCATAACAGGCCTGCGGGCAGAACGCGCGCAACCACATGTAATCGCCGGCCTCGACCTCTACCCAATCATTGTTCAGCCTGTAGACGGCCTTTCCCTCAAGAACATACAGACCATGTTCCATCACATGTGTTTCAAGGAAAGGAATGACGGCGCCGGGCTCGAAAGTCACCACGGTCACGTGCATATCGTGCCGCAGGTCACTTGGATCGACAAAGCGCGTCGTGGCCCATTTGCCGTCGGTTCCGGGCATCGGCGTCGGCGTGATCTCATTTTCGTTGAGAACCAGAACGTCCGGACGGTCAAGCCCTTCCACTGCTTCGTAAGCCTTTCGAATCCAATGGAAGCGCAGGGTCTCACCGCCTCGGTTTCGTAAGGTCCAGTTGCATTCAGCGGGCAGGTAGGCATAGCCGCCGGGCGTCAGTTCATGGGTCGTGCCGTCGGCCGTCAAGGTCGCTGTGCCTTCGACCACGAACAAAACGCCTTCGGCTTCGGGATCGGTCTCGGGACGGTCAGAGCCACCGCCGGGCTGAACCTCCATGATGTATTGCGAAAAGGTTTCGGCAAAGCCGCTGAGCGGGCGGGATATCACCCATAAGCGGGTGTCGTCCCAAAACGGCAGAAAACTGGTCACGATATCCCGCATCGTTCCCTTTGGGATCACTGCATAAGCGTCAGTAAATACGGCGCGGTCAGTCAGCAATTGCTCCTGACCAGGGTGCCCACCGTGTGGAGAATAATACTTGGCGGTCATGCATGCTCCTGAAAAATGTCATATGCCTGAAATATGCGCCGAAGGATCGGTGCGGACCACCCGCAAAAAGTTGACAGCTCTATTCGTGAAGATTTGAAAAATCAGAATTTGGCCGTCGGTAAGCGCGCGCAGCATTGGCATCATGCGTGCGCTGCGCAGCCGGTCGGACCAACAAGGATTGGGTCAGGGTTGCACCGGTCTGACCCCGGACAGATCCGGGGCAATCCGTATCATCTGCGACAGGTCAGGTTTCAGTCCTGTGCTTTTACCGGAAATCACCCCAAGCGGAACGCTTGTCGCTGCGGCGAGTGCATCCTGAACGGGGATCTCTGCTTGTCCCGTCAGAACCCGCACCGCTTTTGTCAGGCACAAGTCTGCCCCGGCCAGAGTGCCGTCCTCCAAAGTCAGCCTGCCGTTTTCCCGCCGGATGCGGCGTCCTTCCAACTGAAACTCGGTCAGTGACGTTCCGGCGACCGCCATCGCATCGCTGACAAGGAAAATCCGCCCTGGTCCGCGTTTGGCGGCCCAGGCAATCCGCATCGTATCGGGATGAACGTGGATGCCATCCGCGATCAAGCCCGCCGATAGCGATCCGCAGGATAGCGCCGCGCCGACCAGTCCCGGTTCACGACTGCCGAGCTGGCTCATTGCATTGAACAGATGCGTTGCGCACTGCGCCCCGGCCCTTGAAAACGCCTGGCAGGTTTCAAAAGGCGCGTCCGTATGCCCCAGAGAAACGATGACCCCCGCGCGTTTCAACTCTTCAACCCGTTGCGGGGTTGTGCTTTCAGGTGCCAGCGTGACCATCAATGCAGGCAGGAGTTTTGCAGCGTCGATCAGAATTTCCAGATCGGTTTGCTGCATCGGGCGGATCAGGGCGGCATCATGTGCGCCCTTGCGTCGCACAGACAGGTGCGGACCTTCCAGATGCAGGCCCGCAATACCGGGAACACCCGTCTGAACGGCCTTGATGGCGGCATCAATCGCGGCCCGGGTTTTCTCGGCCGTGTCCGTGATCAGGGTTGGCAGGATGCGAGTGGCACCCAGCGCGCGATGAGCGCTGGCGATTTGGGTCAGCGTGTGAACCGATGGATCGTCGTTGAACATCACGCCCCCGCCGCCGTTGACCTGCAAGTCCGCATAGCCGGGGCTGAGGATGTCGCCATGCAGATCCTCGATCTGGTCGTCCTGCGCGATCTGGGCCGCAGGCAGCAACGCATCCAGCACACCGTTTCTGAACCGTGCGGCGTATCCTTCACGCAATTCAGTGCCATCGAAGATTGGGCCGCCCGTAAAGGTAACAGTAGAGCTGGTCATACCGTTTCCGTCACTTTTTTCAGATGGCGTGGTGTGTCCGGGTCGATCCCGCGTTGTGTGGCCACCTTCTCCACCATTCCGTAAAACGCAGCGATTGTCGGTATCGGGTCCGTCATCCAATGCGACGTCCGAACATGGGGCAGTTCCGTGGCGTGTTTCACGCGGCCGGTTGTGGCGAAAACCACAGCGCCTTTGGACGCCAGTGCGTCCGCAACTTCGGCCAGATTGTCTTCTGCTGCATCCCCGGACGACAGGGCAAGCACGGGAAAGCCCTGATCCACGATGGAAACCGGGCCGTGCAGAACCTCGGCCGCCGAATAGCTTTCTGCGTGGATCTGGCAGGTTTCCTTGAATTTCAACGCGGCTTCGTTGGAGATTGCCAAAGTCAGGCCCCGGCCCAAGGTAAACAAAGAACGCCCATCCACCGCGTCCGCCACGGCGCTCCAGTCGCAGGCGATTGCGGTCGACAAACTTTCCGGCAGCCCATGGATTGCGCGCAACAGGTGATCATCGCGCTTCACCTGCGCAATCAGCCACAGCCCGGCGACCAGCGACGTCACGAATGTCTTTGTCGCCGCTACGCTCAGTTCGGGGCCCGCGTGAATGGGCAGTGTTGCCGCAGCCGCCTCGGCCAGGGTAGAGGCAGGGTTGTTCGTGATCGCGACCGAGTAAGCCCCGCCGGATGTGAGCGACTGCGTGAGCTGCACGATATCCGGGCTCTGACCGGATTGTGAGACAGAGATGCAGATTGCATCCTCGCAACGCATGTCGACCCCGTAGATGGATTTCACCGACGGTCCGACCGAAGCCATCGGCAAACCAAGCAACAGTTCCGAGGTGTATTTCAGAAAACTGCACGCATGATCCGAGGATCCGCGCGCCACCGAGATCAGGAACCGCGGGTCGCGGGCCCGGATCTCGTCGGCGGTTTGCGCGATCAAATCTGCACCTTCGGTCAGAAGGCGGTCTACGGCGTCGGGAATCTCATCGATCTCGCGCCGCATCTGAGTGGTTGTGTCAGGCATTTTCCCAGGCTTTCAATTTGACAGGCGCAGCTCGGCCACAAAGTCATAGGCGTCACCGCGGTAGATCGAGCGGGTCAATTCAGCGACCCGCCCGCTTTGCAGATATGAAGTGCGTTGAATCCGAAGCCCGGCCGTACCTTCCGCAACATCCAGAAGCTCTGCCTCGGGCGGTTCGAGGTTGATGGCCGAGATTTTCTGGATCGCGCGCACCGGTCGCAGACCAGATTGTTCAAGAACAGAGTAAAGCGACCCCGTCACTTCGGTGGGGTTCGGCAGGATATCGAGCGGAAGGGCCGCTTTTTCCAACGCCATCGGGCGTCCTCCTGCCTCTCGCAGGCGGTAGATACGCGCGACCTGTTCATTTGCCGACAAGCCCAATGCCATCATTTCTTCCGGGGATGGCAGGAAAATCCCACGCTCCAGCCATGTCGAGGTCGTCTTGAGCCCGCGCCGCTCCATGTCTTCGGTGAACGATGTCAGATGGGACAGCGATTGTTCAACCTTCGCTACGGGTTCGCGAACAAAGGACCCAGACCCCTGACGTTGTTCGATTGCACCTTTGCGCACCAGTTCATGAATGGCCTTGCGCACGGTCACACGGGACAGGTCGGTGATCTCGGCGATTTCTCTTTCTGGGGGCAGCGAACTGTTGGGAGGCAGGATGCCATCCTTGATCCCTTGTTCAAGGCGTTGACGGAGCTGTACATAGCGCGGGCCCGAGCTGTGCCCCAACCATCCTTCGGGCCGCAGGAAATCAGCTATGTTCATGTTCGATTTCCTCCAGATACGCCTGTGCCAATGCAAGTGCGCCGGACAGTGGATCGCCCGCGGGCTGGACCAGAGCAGATTGCATGTCCGCAGGCAGGTACGGCGCGTAAAGGGGGCCGATTCCGCCGGTCAGACAAACGGGCAGGCCAACGTTCCAGCCCATTTTCTTCATTACCTCGATCAGATAGCCCGCACCGTCCCGCAGGATGGATCTGGCCAAATCGTCCCCGCGATTGGAAAGCTCGGTCACAAGCGGGGCGAGGGCACCAAAGTCAGATGGCGTCATGTCAGCGGCGGCCCGTACAATTCCTGCGGCATCGCCAAATCGAGACAGCAGATCCTGCGCCAATGCCGAAGGGCCGGTCGTGCCGTCCGTGTGCTCCAGCGTCTTGGCCAGCGCCCGTTTGCCAACCCATTGCGCCGAAGCCTGATCGCCCAGAACTGGGCCCCACCCGCCGGCAAACTTCATCGTGCCACCCCTTTGCATGGCGACAAAAGAACCGGTACCGCAATGTGCAACAAACCCGTCCATCGCCCCCAATGCGCCACGCAAAGCTGCTGCGCGATCATCTTCGATCCGGACGTGCCGAAATGGCAATGCCGTCGCAAGTTTCCGGGCAATCGCGTCATCTGTTATCCCGGCCAGGCCCAGATAGGCGGGCGCTTGCGCAAGTTCCTCGGGCGAACGGCCCGTCTGAACGGCCAGAGCTTCCAGGCCGCGCCGCAGCTCGATGCAGGCGGCCTCGAAATCCGTGGACACGTTTGCCGCGCCGACTTCGACCCTGTGTGCTTTGCCATCAACAAAAGCGGCGACGCGGCAGCGCGTTCCGCCCCCGTCGGCGGCCAGGAGCATGGGTTTTGATGACTTTACCATATACAGACCTTTATAATACCTTTTGCGTGTTTTGAAGTCCTAATTGTGACCAAAGCGGCGAATTTCATACTATTTTGGCCAAAAATATAGAAAAAAATAAATGGTAGACTAATGGTATTTAAAAGGTATGATATCGAGAGTTCTTGGGGGAGAATCACTTGATTACGCCTGCAACAGAGCAATTGCATCAGGATGCGCATGGGCTTGATACCCGTCCGCTGGCCGAAGTGGCCGGCCTGCTGGCGCGGTCGCAGGTGTCAGCGGCAACGGCAGTGCTTGATGCGCTTGGTCCAATTTGTAGCGGGGCGACCGCCATGGCCCAGACGATCCGGTCGGGCGGCAAGCTTCGGTATCTTGCGGCGGGGTCTTCCGGCCTCATGGCGGCCTCGGACGCGCTGGAGCTTGGCGGAACCTTTTCCATCCCGTCGCAGCAGATCCGCATTCATATGGCGGGTGGAATGCCGACCACGGCGGACATGCCAGGGGATGTAGAGGACGCTGTTGATGGGCTGGCGCAAGAGGTGTCGGATATGGTTGCAAACGATACGCTCATCGCAGTCTCGGCCAGCGGCACCACGCCTTATACCGTCGCCGCCGCAAAACTGGCACGCGACAGGGGGACGCCCGTGATCGGGATTGCAAACAACGCGGATTCGCAATTGTTGCAACTGGCGGACCATGCCGTTCTGCTTGCGACCCCTCCGGAATTGATTTCGGGCTCAACTCGGATGGGGGCCGGCACTGCGCAGAAAATAGCCCTCAACACGTTGTCGACGCTGATGGCCATCGAGCTTGGGCATATTCAGGATGGCATGATGATCAATCTGCGGGCGGACAATGACAAACTGCGCGCACGCGCCAACGGAATCGTGTGCCACCTTACCGGCGTATCACCTGAACGTGCTGATGATGCTCTGAGGGCCGCGGATGGGAACCTGAAATGCGCGGCACTTGTCGCCGCAGGTGCCGTATCGGCAGAGGATGCACAAAAGCGACTGGCTGAAACGAATGGCCGTCTGCGTCATGCGATGAACCGGCTGAATGAAGATAACGAACATAGCAACCTGGGAGAAACCAAATGAAACGCAAAGTTCTGAGCCTGGCTCTGATGAGCACGGCGCTGGTCACAAGCGCCTATGCGCAAGACGCCACGCTGACGATCGAAAGCTGGCGCAACGATGATCTCGCTCTCTGGCAGGAAAAGATCATCCCTGCATTCGAGGCGGCCAATCCAGGTATCAAAGTTGTTTTCTCGCCTTCGGCCCCGGCGGAGTACAACGCGGTTCTGAACTCGAAACTGGAAGCCGGATCCGCCGGTGATCTGATCACCTGCCGCCCGTTCGATGCTTCTCTGGCGCTGTACGAAGCGGGCCATCTGACCGACCTGTCCGATCTGGATGCGATGGACAATTTCTCGGACGTAGCCAAATCGGCGTGGCAGACTGACGATGGGTCGGCCAGTTTTTGTGTTCCGATGGCATCGGTGATCCACGGTTTCATCTACAACAAGGATGCGTTCAACGAACTGGGTCTGGAGGTTCCGACCACCGAGGCAGAATTCTTTGAAGTGTTGGACAAGATCAAGGAAGACGGCACCTATATTCCGATGGCAATGGGCACCAATGACCAGTGGGAAGCCGCAACGATGGGCTATAACAATATCGGCCCGAACTACTGGAAGGGTGAAGAAGGCCGTCTGGCGTTGATCCGGGGCGAGCAGAAACTGACCGACCCTCAGTGGGTCGCGCCCTTTGCCACTTTGGCGAAATGGGCCGATTATCTGGGTGACGGATATGAGGCGCAGACCTATCCCGACAGCCAGAACCTGTTCACTTTGGGCCGCGCTGCAATTTACCCGGCGGGCAGCTGGGAGATTGCAGGTTTCAACACGCAGGCAGATTTTGAGATGGGCGCCTTCAAGCCGCCGGTCCAAAATGCCAGTGACACCTGCTATATCTCGGACCATACAGATATCGGCATCGGTCTGAACGCTGCCAGTGAAAACCAGGAGGCTGCCCGCACGTTCCTGGCTTGGGTCGCAAGCCCGGAATTCGCCAGCATTTTCGGCAATGCGGTTCCCGGTTTCTTCCCTTTGTCCAATACTCCGGTTGAACTGGAAGATCCCCTTGCCAAGGAAATCGTCGGATGGCGGGATGAGTGCGAGAGCACCATCCGTTCGACCTACCAGATCCTGTCACGCGGCACGCCCAACCTCGAAAACGAGACCTGGGGTGCATCCGTTGCAGCCATCAAGGGCACCGAAAGCCCCGAGGCTTTGGGCAAGAAACTGCAAGACGGGCTGGCCAGCTGGTACGCACCGCATCAGTAAGACCTGAACCACCTTCACCGGACGCGGCCCGTCGCGTCCGGCACCTTTTCCCCGGAGATCCCCATGCAGACCCGCCGCATACGCTGGCACATCGCCGTTTTTCTTGCACCTGCGGTGCTGGTTTACACGGCGGTGATGATCCTGCCCTTGTTCAACACGCTCCGCCTTGCGCTGTTTACCGAAGTCGATCAGGCGCGTGTGTATGTGGGGTTGGAGAATTTCCGAACCTTGTTCCTTGATCCGCTCTGGTCCGAGCAATTCTGGAATGCGCTGGGCAACAACTTCTGGTTCTTCCTGATCCACATGCTGGTGCAGAACCCCATCGGCATCGCTTTGGCCGCGATCCTGTCACACCCGAGGCTGCGCTTTGCCGCACTCTACCGGTCGGCCATTTTCATTCCGACGATCCTGAGCTTCGTGATCGTGGGTTTTGCCTGGAAACTGATCCTGTCTCCGCTTTGGGGGATTGCGCCCTCGATGTTGGACGCGGTTGGCTTGAAATCCCTGTTCGCGCCTTGGCTGGGCAAGGAAGAATACGCGCTGACAACTCTGGCGCTTGTCTCGGTCTGGCAATTTGTCGGCATCCCGATGATGCTGATCTATGCGGCCCTTCTGTCGATCCCCGAAGAAATTCTTGAAGCCGGAGAGATCGACGGGATCACCGGAGCTTCGGCTTTCTGGAAAATAAAACTGCCGCTGATCCTGCCCTCGATCGGGATCATCTCGATCCTCACATTCGTGGGCAATTTCAACGCGTTTGACCTGATCTATGTCTCTCAGGGCGCGCTGGCGGGGCCGGATTTTTCGACCGACATCCTGGGCACTTTCATGTACCGCACGTTCTTTGGCTTCCAGCTGCAACTGGGTGATCCGTATATGGGATCCGCCATTGCCGGCGCCATGTTCGCCATCATCCTTGTGGGTGTTTGCATTTACCTTTTCGGCATCCAGACCCGGATGCGCCGGTATCAGCTGTGAGGGCTCTGCAATGAACAAGGCACGCTCGAATCCACTGAACACCGTCGCAATGCATGGTGCGCTGATCCTTTACACTCTGATCGCCCTGTTTCCGGTTTTCGTGATCATCATCAACAGCTTCAAAACGCGCCGTGCCATCTTTCGCGAGCCGCTTGCCTTGCCTGATGCCGAAAGCTTTTCCTTGATCGGCTACCAGACGGTGATGAAGCAGGGGGATTTCTTTCTCTACTTTCAGAACTCGCTGATCGTCACCGTGGTTTCACTGGCCTTTATCCTTCTGTTCGGCGCCATGGCCGCCTTTGCCCTCAGCGAATACCGGTTCAAGGGCAACATGTTGATGGGGCTTTATCTGGCGCTTGGGATCATGATTCCGATCCGCATCGGCACCGTGGCGATCCTGGAGATGATGGTCGCCACAGGGCTTGTGAACACGCTCTGGGCCCTGATCTTCGTCTACACGGCACAGGGTTTGCCGCTGGCGGTGTTCATCCTGTCCGAGTTCATGCGCCAAGTCAGTGATGACCTGAAGAATGCGGGGCGCATCGATGGGCTTTCGGAATACACGATCTTTTTCCGGTTGGTGCTGCCTCTGGTCCGGCCTGCCATGGCAACCGTCGCCGTGTTCAATATGATCCCGATCTGGAACGATCTCTGGTTCCCCTTGATCCTGGCACCCGCTGAAGAGACCAAAACCCTGACGTTGGGCAGCCAGGTCTTCATCGGCCAGTTTGTGACCGACTGGAACGCGGTTCTGTCCGCGCTCAGCATGGCGATCCTGCCGGTTCTGGTGCTCTACGTCATCTTCTCGCGCCAGCTGATCCGCGGTATCACCTCAGGGGCTGTCAAATGACCCGGGTACTGATCGCTGGTCTTGGCAACATGGGCCTGAGCCATGCCTTGGCCCATCATCGCCACCCCGACGCACGGATCGTGGGGCTGGTCAACCGCACAGGTCAAGTAGACCATCACGACCTATCAGGCTATCCGGCCTTTTCGGATTTTCAGGCGGCACTGGCCGAGACAAACCCCGATTTGGTCGTCGTCGCAACCTATTCCGACAGCCACGCAGACTTCGCCTGCGCCGCAATGGAAGCAGGTGCGCATGTCTTTGTTGAAAAGCCACTGGCCACGACGGTTGCGGACGCCAGACACGTGGTCGCAAAAGCAGTGGAAACCGGCCGGAAACTGGTGATCGGATATATTCTGCGGCACCACCCGTCATGGATGCGACTGATCTCGGAGGCGCGCGATCTCGGCGGGCCGTATGTCTTCCGTCTGAACCTGAACCAGCAAAGCAGCGGGGCCGAATGGGAAACCCACAAGGCCTTGATGCAGACGACATCGCCTATCGTCGATTGCGGCGTGCATTACGTCGATGTGATGTGCCAGATCACCGATTCCGATCCCGTCCGCGTGCATGGCATGGGCCTGCGCCTGAGTGATGAGATTGCCGAAGACATGTACAATTACGGCCAGTTTCAGGTGATTTTCGAAGACGGCTCGGTCGGCTGGTACGAGGCTGGCTGGGGCCCGATGATGTCCGAGACCGCCTTTTTCGTGAAAGATATCGTGTCCCCCAACGGATCGGTTTCAATCACGGATGGCAACAAGGGCGCATCCGCGGATATCGACGGCCACACCAAGGTTGGCGGCCTTCTGGTCCACCGCCCTGACGGCGACCGGATAATAGAGATGCCGGATGAGCCCGGCCATCAGCAACTCTGCGATGCCGAGCAAGCCTATATGCTGCGCGCCATCGCCGAAGATATCGATCTGACCCGCCACATGAACGATGCCGTGCAATCGCTGGCCATCTGCCTGGCCGCTGATGAAAGCATCCGTACCGGCCAACCCATTTCGCTGAAAGAGGCACGCACATGACCGCCCTGACGCTGCAAAACGTGAACAAATCCTTCGGCACCGTCGAGGTCCTCAAGGATATCAACATCGACGTTGACGAGGGCGAATTCGTCGTCTTCGTCGGCCCCTCGGGCTGTGGCAAATCCACCCTTCTGCGTGTCATCGCGGGGCTCGAGGATGTGACTTCGGGCGAAGTGCGCATCGGCGGAGAGCTCATGAATCTCACCCCGCCTTCGAAACGCGGTATCGCGATGGTGTTCCAGAGTTACGCTCTCTATCCCCACTTGAACGTGCGCAAGAACATGTCATTGGCGCTGAAACAGGAGGGCCAGAGCAGGCAGGTCATCGACGAGCGTGTCGAAAGGGCAGGCAAGATGCTGAACCTTGAACCTTACCTTGACCGGTATCCTTCCGAACTGTCCGGTGGTCAGCGCCAGCGCGTCGCCATCGGTCGTGCCATCGTCCGGGAACCAAAGCTGTTCCTGTTCGACGAGCCGCTGTCCAATCTCGATGCGGCTCTGCGTATGAATACACGGTTGGAAATTGCGAACCTGCACCGGCAGCTTGACGCTTCGATGATCTACGTGACCCATGACCAGACCGAGGCAATGACTCTTGCCGATAAAATCGTCGTTCTGCGCGACGGGCGTGTGGAACAGGTCGGCAGCCCGATGGAGCTTTACAACAATCCTGCCAACCAGTTCGTGGCCGGTTTTCTTGGGGCGCCGTCGATGAATTTCTTTCCTGCCAGCATGATCGGCGAAAGCGCAGACATTACAACGGGGATCCGGCCGGAAGACCTGTTTTTGTCTGACGACGGTCCGGTGGTCGCAAACGTCACCCATGTCGAGCATTTGGGCGGTGACACCAACGTGATTGCCATGATGCAGGATCACCAGATCACCGCGCGCCTGTTCGGGCAGCATCAGGTTGAAGCCGGTCAGAGCATCCGATTTGGATATTCCCCAGGCAGGGTCTATCGCTTCGACGCACAGGGTGCGCGTCTCACGTGACACTCACTGACGCAGGGCTTTGGGGGCCGAAGTCAGCCGACTTTTCCATGCAGCGCCGCCTAAACACCACCGGCTATTCTGGTGTTTCGGGTGAACATGACAGGCCCAGATGATGAGACCGCGCGGAAATCGGCCGCTCGACCTGCCAAAGCGCGATAGAACTGGCGCAATCCGGGTTCGATATCTGCGGCAAGTTCTTCGCAATGATGACACATGCGCAGGATGTCGCCCTGAGGCTTTCGGGTTCTCAATGCTGCGATCAACTTATTGTGCCGGGCAAAGAGTTCCTGGAACGCGTCGGTCTTCCGCAAAGCGGAATCTCCAACCAGAACAAAAACGGGCTCTGGGTTGGCTTTGCCTTTCAAGTCAACATGGCCTGCCTGCAAAAATGCCAGGTCATCTCGCCCGGCTTGATACACCGCGTCTGAGACGACTATGTCATACTCGACCGTTCGACAGCATTGTTCGATCCGTGCCGAAACATTCACGACGTCTCCGATAACCGTATAGTTGAACCGTTTTTGCGATCCGATGTTGCCGACGCAGGCCTGCCCCGTGGCGATTCCGGTTGCCAGCGCTATCGGCTTTCGGTTCCGCATGATCTCGGATGCATTGAACTGTGCCAGGGCACGCCGCATCCTGAGCGCGGCAAGCCCTGCGCGGCATGGATGGTCCGCAACAGGTAAAGGCGCGTTCCAGAAGGCCATGATGGCGTCACCGATGAACTTGTCGATCGTACCACGCTCATGCAGGATCTGATCTCCAAGCTTGGAAAACAGCGCGTTCAGCAAGGATACAAGTTCCGTTGCCGACGCGGACTCGGACAGAGCGGTAAATCCCCGGATATCCGAAAACATCACGGTGATTGCCTGACTTTCTCCGCCCAATTGCAGCTGGTGGCCCGAATTCTCCATTTCATCAAGGATTTCCGGGGCCACGTAATGCGAAAAGACTTTTCGAATCTGGCGCTTTTCACGCTCGGTCGAAACAAAAAGATACCCCGCCAGCAGACCAAAATTTGCGATGCCTCCAATCAGGGGGAAGGTGGCATCGAACAGGATGGATTGGTTTTGAAAAACCAGCCAGCTGATGGCAAGAACGGCTGCGGCGGCTATGCCACCGGCGATGAAGGATGCGATGGCACCAAAGCTGGACATGACGGCAATCACCACAAGCCCCAGAAACGCAAATGCAAGCAGTTCCTGCGCCGCGGTCACATCAGACCGGCTGAGCATATCACCGGTCAGAATCTGTTCGATCATCTGGGCATGAATAGAAACACCGGGGACGCTTTCGCCAAGCGCCGTCTGGTGAATATCGAACAAACCGGCAGCTGAGGTTCCGATCAGGATTATTCTTCCTTCAATTTCGGATCGCAGCCCGTGGTCTTCAGTACCTTCCAGGACATCCTTGGCTGAAATGTAAAGGTCGGGGCTGTCCCGCCGGTACTTCAGCCAAAGCTCGCCATTCTCGGTTGTCGGTAAACGGTATCCGGCGATTTCGACGGCCAGCATGATGCCAGCCTCGTCAGGCGCGCCTTCCACGAAAATGCTGGTCTCACCCAGGGCGACCCTGAGGGCTTCGACGGCAAGGCTTGGCAGCGGACCGTCCGGACCGTTCCAGAGAACCGGCGCCCGTCTTACGATGCCGGTTCCTCCGATGGGCGAGACATTGACCCCGCCGACACCCGCCGCCGCCCGATCCAATGGTGGCGCGATCGGCGTCCAATGCGGAACCGAGATCAGCCCCTCGGCGGGGCTTTCCCCGAATTCAATGATTCCGGCCTTGGCCGCAATGGGCTCACCTTTGGCTGACAATCGCGCGGCCACGCCCAGCACCACGGGCCAGTAAGCCATTTCCATCCCAAGGACGACATCGTTGTCCAGCTTTTCGGCATGGCGTTCCACAGTCAGTACGCCCGCCAGCGATGGATCATTCAGAAGGCGAGACGGCGAATACCGGTCAGGTTCGGCAAACAGCATGTCGAACGCAATCGTCGCAGCGCCGTAGTCACCCAGATTTTGAACCAACTGCGCAACCAAAGTGCGGGGCCAGGGCCATTGTCCAAAGCTGGCAAGCGAGGCCTCATCGATATCCACGACGCGCACGGGGAGTTCGGGATTGAACTCCCGCGGGGATAATCTTTGCAAAACGTCGAAATAGATCAGGCGCGTCATTCGAACCGGGTACGGATCCCACGCCCGGATTAAGCAACCCAAAAGGATCAGACCCAGCCCCACGAGGCGGAAGGCCCATCGCCCGTTCCTGGATTTCCGCAGCTTGTCGCTCAAACCATCCTCCAGACAAATGGAACTGGAACTGCGTGTTCAACAGCAATTCCCGAGCAATTACGGATCAGTTTCTTCCCGCTCTGGTTCGTCCCGTTCGGGCTCCTCAGGTTCCGGTTCTTCCCGTTCGGGTTCCTCATGTTCAGGTTCTTCCGGTTCAGGTTCTTCCTGCTCCGGTTCTTCTCTGTCGGGCTCTTCCTGCTCTGGTTCTTCGCGTTCGGGTTCTGCATGGTCCGGTTCTTCTCTTGCCGGTTCATTGTTCGCGGAAGGCGAAGGGCCAGTGACCGTATTCTGCGCTTCGCGTTGCTGAGGAGGGTCCCTACGGGCTTCCGACCGGTCTGTCTCGATGCGCCGTATGGGCGCTCCATCACCTGAGCACCCTTCAACGCGTACCTGCAAAGGGGGCAGCAGCCCTTCCTGGGACTGAACGAATGGAAACCCGCTTTTCAGCGCTTGTTCGTATTGCGCCTGATCGGCAGGCCGTCCTACTCCTCCATCTCCGCTTGTTGCGAACATGCTGCATTGACGCCCCGAAGACCTGCACGCGCCCTGACTGCCGCACATGCGGACCGTACCTTGCAGGACAAGCATCGCGCTTTGTTTTTCCGACACGATCCACATGTCGAAGGTGGTGCCGCGCACGGCCATTGTCGCCGACGGTGTCCTGATCGAGTAGGCTCTCTTTCGGCTTTTTCCGGAAATAAACCGAAAACTGCCACCCAAAGCCTGAACGGCAAAGCTCTTGGCTTTGCGGTTATTTCGCAACATGGACACATCCAGAACCATGCGTGCGTTGGGGCCAATGGCAATCTTGGTGTCATCCACAAAAACGATTTGGATTACGCCTGTCTGATCAGTGCTGAGCGCGTCGCCGGACGCAACCTCCATTCCTGAATAAACGGGTTGTGCTTTTCCCGCGCGAACAACTTGGGCGCCTTGTTTGACGCTAATAATTTTTCCGATGTTGGCGATGGTCTGCGACGGTATAGCCACGACAACGCAAAGAACCATTACAATCTTTAACAACGACAAACTCGAACCCCTTCCCCCAATGGACTTTAAAGCACGGAAACCGCGCTGTGCTCGACGCTTGCCTCTTAAAAAAACACGTTATTATTATTCATATGCATTAAAAATGTAGACAAATATGCATTATTTTTCGCGCTTTTAGCAAGAATTAAGTGAAAACGACGTTCAAAAACCGCTTTGAGTGATTTTCTGTGAAGACTGGATCGAGCGCAGTTTCACGCTTTTTGTTGCGGCTTAAGCACCTGTTTGGAAAAAGTGCGACTTTTCAAATTAGATCCGACATCAACTTGCTGGTTGTCCAGATGCGCGGAGCAGCTTTGTGCGCAGTTGAAATTCTGATTGCGCACCGTATGTCTTGCCGTGAACGTACGTATATCAACACGCGCTGACGACCCTTTTACTTTACCACCCTTCGCGGCTCTTTAATGTAACATGTCCCTCGGGTAGAAACGCAGATGGGCAAGCTGACGGTCGCTGCCCGATTATTCCAGCGCTGCAACACGGAGTCTGTTCATGCTGTTTCGTCGCATTATCGTCGCGGCCATGTTTTCTGGCTGTTTGCTGTCCACAGCGTCTGCACAATCCGATTCCGCTGCACGGCTCTTTGTGGAGCTGAACTCGGCCGAGGATGTCGCCAGCGCGTGCAGGTTGACGTTTCTGGTCAAGAATGAAACCGGGCAGCCGATCGACGGTGCAGTGTTCGAAACCGTCATTTTCGACACCGAAGGCGGTGTTTTGAACCTTTCTCTGTTCGATTTTCGCGATCTGCCCGCCGACCGGCCCCGGGTGCGCCAGTTCGACCTTCCCAACAGAACATGTGACACAGTTGGACAAGCCTTGATCAACGGCGCGAACTCCTGCGTCGTGGATGGTACCGAAAGTGACATATGCGACAGCACCCTCACGCTGAGCAGCAGGGTGGAAATGGAGTTGTTGGGATGAGTCCTATAGCCGCACTTCGTGAGATTTTTGACCTCGGCGGGCCGGTGGTGGCGATATTGATCGCCATGTCGGTTTTGACGCTGGCGGTCACCCTCTACAAACTCTGGCAATTTGCAGCCTGCGGTGTCGGGCGGCACAAGGTGCTGTCTGAAGCTCTGGCGGCCTGGGATGCAGGAGATCGCAGTGCCGCGCGCGCAAGGCTGGCGGACAGCAGCAGCTATCTTGCTCCTATTGTAGGCGCGGCGATGAACGCATCTGGTGTTCCGGGGGCCGATGACCGGCTGGATGCCGAAGCGGGTTTGGCGCTTGCCGGGCTGGAACGTGGTTTTCGTTTGCTGGACACCGTGGCGCAGTTGGCGCCTTTGCTGGGTCTTTTTGGTACGGTTCTGGGTATGATCAGTGCTTTCCAAAGCTTGCAAACCGCTGGATCATCGGTTGATCCGTCACTTTTGGCCGGCGGGATCTGGGTGGCCCTGATCACCACGGCTGTGGGTCTGGCCGTTGCGATGCCAACTTCGATGGTTTTGTCCTGGCTTGAAAGCCGAACCGCACGCGAGCGTGTTTTTGCGGACAAGGCTTTGCGTACGGTTCTGGTTCCCGGTCATTCCATCCAAAGCACGGAAGCGGCGGCACAGCTCCCGGTCGCCCCAGAACATGCGTAACACTGCGCCTTTTGTGCGGCGGCGCATGTCGATGACACCCCTTATCGACGTGATCTTTCTGCTTTTGCTCTTTTTCATGCTGTCCTCAACGTTTTCGCGGTTCAGCGAGATCGAGTTGAGCAGCGCCGCCACAGGCGGGAATGCCGACGCTGCACCGCCCGAGCGCCTTTTCGTGCAACTTGGCCCCACACGTGTTGTCCTGAACGGCGAACCCCTGTCGCTTGAGGAATTGTTCGATCAGGTCCAGGCCGGTCAGGTGCTGGTAAGCCTTGATCCCGGGACAACCGCGCAACGTCTTGTGGACCTGCTTGTCCCTTTGCGCGGGCGCGAAGGTTTGACAGTCAGGGTGTTGGAGTGAGGCAATGATCCGTTACATCCGACCCGGTCGAAATCGCGATTCCACAATTCCGCTGATCAACGTCGTCTTTCTGATCCTGATCTTTTTTCTGATTACGGGTACGATTGCACCGCCATTGGATCCCGATCTGGATCTAGTGAATACTGCGGATCTTGACGGCCGCGAGCCGCCGGATGCGCTTGTTCTTCATCGGGACGGGACATTGAGTTTTCGCGGCAATCCGATCGAGGCAGAAGCTTTCATGGCCGCGCATGAATCGGGACCCGTGCGGATCGTTCCAGACAGGAATGCGTCGGCCTCTCGATTGATGGAGATCACCAGCAGTTTGCGCCGGTTGGGTGCGCCAACCGTTTTTCTGGTGACCGAACAGGCCCTCGAATGATCAGGCGGTCCGTTTTTGTTGCAATCATTGCAATTTCGATTTCCGTACTGGTGCATCTGATCGGCCTGATTGTCACGGTACCAGATTTGTCAGATCCGGCTTCCGGGGAACCCGGTACCGACACGATCGAACTCAGCAACGCGTTCGAAGAGTTGGCCGATACCACGATCGAACCCGTACCGCCTGCGCCGGATGAACCGCCAACCCCTCCGGTGGAACCGCCAACCCAGCCGCAGGAAGCAGAAGTTCCGACAAGTGATGCCCGCGTGGCCTCGCCGAATCCGCAAGAGACGTTCACGCCCGATACCGGGGATTCAACGATTATCCAGCCGAGGGCGCCGGATGAGGTTGTCGTGGACCTTGTAGACCAGAACCTGAAGGACGAAGGCGAAGCCGCCGAAGCTGAAGGCGCTGTGTCGGCAAGGCCCGAAGCGTTGGCCGAAACACCTGAGGTGCCGATTGAAGAGGCGGTTGCTCCGGTTGAGCCTTCTTCTGCCGAAGAACCGGTGTCCGAGGAACAACAACAGATCGCCGCGTTACCGGTCGAGGTGGCTCCTATTGTTCCGGAAAACACGTCCCCACTTGAACCTGTAATACCAGAAGAAGCGTCTGAACCTCTGGATGACGACGCCGAACTGACCGTTCCCGATGCAAGCGTGGACGGATCCGAACAGGCCGTAGCCACGTCATTGCGGCCTCGCCTTCCAGACCGACGCCCGCAACCCACCCTGCGGGGTGCGTTGGATCCGTCAAGCAACTTTGACGCTTTGAGATTTCCGGAACAGACGATTGAATCACCTCTGGCGACGTATCAAAGAGAGGGTGTCGACGCCTTCCGACAAAACCGGGGCGGCACCCGTTCAGGCGGGCGGGGGCCGGGAAATTCGGACACCACGAACTATGCGGGTCAGGTTCTTGTTCATCTGAACAGGGCGCCAATCGTTTACGTTGCCGGTCGCGGCTATGCGCGGGTGTTTTTCCAGATTGACCCGGATGGTTCATTGGCTTGGGTTGATGTCGTCGAAAGCTCTGGCTCGCCGGAAATAGAGCGCGCAGCCAAAGAACAGGTTCGAACCGCCGCACCTTTCCCGCGTCCGCCTGGGGGCGTCAGCCGGAAGCTTTCATTTTACTATCAGATAAGATGATCCGACGGGTCTTGTCAGGTGAACACGATTAGCGATCACCCTAAGTGCTTTCGCCGAATTCCCTGATTGCGCGGGTTTGCAGCTCTCAGATTAAAAAAACCCTTTGGCCAATAGAATGTGATATAAGAAAATGGGAATATAAAAATGGCGCGATGAAATTCGCCCTCACAGCTAAGTATTCCTGAACTGGGAGGTCACTTTGTTTCGGAAATCTGCTTGCGTAATCTCACTCGTATTGGTCCCTGCTGTTGTTGGTGCCGACGCCGTACCCAGCGAAGATGCTGCCGAGGGATTGTTTTCTGATCAGCCCTATTCCCCTTACGCCCAACGCACATTTCCTGAACGCCCATTATGGGGGGACACTCACCTTCACACCGGGCTTTCGCTGGATGCGGGTGCTTTCGGGAACACCTTGCTGCCGGATGAGGCGTGGCGTTTCGCCAAGGGTGAGCAGGTCATTTCTTCAACAGGTCAGCCTGTAAGACTGTCACGACCATTGGATTGGATGGTTCTCACGGATCACACGGACCTGATGGGGTTTGCGCCGGATTTGCAGGCTGGCAAACCGGGCGTTCTTTCTGATCCCAAAGGACTGGAATGGTACGAGGGGTACAAGGCCGGCGGGGAAGAAGCCGGTAAAGCGGCTTTCGACATCATCACCAATTTTTCGCAAATGACACTGCCGGAAATCCTGCTGGAATCCTACAGCCCCGGTGCCGATGCGTTTGCCTTTACCTGGGAAAGCATCGTTCTGGCGGCAGAGCGGCACAATGACCCCGGCACCTTTACCGCTTTCATCGGTTTTGAATGGACCTCGGTACCGAAAGGGTTCAACTTGCACCGCAATGTCATGCTGCGCGATGGGCCAATCAGGGCGCTTCAAATGGTGCCGCCGGTCACGCAACCGCCCTACGGTGATACGGATCCAAAGGCGCTTTATGCCTGGCTTGAAGAGTATCAGGAAAAAACGGGGGGGCGTGCAGTTGCCTTTGCCCATAACGGGAACCTGTCGAATGGGTGGATGTTCCCAACCGAAGACACCTATCACGGCGGCAAGGTTGACGAGGAATATGTCGCGGCCCGCGCAAAATGGGAACCCCATTACGAAGTCACCCAGATAAAGGGCGACGGTGAAGCGCATCCTTTCCTGAGCCCGGATGATGAGTTTGCCGATTACGAGAACTGGGACGTCGGCAATCTGGACATAACCGAGTTGAAAACCGATGACATGCTGGCCGGAGAGTACGCCCGAGAGGCATTGAAACGCGGGTTGATGCTGGAAGAAAAGTTTGGCGTGAATCCCTATAAATTCGGCATGGGGGGTGCGACGGACAGCCATACCTCTCTGGCCACGGCCGAAGAAGACAACTTCTTTGGAAAATCCGTCAGCGTCGAACCCTCAGCCTCGCGTATCAAGCATCCGTTCATAGCCAATGACCTTGGTGAAATTCCCGGCGACCTGCTTGTCGCCTCCGGATACACGGCCGTCTGGGCTACCGAGAATACACGCTCGGCGATCTTTGACGCGTTCAAGCGCCGCGAAACCTATGCAACGACCGGGCCAAGGATCGGCCTGCGGTTCTTTGGCGGATGGGATTTCAGTGAAGCAGATGTTGAAACCCGTTTCTTGGCCAATGTTGGCTATACCAAAGGCGTGCCAATGGGTTCGGACCTGCGCCCGCGCGAGGGTGAGGCTGCGCCAAGCTTCCTGATCGCCGCTCTGCGCGACCCGGTTGGTGCCAATCTGGACCGTGTTCAAGTGATAAAGGGATGGCTCGATTCTGAAGGTGCCTTGCAGGAAAAGGTCTACGACGTCGCATGGTCGGATAACCGCGAGGTCGATCAAAACTACAAAGTCCCTGCGGTTGGAAACACGGTGGACGTGGAGACTGCCAGCTGGACCAACACAATCGGAACGGCCGAACTTGTCACCGTATGGTCAGACCCGGATTTCGATCCGAATGCGCGCGCGTTTTACTACGTCCGCGCCATCGAAATTCCAACGCCGCGTTGGATCCTGTACGACAAATTGAGATACGGTATCGAATTGCCCGAGGATGCAGTGCTTACGCATCAGGAACGCGCCTATTCGTCCCCGATCTGGTACACCCCGGCAGAGTGATCCGTTCTGCGATTGGAACACAAGCCGGGTCAATGACCTTACCTCGGTGCGTCCTCCGCGTTACTGTAACACGCGGAGGGCATCATCATGCAAAACCCGACCCGATGACGCCAACATTTGAACAAACAATCTGGCCACGTTTCACGCAGGAGGCTTGATGCGAGTACTGAAAGAACCTCTGCTCCATTTTTTTTTGATTGGGGCGGCAATTTTTGTTTGGTTCCATATTATAGCGCCGGAAAGCGAGAACGTTGAAGATTTTGAGAAAATAACACTCGACGAGGATGACGTTGCGCTTTTGTCCGCTCGTTTCGAAGCGCAGTGGAAACGCCCTCCAAGCGATGCGGAACTGAAGGCTTTGGTCGACGCATCCATTCGTGAAGAGGTTCTGGTCAGGGAGGCAAGGCAACTTGGTCTGGATCGCGGAGATCCCTTGATAAGGACCCGGCTGAGCCAAAAAATGGATTATCTGACCGAAGCCATTGCCACTTCCATCGTTCCGAATGACGAAGATCTGGAGGTTTTTCTTCAGGAAAACGCGGAACGCTATGCAACGCCTGTCATGGTGGCCTTTAATCAGGTCTTTCTTGGAGAGGAGCCCGGAGAGGCCGAAATCGAGAAAGCCCTGGCCAGCCTGCGCGCCAAGCAGGACATTCCCGATCTGGGCGGTTCAACCTTGCTGCCGGCGTCAATGCCGTTGTCCGCGACGCGGGTTGTCGAGTCGGTCTTTGGAGGAGGGTTTTCGCAAAGCATCACAGAGGTCGAAACAGGTCAGTGGACGGGTCCGATCCGGTCAGGCTACGGTATTCACCTTGTCGAGGTCGTTGCTGTCGAGCCCAGCCGAACACCGCCACTTGCTGAAATTTACGACGCGGTGCTGCGGGACTGGCGCCGCGCGATGAGTGAAGATTTGGCGCAAGCGCAATATCAGTCTCTGGCCGAAAAATACGAGATTGTGGCCCCCGATCTTTCAGGCCCGGCCAAATGAGAACCTTGATCTGCTTCCTGTTTGCGCTGCTGTTTGTGTGGCCTGCAAATTTCGCTGCTGCGCACGCGCTTGATCCGGGATATCTGGAAATTCGTCAAATTGCCTCTGACACCTGGAGCGTTCATTGGCGAAAGCCCGACGTGAATGGCCAACCGATGGCGATTGACGCAATTCTGCCAGATGGCTGCACTCCGGCGCGTGGCCCGGATCCCATTTCCGACGGTCGAGGGTGGGTTTCGTCCTGGGTCGTCGAATGCCAGGCGGGTATCGCGGGCCAACCCATTGCCATTGAGGGCCTTGAGACTCAGAGAAACGACGTGCTGGCGCGTGTGCATCCCCAGGATGCTCAACCTACTACGCTTCGTTTTACACCGGATATCAATGTTCAAATCATACCTTCTGAACAGTCGACATGGTCAGTGTTTGCCGCATATTCCCAGTTGGGATTTGAACACATACTGGAAGGTTGGGATCACCTTCTGTTTGTCTTTGCCCTGTTTGTTCTGGTCCGCGATCCATGGAAACTTGTCGGAGCCGTAACAGCGTTCACACTTGCGCATTCAATAACCTTGGCGCTGGCAACGATGGGCGTTTTGAATGTTCCCGGACCACCGGTCGAGGCCGTTATCGCACTGTCCATCGTTTTTCTGGCGATGGAGATCGTCAAAGGCGGCGAAAGACGGTTCCGGCTTTCAAAACAGAAACCCTGGATCGTTTGCTTCGGGTTCGGGCTTTTGCACGGCCTAGGTTTTGCAGGGGCATTGGCTGATATAGGGTTGCCCCCTAACGATATTCCCGCGGCATTGCTGGCCTTCAACCTCGGTGTCGAAGCCGGGCAGCTGAGTTTTATTGCTGCCTTGGCTCTTCTGATGGCAACCTGGCGGCTGATCGCGCTTCCGGTTGGCAAACATGCCACGGTCTTGACCGCGTATGGGATCGGCTCAGTGTCAATGTACTGGCTGATAGATCGCATAAGCGGTTTTTGAACAGCGGCGAAGTTGCGAGTTGAGCAAGATTTTGTGAATCATGACGGCGCATGTGCCTGAAATGGAATGCGGCCCGAGCCTGACCTGCTGAGCTTTTGCGCGGTTTCGGATTTGCTTCGATGAAAGGCCATGGTCATAAACAGCACAAAGCCAAGTGTTTTCAATCGACAGTGGCCGATGGCAATTCGCCGAAACACTTTTTGTAATCTTGTGAGAACTGCCCGATATGCCAAAAGCCATATCGGTTTGCGGCGTCAGAAATTGACAGATCTTTGCCTTGTTCTGCAAGCAGGCTGCGAACCCTGTTAAGGCGGAGCCTTGTGTAATAGGCCTTTGGGCCGATACCGAATTTTTCGTTGAACGCGCGTTCCAATGTGCGCAATGACACACTGATATCCCCGCAGATCTCGCTGATGGGGACGTTTTCGTCCGGGGTCGCCGTCATCCGATCAATGGCCGCAGCAAGTGCCAGAGCTTTTCGGTTTATCCGCGGTTCCCTGCGATCCGCTCCGCCCCCCAAAGCGATCCGCAGTATCTCTTCGATCAAATGGGTTTCGCCCTGTTCTGATGAATTTGGGTTCGCCAACAAAGTCTGAATGTCGTTCAAAAGCGCAGCCGAGCGATCAGGTGGCGTTGCAGGCAACAAAAATGCCCCGAATTCTGTATCAGAGACTGCGATCCCCAGCTTCTCGCCTATTTTCATCGCATTCTCAGTTTCAACGGTCAACGTATATCCGCCGAACCCGCTGTCGCTGATACAGTCGAACTCATCGCCGCTGCCGAAGGACAGAAACGGTGGCGTTTCGATGCTGTTACCGTTCCAGTCCGTCAGTCTTGAATGGGTAGGGATGCCAAATGTGATGTGCCCCTTCGGAGACGCGCCGATCTGGTGCACACGCCGCGAGAAACCAAACTTCATAACGGAAATAAGCGGGCCGGATCTGACCTTGAAATCCGCCTGCATTTCGCCGTCTTCGATCTGACGGAAATCCATATCCCATTTGGATATTGCGGCGATTTGGTTCGGATCACGGAAAGTGGCCGCAAAGAACCGGGGCGCTTCGGGCGGGGCCAAGTCTAGTTTTGTCGATTTTTTGATGCGGTGCAAAATATCTCCCCTGTAGTTTGCATGAAAAGCTTAGTCGAAACATAGGAATATGTTCAAATGAAATTGCCCGATCCGCTTGCCGCGCCCAAACGTGGTCGCCCTCCGCTTCCGAAAGCAGAAGTGCGGTCGGAACGGATCGTGACCCTTCTTACACCCTCACAGCGTCACAGGCTTACGCGTCTTGCGGATTTAACCGGTCAGACACTCTCCAGTGTCGCCCACGATCTTATCGCACAGGGTCTGGAGCGAGAAGAAAACCCAAGGAAAAAGGAAACCTAAAGAAATGGATATCAAGTTGTTTTTGCTGGGTTCTCTGGCGATCAGCGCACCTGCCTACGCGCAGGATGCACCCATTGCGCATGATTCCGAATTTTATATCCTTCAGGCCCAGAACAGGGATGCCTGGGAACAGGACGATACAGCCGTTGATCAGGCTCTCGCGGCATTTCGAGACGAGAACGGTGGCAACCCCCCGAACATCATCAGTATTCTGGTCGATGACATCGGTTTTGGGGATATGGGTATCCCAGAATTGAACGCGGTACGCGGCATCAGCACCCCAAACATCAACGATTTTTCTGACGAAGCGATGCGCATGGTGCGCATGTATACCGAGCCATCCTGCACCCCGACACGTGTGGCCCAGACGACCGGTCGTCTGCCGGTTCGGATCGGAATGGGTGATACGACCGTCGACATCGCTGGTTTCGGTTTGCCCGGAGAGGAAGTGACGCTTGCCGAGGTATTGAAGGCCGAAGGATATGCAACCTCGCATGTCGGGAAGTGGCACATGGGTGACATTGCCGAGAGCTGGGCAATGAACCAGGGGTTCGACTATGCGCAGCACGCCGTTCATCAACAGGGCCAGTTGACGATTTTCAATGACGATGCAATCCGCGAGCAGGTTTCGGTTGGTATCGCAGATTTTGTCGACGATTACACGATCGACGACTGGTTCCGCCCCGATGCATCGGCCATGGCCACGGTGATCGAAGGAAATGCCGGCGGACCTGTTCGTGAGATCCGAATGGAGCCGGGTGAGCGTTGGAACGCAGCCAAATATGATGAGATGAACCAAGCTTTTCAGGAAAAAACCCTGAGTGAACTGGAACGCTTGGCCGGCGGTACTGAGCCTTTCTTCCTACAGTATTGGCCGATGATCCCGCTGGACAACACGCGGGCCGGGCGTGACGGGCCGGAAAGTGTCAATGGAGGTCTGTACGCCGACAAACTGCAAGAGCTGGACACGTATTTGGGCGAAATCTTTACGCGCATGGACGAGCTTGGCGTGGCAGAAAATACGATTGTCGTGTTGATGGGCGACAACGGCCACTTCACCAAGTATTCACCGGCATCCGGTTTTACGCCAATGGTCTTTCGCGGAGGCAAAGGCGATACGACCGAGGGCGGGGTTCGCGTGGACGCTTTCATAAGGTGGCCGGGTCTGATTGAACCAGACAGCATGATCAACAACATTATTCATGTGTCTGATCTTTATACGACGCTGGCTAGATTCGGCGGCGCGGTTCAGCATATTCCCCGAGACCGGTTGATTGATGGCGTGGATCAATCAGCCTCGATCCTGTTTCAAGATGAAAGCAAAGGTCGGCGTGATCACGTGATCATCTATTCGGTGAGTACCCCAAAGGCGGTCGTCAAGGACAAGCTGAAGCTCAACCTGCCCGGGCCGGGTCAAAACGCGATCATTGCAGATTTCTTTGATGTGATGCGCGACACGCATGAAAAGTACCCGGTTTCGACCGAAGTTGGTGCTTGGGGCGGGCAGGAGTTCGTCCGCATTCTGGGACGCCACATGGCGAGAAAAGAGCTTTTCCCCGACACTGGCCCCGCCACAGGTATGCCGTATGAAGGAATTGAAAACCTGCGGCCGGAAACGCAACAGGCAGTCGAGGCTTTCATGGTCAAACGATCTGCGGCGCAACAATGAAACAAGGCCGCGCGCGTCAACAGAAATGCGCGGCCGCGAAATCGACACGCAAAAAGGAAAAGCGTTGGCGTACTTCTTAGCCGCATCCGAAACAAATATTGCGCCCCGCTGGTATCAGCAGCTCTGCGCAATGGAGTAAACATATGCTTATTGTCTTAGGTCTCTATTTCGGAGTGATCTGGGTGGTGTTTTCCAAGCTGGGGCTGCTTCCATGGAACCGGTTCTGGAAATCTGTCGTCTATGGGGGTGCCGCAATCATTGCTCTGGTTGTAATCGGTGCCCTCAATCACACCACACCGACAGGGCCTGTTTCGGTGCAAGGCGTTGCTACCAACATTGCCCCCAATGTGTCAGGTACTGTTGTTGACGTTTCGGTTCGCCCCAACGAGCGGGTTGCGAAAGGGGATCCGCTGTTCCGGATTGACGATACACCCTTTCGGATCGAAGTCGCCCGGCTGACAGCCAGTCTTGAAACTGCGCGTTCTGCGGCAGATCAGTTACAGTCCGACCTGGCAGCGGCGGAAGCCGACATTGAATCCCTCACCGCGCAATTGACCTTTGGCGTCCAGCGTCGTGACGACATTGTCGATCTTGAGAAGCGGGGGGCATCGACGACCTTCCAGTTGCAGGAAGCCGTGTCTGCCATCGATCAATTGTCCGCAAGCCTGCGCGCGGCCGAGGCGCGCAAAGCCGGTCTGGAGCGGCGGATTGCCGCCAAGATCGACGGCATTGATGCCGGCGTGGTCGAGGCTGAGCAGGCTTTGGCGCAGGCCCTTTGGAATCTGGAACAAACAGTCGTGCGCGCGCCGGAAGACGGCTTTGTCACCGCCGTTTCTCTGCGTCCCGGAAATCGTGTATCTATCGCACAGGGGGCGATCTCTTTTGTTGTCCCCGATGATCGCCATCTGATCGCAAGTTTGCCCCAATCAAGTCGCATGAACGTTTCCGTCGGCGACCAGATCCGCCTTGCGCTGCGAATCCAGCCGGGCGGCGAAATACCTGGGACCGTCATATCGTTGCCCGTAGGAACGGCAGAGGGCGTTGTTGACTCGCGCACGGGCCTTCCTTCACTGCGCGATCTGGCTGGCGTGTCCAGCTATCCGGTGCTGATCGAAGTTCCGGACCAGATCAATATCGAAGATTTTCCATTCGGGACTTCTGGCACGGCACTGGTAATTACGGACAAGGCGGGCGCAATCGGTGTGTTGGCTGAAATCCTGTTTTGGATCACCAAAAAGCTGAATTACATCTGAAATATTGGAGGGACGAGATGAAAACAGAACTGGCAATAAGAGGCGCGGGTTTGGCCTTGGTTGCGGCGTTTGGCACAACCGCTTCCGCGCAGCAAAGCGATTGGTCCTATGAAGCGACGATTTACCTTTTCATGCCTGAAACGGAAACGTCTATCGAAACCCCGTCAGGGACATTGGACGGCACGTTGAGTTTTTCTGACGCTCTGAGCAACCTGGATTTCGCCTTTATGGGCGCGTTTGCGGCATCCAATGGGCGTTGGAGCCTGCTTGCTGACTACAATTATACAAATCTATCCTTCAGCAACAGTGGTGCCGGTCCGTCTGGATCCACTCTCGACACATCATTCACCACCCAGTTCCTAAGTGGGTACGTGGCCTATCGGGTCTATGAAGATCCTTCCGTTCAACTGGACATTGCCGGTGGTTTCAGATGGTTCAGTACCGAAACCAATTTCACACTAACGTCCGCTTCGGCACCTGGGCGCACGACCGTTGTTGACGACGATTGGGTAGACCCGGTCATTGGCGCAAGAATACGTTACGTTTTTTCCGACAAATGGACGGGAACCGGGTTCGTTGATTATGGCGGCTTCCGCAGTGACAGCGAAACGTGGCAGGTTCTTTTGACGGCGGATTATGCCATCAATGACAGATGGGTGATCCGCGGCGGATATCGCTATATCGCCTTCGACCATGAGATCGGCGGCAATGATTTCGAGTTCCATCAGTCCGGGCCGGTGATCGGGGCGACCTACCGGTTCTGATTGATTGAAAACGAATACTGTTTTGGGATTCGACTTAGCACGAGACGTCAGTCGGGGGGGCGTGCATGTTAGGTGTGTGCAAACCTCTTTTTAGGCGTTGTTTGCCGCGTTTCGCGAGCAGGGGTTCCAGCAACCATCCTGCTTTTCGGCGTGATGAAGGGCTGCAAACCCGGTGGCGCGGGTAAACGCGGAACGGGTCTCAACCGATCTGCGGTCGGATTGGCCGCCTGTTCCGGTATCCAGGCGGCCCTGCCTGTCAGAACCAGCGACCAATTGCTGTGACGGATGGCGCCAAGGCTGCCGCATCCGAGATCGCCGAGAAGACAATGAATGTCGATTGGGACGACGAAGGTGTATCAAACCCGGTAAATCGGGTTGCAACGCCTCCGGTGCCGTTCAGGTTCGGGGGCGTCGAAAAGTCAGCCGGAAAATCCCAGGTTATTGGGCCGCTTTTGAAAAGAGCACCCTCAGCAGTCGTACACGCCACGGGCGCAAGCGTGGCCGTACAGATCTGAGTGCCGTCGGCAAACCGCACATAATCTCCGTTGGCGTTGCTGCCGCGCTCAATGACAGCGCCGGTCGGAACACCTGCGTTTTCCGCCACTGTTCCAAGAAGGTTTCCAGGGCCGTATCCGTAGTCGGCGCGCATCAGTCGGCCCGAAGTCGTATCGCTGGCATCGGCCTGAACAGCTGCCCCCGACACGGTTCCGGCTACGGGATCAAAGGTCATCGCTTCAGTCCAGTTGCCTCCGTCAGGAGACACTTTGATGGAAAATCCGGTTGTACCAGACAGTCCCATTTCCGCGTGACCCGTCCAGTTCGATTGGAACAACAGCGACGCGGTATCACCTGCGCTGGCTTTGTTGATCTTCAGCTGATGCCCGCCGCCTTCGTGGCTCAGCAAGGTCGCCGGGCTGCGAACGGACAAACGGTTCGTACTGTCTGAATTGGTCGCAACCCCGACTCCGTCCAGGTTCTGAGTGCTGACAGGCAGGGGGGCCCAGGCTGTTCCTGTCCAGAATTTCAGATCTCCGGCCGCTTCATCCCAGGCGCGCCAGCCAATGTCGGGGGTAACGAAATGCCAGGCGTTGTCCAGCCAGGCGGCAAGTTCACCGGCATGTCCTGCCCAGTCCCCGGTCGGGTTGGCTCCAAGAGCATGAACTTCGCCTTGCGCGGGAACAACAGGAGGTGTCCCGGAATCCGTTGACCGTACCGAGAGTTGCACGACCAGATCGAGCCGTCTCAGGGCTTCGTTGTGGGTAACGTGTTTTTGCGCTTGTGCCGGTTGCAGCAAGGGCAGGTTCAATCGGGGGGATGTTTGTGACACGGGGGGTCCTCCTGTGGCGTCGGTCCGAAGCTTCGGTTGCGCGCTACCCTGCCGCAAAGCGCGTCAATCCTGTCTGACCGGGCCGACCGCTCAGGGAAGATTTTGGTAATATTCTGATGTCTGCGGGAACCCGCCGATGGGTGTTCCCGTGCAGACAATGCCCGAGAATCAATCTCGGGCGTAGATGTCGTCGTATCGGATTATGTCGTCTTCACCCAGATAGGTGCCAGTCTGAACTTCGATCAAAACCATGGGAACTTTCCCAGGGTTTTCCATTCGGTGTGTCGCTCCCAGTGGGATATAGACGGATTGGTTTTCGGTTACCAAACGTTCCTGATCATCGATGGTGACCTTGGCCGTGCCTTCAACCACGATCCAATGCTCGGAACGATGATGGTGAGATTGCAGGCTGAGCGACGCGCCAGGATGCACATGGATGCGTTTGACCTGAAACCTGTCTCCGATCACAAGGCTTTCGAACCAGCCCCACGGACGATGATCCACCGGCAGGGATTCTGCCTGCTTCGCCCCCTTGGCCTTCAGCGCTGCAACGGCCTGTTTCACGTCCTGGGCCTTGTCCATGCTCGCGACCAGAACCGCATCGGGCATCGCAATGGCGATTACGTTTTCAAGACCCATTGCCACGACTTCCTGCGCCGGCGACTCGGACCGTATCAGTGCATTGCGGCAGTCGATTGCCGTTACTTCTCCGTTGGTCGCCACACCGTCTTCATCGGGGTTCGACAACTCTTGAACCGCGGTCCAGCTTCCGACATCGGACCAGCCAGCGGAATAAGGCACCACGCTCAGGTTCAGGGCCTTTTCCATCACTGCATAGTCTATCGAAATGTCGTCCACACCCGCCCATGCCGCCGGGTCCAGTCGAAGAAAGCCCAAATCCGTTTTTGCTTCGGAAACGGACTTTTGAACTGGCGGGATCAGTTCGCTCGCGTGCTGTTCAAAAGCTGCCAGGATATCGCGAACTGCAAACAGGAAGATCCCCGAGTTCCAAAGATAGCTGCCATCCGACAGCATCGCCTCGGCCGTTTTCCGGTCAGGTTTTTCCACAAAACGATCCAATGGGACAGCCTCATGGGTCGTATCCGGCGGATGGCGGAGTTTGAGATAGCCGTATCCGGTTTCCGGGTGCGTCGGAGTGATGCCGAAAGTTACCAGATCGCGCCGTTCACTTATTGCCCGTACGCCTTCGGCAACGGCTTGATGAAAGGCGTCCATGTCCGGAACCACGTGATCAGACGGCGCCACCAGCATGATGCCATCGGAATCTCGCGCCGCCAGATACAAGGCTGCGGCAAGAACAGCGGGGGCGGTGTTTCGACCTTCGAGCTCGATCAGAATTGGCCCGGGGTCAATTCCGACGGCCATCAATTGTTCCGGGACAATAAAGCGAAAAGCCTCGTTGGTCAGAACAAGTGGCTTTGCTTACGGTGCCTGAGAAGGACCGAGCATCCGTTCCGCGCAATTCTGCAACAGGCTTGTTTCGCCGACCAGAGGAACGAATTGCTTGGGATAGCTTTTGCGTGACAGGGGCCACAAACGTGTTCCCGAGCCTCCGCAAAGAATGACGGGTTAGACTGTACTGGTCACGCACGTGCCTTGTTTTTAGTCAAGTAAAACAATCTGTGACTACTGAGCAGCTTTCCCCGTGGCGACAATGTCATTCAGATATTGGCTCAGATCATCGCGCAGGTCTTCGCGGGCAAGAGCAAAAGCAACGGTGGCTTGCAAAAAGCCTGATTTTGAACCGCAATCAAAACGCTGACCATCGAATTTATAACCGTAGGCCGGCACTCCGGCGGCAATGTCCTGGGCGATGGCGTCGGTCAGCTGGATTTCGCCGCCGCTTCCGGTTTTTTTTGCGTTGAGGTTGTTCAAAACGGACGGCCGAAGCACATACCGGCCGATGACCGCCAGATTGGATGGTGCCTCTGATGGGTCAGGCTTTTCAACCATGCCTCTGGTGGGGACGACAGACCCGATATTGTCGCCAACATCGAGCACGCCGTAAGAGCTTGTCTTTTCCCTCGGAACTTCCATCGCTGCGACCATATTGCCACCGGTTTCTTCGTAGGCCTCGATCATCTGTTGCAGACAGGGTTTGTCGGCGGCGATGACATCGTCAGGCAGCATGACGGCAAATGGTTCGTCGCCGATCAGCCGCCGGGCGCACCAGACCGCGTGTCCCAGCCCCAGAGCTTTGTGCTGGCGGATATAAGCGATCGCGCCGCTTTCCATATTCGTTTTGTTCAGCACGTCCAGAAGCTTGTTTTTGCCTTTGGCTTTCAGCTCCTGCTCCAGCACCAGGTTGTGGTCGAAATAATCTTCCAGCGCGGATTTGCCGCGTGACGTTACAAAAATAAACTCCTTGATCCCGGCGGCACGGGCCTCGTCAATTGCGTATTGCACCAATGGACGATCCACCAGAGTCATGATCTCTTTCGGAACGGATTTGGTTGCTGGCAAAAAACGCGTTCCCATGCCCGCTACTGGAAAAACCGCTTTGGTAACTTTGCGTGTCATGGTGCCTCTCAATTATCAAGTTTTGCCAGCAGAGCAGAAAATGTCCGGAATGTCCTCATAGGCTGCAATACCCTGTCAATCAATGATGCCTGATGGATCAGGCTGCTATCAGTCAAATCGTGCCACCTTGCCAAGGAGGAGTCAAAAGCCCGGTCTGATGCGGTATCAATACAATCTTTATGTACGACGCGCTTGGATCATTGGCTGACTGCACAGTATAGAGTGGGACACATCACCACCGGTCCATCTCGAAAAAATTCGTAGGCTTGTTCTTCGCGGCTTGTCTTGCAGCTCATGGAGTTCCCTGAACCGACCCGACCGGGTTGCCGCGCCGCGTATCACATTATTTTTGCGTGGTTTTCCCACCCGGAAAACCGCAACCCGCCCAATGCAGCCCACAACCCTCATTTTCGGAAGCAAGGGGCCCGAAGGACATACCGCGTCAAAGGGTGTAGCCGGACAGAGTATCTTCCTTGGCAAAAGGGCAGCTGACCGCCTTGTTCAACGCATCCGGGTTTTTTGATTTGCCCTTTCAAATTCTGTTCTCGAATGGGCAACAATTGTCACGTGGTTCCATAGATAGGTTCTGGAAACGCCTGATTGTTGCACATTGGATCGATGAGCAGGCCGGATGTCAGAGTCGGCTGAACATCTTGGTTTGCCTCACGGGGCCAGGCTTGTTTTCATCAGCGCATCCGGAAAGCAGGTCTGTTCGATGCCCAGGGTTTCTTGCCATCGACCTATCGAACGACGCGTTTTGAAACCCGGCAGTCCATCGACTCCTCCGACATCATGTCCTTTTTGTTCCAGCGCTTGCTGCATCTTGGCAATATCGGATCTGTACAGCGCGCCGACCTTTCCCCAAGCGCCGCTGAAATCGCCGATTCCGTATTGAATACGGTCGCCAACATGGCCGACAAACAAGGCATACAGGTCGCTTTTGTTGTATTCCTTTAGAACGTAGAAGTTTGGCGTAACCAGAAAAGCCGGACCATGACGTCCTGCGGGCATCATCAGATACCCGTCACCACGCAGCTCATGGGCCGGAAAGGGTTTGCCCGAGACGCGACGTACACCCATCTCAACCCAGTCCTGAATAGGTCGCCCCTGATCGGGGCCTTCCAAAGCGCAAGAGACATTTTGGGGTACGACAACCTCGAACCCCCAGTCCCGTGCGGTGACCCAACCGTGCTTCATGAGGTAGTTTCCGATTGAAGCAATCGTATCTTCGGGTGACCCCCAAATATCAGCCGCCCCGTCGCCGTTGCCGTCGACAGCATAAGACAAGTAGTTGGACGGCATGAATTGAGGCTGACCCAAAGCGCCAGCCCAACTGCTTTTCATTTGCCGGGCGGGCTGGTGCCCTGCCTCTGCGATTTGCAGGGCGGCAACAAGTTCGGTTGTGAAATAGTCTGCACGGGTGCTCATGAAGGCCTTGGTCGACAGCACCCTGAAAGCATCATGCCGGATCGGAACCTGTCCGTATCCGCTCTCTCTTCCCCAGATCGCCAGAATAATGCGGGCAGGAACGCCGGTTTCGGCTTCGACCGCCGCCAGAGTTGCGGCATGGCGCCGTGCCATTTTACGTCCTGCTGATGTTGCGCCTTGCACCGACCCCGGATTGAAATAACGACCGGGTGAACCAAACTCGGCCTGTTTCTGAACCTTGGGAGTTATGCGCGCGCTTCCCGGTGGCACCAGATCCGGCAATTTCCAGTCAAGGGTCACGTCAGAGAAGGCTTGTTGCATCGTCTCGCGTGTCACACCTTTGGCCTTTGCCCGGGGCCAAACGGTTTCCTGCAACCACGACTGAAACTGGCGTTCGATCGCCGCACGATCCTGCGCCAACGAGGGCTGAAAGAGCAGGATCAACCCGAAGGAGAATACCAGAATACGCATCTTCATTTTGTCTGTCCCGGTTGGGATTGCAAGTCAATGGGAAGATACCGCGCATCCTTGGTTCTATATACCCGAAGTTGAATCGGGTTAGACTTGGGCAATTTGCGGTTTGAAAAACTCTTGAGAAAATTCACGCACTTGTCGATAGTCGAATGATATTTTGTTTGAGGAAAGGGCAGTCAGTTGTGGCACAAGTAAAAATGCCCAATCAAGTCCCTCGGCTCGCGATGGCGTTGATCCTGTTTGTGTCGATGCCGCAAATGGTTGCCGCCAGCGACAGTTTTATGGATCCGCAAGGACCTATTGCCGCCATCCAGAAAACGCATCTGCTGCGGGCGACCGCTTTGATCATGGTGGCTGTTATCCCTGTGCTGATACTGGTGCCGTTGATCGCGTTTCGTTATCGCCGCCGAAGGAACAGCCACGCAGCTTACCGACCGGATTGGGATTTTTCCGCGAAACTGGAATTCCTCATGTGGGGTGTGCCCGTTGTGATTGTGGCGCTCCTGTCGTTCTACCTTTGGAAGGCCACCCATCGGCTTGATCCGTACGCGTCGGCGTTTGGTGAAGATCCGGCCTTGCGCGTGCAGGTTGTCGGGCTGGATTGGAAGTGGCTGTTCATCTATCCCGATCTTGGTATCGCCAGTGTGGGCGAGTTCGGCATTCCCACCAAAAGGCAAGTGGCCATGACTCTGACCACCGATACCGTCATGCAATCCTTCATGATCCCTGCGCTGGCAGGCCAGATTTACGCGATGCCGGGAATGACCACGCAACTGCATCTGGTCGCGGACGTCCCCGAGGTCATGCAAGGCGAGAACACGCAGTACAACGGGCGGGGTTTTACCAAACAGAAATTTCGTACCGTTGCCATGCACAGTGATGAATTTGAAAGCTGGGCCCGGGAAGTGCGCGAAATTGGTATCCGACTGGACCCGGAAACGTATCAGATGCTTGCGATGCGGACAGACAGGGATGAGGTGCAGGCGGCGCTGGGCACCGACAAGATGCCAAAGGACGCGCTGTACTTCACGATGGAACAAGATTTGTTTCAAACGATCCTGCACCGCTATCACAGCGGCAAAGCGCTGCCGGTGGATCAACAGCCGGGAACGGCATCCTTCGGGCAGGAGGTGCAGCAATGACGCCGTCCTATTCAGGCTTCCTCGGCCGCCTCGACTGGGATGCGCTTCCGATCACAGGATTGATCCAGAACCCGAACGCGAATGAGATCGTTGCCAACGCCGCCGCCGCAATCGTCTTGGTTGGCGTTTTCGTCGTGGTCGGCCTGCTCAGCTGGTTTCGGTTGTGGACGCCCCTTTGGCGCGATTGGCTGACCAGTGTTGATCACAAGAAGATAGGGATCATGTATGTCGTCTTTGCCATCGTCATGCTGGCGCGCGGCGTGTTGGAAGGCGTTGTCATGCGCGCGCAGCAGGCCGCCGGCCCGGGCGATGGGTTCCTGGAAGCCGAACATTTCGCCGAGCTGTTCAGCACCCATGGCACGATCATGATTTTCTTTGTCGCGGTGCCCTTTGTCTTTGGCATCGCGAACTATGTCGTCCCGCTGATGATCGGGGCGCGGGATGTGGCGTTCCCACGCTTGAACCAGATCAGTCTGGGCCTGACGGTGTCCTCGGGCATGATGCTTATGGTTTCGCTGGTCGTGGGGCGGTTCTCGACCGGCGGCTGGACGGCGTACCCACCTTATACCGGGGCCGCCTTCAATCCCGGCGTTGGGCCGGACTACTGGATCTGGGCGATCGTTGTTTCGGGCGTCGGCACGACGCTTACCGGTATCAATTTTGCCGTTACGATCTACAAGATGCGCGCGCCGGGCATGACCTTCATGCGGCTGCCGATGTATTGCTGGACCATCATATGCAGTTCGATCCTGATCGTCTTTGCCATGCCGCCGTTGGGCGTCGCGGCGCTTTTGCTGGCTGCGGACCGCTATTTGGACTTCCACTTTTTCACCAATGACCTCGGCGGCAATATGATGAACTACGCCAATCTGTTCTGGCTGTTCGGCCACCCCGAGGTTTACCTGCTGGTTCTGCCCGCTTACGGCATCTACTCCGAAGTTTTTGCGACTTTTTCGGCCAAGAGGCTCTACGGCTACAACTCGCTCGTCATCGCTACGATGTCGATCGCGGTTCTGTCGTTTACCGTCTGGCTGCACCACTTCTTCACCATGGGGCAGAGCGCCCTGATCAACGCCGTTTTTGGCATCGCAACCATGCTGATCGCCATCCCCACCGGTGTAAAAGTCTATGACTGGATGGCGACTTTGTGGCGGGGGCGCATCCGATTCTCGGTGCCGATGCTGTATGGATTGGCATTTTTGATGTTGTTTGTGATTGGTGGCCTGAGTGGGGTGATCCTGGCCAATCCGACCGTGGATTATCAGGTGCACAATACATTGTTCCTGGTGGCCCACTTCCACAACGTACTGTTGCCGGGTGTGCTGTTTGGGCTGTTGGCCGCCTATAACTACTGGTTTCCAAAGGCTTTCGGCTTTCGCCTGAACGAATTCTGGGGCCGTGTAACCGTCGCCCTCTGGACCTTAGGGTTTTTGCTGACCTTCATGCCGCTTTATTTCGTCGGGCTGATGGGGATGCCGCGCCGTTCTTTCAGCTATGATGACCCATCTTTCCATCCCTTCATGATGGTGGCGATCGTCGGGGCGCTGGTGATTACCTGCGCGTTGCTCTCGGTTCTGATCCAACTTTGGGTCAGCATCCGCGACCGCGAAAAGACCCGCGTTCCCGTTGGAGATCCATGGGATGGGCGGACGTTGGAATGGTCTATCCCGTCGCCGCCGCCGCCGTACAACTTTGCGATCATCCCAACCGTTACGGACCGGGATGATTTTGCGGCAGCAAAGGAAAAGGGGGCAGCCTACCCAACGCCCGACGCCTATGAAGATATCGATTTGCCGCGCAATACAGGCATTGGTTTCGTTCTGTGTGTCATGAGTGGTATCTGGATGTTCGCGCTGGTCTGGTGGATCTGGTGGTTAGCTGCATTGATGACGGTTCTGATGATCCTGGCGGTGATCGTCTGGACGTTCGACGACAGTACCGAGCTGACCATACCGGCGGAAGAAGTGCGCAAGGATCACGAAGCCTGGCTCGCACTGGTTCACGGTGAAAAGGCGGTGGATCGCGATTTCGAGACGTCTCCG
Source organism: Ruegeria sp. HKCCA4812 (assembly GCF_013034245.1). Lineage (NCBI taxonomy): Bacteria > Pseudomonadati > Pseudomonadota > Alphaproteobacteria > Rhodobacterales > Roseobacteraceae > Ruegeria > Ruegeria sp. HKCCA4812. Next base: position 76,351 of record NZ_WQFQ01000006.1, on the reverse strand, counting down.
GAAAATCGCGGCCTCGCCCGCCCTGATCTGGAGGCGGTGACATGAAGCGCGCGCCCACCCACAGCTATCCGGGTATCAACCTGGGGGAACGTCACGCGAGTGCTCACAAGGCGACCGAAGTCGTCACCTTCGGGTTCTGGGTCTTTTTGATGAGCGACCTGGTCTATTTCGGCCTGATGTTTGCGATTTACATCACGATGATCGATGCACAGGCCGGTGGTCCCGGCCCGCACGAGCTGTTTGATCTCAAAAGCGTCTTTGCGCAGACGCTCATCCTGTTGACAAGCAGCCTGACGGTTGGCCTTGCCATGCTGGCGCTGAAATACAATCTGCCGCGCGCTCGCATTGTCTTGTGGTTTGGCGTCACGCTTTTTCTGGGCATCAGCTTCCTGGTGCTTGAGGTGCGTGATTTCATTGCCATGGCGGAACAAGGTGGCATTCCGCAGCGCAGCGGTTTCTTGTCGGCCTTCTTCGGACTTGTTCCGCTGCATGGTCTGCACGTCGCCGCAGGGTGCCTGTGGCTGATCGTTCTGGGTATTCAGCTGCGCGTGAAAGGGATGACGGACGTCATTATCTCGCGTGTGGTGCGGTTGGCACTGTTCTGGCATTTTCTGGACCTGATCTGGATCGGGATCATCACCATCGTTTATTTCGGAGGTCTGACCTATGGATAAACGCTCTGAAATGCACCGTCGCGAGCGTCGGCGCTATTTGATCGGATACGGTGGTTCGCTGCTGTTGACTTTTGCGACCTTCGGCGTGGCCCATCTGTTTGGGATCGAAACCCCCGGTGTTTACCTGACAATTGGATTGCTGGGTCTGGCCCAACTTGTTCTGCAACTTGTATATTTCCTGCACATCGATCGCCGGCGCAGCAGCCGCGAAGACCTGCATCTGGTTCTGTTTTCCACGATGGTTCTGTTGATCATGATTTTTGGAACGGTCTGGGTGCTGGGCAATCTGGCAATACGAATGCACATGCATGTGATGTGATGCTCATGGGTCGTGCGCAGAAAGGGATACGAAAATGAAGCCACTCAAAATCGCAGCCGTGGCTTTGATACTTGCAGCAATTGCAGTCGGTCTTGTTCTGTTCTGGAGGCACGAAGAGCGCTACCCGTCCACTCAGGATGCATATCTGGGCGCGAACATCATTTATGTCGCTGCGCAGGTGACAGGGCAGGTGGCCGATGTACATGTGATAGAAAACCAGCCCGTGAAAAACGGCGATCTGCTTTTCACGATCGACGACACTCAATTCAAGGCTTCGGTGGATGCAGCCAAAGCCAATCTGGACAGTGCGATACAACAGGCCAAATCCTATTCCACACAGATTGCGGCGGCTGAGGCTTCGGTGGACAGCGCCCAATCGGCCTACGATAATGCATTGAAGAGTTTTGAACGTGCGAAAGCCCTGTTCGCATCAGGCGATGTCGCACAGGCATCGCTGGATCAGACGGCCTCGGATTTCGCCCAAGCCTCTGCTAGGTTGACGACGAGCCAGTCCAGCCTTTTGGCACTGAAAAGTGGGTTGCAGGCGAAACAGGATGATATCCTGTCTGCGCGGGCACAGCTTGAAATAGCGGAAACCAACCTTGCCTGGACCAATATCCATGCCGCGGCCGACGGATGGATCGCCAATCTGACCCTTCGCCCCGGATCCTCGGTGTCCGCCAATGCCCCGCAATTTTCGATTGTCGAATCGTCCGATTGGTGGGTGGACGCGAACTTCAAAGAAACCGCATTGACGCGCATTCGTCCGGGGCAGCCAGTCACGATACGTGTCGATATGCTCCCTGGGACGACGCTTACAGGTAAGGTGGCGTCAATCGGGCGAGGGTCCGGGGACACGTTTTCTTTGTTGCCCTCGGAAAACGCGAGCGGGAATTGGGTTAAGGTCACCCGGCGATTTCCGGTTCGGATCGAGCTTGACCCGACCGATGCGCCCTTGCGTGTCGGAGGCAGCAGCAAAGTTGTCGTAGATACAACAGGTCCGGTGGACGGCAAATGACCCCTGCGGCGTCCGGCCATGTGAACATGGTGATCGTGATCGCCGTTGTTCTCAGCGCCATTCTGGAAGTCTTGGACAGTACGATTGTCAATGTGGCGTTGCCGCATATCCAGGCCGCATTCGGGGCGACGACCGATCAGGCGACATGGATTCTGACCAGCTATATCGTTTCCGCGGTGGTCATCATGCCGATGACAGGGTTCGTCGCCCGACGCGTGGGCCGACGACGGTTGATCCTGACGGCGGTGACTGGTTTTGCCGTCATGTCGATGATGTGCGGCATGTCCTGGAGCCTTGAGGTCATCGTTGCCTTTCGGCTGGCTCAGGGTATGTTTGGCGCTTTCCTGATCCCTTTGTCCCAGTCCATTCTGTTCGATGCCTTCCCGCGGGAAAAGCGCGGACAGGCAATGGCCATCTTCGGTCTGGGCGTCGTGGTAGCGCCGGTTCTGGGGCCAACGGTCGGTGCAATCCTGACCGAGTATTTTTCCTGGCGGATGGTCTTCTTTGTCAACGTTCCCGTGGCGGCCCTTGCGCTGCTTCTGTTGGCCGGAGAATTGCCGGAGGACAAAACCGAGGACGTTCAGATCGATTGGAAAGGCCTTGCTCTGCTGGCTCTTGGAATCGGGTGCCTTCAATTCGTTCTGGATCAAGGCGAGACACTGGACTGGATGTCGTCCCGCGTCATCCAGGTGGCCGTGATCGCAGCAGTTATCGGGGCGTTTGGATTCATTTTTCACGCGTTAACCTCTCGCAATTCGGTTGTGGACCTGCGTCTGTTCGCAGACCGAAACTTTGCCCTGTGCAATCTGATCATCGCGGGTTTTGCCGTGTCTCTGTTTGGGGGCATCGCGATTTTGCCGACGCTTGTTCAAAGCCTGCTGGATTTCCCTGTCATCGCGTCGGGCCATCTGTTCATTCCGCGTGGCCTGACCGCCGGGCTGTCCATGGTTCTGACCGGCGCAGTTCTGGTAAACCGCTTTGATCCGCGCCTGCTGGCGGGCATCGGTCTGTTGCTGACGGCGATCGGGAATTTCATGATGGGTGCCATCAACCTCAATGCCGGTTTTTGGGAGCTCGCTTGGCCGGGGGCCATCAGCGGCCTCGGGATGGGTCTTGTGTTCGTGCCGATGTCGATACTGGCTTTCGAGAGCATCAGTAAAGGCCGGCAGGACGAAGCCTCTGGTCTGTTCAACGTGACAAGGCAATTGGGATCGTCGGTTGGCATCTCGCTGGTCGGCACCTGGGTTGTACGCGGGTTGCAGACCAATACGGCGGTGCTCAGCCAGAATGTGACGCCCTACAACCCCGCAGCGCAGGCGTATCTGAGCCCGCTTGGCATTGCGCCGGACAGCGCTGAAGGTGCTGCCATTCTGGGCCATGAAATCACGAAGCAGGCCGAGATGATTTCCTATTTGACCGTGTTCAACAATCTGGGTCTACTTGCCTTGGCCACTATTCCATTGCTTTTCTTTTGTCGCGCTCCGAAGCCCGGGTCACATGTTGCCGCTCATGTGCATTAGCGCGTCAAGGTCAGCCCAAGCCACAGGGCGAACCAGCACAGCGCCAGGCTGATCAGGATATTGCCAGCTGCCAGAACCAGAGTCCGCTCGCGCCGAAGTTCAAGAGACTGATAGGCAAAGCTGGAAAACGTGGTGAACCCGCCGCAGAATCCAAAGACCAGCCGTCTTTGATCCTCGGGGATGTCGACAGGGCCGCCCAGATAGCCGATCCAGATCCCCAGCAGCAGGCTGCCCAGTACATTTACGATCAACGTTGAAAAGGGCAAATCGTGCCGCACTTTCAAAGCCAGCCAATGACGCAGGACCGCCCCCAGGCCTCCGCCCAGTCCGAACATCGCATGCAGATAGAGGTCATTCATGACGGTGACCTCTCGGAATGAAAATGGTTGCCCAGCTTCTCTCCGACCAGGGCAGCGCCAATGCCGAAAGCGATTTCCAACCCGACAGCAAGCGGCACGGCCCAAAGATCACTTTCGGCAATACGTTCCAGATCAGCTACGAAAGACGAAAAGGTGGACAACCCACCACAAAATCCGACCGCGCCCAGATGCAGCACATGCGCGTGCACCTTGTGGCGTATTGAATACAGCCACCCCAAGACGAAACAGGCCGCCACGTTGATGCCGAAGGTCGACGTGAGGAAACTGAGGCCGGGGATTTCCAGCGCGAAAACTTCGCGCAACAACGATCCCAGCGCCCCTCCGGCAAAGACGGCGAGAAACATAAGGCTCTTTCGGTCGCGCCGGTGTTGGGAATGCGTCTTTGTCAAGTGAATGCCTGTCGTCTTCTGGTATGCGTGGCATATCCACTGGCGACACCCTGTTCAACTGTTGAGCCACCGTAACGCGTTTTCACGTTTTCGTCTTTGGGCGGATAAATTCCCTCGAAAGCTTGCAATTAAAAATCAATCTGTTTCACGTTGAGTGCAGTTGGAACGCGCAACTGCCGGTCGGAACCACGAGGAGACAGGAACATGATTGTACGCAGGATCTACTATTTTCTGAGCTATGTCTGCCTGCCGCTCGTGTTGCTGTTGGGGTTCTTCTGGCCGCCCGTACATTGGCTTTTGGTCATCCTGGTGCCCTACGCGGTCATCGGCCTTTATGATGTTTTGACTACCAAGCACAATGTTCTGAACAACTATCCGGTTCTGGGGCATTTCCGGTACATGCTTGAATTCGTCAGCCCGGAAATTCGACAGTATTTCGTTGAAACCAACGAAAGCGGCCGACCTTACAACCGGATCGTACGCGGGCTGGTCTATTCCCGCGCCAAGGGCCAGATGGATACGCAGGCCTTCGGAACGCAATACGACATAAACGAGGTTGGATATCACCGCGCAAATCATTCGCTTGCGCCCAAACATGTGGACAAAAGCGAAGATCGCGTCATGTTGGGCGGGCCACAATGCACGAAGCCGTACAGCGCCTCGCGTCTCAATGTTTCTGCCATGAGCTTCGGCGCGCTGAGCGCCAACACCATCCGCGCGCTGAACGGCGGGGCAAAGGACGGAGGCTTTGCCCATAATACCGGTGAAGGCGGGTTGTCTCCTCACCATCTGGTCGAAGGCGGCGACATCATCTGGCAGATTGGGACGGGCTATTTTGGATGTCGAACGCCGGAAGGCGGGTTTGACAAGGACAAGTTTGCCGAAAGGGCCACAAAGGATGTGGTCAAGGCAATCGAAATCAAATTGTCCCAAGGTGCCAAGCCTGCGCATGGGGGCGTTCTTCCCGCTGCCAAGGTCGATGCCGAAATTGCCGAAATCCGCGGGGTGCCCGAGCATCAGGATGTGATTTCCCCCCCAACTCACAGTGCCTTTGAAGGGCCTTCGGGGTTGATGCATTTTGTTCAGCATCTGCGCGAAATGTCCGGCGGCAAACCTGTCGGCTTCAAATTGTGTATTGGCAACCCGTCCGAGTTCATGTCGATCTGCAAGGCCATGCTCGAGACAGGGATTTTGCCGGACTTCATCACCATCGATGGATCAGAAGGGGGTACAGGCGCGGCCCCGGTCGAGTTCACCAACCGTCTGGGCATGCCCCTGAACGAGGCGCTTATTTTTGTAAACAATTGCCTGCGTGGCGTAGGGCTGCGCGACAAGATCCGGATCATTTGTGCGGGCAAAGTGGCGACCGGATACGACATGGTCGAGAAATTCGCGCTTGGTGCGGATATGTGCAATGCGGCACGGGCGATGATGTTTGCGGTGGGCTGCATTCAGGCCTTGCATTGCAACACTAACCGTTGCCCGTCCGGGGTCGCCACCCAGGATCCAGTTCGCGGGCGGGCGGTGAACATCCCGCAAAAGCGGCGGCGCGTTCACCGGTATCACGACGCAACACTGGAAAGTTTCCGCGAACTCTTGGGTGCGATGGGAAAGGAAAAAGTGTCCGAGCTGCATCCGCGCGACATTTTGCGGCGCACGGCGGACGAGCATGAGCGCACCTATGGCGAGCTTTACACCTATCTGGAGGATGGTGCGCTGCTGGCAGATGTGGTTCCCGAGGAATTCGCGGCGGATTGGGAACGCGCTTCGGCATCTCGTTTCTGAGACCCGATCCGTTACTAGCAACCGTTCACCCAGAACAGGCGTGGGCGAACTGCGCCCGCGCTCACCGTTTCGACATGTGGATTAACTCAACTGGGGTTCGATCTGGGATTGTTGGCCACATGCGAGTTGATCCTGCGAATGCTCCATTCAACAGAATCCCGCATCGCGCGCCCCAAGGCCAAATCAAACGCTTTGATCAAATCTGATGTCTGGTCGCTTGCGGCAACGACATTTTCCTGAAACGAATTCGAAGCGATGATCTTGTCGTCGTATTCATCGATGACCTTGATGTTCATGCGCACTTCGATACGGATTTTGTCTCCGTTCTCGGGATCCGCGACAACGATGCCCTGAAACTCGCGCAGGTCCGGTGCAATCACGTAATCAGCGCGCAATCCAACCGTTGATCGGCCAACGGCGGCGACTTTGCCAGAATTCTCAAAGCTTTCGATCAACAGCGTCTGAACGATCAGAGGTGCGCGATCCACCCATCGCGCCCGTGGCAAATACTGAACCTGAAACGGGGTGGGCTGAATGGCGATCTGATCCGTGTTCACCGCAGCGGTTGCAGTTGGTTCTTCAACAACGATCTGTTTCTGTATTCGCGGCAGCGCTGACGAAAACGTGCTTTTGGGTGTCAACAGATACAGATCGTTGGGTTTCGCGGCTTGTTTCAAAGTGCCCAACCCGGCACATCCACCGACCAATGCAAACGTCAGAATTGCAATTGCAGGCTTGATCATTGACGGAACTCCGATGCTTGGGTGCCCAGCAGAAACCGCGCAGGATCACGTTCGACCTTGTCCACCAGACGGTCGAGGCTGATTACCAGGCGTTGGGATTCTTCGACGAAGCGGATAAATTGCGGCAGACCCACGCGCAGGAAGTCTGACACCTGCCGGCGGTTGGTCTGCACGATGCCGTCAATTGTCCCCAGCAGCTCTGAGGCAGAGTTCGACGCGTTTAGGACATCGTCTGAAATCTGATCGATCTTACCGGTGATATTCGAGACTGTTTCGGTGACCTGGTTGGCCGCCTTCCGGATATCTTCCGCAACGGGCGCCACGTCTTCTTCCATGACGCGATTGGCTGATTCAAAGGCCGTTTCCGCCGAAGACAGCGCACCTTTGGCCGTGTCCATTGCAGATGTGATCGAACCAAGTGTCGTGTTGGCGTTCAAAACGGTCTCGTTCACGATCCCCAAAGTGACGCTGCCTTCATCCGACAAGAGGGTCAACCGTTCGGCCAGTTGCGACCCGCGCTCGATGAAAGGTCGAACGTCTTGCTGCAAGATGCGGTCTGCCGTTTCGATCGTCGTTTTCACTTCGTCCAGCGCAGCCCTGGCTGACTCGGACGCGGACTTGACAGAATTGAGCGTGTCCGTGCCGGTCTTGAGGGTCGTATCCGCCGTTTCGATCAAAGGGTCCAGACGTTTTGAAAATTCACCGATATCCTTGGCTGCACTGCCAATGTCGCTGGCCACGGATTCAAAGCTTGTCAATGTTTTGTCCAGCCGGCCGGTCGCAGAGGCAAGGTTGTCCAGAATGCTGCTCACGGCTTGCCGGTTCTTGTCGTCGACGACCTTGTTCAGGCTTTCCAGAAGTGTAACGGCCTCGTCCAGCACTTTTGGTGCGCCTTCAAACAATGACTGGATGGTGCTGCGCTTGCTTTTGATCACGCTGTCTTGCGGCAGCCTTTTGGCAGTAGGTGACCCACCGGTAAGTTCAACGTAACCGACGCCGGTAACACCCAGCGATTGAAGCTGGGCGATCGTTTCTTCGGTGATCGGAATATCTGCATCCACTTCTATTCGCACGCGAACCTTGGAGGGATCGTCCTCGTCCAGGTTCAGAGAGATCACCTGCCCAACAGGAAGGCCGTTGAAATTCACCCCGCCCGCCGCCGAAAGCCCCGAGACGTTATCGAACAATACATCGTAATAAGCGTATTGGCGGGTCACTTCGAATTTCGCCAACCACAGGAAAAAGCCGAAAACGCCCAACAGCCCCGCAAGGGTGAACGCGCCGATCAGGATGTAATTTGCTCTGGTTTCCATCGCCTTTACCTGTCCTGACCCTTCTGTTGCGCCGCGCGGGCGCGGGGCCCTGTGAAATATTCCTGCACCCAAGGATGATCCACTTTGGTCATATCCTCAATCGGACCTTCAACCAGCACGCGTTTTTCTGCAAGCACTGCAATTCGGTCACAGATGGCGTAAAGGCTGTCCAGATCATGGGTGACCATGAAAACAGTCAACCCAAGTGCCTGCTGCAATTCGCCGATCAGTTCATCATATGCAGCCGCGCCAATCGGGTCCAATCCGGCGGTCGGCTCATCCAGAAAAACGATTTCGGGATCAAGCGCCAGCGCCCGTGCCAGGGCGGCGCGCTTTCGCATGCCGCCCGACAGTTCCGATGGAAACTTGCCGCAACTCAGCTGGGGCAGACCCACAAGGCTGATCTTCAACGCACCCAGCGATTCCATCAGTTTTTCACTGATGCCCGTATGTTCTCGAAGTGGGGCCATCACGTTTTGCAATACGGTCAGCGATGAAAACAGCGCACCGTCCTGAAAGGCCACGCCCCAGCGGCGTTCGATCCTGCGGCGTTCCTCTTCGGGGCCGTTCAGGACATCCACTCCCAGCACTTCTATACTGCCAGCAGCAGGTTTGTTCAGACCCACAATTGTACGAAGCAAGACGGATTTTCCGGTTCCGGACCCGCCTACGATGCCCAGAACCTCGCCACGCCAGACATCAAGGTTCAGATCGTCATGAACCACCTGCGTTCCGAATTGGTTCCTGAGACCGCGAACGCTGATCACGGCGTCACGCCGCGATGTGGTCTGTTCCGTTTCGTGTTGCGTGCCGTCGTTCATGTCAGATTCCGATTTCGGAAAAGAAAATCGAAAACAATGCGTCGATTGCAATCACCATGAAAATGGATTGCACAACCGATGCGGTTGTACGCTGCCCCACACTCTGGGCCGACCCTTTGACCTGCAAGGCCTGCCAGCATGCTATGACCCCGATGACCAGCGCAAAGAACGGTGCCTTGATCAACCCAACTGCAAGTTGCCAGACGTCGGTGTTTTCCTTCAAACGGGTGACAAACATGCCCGGGCTTACGCCCAGATCGATCCAGCTCATCAGGGCGCCGCCGAACAGGCCGGCCATATCTGCGACAAAGCCAAGAATGGGCAGCATGATGAGCAACGCCAAAACACGTGGAATGACAAGAACCTCGATCGGGTCAAGGCCCAGCGTCCGCATGGCGTCTATCTCTTCCTGTACTTTCATCGAACCGATCGAGGCCGTGAATGCCGAACCTGAGCGGCCGGCAACAATAATCGCGGTCAGCAAAATTCCCAGCTCTCGCAGAATCGAGATCGAAATCAGTTCGACCACAAAGATCTCGGCCCCGAACTGTTTCAATTGTGTCGCACCCTGAAAGGCCAGCACGACACCGATCAGAAAACCCATCAGGGCCACGATGGGAAGGGCTTTGACCCCGGTTTCCTCCATATGAGTGACAAGGGCCGCTTTGCGCAGACGCCACGGCATGACCAGGGTCCGAAACAAGCGGTGCAGGGTAAGGCCCAGAAATTCGAGGATCGACAGGGTATCCTTCCAGGCTCCGAATGTGCCCTGACCCACATGAGCGACCCAGTCCAGAAAACCGCGAGGCTCCTCAAGCTTGCCGGGTTTGTCCGGGATGCTGCGTGTCACCGTGTCTATCAGTGTCGCATGTGCGGGTTTCACGCCTTGAAACTCCAGCGTGGCACCGTTTGACGTGAACCTCCGGCCTAGGTCCGCAACCAGCCAGGCCCCGCCCGTATCCAGTGCTTCTATGCCGGACAGATCAAAAACGACCTTGCCCCCACAAGGTTGGACCGCAGCAAAATCATGCTCCACGTTTTGCAGGGATTGTGTGAGCAACTCACCAGATATGCGCACTTGATTGCCGCTGGCGTCGCGCTCTGATGTGATCGTTGGCTGCGTCATGGTGCCATGTGAAGTAAAACATTCAATGCCTGCAATGACTTTGTGCCCATTGACCCGGTTTTTGCCGCAAAGGATGGCCTTGGCGTCACGCCGGACCATGAGCAGGAGCTAGCATAACTAGAGACATTTCCGTTACTTTTCGCGGCTCAAGTCAGGCCGGAAAAGAAAACGCAGGGCTGTTCGACTAATCGGTTGCGCGAAAAACGGAAGCGGGACACATTCCGCTGCGGAACCCTGGGTGCGGAATTCGGAGAAGTCGGTATGCATCACGCCAAGAACGTTCTGTTCATCATCATCGATCAATTGAGGGCAGATTGCCTGAACGGCGCTCTGGCCGAGCACGTGCAGCTACCGAACCTTCGGGCTTTCATGGACGAGGCGGTAAGTTTTACGCGCCACTTCTCTGTCACCAACCCCTGTGGGCCATCCCGCGCATCGATTTTGACCGGCCAATACGCGATGAACCACCGTTCCGTGCGAAATGGAACTCCGCTGCGTCATGACACGCCGAACATCGCCACGGAAATGCGAAAGGCGGGTTATATGCCGATGCTGTTCGGGTACACCGATACGTCTGCCGATCCCCGAGTCCATGATCCCAACGACCCCGTGCTCAAATCTTACGAACAATCGATGAACGGGTTCCTTGAAGTTGTCGAAATGCGCCTGGAAGAGTCATACCCCTGGCGATCATATTTGATGAAAAATGGCTATACGTTCGATACATATTGGGATGTCTACAAGCCTGTCTCACCGGATGGTCAAACGCCCAAGCTGAACGACCCGGCCATGTATCGGGCAGAACACAGCGACACAGCCTTCCTGACCGGTGCGTTTCTGGACGGGATTGCACCTCATCAAGGCGAGGGGTGGTTTGCTCATCTGACTTACATCCGTCCTCATCCACCTTTGGTTGCGCCTGCCCCGTATAACGACATGTACGATCCGGTGGAAATCCCTCTGCCGAAACGCCTTCCGAGCGAAGCCGCTGAAAAGGCGCTGCATCCGTTTTTCGGACCAAAGCTGGACGCCTATACGGCAGAAAAGTTCGTTCATGGCTTTGCTGACGTTGAGCCAACGGATGAAAACATTCGCACTTTGCGTGCCGTTTATCTGGGATTGGCGACCGAGGTCGATCACCATATCGGGCGCGTCGTTCAGTATCTCAAGGACAGCGGGCAATACGACGATACCATGCTGGTCATTACGGCTGATCATGGCGAAATGCTGGGCGACAGGCACAGCTGGGGCAAAATGACTGTGTACGACGCTGCCTATCACACACCGTTGATGATACGCCTTCCGGGGAACGAGGCCATGGCCGGCGCGAAAGTGACCGTTCCTACCGAGTCGATTGATGTCACGCCGACTATCCTTGATTGGATTGGGCAGACTGTCCCAAACGCCATGGATGGCAGGTCTTTGCTGCCCTTGTTGCACGGCGACGTTCCCGATGACTGGCGCAGCTATTCCTTCAGCGAGCTGGATTTCTCGGAACCCGAAGAACCTACGCTCTGGCAACGGCGGTTGGGAACGGGCAACAGTGATTCCTGTCTGGGAATATTGCGGGACGAACGGTTCACGTTGGTCGAGTTTGCAGCCGACCTGCCGCCGATCCTGTTTGATCACCAGGGACAGGGAGAATTCGAAAACCTTGCGGAAAACCCTGCGTTTGCGGCTGATCTTGCCCGGTTGGGCAGACAGATGCTGCGCCATCGGATGCGAAACATGGATCATACCTTGTCGTTGCACTCCATCACGTCCGAAGGCGCGAAGTCCCGTTCCAGATATTAGGATCACTGCACGCTTTCGCGCTCTTTTCAGTTGGATCAGGCAAGTTGCATGAGACGTTTTGTCGTGCATCAATTCCACTACCGGCGCATCAATTCTGATGGTACCCATGGGGCGTGGAGAAGACGAACCTGGACATCACCGAACAGCGCATAAAGGCGATGACGACTGCCGGACTGAATCTCATCGGTCAGGCGCTTTCGATTTATGACAGCAACCTGAAACTGGTGCTGAGCAATCGTCGGTTCAAGGAAATGTTCGACCTGCCGGACGAGCTGGTCGAACGCGGAGCTTTGTTTCGGGATACCATCCATTTTCTCGCCAGCCGTGGCGAATACGGTGACGAAGAAAGTGTGGAAGAAATGGTGAACCTGCGCGTCGAGCAGGCTTTGGCTTTCGAGCCTCATTACATGGAGCGCGTAAGGCCCAACGGGCAGGTTATCTCGATTGAAGGCGCGCCGTTGCCACAGGGCGGATGGGTTGCGGTCTACACTGACATTACCGGCACCCGGCGAGCAGAAAACCTGCTGCGGGCGCGATCAGAAGAATTGTCGGAACAATTGCTCGGCCACGCCGAAGAACTGTCTGCAACCAACCGAAAGCTTGCGGCCACGATCAAGGCATTGGAAGAGGCCAAACGCGAGCTGACCGAAATCGAAGCCCGCACACGCATGATGACCGAAATGATGCCGGCTCATATCGCGCATTTGGATCGCACTGGTCGATATGACTACTCCAACCGCCGTTTGAGCGCGGTCCTGCCCGGACGTCCGTCGGAGATTCTTGGGCTTCACATATCCGAAGCGCTTGGTGCCGCCGCGTATCGGCGGGTCAAAACGCATCTGGCAAAAGCCTATGACGGAGAAACCTCCGTATTCGAGTTCAACGAGGATCAGGATTCCCGCCGTATCCGCGTTTCATTCACGCCGGATGACGCCGGTGGCGTATATGTAATGTCGGTTGATATCACCGAGGAAACGCAGGCGCGCGTCGTTTTGCAGCAAACACGCCGCCGGGCTATGGCCGCCCAGATGACCAGTGGATTGGCTCATGACTTCTCCAACTTGCTGACGATCATCCTTGGGATGCAGTCCAAACTGAACAAAATGGACCTGTCGGATGAAGCACATGAGCTGGTTGCCGCGACACAGCAAACGGCGCGTCGGGGTGGGCAATTGCTGAACCGGATTGCGGACATGACCGGGAACCGAACGCCACATCCTCAGGCCACGGACATGAAGGCGCTGTTGGAAGACCTGAGAATACTGGCCTCGCCTTCCTTGCCGCGCGGCGTCGGTTTGTCGGTTGTCAACACTTTGCCCGACCGGGCTTTGATGCTGGATCCGGGAATGGTGCAGGATGCGTTGCTGAACCTGGTGCTGAATGCGCGGGATGCCTGTGGCAGTTCGGGCCAGATTACAATCAGCGCGCACACCATCGGAGAAATCTGGGTTGAAATCACCGTATCGGACACCGGCCCAGGTTTTACACCTGAGGCGCTGGAAAAGGCGCTGAACCCGTTCTTTACCACCAAGGGAAGCGACGGGTCGGGGCTTGGACTGCCCATGGTGTATGACACTGTCAAGCTGGCCGGGGGCGATCTGAACCTCAAGAACACGCCATCAGGCGCATCCGTCGTTTTGCGGTTGCCCTATCGGCCAGCTCCGCCCGTGCAAGACGGTCTGGTACTTCTGGTCGAAGACAGCGAAGATCTGCGGGGGCAGTTTCGGGATATGCTGGTAGAGCTGGGCTTCGCCGTCATCGAGGCCAATTCGGTAGATGAGGCGCTGGCGTTGATAAACAGCGTTGAAGACATTTCTCTGGTCCTGTCCGATATCCGTCTCGAAGGAAGTGGTACCGGTCTGGACATTTTGCGGCAGGTGAAGCCGGGATTGCCATGTATCCTTATGACATCGCTGCCCAGTTCGGACCCGTTGTACCAGCGCGCCCTTGCCTTGGCCCCGGTGTTGCGTAAACCATTTTCGCAGGCTCAATTGTCAGCCCTGATCCAAACCGAGGCCGCCTGATGACGCAACCGCTGGTTACCATCCTCGATGACGAACCCGAAATCCGGCGCATCCTAACGGACGCTCTGGAGGATGCCGGTTTCCGTACGCAGAGTTTTTCCCGCGCGCGAGAATTCGAGGCTGCGCTCAACCGTGTGACGCCCGATGTCTGTCTGGTCGACCTGTCATTGCCGGATACGGATGGGCTGGCGTTGGTTCATCGTCTGGCGTTGGAACAAGGCGCGGCCGTGATCATCATTTCGGGGCGCGCGCAGGTGCAGGACCGTGTTACGGGGCTGGAACTTGGGGCAGACGATTATATTACAAAACCGTTTGACCCTGCGGAAGTCGTGGCGCGGATCAGGGCAAGATTAAGAACACCCCGCACTCAGACCTCTCATTCGGATACGGCGGAATTCAACGGCTGGACCGCACATTTTGACCGATACGTGCTTGAAAGTGAATCAGGTGACGAAACGCCGTTCAGCCATGCAGAGGGGGAAGTCCTGCGGCTGTTTCTGGAAAGCCCCAAGCGGCTGATCAGCAGGGGACAAATGCAGGAGTCCCTGGGCGGCGCAGCCGGAGACAGTTTTGACAGGGCGATGGATGTTCGGATTTCCAGGTTGCGTACCAAGCTGGGAGAGGATCCCAAGAACCCGCGGTTGATCAAGACGATCTATGGGGCGGGGTATATATTCTTGGGTGATGTCGGTTGGAAGTAGACGCAGATCCAACCGGCCGAGACTTGGTCAGATGAGTTGTTTTCCATGTCTGTTTGACCCTTTCGAGCCTTCCGTGCTGAAGCTGCTGACACCGAGATTTCCGTATCGGAAGTGACACGTCTGCCCCCAATTACCCCATCGCTCATTCGCGCAATGCCTGATCCTTTATCTTCACAACCGGTTGCAGAATATAATCCAGCACTGTTTTGCGACCAGATAGAATGTCCACTTCGGCGATCATTCCAGGTATGATTTCGACCGCTATGCCATTCCCATCAAGCATGGTGCTTTTGGTTCGGATCTCGACCACAAAGACCTCTTCGTCATTCCGCTCTGATCGTGTGACCGTGTCTGCACCGATGCGGATGATTTCACCATCCAGCGCCCCGTATCGTGCGAAATCATAAGCCGTGATTTTGACCTTCACAGGCTGACCAGCGTGCAAAAACGCGATATCCTCAGGCTTTACATAGGCTTCAACCAGCAATGTGTCGTCCAGCGGCACGATTTCAACAAGGTCCTCTCCACTGCGGGCGAGACCGCCGATGGTGGAGCGATGAATCCGGTTTACAATGCCGCGTACCGGAGACCGAACCTGTGCCCTTGACGCCCGGTCGCGCAAAGCGGGCAGGGCGGGTTGCAAGGCAGCCAGCTCGGCAGTAGCAAGCGCCAGATCCGTCAGCGCGGCGCTGCGAAACCGGCTTCGCACCGCTTGAATCCGATCATCGATTTCGTCCAAGCCCGTTTGCAACCTGTTGGTCACAGCTTCTGCCCGCACCTTGCGACCGCGCCATTCGGCTTCACTCCGCCGCAACGCAAGCAATGTTGTTGCAGGCTCCATTTGACGCTCGACCAGCGGCGCCATGATGGCCCTCTCTTCGGCCAGGACCACCAGGGTTTCTTCTGCCGTCACTTGATCGACCAGGCCTTCCTCAAACTCTCGCTGTTTTTGCTGACGCTGACGCTCCAGGATGGCTATTTCTGCCTCCAACTCAGCCTGCCGGCCTTGGTACAGTGCAGTTTCGGATTGCACGACGGTAGGCGCGCCGTTGATCAGTTGAACATCGAAATCCAGTTGTGTCCCATCAATTTCGGACCGAAGACGTTGGATGCGCGCCATCAGCCCGAACGCGCGTTGCTGTTCCTGACTGAGCTGACTGTCAATTTGGGTTGTTTCCAGTTCCATCAGCAGTGAACCTTTTTCGACCAGTTGGCCTTCGCGCGCATGCAACGACTGCAATACGCCGGGCTCGGTGGCTTCGATCAGCTGGATGTCTCCGGAAGGCACGATCCGGCCGTCCACGCGCGTGACATCGTCCAGTTCGGTCAGATGCGCCCACAATAGCGCGGCGATCAGGCAGAGCAGAATCACCAAAAGCAGCAAGGAACTCCGAACAGGAGAGCGTCCCTGCATCTCGCGCGCCAGGGTGGCCAGATCAGGATGCTGCGACATTCAGGTGCCTCCCTGTCCGACGAACATGTTGCGTCAACATACTTTTGGGGCCATCCGCCGCGATTTTCCCGTGTTCAAGGATGATGACTCTGTCAACAAGCTCCAACAGGCTGGTTCTGTGTGTAATGACAACCATGGTGGACTCTGCCGTGCATTCTTTCAGACGTTGGATAACCTGGGCTTCGGTTTTGACATCCATCGCGCTTGTTGGTTCATCCAGCAGGAGAACCGGCGGACGGCCAATGAGTGCCCTTGCCAGGGCAATGGCTTGCCGCTGTCCGCCAGAGAGGCCTTCGCCGCGTTCCGCGAGTTGAAGATCGTAACCCCCGGGATGGTTGGCCACGAAATCCTCAACCCCGGCGGCGCGGCCTGCTTCGATCAGTTCGTGATCTTTTGGCCGGATTGCGCCACTTGCGATATTGTCCCGGACTGATCCGGAAAAGAGCCATATGTCCTGCAGGACGGATCCGATATTGCGTCGCAGATCGCCAGGATCGATCTGGCGGATATCAAGGCCGTCGAATGTGACAGATCCAAGACGCGGCGCGTACAATCCCAGCATCAGACGTGCGATGGTGCTTTTCCCGCAGCCAATCTGACCCAAGATCGCCACTTTTTCACCCGGTTTGATCGTGAATGAAACGCCTTGCAGGGTATCTTCCCCCTGGTCAGGGTAGGAAAAATACACGTTGTTGAAGGCGATCGCTCCTTGGAAATGAGGTCGGTTGACCCAAGTTCGGCCTTGTGGGCGTTCGCTTTCCGCCATCATCAGCGCGTTGAGGTTTCGGTATGCGCTTCGGGCTTGGTTAAGCCTTGTCAAGGTCTGCGCCAGCTGCCCCAAAGGTGCCAGTGCCCGCCCTGTCAGCATCACCGAGGCAACCAAAGCGCCCATGCTGGTCTGTCCGTCCGTGATCAGAAAAACCCCATAAAATACGATCAACACCTGTGCCGCTTGTTGCGTAAAACCGGTGAGGTTGAGAGCAAATTGTGTAACGGCCCGGCTCTGAGCACCGTGCGAGGATTGCCGTTCTATCGCCTGCTCCCATCGGGAACGCATTTGTCGGCCCGCGGCCGTTGTCTTTATCGTTTCAAGGCCCGAGACAGCTTCTACGAGGACCGATTGTTTGGATTGCCCGTCAGACAGGCTGTTTTCTGCCATGCGGGACAGAAGCGGCTGTACGGCCAAACCTGTCAGCAGAACCACAGGCACGGCCAGAGCCGGGACCAATGCCAGTTGTCCGCCGACCAGGTAAATCACAAACACGAACAACCAGATGAACGGCAGATCCACGACGGCAACAAGCGTTGCGGACGTGAAGAACTCGCGCAGGGTCTCGAACTCACGAATGGTACTGGTCATAGCGCCGGTGGAACCCGCGCGTGACTTCATCTGGATATTCAGAACGTGGTCGAAAATTCGCCGCCCCATGAGCAAGTCGGCTTTTTGCCCGGCCTTGTCGATGAACGCTGCTCGCAGCAATTTCAGCGCGAAGTCAAATAGCAGCGCCAAGGCCACGCCCGCCGTCAAGGCAATGAGCGATTCGGTTGCCTCATTGGGCAACACGCGATCATAGACAACCATGATAAAAACTGAGGTCGACAAGCCAAGAAGGTTTGCCAGTGCCGCAGCGAGAGCAACTTGTATGTAAGTCCATCGATTGGCGGACAGCGCCGCGCGAAACCAATGACCTCGGTAAGCCGTGTGACCGGTGTCCAATTCATCTGTATGATTTCGCCGAAACAAGACAGCGAAACCGGTGTAGGACTTGGCCAGCTGTTCTTCTGAAACTTCGCCGATTCCTTCGCCAAGTTCCGGGTCATAGACCAGCAAGGCACCGTTTTTTGCGCGGCCATGGTACACAACCGCCTTGTTTTCGGTCATCAGCAACAAGGCCGGAGCCAATGCTTCGTCAAAACTCGCGATGCGCCGCGCGCCATAGCCCGCCTGTAGACCTGTGTTTTCCGCCACCGAGAGGATGTCACGAACAGTCAGATCCCCGTCCGAACCGGTCTGCGACGCCTGGATCGTTGCAAGGGTCAGAGGGCGTTCAAGCGTCGCGGCGATATTCAGAATGCAGGCTTCGTAGCATGTCAAACGGGCGCGATCCGGCATTGATTTCAACGTGCTCATTTCACCTCGTTCCAATTGCCAAGCGAAAGTCCGAGCAGGTCCAGAATGTCTCCGGTAAGGCTCAGTGCCGCGTAGTTGGTCAGAAAATAACTCTGTTCGGCCAGAATCAGGCGTTCTTGCGCATTTACGTAATCGCGTTGAGCGTCCAGAATTTCGATCAGGCTGCGACGCCCAATCGAGAACTGTGCGCGGGATGCAGTAACACTGTCGGCATTGGCAGCTGCCGCAATACGGGCCGCGCGCAGCCGTTCTGCGCCTGCTTTTTGATCGGATCGAATAAAGCCCAGCTCCCGCATGATTTCGCGAACCAATTGCTCTCTCGCGAACTCCGCTTCTTTCACTTTGGCTTCTGCTGCTGCGATGGCGGCGCGGCGTTGGCCGGTGCTGTCAAGCTCGTAGTTGAAAGAAAGATCCACGCCAAAATTTGCGTCCCGAGTGTCATCCTGGTTGGCAAATGCGGCGACCCGAACGTTCGGTTTGCGCCGTGCCTGCGCGGCCGACCATTCGGCTTTGGCTGCCAGCAAGCGGGCATCCGCCCTGCGGATCTGAGGGCTGTTCATTACGATCTGGGCATCACTTCTATTCAGCGGTGGAGCTGGTACAGGAGGGGGCAATGAGCCGGGAAAAGTCCCGAACACTTCTCGAAACCGCGCTTCGGCCCGATCAGTTCGTGATCGTGCGTCAGCCAGTCTTGTGCGTGCATCTGCCATTCTGGACTGCGCGGTCAGAACATCTGCATTTGAACCGGCGCCGCCCGCTGTGCGGTCCGAAATCTGACGCACCAGTTCTTCATGAACCGAGACATTGTCAGCCGCGATGCGGAGTAACTTTCTTTGATCAATGACAAGCACATAGGTCTCGATGGCGGCCAGCGCCGTGGCTGATGCCGTCTGAATTTGATCGCCCCGTGTTTCCAGAACACGTGCCCGGGCTGCCGTCAGATCCCCCGAGGCAGCCCCACCGTCATAAACCAATTGTGAAATTCTCAGATAGGGTGAAACATCTGCAATGTCCGATTCGACCCGTTCGGACCGTGCATTTATTCCCAACGAAATCTGCGGAAGAAAGGCGCCTTCCCCTGCATCTTGATTGGCTGATGCGATATCCATCCTTGTATTGCTTTGCGCCAATGTCGGGCTTGTCTCTACCGCCTGGCGCACGCGTTGCCCGAATGCACTACTGCTGAGCTTTAACGATGGCTTTACTGCCCCGGCACCGGTGGTCCCGGGTGCAAAAGACACTGCCACTAGAGTCAAATCAGGAGGGGGCGTGCAGGCGGACAACGGTATTGCGAGCAGAGCGAACGCAACCCAGGACAAAACTGCTTTACAGGAACGCATGATGACCCTCCTGCCTGCAATGGTCCATGGCTTCTTCTTTCTGTTGCGCCGCAACCAACGCGTCCAAGAACCCTGAAACACCGGTGGTCTGTTGTGTCAGAGAAGTATCAGCTTCCCGATGCGCGCGGGCATGTGCGTGTGTCAGCCAGATACTGTGGGTCAGCGAAATCTGATGAGCGTGAATCAGTCGCAACCCCCCATTCGAAGTAAGCAGTGACAAGTGCGCGCGGGGAATTTTCTCCAGGGCGTTCTGCGTGACGCCAAAATGCCCGCTCGGAAACTCAACTCCCTGAAAAGTGGTCAGTGAACCAAACAATCCCATGTCAGCAAGAACACGACACAGATGCGTTGTGTGTTTCATCGACTCTTTCAGGGCGCGAAAGAAAGCTGCGACTTTTTTCAGTTCCGGCGCAAGTTGACCTGATTTGTCGAAGAATACCTCGTCTTCCGGATTGTCAGTGATAAGCCCCGCCGTTTCGTCGACAAGCAATTCGTCACGGCCGTTACCATCCGGTTCAGTCAGTCGTGGCCGGAACGGAGCACAGCGCAAGACGCATGGCACATAAGTCGCGAGCCATTTGCCATGTGCTGACACAAATGGCGTAGGCTGGTCCGGTTGCACGGACAATACAGCCACTGGATAAAACCCGTGTTCAGATTTCCGAAAAGTGATTGGAAATGTGGCGGCGGCCTGAAGAATTTCTGCTTCGACCACAGGGCAATCTGCCATAGTCCGTGCGAAATCGAACGAGGTGAACCGCCTCCAGAACCGATGACCATGTCTTCCAAGACTGACCGGAGTTAAGCCATTCTGTGCCATAACCGCCTCATGATGTTGAATTACGTCTGTATGTGCGCCGGTCTGGATCAGGCCGTTGCCCCGGTCGGGTCGGTGTGAAGGATGTTATCTGCGGTCAGGCCGCTCAGATCGCTCAGGTCTTGGAACGTGGCCACGGTTTCAACGCTGGCATCGTTCGCCGCCTGGAAATCTACCTTGACCAGAACACTGTCTGTTCCGTCAGTTGCCATCACGTAAAGCTCATCGCCCGCCATGACTCCGGCAAGACTCTCGACAGCGGCTTCGATTGTGCTGAGGTTGAGGTCGGTGAGTACCGTGCTGAGGCCGACAAATCCGGTGTTCGTGCCCAACGTGTCTCCGGTGGAAAGCAATTCGATTCCGGTGCCATCACCGCGAAGCGTATTGGTGTCCAGCCCGTGGAACATCAGTGCGTCGGTTACATCCGCAGCCGGGCCAATCGTAAAGCCAGTCACAGCGTCTGTACCATTGCTGGCCGGGTCGGCCTCGAAGACGACGATGTCTCGCCCTGCTGCAGAAACATCAATGGTATCGTCGCCGTCACCGCCGCGCGTGATGGTGTCCGTATTCGCAGCGGTGAGCGTGTCATCGCCAATGGTGCCAAACTGCACTGTCGTTGGCCCGCCATCAGACGTTTTGATTGTCAGCTCAATAGGCTGGCTGGAGTCCTGGATCGTCATCGTGAAAGTGACAAGCGGCTGAGAAAGATCTGTAAAGGTTGTCGCCGCGCCAGCAAAATTCATCGCGCCCCCGGCGCCCGGGCTGGCCAAGAACAAATCGAAGGCGTTGTTTTCCGAAACCGACGCCGTGTTGAATGTGACAACCGAAGGGTCAAATCCGAGCTCTGCCGTCAAAGCCAGACCGCCAGAGATATCGCGGTCGGCTTCGGCATAGATTGCGAATGTCACCGTAGATCCCGAGCGCCCTACTTCAGAGATCACATAGGCGGCGGGTTCATGCGCAACGGCCTGCTCGGAAACCGGCAGCGGATCTGGTCCACCCGCAACTGTCGCCTGCGCGGAAAAGACAAGGTCATCACCTGCCTCCACTGCCGAAAAGTTGGACGCCGCGACAGCCAGCGACCAGGATCCGTCTGCGGCCACCGTTGCAGATCCGACCGAACTGCCGTTTAACGTGACATCCACCGACTGGCCGATTGACAATCCGGTCGATGACCCGCCGAGAGTAATTCCGGAAGCTTTGGCATCGGCAAGACCAATCGAATTGTTGACCCCGACATCGTTCAACGTCAACAGGGGGCGAAAATCTGTGGAAAGTGAGCTGTTCGCCGCGGCCGAGCTGTTTCCGGCCAGATCGTCAACAGTGGCGGAAATGGTATAGCTCGTTCCGTCAGAGAGCATTCCAAGATCACTTGCTGGAACGGTAACTGCCCACGAACCATTTGATGCAACGCCTGTATAGGTTTGCCCGCCGAATGTGACCGAAACGGTCTGGCCATCTTCAGCCGTGGTCGTGCCTGAGATTGCAAGATCCACGCCCCTCTCGGTCACGTCCAACACGGTACCCACAGGCAGACTGTTTATGGATATTGAAGGTGCTGTGAAGTCAGTGGCAAAGCTTGTCGTGGTTTGATTGTTGTTTCCCGCCGCGTCCGAGATCGACGCATTGATATTGTAAGTCTCGTTGTCTTGCAGGGCAGACAAATCTGTCACGGTTGCCGTATAGGTCCAAGTGCCCCCGGTTACCGTTGCCGTTCCGGTGACGTCCGTAGTGCCGTCAGCGCGCGTGATTTCGACGGTAACAACGGTTCCGTCCGGCGCATCGGAAGTTCCTGACACCGTCAGGTCGGTTCCTTGTTCAGCGGCGTTCATGACGGCCCCGTCGGATACGGTTGAAATTCCGATCGTCGGTGGCGTGAAATCGGTGGTAAAGCTGTTGTTCGCTTGCAGAGCCGGATTCCCGGCAGCGTCCGAGACATCCGCAGTTACGGTGACGGTCGACGCGTCAGATAGACCTGTCAGATCCGAAGCAGGTACAGTTACGCTCCAATTGCCGCCGGAAACCGTTGCGCTATGGGACTGCCCGTTCAGACTGACGGTTACGATTTGTCCGTCTTCAGCTGTCGTACTGCCCGAGATGGAAAGATCCGTGGCCCGCTCGGCTGCATTCATGACAGCTCCGTCCGAGAAACTGTCGATGCTGAGCGTCGGCGCGGTCACATCCTTGGAAAATGTCACTGCGGCCTGC
This sequence comes from Ruegeria sp. HKCCA4812, assembly GCF_013034245.1. Taxonomy (NCBI): domain Bacteria; kingdom Pseudomonadati; phylum Pseudomonadota; class Alphaproteobacteria; order Rhodobacterales; family Roseobacteraceae; genus Ruegeria; species Ruegeria sp. HKCCA4812. The sequence continues at coordinate 53,795 of NZ_WQFQ01000006.1, read as the reverse complement.
GGTGCCGTCACGCCACTGGCGTCGTCGACATCTGCGGTAACAGAGAAGTTGCCTCCATCCGACAAGGACGCCAGATCCCCAGCTGGCACAGTCACGTTCCAGGCCCCGCCGGATACTGTTCCGGAATATGTTTGACCATCGAGGGTTACGGTGACTTGCTGACCATCCTCAACGTTTGACGTCAGCCCGCTGATGGTCAAGTCGGATCCGGCTTCGGTTGCGTTCAGTACGGAACCAACAGGAAGCGGTGTTATCGAAATGGAAGGACCGGTCAGGTCTACGGGAACCGATACTAGAAGCGGCACTGCCGGATTGCCCGACACGTCCTCGACGGCTACCAGAACAGATGCAGGTACTCCGGTGGAAAGACTGCTCAGATCGGAATTGGGGATCGTTACACTCCAGCTTCCGCCAGAAGCGGTGCCTGTGTGCACTTGTCCGTTGAACGTAACGATGATGGTCTGACCATCCTCTGCCGTGGTGGAACCGGTCAAGGCCAGGTCGCCGGCTACGTCGATCAGTTCTATCGAGCCGCCAGCCACGGGATCCAGAGATACAGTTGGTGCAGTGAAATCAGTATCAAAGCTTCCGCTCGCCTGTGGTGCGGGATTTCCCGCCGCGTCGGCAATATCCGCCGCAACGGCAATCGTCGCGCCATCAGGAAGGGCCGAGAGGTCTGCCGCCGGAACGGTGACGCTCCAGTGTCCATTGGATACCGTGCCCGAATAGTTTTGCCCGTTCATTGAGACGGTAACGGACTGCCCGTCTTCTGCATCGGTTGTTCCGGTGACCGTCAGATCCGTTGCCTGTTCGATCGAATTCAAAACAGCGCCATCGGAAAACCCGGTGATCGACAGGGTTGGAGGAATTGTATCAATATCGAACTTGACGGATTCGCTGGACAGTTCCGTGCCTGAATCGTCCAGATGTCTGACTGTCACCGTAGAGACGCCTTGCGGAAGCGCATTTGCTTCGGCCGCAGTGAGAGAAATGCTCCAACTGCCGTCATCGTTGGGTGTTACGGTTTTGACCAGCGAACCTATCGTGACCTCGACTGTCGATGTTCCTTCGGGTGCGGCGGCATTGGTAATGGCACTGTTCAATGCCGTTGCCTGAAGTTCGGCCAGGTTCAGGCTGGTATAGCTCGGTTCCGGTTGGGGTTGGGGTTTAGGCGCTGGCGCGACAGGTTCCGGGGAATCGCCGCCGCCGCCACCGCCTCCGCCCGCAGCGGCAGCTGCGCCGGCCAGCCCGAGGCCGCCCAATGCAGCCCCGGCGCCGCTGATTCCGCCAGCTGCTGCACCGGCTTCAGCTGCGCTGAACTGGGCGATTTCAGCAACCGCCGCTTCCGCGATCATGATTGCGCCGCTGTCCAGAACCTGCACGTTTTCCGCCGCCACGATCATCGTCCGACCGTCCGCCATTTTCAGAAGAACATCGCCGTTTTTCAGCAACTTGGCGGAGCGTACACCCGGAATTGTCTCTGCGAACTGGAAGGCGTAAAGCTCTTCGATGGTTGCTTGTGACAAGGCAGGCAAGGCCATCAACGTGGACATGAGGCTGCCAGCCGCGCCTCGACCCGCCCAACGACCAAGTTTACCATTGATCCATTGTTGAACTTGAGATTTGCGATCTCCGTCCGTCGAGTCAGCCGCCGGACGATTGTTGGCCTCAGGTGCTTTGGTCATCTTGCCCTCGCATGTGGTGTCCGCGATCATCGCAACAGGAAAGGATGTGCTGTTTGGCGTTTTGCTCATCTGTCTTTCCCATTTGTTGCCGTAGCGATCGGACCTGAAAAAATTGAGTTAAACTGAAACCGAACTTCTCGTTTTCACCACAATTCTGCTTCGGTTTCGGTCTGCTCATCTGGTCATCTTGCCGTAACTGCCAGGGGTGGCGCGGGAGGTGATGGCTGTGATGCTTCAGTTCGAAAGTGTAGTGGCAACGGGGAGCACGGCGCTCGATTCAGGTATCGGCGATACGGCTTTAAAAACGCTTAACGGGAATACGTATCTCTACACGGTGACCGGCCCGGGTGGCGGCGTCGCGGTCTGGCGGCTGGTCGACGGTGCCCTGCCGCAGCTGGTTGATACCGAGTATTACAGCGGTTCGATCACCTTCCAGGTGGGGCGCAGTGCCACGTCGATAACGCTGGCGGGAACCGAGCAGATTGCGCTCGACATCAACACTGCCACGGGCCTAGTCGGGTATGACGTGAACGCGGACGGAACGATCGGTAACCTGAAGGAAACGGGTGTGCTCAACGGAGGCGGAGATATCTCGGCCATCGTACAGTTTTCACTTGGGTCTTCGGGTGTCCTTGCGATGGCGCATGAGGATACAGGCAATATCGGAACCTACCATGTGAACGCGAACGGGACGCTCAGTCTTGCGGGTTTGATTGCCGGCACAGCGGATGCCATGCAGACGTTGCGGTCGGGTTCGGAACATTTTCTGATCTCAAGTGACGCGGCAACAAACTCTGTCTCGACATATCGCATCGATTCCGGCACCGGCACTTTAACCGAGATCAACAATGATTCGGCGCTCGGAACCCTTGGTGTTTCTACTCCAACGGATGTCGAGACCGTAGAGGCATACGGTAAATCCTGGGTCGTGGTGGCGGGGTCCGTAAGCAACTCCCTCAGTGTTCTTCAATTGAACAGCGATGGAAGTTTGAAGGCGACGGACCATGTGCTTGATACGCTTCATACGCGGTTTGAATCGGTTCAGGATCTGGAGGTCATAGACGTGAACGGTCGGGTCTTTGTGGTTGCAGGCGGCGGCGATGATGGCCTGTCTCTGTTCACTTTGACACCCGAAGGTCAACTTGTTCATATGGACAGTTTCGAGGATACGCTGGCCAGTGGATTGCAGAATGTCGAATCGCTGGCGGTTGCACATGTGGGCGACGAGCTGCAAATTCTCGTGACGTCACAACAGGATGCCGGGGTGAACGTCCTGACGGTCCCGGTCGATGATCTGGGTGTGGTGCGCAAGGGGTTCGGTACCGTGAACGGGAGCGCGTCGGACGATATCCTCAGCGGCGGTATTCTGGACACGACCCTTTTGGGAGGCGCCGGAGACGACATTCTCATCGCGGGGAAGGGTGCGACGACGATGTCGGGTGGTGCAGGGGCCGACATCTTCGTGATGCAGTCCGGTAGTGGTCTGACCACAATAACCGACTTTCAGGCGGGCGTGGATCGTCTGGATATGTTCGACTACCTGCTGTTGCGGTCGCCTCAGCAACTGACCTTTACCAGCACGGCAAACGGCGCTCAGATCGAATATCGTGGCGAGGTCGTGCAGGTCCAATCCGCCTCGGGCGGCGCTTTGACAAGCACGGATATCTTCGGCGCAGGCTTCGCCGGACCGGATCACATCCCGGTAGATTTCGGGGACCTGGGCGGGCAGACACCGGGCAGCTCTGGTGGATTGGTCGGGCAGATTACGGTGGACAGCGAGGCTGCGAATCCGGGGCTGACGGATGCGGAAATCCGGTTCACGCCGGACGGCGGGGGCACGGTATCCGCCACCGCAGATGATCAGGGGCGGTTTGATCTGGAATTGCCCGATGGCACCTTTCCCGGAGTGCTGGACATCACCAAACACTATTCCACGGCGAGCGGAAAGATTGACGCGCTGGACGCCTTGCAAGTGTTGCGCATCTCGGTTGGTCTCGACCCGACATGGGGTCCCGCGACCGCGGAAAACCTGATAGCCGCAGACGTCAACAGGGATGGCACTGTGAACGCCCTGGATGCGCTTGCAATTTTGCAAGTCGCCGTTGGGCAGTCCACGGCCCATGACCCTGAATGGGTATTTCTGGATGAGAACGCGGACCTTTCAGGGATTACCAGAGACAATGTAACCTATCAGACAGGTGTCGACGTCGTGGCGGTGGATGGGGTCATCAACGTGGACATGACCTCCATCCTGTTGGGAAATCTCGAAGCGGCCTGAGCGCCGAAAGATATCTCGGCCAAAGCAGGCTTGTACCTTTTTAAGCAGTAAGGTGTAGATCGGCTTTTGCGGCCAAATTGACACGTCCCAGCCTCAGCGCTTGAATACCGCCCCATGTCGCGGTGCTTTTGGTTTCGACCCAAGCGTTGGCGCGCCTGCGGCTTCACTATCTGTTACATCCCTGTGTTTTCATGCAGAGATGGTCCAATAATTTCAATGAATTCTACCAGAATCGCAACTTGCCTGCGATAATCGCCCGACCTTCGGAACCGATAAGCCGCTCAAATTGCTGATCAGACAACATAGGTCTTGGCGTCGGTGGAGCAAATGTGACATAGCAGGCCGAGACATCAACACATAGATGAAAATTAGTAACAATGGAAATATTGGCGCTTTCCATTCCGGAAGTGAAACTGATCACCCCGAAGCGTTTTGGCGATCATCGCGGGTTTTTTGAGGAAACCTACAATGGCGACAGTTTTGCGGCACAAGGAATTCATACGCAATTCGTTCAGGACAATCATTCCCTTTCGAGCACGGTGAACACGGTACGCGGATTGCATTTTCAGGCTCCGCCAAGGGCGCAGGCCAAGCTGGTGCGCTGCGGTCGTGGGCGGCTGTTTGATGTCGCGGTCGATATCCGCAAAGGCTCGCCCACCTATGGTCGCTGGGTCGGTGAAGAACTGAGTTTCGAAAACGGGCGGATGCTGTTGGTTCCTGCGGGGTTCGCGCATGGGTTCGTGACGTTGGAGCCGGAGACCGAGATCGTCTACAAGTGTTCTGATACCTACGCGCCGGAAACCGAAGGCGCGGTTCGTTGGGACGATCCCGATATCGGCATTGAATGGCCACAGAGCAATTCAGAACCCCAGCTGTCCGAGAAAGATCGGATCGCACCACTTCTGCGCGAAATTGAATCTCCTTTCGTATTCGAGGACACACAATGAAAATTCTGGTTACGGGCGGGGCGGGCTTTATCGGCTCTGCCGTTATCCGTCGCGCGATTGCCGATGGGCATTCGGTCGTCAATGTCGATGCCCTGACCTACGCGGCCTGTCTGGACAATGTTGCCTCTGTCGCGGATGCGCCGGGATACGTTTTTGAACATGCGGATATCCGGGATGCCGCCGCCATGTCGGCGATACTGGACAGGCACCAGCCAGACGCGATCATGCATCTGGCCGCTGAAAGCCATGTTGACCGCTCGATCGATGGCCCGGCCGCGTTCATCGACACGAACCTGACCGGGACCTATGTATTGCTGGAAGCAGCACGCGCCTATTGGCTGGGTGCCGGCCGGCCCGAGCATTTCCGGTTTCATCACATATCAACCGACGAGGTCTTTGGGTCCTTGGGAAAAACCGGGTTTTTCACCGAAGACAGCCCATACCAGCCGAACTCACCCTATTCGGCCTCGAAAGCGGGATCGGATCATCTCGTGCGGGCGTGGCGTGAAACATACGGCCTGCCAGTGGTTCTTACCAATTGCTCCAACAACTACGGCCCTTACCAGTTTCCGGAAAAGCTGATCCCCGTTGTCATCCTCAGCGCGCTGGCGGGCAAACCGATCCCGATTTACGGGAAAGGCGACAACATTCGCGACTGGCTGCATGTCGATGACCATGCCGAAGCCCTGTTGCTGGTGCTCGAAAAGGGTGAACTGGGCCACAGCTACAATATCGGTGGCGAGAATGAGATGACCAATCTTGATCTTGTCAGAATGCTGTGTTCGATCCTGGATCGCCTCAAGCCGGGTGAAACGCCCTATGCGGATTTGATCACGTTCGTCGCTGACCGCCCCGGTCACGATCAGCGTTATGCCATCGATCCGACCCGGATTCGCACCGAACTGAACTGGCGTCCTTCCTACACGCCTGAAACCGGGCTGGAACAGACGGTTCAGTGGTATCTGGACAACAGCGCATGGTTGAACGCCTTGCGGGCCCGCAGTGGCGTGGGTGAGCGGCTGGGTGTTGCCAAATGAAGGCGCTGGTGTTCGGCCACGGGGGGCAGGTGGCGACCGAGTTGCGACGTCGCGGACAGGCGCATGGTGTCCTGGTTGAAGCTCTGGATCGCACCGCGGCGGACCTGTCTGACCCGTCGCAATGTGCAGACGCCATCCGGCATACGGATGCGGACGTGATCATCAATGCGGCCGCCTATACGGCGGTGGACCAGGCCGAAGAGGAAAGCGACCTGGCGCAACGGATCAACGGAGATTCACCCGGTGCAATGGCGCGCGCCGCCGCGGCCCGCGACCTGCCTTTTCTGCATATTTCCACGGATTACGTTTTTGACGGCTCTGGTACGACCCTCTGGAACACCGATGACCCCACCGGGCCCTTGGGGGCCTATGGTCGAACAAAGCTGGACGGCGAACACCAGATCGCAGAGGCTGGCGGTCACTATGCCATTTTGCGCACAAGCTGGGTGTTTTCGGCCCACGGAAAGAACTTTGCAAAGACCATTCTCCGACTGGCAGAAACCCGTGACAAGCTGACCATCGTCGCAGATCAGATCGGTGGGCCAACACCTGCTGCCGACATCGCCGAAACCTTGCTGAAAATGGCCAAGGCCGGCCCCGCAGCCAAAGGTGGCATGTTCCACTATTCCGGGGCACCCGATGCCAGCTGGGCGGATTTCGCCCGTGAAATTGTTTCTCAATCCGGCTTGTCGGTCGAAATCGAGGATATTCCAACCGAGGCGTACCCAACGCCGGCGCCCAGGCCACTGAACTCACGAATGGACTGTTCGCGGCTTGAAAACGTGTTCGGAATTCAGAGGCCCGACTGGAAAGCTGGACTGGCCGAGATATTGAGCGAGTTGAAGTCAGCGACCAGCTGAACCTTGAAAGGACAGATTATGCAGCGCAAAGGCATTATTCTTGCCGGTGGGTCCGGAACCCGGCTTTATCCGATCACCATGGCGATATCGAAGCAATTGCTGCCGATCTACGACAAGCCGATGATCTTTTACCCCCTGAGTGTTTTGATGCTGTCGCAGATCCGCGAAATCGCGATCATCACCACCCCCCAGGATCAGGATCAGTTTCAGCGCCTTTTGGGGGATGGCAGTCAATACGGGTTGTCCTTGACCTGGATCGTGCAACCGTCTCCTGACGGTCTGGCGCAGGCTTATACACTGGCCGAGGATTTTCTGGATGGTGCGCCGTCTGCGTTGATTCTGGGTGACAACATTTTCTTCGGACATGGCCTTCCGGACCTGCTGCTCGAGGCGGATCAACTGGAGCGCGGCGGGACTGTTTTTGCGTATCGGGTCGCTGATCCCGAACGCTACGGTGTCGTGGATTTCGAAGGGAACAAAGCCCGCGCGATTGTCGAAAAACCCAAGGTACCTCCGTCGAACTACGCGGTGACGGGTCTTTATTTTCTGGATGGCGATGCTCCGGCCCGCGCGCATGAGGTCAAACCGTCAGAGCGTGGCGAGCTGGAAATCACATCGCTGCTGGAGATGTATCTGGACGAAGGTTTGCTGGATGTGCAGACCATGGGGCGCGGTTTTGCCTGGCTGGATACCGGCACGCACGGGTCTTTGCTGGATGCGGGAAACTTCGTGCGCACGATCACGGAACGTCAGGGTATGCAGACCGGAAGCCTGGACGAAATTGCCTGGGCAAATGGCTGGATTGACGACGAGGCGCTTGATGAACGCGCGCGCCTGTTCGCCAAATCCACGTACGGCACCTATCTGAAGGGGCTGTTGAGCTAGGCCGCGAACTGTCTCATGGTTACGTGTTCTGGCTTGATTTTGCTTGAGCCGCAAACGGCTTCGCGCTTTGCGATCAAGGTCTGAACGGGGCTGGTCGGGCATTCCGGCCATGCCAGACACCGCGCAAGAAGGCCCATTGCTTGGCGCGTTTTCTCGCTGAAAACAACACAGCCGGAGACAGCAATTGCAGCAGCGCCGATGCCAGGGCCCGACCAAAGGCCATCGGGACTTCATGTTTGCGGGCGACGTAAACCCGCGATTGCCCCATATACCAGCCTTTCAGGCCAGCGATGGCGGGACTTCCCGGCGAAGATTTGCCTCTGGCGTGGCGCATCCGAGCGTTGTGAACATAGTAAAGTGGCCCGCAAACGGCTTTGAGCCGCAGGCTCAGGTCATCGTCCTCATGATACAGAAAGATTTCGGGATCAAACCCGCCGACCGCCTCGAATGCTTCGCGGCGGACCAGGAAGGCCGCGCCGACGAGGACCGGCAATTCAAAATCGGAATCGGCTGTTTTCCTGGGCAGGGTTTCATTTCGGGGAATGATCACACTGTATCGCCTGAAACGAGGAGCCCCCTTCCGGTCCAGAATTGCAGGGTTGAAGGCTGACGCATCCGGATGATTGTCGGCCCCCTCTTGCAACGCATCCAATGCTCCGGGCAGCAAGTGAGAATCCGGGTTCAGAAAAAAAAGCAGGTCCGTTGTTGCCTTGGCGGCACCAAGGTTGCATGCGCGGCCAAACCCGATGTTGTCGGGGCTTTCGATCAGAGTTGCGCCATGTGCCTCGGCCATTTGCCGAACCGCTTCTATATCATCCGAGCCATTGTCGACCGAAATTGTCGGCACGCCCTCTGGGATGGAATTCAGCATCTTCGGCAGTACACCACTGCTGTTGTATCAAACGCTTATGATCGTAATCTGTGACAATCCTGCCCGCCGTATCTGTGGAATGGGCATGATCGTTACTTCCTTGCAAACACAGTTAGGGTCAACCCCGGTTCAAGTACGACGGATCCGGGCTGCTGAGTAAGGTCTGTGATCTTTTGCATTCAGCGACGCCAATCTGAGAAACGATTGAATTGGTTTTTCACCGGTGAAGCGAAGGCAAGAAACCGATCATCAAGCGCAGCCAAATGGCAAAGCCGCGTTAGGGGATGCAAAGCCTTTTTTGATCGGAGCGGCAAGATTGTCCGTCATCGAATGAAGTACTCCGATTGAGCCGACGGCGTTTAGGACGGCCTGGCTCATTGATTGCGATCTTACGCGGCGCTCCCGAGGTTGAGCAAGCGTCGCTGTTTCAGTGTTCTTTCCTTGATGGTTCTCCTTTCCTTCAGAATGCCGTCGCTGCGACCGAAGTAGATATCGGCCGGTGTCAGATTGCCGAGACTCTCGTGATAGCGGCGGTGATTGTAGTGGTCGACGAAGGCTCTGATCGCTTCCTCGAGTGCGCCCGGTAGGTAATAGTTCTCCATCAGGATGCGGTTCTTGAGCGTTTGGTGCCACCGCTCGATCTTGCCCTGGGTCTGCGGATGATTTGGTGCCCCTCGAACGTGGTCCATTCCTTGATCTTGGAGCCAATCCGCCAGGTCACCAGAGATGTATGATGAGCCGTTGTCGCTGAGCAGCCTCGATTTATGTCGGACGGTCGCCGACGAACAGCCTGATGCCTCCAACGCCAGTTCCAGAGTGTCGGTAACATCGTCGGCCTTCATCGTTGTGCAAAGCTTTCATGCCACGATGTAACGGCTGAAGTCGCCCAGGATCGTCGAGAGAAAAAGCCAACCCCAGCCAGTCACCTTTAGGTAGGTGAAGTCGGTCTGCCAAAGTTGGTTCGGTCTCGTGGTCTTGTCATGGAACTCGTCGGCAGCCTTGATCACGTTGAACGCCGGCCCAGTAATCAGATCCTGCTCCTTGAGGATACGATAGACCGAAGGCTCTAACACAAAGTACCATTTCGTGTCTGTAAAGCGGAATGCCAGCTCGCGGGGCGATAGTTTCGGCTCATCAATAGCGAGGTCAACGACGGCCTTCCGGATCTCGTCAGGGATGCGGTTCCAGACCCGGCCGGCGTGTGGACGGCGATCTTCAAGCCCCGCTTCACCAAACGCCTCATAGCGGGCACACCAGCGGTAGAACGTGGTTTTCGGAATGCTCAGCCTCGACAGCGTTCTCTTCGTTGGCAAGTGGGACTGCTCGACAAGTCGGATGATCTCGATCTTCTCCGTTGCGAGGTATCTCATATGTCGTCGTCCCCATCACCGAGCATACTTTTTTTGAGTAGGCGGTTTCCAGGGTGAGGTCGGCAATGGCCTCCTTCAGGGCCGACGCCTCGGCCCGCAGCTCCTTCACTTCGGGGCTCGTCGCTTGCCTGGCCGTGTCGCCTGCCAGCCGCTTCTTTCCGGCCTCCAGGAACTCTTTCGACCTGGAATAGTACATGCTCGCGGCAATCCCCTCGTGAGGGCAGAGCGCGGCGATGCTCTCCTCGCCGCGCAAACCCTCCAGCACAATGCGGATCTTCTCCTCCGCAGAATGGTGCTTGCGTGTCTCGCGGCGAATGTCCTTGACGACCTGTTCAGCTGTAGGTTTGTCGGTTCCAGCTTTCCGTCTCATCTTCACTTCTAAACGGTTCAGATGAGCCAGAAACCTTCCGTTATGCAAATCCTACAATCAGGCCTACAGGTGCTGATGTCAGACACTATTTGCTGACCGCAGCGTCGAAACTCAGCCCACCTTTGTCGCCACGTACGGCAAGGCGGTTCAGAAATTCAGCCAAGAAAAGAGACCCCAAAAGGGGTTGGGACAAACCGGGGCAATCCAACAGGCAGGGGTTTGAAGCCATCGGTCAGGCCGAAGAGTTCAAACCCTTCGACCCGCCTGCCAAAGCTGAACCCGCAGTGCGGGCGATTGCGCATTACCTGCCGCAATTTCACCCCTTCAAAGAGAATGATGAATGGTGGGGCAAAGGATTTACCGAATGGTCCAATGTCGGAAAGGCGGTTCCGAATTATCCGGGCCATTACCAACCTCATTGTCCGATTCATCTGGGTTACTACGACTTGCGGTTGCCAGAAATCATGGTCGAACAGGCGCGGATCGCGAAATCTTACGGGATAGGAGGGTTCTCCTATTACTACTACTGGTTCGGCGGAAAGACCTTGATGGAGCACCCGCTCGAACAAATGTTGGGCAATCCGGAAGTCGACATGCCGTTTTGCCTGACATGGGCAAATGAAAACTGGACGCGCCGCTGGGACGGACGGGCGCACGACGTTCTTATCGCGCAGAACCATTCGATCGAGGATTCCCTGAACCTTCTCCGCCATATACGCAAATATTTTGATGATCCGCGTTATATTCGGATAGATGGGAAACCGGTTTTCATCGTGTACCGAGCGAACATCATACCGAATATCGAGGAAACAACCGCGGCTTGGCGAAAAGAGGCACAAAGCTGGGGCGAGCCGGACCTGTATCTCATAGCTGCCCAGACTTTCGATATCGGCGACCCCGAGAAACTGGGTTTTGACGCTGCTATGGAGTTCCCGCCGCATCAGGTAAAGCGCACCGACATCACGGATGAGATGGGGATCTACAATCCAGAGTTCACAGGAGCCGTTCTGGATTACCAGGCCGTGGTCGAGGCAGAGCTTCAAAAGCCGGAACCCCGGTACAAGCTGTTTCGGTCCTCCACGCTCTCATGGGACAATACCGCGCGCAATCAGGATGCCCCCCGGATTATGGGGCGGTTCACGATCGATGCCTACAAGCGCTGGACGGAACATTTGTGCCGCCAGGTTCTTGCGCAGGAAAAATACAGTGCCGACGAAAAAATCGTTTTCATAAACGCGTGGAACGAGTGGGCAGAGGGGACGCATCTGGAGCCTGACCGAAGATATGGCTTTGCCTATCTTCAGGCGACCTATGACGCGTTACCCAAGAAGTCTGAAAGTCAGATCAACACGTGACGCGTCCGACCTTGAGGTTTCGCGGACCTGACGGTTGGCGCCTCTGATATCCTGACGACACATGGTGCCCGGGGTTCCGTATCAATTCTGATCGACCCTATGATGCTGTTCCGTATCGTTCGCTCTGACGGTGCGACCTGCAATTTGGTCGAACATCCATTGTACGGCTTCGTCGCCGTCGGAACGGATATGCCGATAAAGGCGAAGTTCGATCGGAGGCACTTCAACCGGCAGCCTCAACATGCGCAGCCCCATTTCACGCGCGCTGCATTCGGTCAGCGTGGCAACCATATCTGTATTGTGCAGAATATCCCGGATGTTCAGATAACTTTGCATCTGAAGCCCGAGTTTGCGCCGTGCGCCCAGTTTGCGCAGGACGATGTCGACCGGACTCGCCCCCTGAGGCCGTGAGGAAACATGCAGATGTGTCAGCTGAAGATAACGCTCCAGCGTCAATGGGCCCGAACCCAGCGGGTGGTCGGGTCGCATGGCACAGACATAGCGGTCCTTCATGATGGTCTGGCTGATCAGATCCGAACTGTCCGGCATCGGAATGTCCGACGCGATGTCGATCGTGCCCTGCTGCAACGCCTTGCGCGTATCCCGGCGGGGAATGCGCACGAGGCTGAGTTCGACCTGGGGTGCCGTGCGCTGAAACCTGGACAAAAGCCCGGGCAGGATGATGAGGCTGTGAAGATCGACCAAACTGACCCGGAACAGCCGTTTGCTGGTGAACGGGTCGAACCGTTCACCCTGCGCCGATGCGGCTTGCAACTGGTGAAGAGCGGCTGAGATCCTGTCCGAAATGCTCTCTGCCAGGGCCGTGGGCTGCATCCCCGTGCTGGTCTTCACGAAAAGCGGGTCGTTCAGTGTCTTGCGCAACCGGGTCAGGGCGTTGCTGACGGCCGGTTGCGTGATCGACAGGCGTTCGGCAACGCGGGTCAGATTTCGTTCGGTGTAGATGGCGTCAAAAATAACAAAAAGGTTCAGGTCGATCTTGTTGAGCTTGGTCGTCATGTCATTCACCAGATTTATGCCGGCGATCATGCAAGTAAATTTCACAAATGTCATTGGGGGCGGTAAGCTGAATCGTATCCTGGCGGAATACGGAGTTTCATGCATGACCTCATCCGGCCTCGAACTCGATACCCAGCGGCTTTCGACATATTTGGGGCGCCATATCGAAGGCTTCGCCGGCCCATTGTCCTATCAAAAGTTTTCGGGCGGGCAGTCGAACCCAACCTATCTGCTGAAGGCCGGTGGTTCGAAATACGTGCTGCGCCGCAAACCGCCAGGTGACCTGTTACCTTCGGCCCATGCGGTGGATCGGGAATATCGTGTTCTGAAGGCACTTCATGGCACTGCGGTTCCGGTCGCCAAACCTTACGTGCTGTGTGAGGACACGGAAGTCATCGGTTCCATGTTCTATGTCATGAGCTTCCAGGAGGGCCGTATCTTCTGGAACCCGGCGCTGCCCGAGTTGGACGTGGCCGACCATCATCCGGTGTTCGACGAAATGATCCGGGTTCTGGCCGCGCTGCATTCGGTTGACACAGGCGCCGTCGGCCTGTCGGACTTCGGCAAACCGGGAAACTATTTCCAACGCCAATACAGCCGCTGGACCAAACAGTATCGCGCCGCAGAAACAAGTAATCTTCCCGAGATGGAACAGCTTTTGGGCTGGCTGTCACGCAACCTGCCCGATGGTGACGGTTCGGTCAGTCTGATCCACGGTGACTTTCGCATAGACAATTTTATCTTCGCTTCGGATGCCCCGCAGATCACCGCGGTTCTGGATTGGGAACTGTCGACGCTGGGCCACCCGATGGCTGATCTGGGCTATTTCTGTGTGTGTCTCAGATTGCCGCCCACCGGTCTGATCCGGGGGCTGCAAGGGCTGGATCGCGCTGCTTTGAACATCCCTTCCGAAGCTGAGATGATCGAGCGGTATTGTTCGCTGCGTGACCTGCCGGAGATTGAAAACTGGACTTTCTATCTGGCGTTTTCCTTTTTCCGGATGGCTGCGATTGCACAGGGTGTTTACAGCCGTGCGCTGGCGGGAAACGCATCGAACGAGAACGCAATGGCGTTCAAGGGGCTGGTGGCCCCTCTGGCGCAAATGGCGCTCGACGAAATCGCTGCTGCAACTCACTGAAGAGGATCACAATGGATTTTGCTCAATCGCCACGCGCCACGGAAATGCACGACCGGCTGAAAGCCTTCATGGAGGCGCATATCTATCCGCGCATTCGCGACCACAAAGAGGAAATAGAAGCCGGCAATTTCCCCGTTTCGTTCATGGAAGACCTCAAGTCGCTGGCCCGCGCCGAAGGGCTTTGGAACATGTTCCTGCCCTCCTTGCAGGATGATGAGCCCGGAACGCGGCTCAGCAATCTTGATTACGCGCCCCTGGCCGAGCTGATGGGTCAGGTGAGCTGGTCTTCGGAAGTCTTCAACTGCAACGCGCCGGATACCGGGAACATGGAATTGCTGCACATGTTCGCAACGCCCGAACAGCGCGAAGACTGGTTGGCGCCGCTGTTGAACGGCAAGATCCGCTCGGCCTTTGCCATGACCGAACCCGACGTGGCCAGTTCGGACGCGACCAACATAACGACATCCATCCGGCGCGAGGGTGACGAATACGTCGTCAATGGCCGCAAGTGGTTCATCACCAATGCGTGCCACCCCAATACCAGACTGTTCATCGTCATGGGCAAAACCGACCCGAACGCCGATCGCCATAAACAGCAAAGCATGATCATCGTTCCAAGGAATACGCCCGGTTTGGAGATCGTGCGCAATCCGACGATCCTGAACATGCACGATCCCGAAGGCCATGCTGAACTGGTGTTCAGGGACATGCGCGTCCCGGTCGGCAATCTGCTGGGCGAGGAAGGCAGCGGTTTTGCACTGGCTCAGGCGCGGCTTGGGCCGGGGCGAATTCACCATTGCATGCGCTCGATCGGGGCGGCGGAAATGGCACTGAACCTGATGGTGGAACGTGCCCAGGAACGGAAGACCTTTGGCAAGCAACTCTCGGAACAAGGCGTGATCCGTGAATGGATCGCCAAATCCCGGTTGGAAATTGAACAGGCGCGGCTGTTGACCCTGAAGGCGGCCTGGAAAATAGATCAGGTGGGGGCGAAAAAGGCCTTCCGCGAAATATCCCTGATCAAGGTCGTGGCGCCCCAGGTACATGCAAAGGTTACGGATCGTGCAATGCAGGTCTTTGGCGCAATGGGCATGACACCCGACACGCCATTGGCCGACAGTTACACTTGGGCCCGGGCGTTGCGCTATGCGGATGGACCGGATGAGGTCCATCTTCAGGCTATTGCCAAACAGGAGTTGAAGAATTCCAACTATGGGATGTCGGCGCAGTGGCTGACACCGCCTCTGCGTTAGGTCAGGGCAGGAATGGCATCACCGGACTTTCCCTGAGATCTGCAAGCCGGGTTGCCCAGTTTTCCTGGGATCCGGATACGCGGCCTGCCGCGCTATGTTCCTGCGGCAAGCAAGTCGCTCGCCTTTTCTCCGATCATAATCGCGGGGGCGTTTGTGTTGCCGCTGACGATTTCCGGCATGATCGAACAATCCGCGACCCGCAGGTTTCCGATGCCGTGCACCTTTAGCGCGGGGTCAACGACTGCGGTTTCATTCGTACCCATCGCGCAGGTCCCTGTTGGGTGATAGATCGAAACGGAATTCGATCTGACCCAGTCCAGCGTGCCCTCGTAATCGTCGGTCGAAAGTTGTGACGTCGGGCGGAACTCTTCGGAAATTTTCGATGCCAGCGGATTGTGCTGTGCAATTCTGCGGGCGATGTTCACGCCGTCGACGATGGTTCGGCAATCCGTTTCCGTCGACAGATAGTTCGGAATGATCTTTACATGCTGTGATGGGTCCGGGCCGTTCAGATGCAGTTCACCCCTGCTTTCCGGCCGCAGCTGGCACACGGACATGGTAAAGGCGGAAAACGGGTGCACGCCTTCGCCGGGGCTGTCGGCGGACCAAGGCTGTACATGGAATTGAATGTCGGGTGTTTCCACGTCCGGGCGCGTTTTCATGAATCCGGTCGCAAGGCTGGCCGCCATGGTCATCGGACCGGCGCGGAACAAAGCATATTTGAGCGCGATACGGGCCTGATTGATCAGGCTGCGCACCTCGTCATTCAATGTGGGCTCATTGCATTTGAAAACGAGACGGGCCTGCAAGTGATCCTGTAGTCTTTTGCCGACATTGGGCAAGGCATGGACCGGATCGATGCCGTTTTTCTTCAGGTGGTCCGGGTCGCCGATACCCGACAGCATCAGAATCTGAGGAGAGTTGATTGCGCCGCCGGACAGGATGATTTCGCGTCGTACCTTCAGGGTTTTCTCATTGCCTGCGCGATCCCGATAGACAAGTCCGGTCGCCTGTTTCCCATCCAGCGTTATGCGTGTCACCAATGCGTTCGTGATGATGTTCAGGTTTTGTCGGTTTCGAATGGGTTTCAGATACGCCACGGCCGAGCTGCACCTGCGCCCATTGCGGGTGGTCAGCTGAAAATACCCTACGCCTTCCTGATCTGCGCCGTTGTAATCCGGATTGAACGGGTATCCGGCGGCTTGCGCTGCCGCGA
The DNA here is from genome assembly GCF_013034245.1 of Ruegeria sp. HKCCA4812. Classification (NCBI taxonomy): domain Bacteria; kingdom Pseudomonadati; phylum Pseudomonadota; class Alphaproteobacteria; order Rhodobacterales; family Roseobacteraceae; genus Ruegeria; species Ruegeria sp. HKCCA4812. Next base: position 37,513 of record NZ_WQFQ01000006.1, on the reverse strand, counting down.
CCCATGCGTCGCAGATCGGTCGCTGAATGCGCATGTTCGACACCGACAGCGGCCCACCGACACCGTGATACGGGTCTTCGCCGCGTTCTTGATCTTCGCTGCGTTTGAACAGAGGCAGCACGTCGTCCCAGCCCCAGCCGACATTCCCCATCTGGCGCCAGCGGTCATAATCTTCTTTTTGGCCGCGCACATAGAGCAGACCGTTCAGTGAGGATGAGCCGCCCAGCACCTTGCCGCGTGGCCAGTCGATCGAGCGCCCGTTCAGGCCCGGATCGGGCTCGGTCCTGTAACACCAGTCCACCGAAGGGTTGTGCATGGTTTTGAAATAGCCAACCGGGATGTGGATCCAGGGGTTGGTGTCGCGGCCGCCAGCCTCCAACAACGCGACGGTCGTGTTGGGGTCGGCGCTGAGCCGATTGGCGATGACACAGCCCGAAGACCCCGCGCCAACTACCGCATAATCCACTTCCATGACCGCCTCCTTCCAACGTCGTTGAAAAAAACTCTATGCAAGATGCAAGAAATATACTAGCCTTTTTTGATACAAAACGTCTCAATAATTGCGAACAGGGAGGTAAGCAATGGAGATTGGTCGGAAACTGAGTGGTATTTCTCGGCGGGATTTTTTTCGGGTGGCAGGGCGCTATGGCATGAGCTCGACGCTGCTTGCAGCAGGAGGGTTTGGCGGGGCAATGAGCTTGGCCAATCTGGCGCAAGCGGCGGAATCCACGTATGAAAAACGCTTTTCGAAAGAACCGAAGCACACGTTGAAATTTGGTGCGTCGGGCTTCAACACCCGCAACCTGCTAATCGAGCGCGCCGGCGCCATCGAGTTTGCACGCGACCTGGAAGAACGCACAGATGGCGAGATTCGCATCGAGTTCATCGGCGACAACCAGATTTGCGGTCAGCTGAGCTGTGTTGAGAAAACCCAGCAGGGAATCGTCGATATCTACGCGGCCTCGACACAGAATTCGGCCGGCGGTGCGCCTTATCTGAACGTTCTGGACTATGCCTATATGTTCCCCAGCCGGGCGGCGCAGTATCATTTCTTCTACAGCCCCGCCAGCCAGCGCATCCTGCGCGACCCGCTTGAAAAGCGTCACGGTCTGAAATTCCTGTTCACCCATTGTGAACTGCGCGGTCTGCAAATGGGCTCAACCTTTGCCGACAAGCCGACCGTCACCAAGCTGGAAGAGCTGTTCGGGACCAAGAACCGCGTGACGGGCACGCAGCTGGGCCGGATCGCGATGCAACTGCTGAACCTGAACCCTGTTCCGGTGGCATGGGAAGAAACGTTGGATGCGCTAAAGACCGGTCTGATCGATGGTGCGGAAACCTGGGCCTCGGCGGTGGCTTATGCGAACATGGCACCTGTGGTCTCGCAATCGGTGAACCTGAAGTTCTTCTGCGGTACCGAACACACTTCGATGTCTGCCAAAGTATTCGATGGGCTGGGCGGTGAATTGCAGGATGCCGTGATGGAGTCGTCCTACTTCACCCAGGCTCTGATTCAGGGAGCGAACGAGGCGGCACTGCTGAACACTGTCGGATTCTCGGATCCGCAATTGCCGCAAACCATTTTTGCGGAAAACGGTGTGCGCCCTGCCTTCCTGCCGGAGGACCAGATCAAACTGGCCGAAGAAATGTGTGCTCCGAACTACAACCCCGAGCCGTGGGCGCAGTGGCGCGAGCGGCTGAACAAATGGGCCGGTGGCATCGACACATACCAGGAGATCTACGACATCGCGCGCGAGATCCCCGCGGACACGCTGCCGGAAAATGTCGAGCCGCGCCGCTGGTGGAAGGGCGAGGCCTGATTAGACTGCCAGAACCGGCCCGAATGGGCCGGTTCAATCAATACCCACTGGGAGGACGGGCTTCATGTCACTTTGGGCAGACATTGGCGCAATATTCAGCGCTTTTCTCAGCCAGGATTCTTTCGAGATTCAACTTGCTCTGGAATCCGACGCGGCTTGGATCGTCGGTGCGGTCGTTGCCGCGATCGGGGGTTTGCTGGTCATGCTGATCTATCGCAAGGTGCCGTTGATCGAACGTCATCTGGAACGGTCGGTCATGGTGTATTCTTATCTTGCCATCGCGCTGATCATTTTCTGGGGCGTGATCGACCGGTTTGTCTTCAATGATCAGGAACCCTGGTCCACGACCATTCCTCCGCTTCTTTTCATGGTGATGGCCTGGTTTGGAGCGTCCTACAACGTACGCCTGCGCACGCATCTGAGTTTCAGTGAATTCCGCACCGCTATGCCCCGCGGCGGGCAATTAGCCTGCCTGTTTCTTGACGCGGTACTGTGGTTCATCTTTGCGGTGATCGTTATCGTGACCACCTCGCGACTGGTGGCGCTTTCGGCCTCGAACTTTCAGATCGTTCTGGGCACGGACAATATCATGCAGTGGTGGTTCCTGCTGGCTGCACCATTGTCATTCTTCTTGATGGTCGGTCGCGTGTTTCAGAACCTCGCCGATGATTTGCACAACTGGAAAACAGGCGAGCCGCTGATCAAGCAGGCCGTGATCGGGGCAGACTGATGACAGACGGAACACTTGTTACACTGATCTCGCTGGGGGTCACCTTTCTGTTCATGCTGGGCGTGCCGGTGCTGCTGGTCATCGGTTACTGGGTCATTGGATGTTCCTTTGTCCTTGGTCTGACGCTGGACAATATGGGGGCCGAACTGCTGAACGTCTTCAACAAGGGCTTCGCCCTGTTGGCAATGCCGCTGTTCATCCTGACCGGAGATCTGATCAACAAATCCGGTATCGCGCGAAGGCTCAGTGATTTTGCCTATGCCTGTTTGGGCTGGATACGCGGCGGGCTGGCAATGGCGTCGCTGGGTGCCTGCGGGCTGTTTGCGGCGATTTCGGGGTCGAACTCGGCCACGACGGCGACCATCGGGTCGATGCTGCACCCCGAGATGGTAAAGGGCGGCTATGACGAACGGTTCAGCGCCGCGACCGCTGCTGCGGGCGGCACTGTCGGTATCATCATCCCCCCTTCGATCATCTTCATCGTCTATGGCTTTCTGATGAACCTGCCGATTTCCGAATTGTTCGTGGCCGGTATTCTGCCCGGTGCGCTGATGGTCATCGGGATGCAACTGGCATGCTGGATCATCTGCCGCATGAACGGGTGGGGCTATCTGATCCCGCTGCAATTGAACCGGGTGCTGAAAACCGCCTTTGGTGCCTGGCTCGGCTTTTTCGCCATCGGTCTTGTGCTCTGGGGCATTTATACCGGCAAGTTCTCTCCGACAGAGGCCGCCGGCGTGACCGTGGGCTTTTGTGTCATCGCGGGGCTGGTCAGCTACCCGATCAACCGCATCATGGGGGCCCGGAACGATATACCGCCAACCGAAAAGAGCTTCGCTGAAATGTTCGTGGTCGAAGGGTTCACGATCCCAGAGATCCCCTCAATCGTCATCAGGTCTGCCCAGATTACGGGTATCCTGGCCCCGTTGATCGCAATTTCGGTGGTGATGCAGCAGATCCTGTCCCTGCTTGGCGCACAGGAAACAATCGGAAACTTCGTGACCTCCATGGGGGGGTACCATGCGGTTCTGTTCACATCGATGGTGATCGTCTTCTTTTCAGGCATGGTGCTGGAAAGCCTTCCGGTCACCATCATCCTGGCCCCGATCCTTGCGCCGATCGCAGCCTCGGTTGGAATTGATCCAATCCATTTCTCGGTCATCTTCCTGGTCGGGGCGTCCATCGGGTTTATCACACCACCATACGGGCTTAACCTGTATGTCGCTTCAGGCGTGACGGGCGTGCCGTACTTCCGGTTGCTGCGCTATACGGTGCCTTACTTGGTGTCCCTGCTATCCGTCTGGATATTGGTGTCGCTGGTCCCCGAACTGGCCTTGATCCTTCTGCCAAATAACTAGAATGTTGAAGGATGGCCGAGACTGATACTAAAGACAGAGAAACTCAGATTCCCACCAACCTGCGCCTGTTGCTGATCCTTGAAGAGGTGGCACGGCGCGGCGTTGCGGTCAAACCCTCGGATCTGATCGATGCATTGGGATTGGCCAAACCCACCATCCATCGTTTGCTGCAAACGGCAGAGGCAGAAGGGTTCCTGCAACGCGATCTTGACGGACGGTCCTATGGTCCGGGCAGAAGACTGCGGCGGCTGTCCGTGAATACCATGTCCGCCGAGCATTTGCGGACCGCGCGTCTCGCCATCCTGCGCGGCGTGGCCGACGAAGTGGGCGAAACATGCAATCTGGCCATCCCGGATCGCGAAGGCATGATCTATCTTGACCGAGTGGAAACAAAATGGCCGTTGCGGATTCAATTGCCGATCGGAACCCAGGTGCCGTTCCATTGCACGGCCAGTGGCAAGATGTACCTTTCCACCTTGCGTCCCAAAACTCTGAACGGGTTTCTGTCAGCCGGAAAGCTGAAGGAGCAGACCGCCCGTTCTTTAACAGAGCCGAAGGCCCTGCTGAGTGAAATCAAGATCACCGCCGAGCGGGGATTTTCCACCGACGACGAAGAATTCATGGCGGGCATGGTGGCGATTGCCGTGCCGGTGCAGGACGCGCATGGCAGGCTGGTTGCCACGCTTTCAGTTCATGCCCCGACGCAACGGCATGATGTCGGCAGTCTGAAGTCATTTCTCGACACTTTGCGCCGGGGTGCAGAAAAACTGTCGCAGCTGTTGGGCGAGTAAGTGGCGCACCAGATAATCGGCAATCGAACAACATCAGGGTTGTGTTGTTAGGCCCGGACTGTGTTCCAAAGCTTAGTGATCGCCGAATGCCCGCTGAGATCCACCGTGACCTGACAACTCGGGTGATTGGTTTCGCTCAGTTTCCCCAGGCGAGATTGAACGGTGGATTACGTCCTCACAAATATAGAAAACCCATGATCAGGCCAACAGTCATTCGTGGCCGTGATTTCTTGGATGCCGCAAATCCAATGCGGGGTTTGTTTGTTTTCCAATAGATCGCCGGGGTACGCCAATAGGTGTCGTACCTAAGCGCCCAGCATCTCAAGAACGGCGTCGCGTTCTGACAGGACAAGCAACAAGGCAAGATCGCCCGGCTCAAGTTGTTTAAGAATCCTGGCCGCGGCCTGAGAAGGGGATGGGGCCCTTTGGATCTGATCAGCGTTGTATCCGTGCTTCAAGGCCGTACATTCGATCAGGTCCGGGATTTCTCCCAACGCCCGGCCTCTCAGATAGCCTTCCAGTTCGGCTGCAACGATTACGTCAGGTTGGAATTTCAAAGCCGTCGCGGTGACGTCCCGAATGTCCTGATCCGATCTGTCGCCCGCATGGCTGAGCATGATAAAGCGACGTTTTGCCGGAAGTCCTGACAGCGCTTCGCACACGGCAGAGATCGAGTGCGGGTTATGTGCGAAATCTACAAAAACACGGGCGTCATGATAGTTGAACTCGTTGCAGCGCCCCGGATTGTCCTTTGCATCGGGTTTGAAACCGGCCAATCCATCTCGCACTGCCTGAAGGGGTAGGTCCAGCGCCAGAGCAAGGCACATGGCGGCCAAGGCGTTCAGGGTGTTGTATTTCGCCGCCCCGCCCATGGTCACGGGCACGTTTGACACGGCAATCACCGTCTTTTCGGAAGTGCCATCGAAAAACACGATATTTTCCTGCTGCACATAGGCGCAGCATTTGTTGGAATCGCGCGCGTCACGGATCAGATCCGCTTGTGCATCCAAGGAAAACCACCAGATATTTGTCGACGTGTTTTTTGCCTCGGCACGGACATACGCATCATCAGCGTTCAGAACCAGCACGCCACCATCGGTAAGTGTGCGATGCACGGCGAATTTCGCCTGTGCCAGTTCCGGCACGGTATTGACGCCGTACTGTCCCAAATGGTCATTCGCAACATTTGTGACTGCGGCTGCCGAGGCCGCACGCGTTGGCAGGCCACGGCGCAGAATACCCCCGCGGGCCACTTCAAGGCAGGCGATCTCAAGGCGCTTGTCGCGCAGCAGCATCCGGCCGCCACCCGGGCCCGAGTAATCGCCTCGGTCAAGAATGTCGTTGCCGACCCGCACAAACTCGGTCGAGGTCAGCCCTGCAACTTTGCCAGATGCCCGCGCGATCGCCTCAAGCAACCGGGTCGTCGTGGTCTTGCCATTGGTGCCGGTGATGAACGCAACTGGAATGTTGTGAAGGCTGGACCAGTCCACATCACCAGGGACGGGCAGGGCATCAACCGGCCAGACCTGACTACCTGTACCGTGCCCGATTGAAACCTCATCGTCGTCGCACAGAATATCCACGCCATGCGCCTCGGCCGCAGCGATCAGGTCGATCAGGCGGGGATTGGCTTCTTTGACCATAACAGCTTTGACATCGGCCACCATTTGATCAAAGTCACCGGGAGTTGCATCCAACAACTCGGCGGCACAGAAGTGCCACGCCGTCTGCACCGCGAAGATCGCCGAATACAGCTGATCCATTGGTGCGGAAATCGCCAGATTTACACCGCCAGTGAATGTGCGATGGGTCAAATCCTGATCCGTCCATCCCAGCGCGTCCAGCACTCGCCGGGCGTTTTTTTCCCACAGGGCCGAGACCCTGGATGGATCAATTCCGGTGAAAAATACATCCATCACCGCGCCGGGTTTGTTCCATAACAGGCCAGGCCCCGTCAGACGCCGGGCATCGTCGACCTGAATATGATCAGCGGTCGCACTTATTATGGTCAGCGCGGTTTCAAGCTCTTCAATCCGGTCCATTCCGGTGCCCTCGCTCAGTCCGCGTCTTCGCTGTTTTCACGCGCCAGGCGCACACCGCGCTCGTCCCTGATCAAATTCTGATCGTTTTCGAACATGTCCTCGAAGGATGTGTCGACGGTCGTGGTCTTCGGTACAGCCTCGGCATCTGGGGTTGCACCGTCAGAGCTGAAATAGATGATCTGTTTCCAGCAGCGCGTAGTGTCGTCGCCGAAGATTACCAACAGATCCCCCGGTACCGCTTGTTGCAGCCCGGCATTTACGGCCTCGACCTCATCCGGGATAACCGTAATGGATGCGTCGTCAACGCCATTGTCGATCAGTGCCTGACGCATCATCCGCGGTACTTCATCATGTCCTCGGCCTCTGCGGCGGTCATCGGCCTTGCAGATGAAATGGTCAAAATGCCCGGCCAGCGCGGCAGCTCCGTCGATGATATCTTCATCGCGCCGGTCGCCGGGCATGGCAACGACACACAATCGGCGACCTTTGATCTCCAATTGATCCGCCAACGCGGCCATCGCGTTGAGAGCGGCGGGGTTGTGGCCGTAATCCAGGATGACCTTGAACGGATGTTCGTCATAGACGTTCATGCGCCCCGGCGCCTGGAAATAGCTGGTATCGAAGGTGCGTAACCCATGCCGGATGTTGTCCAGATCGACCCCGAAGCTGTAGGCCATGGCGGCAGCAAACATGGCGTTTTGAACGTTGAAGATCGCTTTGCCTTCCAGTGCGGCGGGGATCAGATGCGACCACAGGACCGGAATGTGAAGCCCGTTGTCATAGATCGTCAGCATGTCTCCGTTCATGCCTTTTTCCAGAACAATGGCCTTTCCGCCCGCCTTGATATGTTCCTTGACCAGGCTGTGGCCGGGGTTGGTCGTGACGTAGAAAATCTGATCCGCCCCGGCGTAGTCAGCCATTTTCAGACAATTGATGTCATCAGCATTCAGAACCGCTGTATCCGTCGCGCTTTCCACCACCACGCGTTTCACCACGGCCAGTTCCTCGACTGTGTTTATGCCGCCAAGGCCAAGATGGTCGGCCGAAACGTTAAGGCATGCCGCCACGTTCGAGCGCTGGTATCCCAGACCAGACCGCACAAGCCCGCCGCGCGCGGTTTCCATCACGGCAAAATCAACCATCGGATCGCGCAAGACGATCTGCGCGGATTTTGGCCCGGTCATGTCACCTTTGACGCTCAGCTTACCATCGACATAGACCCCGTCGGTCGAGGTCATGCCAACGGTTTTGCCGCTGGTCTTCATAATATGGCCCAGCATTCGGGACGTCGTCGTCTTGCCGTTGGTGCCGGTGATCGCGGCGATCGGAATGCGGGTTTCCTCATTGGCTGGAAACAGCATGTCGATCACTTTGCCAGCTACATCGCGCGGTTGTCCTTCGGATGGCGCCACATGCATGCGGAAACCGGGTGCTGCGTTCACTTCGACAATGGCACCGCCGATGTCTTTGTACGATTTGGTGATGTCATCGATCAGGAAATCGACGCCGCCAACATCCAGCCCAACCGCCATTATGGCTCGTTCCGCCATGTCGCGGTTTTCGGGATGGACCACATCTGTCAGGTCGATCGCAGTGCCGCCGGTCGAAAGGTTTGCCGTCGAACGCAGATAGAAAATTTCACCGTCCGGCAAGACGGTCTCTTCGGTTACGCCTGCGGCATCCATAAGGCGCCTGGCCTGAGTATCGATCTCGAGCATGGTCAGCACTTTTTCATGCCCGATGCCCCGACGCGGGTCTTCGTTCACGATATCGACCAACTCGGCAATCGTGTGCGTACCATCACCGACCACATGGCCTGGAACCCGTTTTGCCACCGCAACAAGCTTGTTGTCCACCACAAGCATCCGGTGATCGAACCCGGTGACAAAGCTCTCTACCAGAATGGCGCGGCTGCGGGAATGTTCCTTTGCTTCGGCGAAGCCAGCCTCGACCTCTTCATCCGAATTCAAATTGATCGAAACGCCCCGCCCATGATTGGCGTTCAATGGTTTGACGACCACCGGATGGCCAATGCGCGCCGCAGCGCGCACAGCTTCGCGTGCGGAATAGACCATGCGCTGCTGTGGAACCGGCAGGCCAAGATCGTTCAGCAGGTTGTGGGTATCTTCCTTATCGCAGGAAATCTCGACCGAGATATGTTTGGTCTCGGATGTAATCGTCGCCTGAATGCGTTTCTGGTATTTGCCGTGCCCGAATTGCACCAGCGAGCCAGAGTTGAGTCTGATCCAGGGAATGTCGCGTTCTTGCGCCGCCTTGACCAGCGACCCGGTCGACGGGCCGAATTCCTTGCGCTGTGCGCGCAGAACAAAGCTGCGCAGTTCGTCGTCCCAGTTAAAGGCCGGGTCGAAATCGTAATCCACCAGATCTTTCAGGGATTGCGGCAACAGATGCATCAGCAACCGCATTGCCAGCTTCCCTGCGTCCAGCCCAACGTCGCGCTGACGGTATTCATACACCATGTTGTACTGGCCCGGCTCACCTGTGCTGCGTGTCCGGCCAAAGGTCACGTCAGTGCCCGCTACGTTCTGAACCTCGATGGCACAATGTTCCAGAACGTGACCAAGCCACGTGCCTTCGTCTTCACGCAGACGGCGGATGAAACCTCCGGGTTCGCGGTAGGAACAGCCATGCTCCGCAAGGCCAGGAAGCGCTTCGATCAACGCGTCGATAAACTCGGAACCAATTTTTGCCGATGGCCACTCTTCCAGAATACCCAGATCGATGACGTGGCGTATAACCGGGAAACTTGCCCAGACATTCGGGCCGACAAAGACATTGGTCGAGATTATTTTCATGAGGCTCCCCGTTGGTTAGCTTTTATTCCCCCCGTTTGCGGCCTCTTCCCCGGACAAATCCGGCAAGGTGCAGAACGCCAGATGCTCATCCGGCGGAAAAGCCTGGCGAGCCGTCAGGTCATAACGGCACCCTTCACCCAGAACGTCAAGCCGAAGTCCCAGAAGGCTAAGCGCTTCGCCCCGCCGGGCATCCCACATTGATGAATGAGTCAACTGGCTGGCATCCACGACAGTAACCGAGCCGCTGCCGATGACTTCAAAGACATTGTCGGGCCCAATGAAGGCGGCCGTATCTTCGTCAATTCCCAAACCAATCAAAAATGGGTTGAAAGATGAAGCCGTTAGCAGGCGACCCAGACGGTTACGCTGGGTGAAATGTTGATCGATGATGACGGCATTGGTCAGGCCCATACCTGGTGCAAGTGTAATGTTGCCTTCCGCCGGAGCCGAGTTGCTGCTGCCACCGGCAACCATGTGTTCAGACATGATCGAAGCACCCGCCGAAGTTCCGGCAACCGGAACACCGGCTGCATTCCGCCGGCGGATTTTTTGGGCGACCAGAGTTCCCCCAAGAATCGCTGACAGGCGCAACTGGTTTCCACCTGTCATGAAAACTCCGGTCGCTCGATCAAGCATCGCGACATACTCGGGGTTGTCGCAATCCGCCCTGCGCGAGATAGGCAGGAACTCTACTTTGCCCGCACCCAGTTCGGAAAAGATACGGTTATAATCGGGCCCGGTTTCTTCCAGCATCGAGGCTGTCGGGATCACGACGATGTCGGCATCGCTGCCGCCAGAAAGCTCAACGAACTTGCGATGGATCTGCATTTCCTTGACGCGATCTTCGCCGCCCCCGATCGGGATAATGAACCCGCGTGGGGTCTCTGCATCAATGGGTGCAGGGCACATGTCTTAACTACCTTCCGGTGCTGAAGCGGGCAGTCACCGGGGACCGCGCGGACGCTTTGAACTGTTCATGCATGCCACGTCGGGCTATTTGGCCTTCGCGGACATGCTGCTCCCCCCCGGCCATCACATGCCGTACAGCAAGGTTTTCGTCAAGAACCACCAGATCGGCGTCCAATCCCGCCTTCAGACGCCGTTTGCTATACGGTTCTAGCACATCGGCCACGTTCGAGATGAACAGCCCCAGCGCACCGAACAGGGTCATTCCCCGATCTATGAGGTGGCTCGAAGTCACGGATGGCCTCCTACCGAAACGCGTCGGATGGCCATCATGGAAACGATACGCGCGTTGCCGCCGCCCTGGCGACATTCACGACAACCCATCTGCATCGAAATGACCGCCGCAGCGTCTACATCGAAACCCGCAGCCTGAACATTGCTTCTACATATAGGTAAAAACAAACACCCGGGACTGGTCGTCCCGGGTGGTGTTTTTGCGGGCTTTTCAAGTTTTTGCCCGACAACTATCCAGCGACACTCAGATGTCGAATTTGACGCCCTGTGCCAGTGGAAGTTCGGCCGAGTAATTCACGGTGTTGGTCTGTCGGCGCATATAGGCTTTCCACGCGTCCGAACCGCTTTCGCGCCCGCCGCCGGTTTCCTTCTCTCCGCCAAAGGCGCCACCGATCTCTGCCCCTGAGGGCCCGATATTGACGTTGGCAATTCCGCAATCGGATCCGGCTGCGGACAGGAACTGCTCGGCCTCGCGCATGTTCAGGGTAAACACGCAGGATGAAAGGCCTTGCGGTACGTCATTCTGAAGCTCTACCGCGTCGTCGAAATCGTCATAGCCCATGACGTAGAGGATCGGCGCAAAGGTTTCGGTTTTCACGGTCGCGGTCTGACCCGGCATTTCGACAATCGCAGGTTCCATGTATACGCCTGCTGGAACGCCTTCGGTAACGCGGTTGCCGCCGAACACCGAACCGCCTTCCGCTTCGGCCGCTTTCAAAGCCGCGGTCATCGCCGCGCCCGCCGCTTCGTCCACAAGCGGCCCAACCAACGTGCCGTCTGTCAGAGGATTGCCGATGGGCAGACCCGAATAGGCTTTTTTCAGACGGCTCACCAGTTCTTCGCGGATCGAGTTGTGCACGATCAGGCGACGCAGCGTGGTGCAGCGTTGACCGGCGGTACCAACTGCCGAAAAGACAATCGCGCGCACCGCCATCTCCAAATCAGCCGAAGGGCCGACGATCATTGCGTTGTTGCCACCCAGTTCCAGAATGCACTTGCCAAAGCGCTGTGCGACGATGGGGGCGACAGCACGGCCCATGCGGGTCGATCCCGTGGCCGAGATCACCGGAACATCTTCACTGGCCACCAGTCTTTCTCCCAGATCGGCGCCACCGATAAGCGTTTGCAGAAGACCGTCCGGCGCATCGCCAAATCGGGCCAGGGCGCGTTCGAAAACCTTTTGACAGGCCAGCGCCGTCAGCGGGGTTTTTTCGGACGGTTTCCAGATCACCGGATCACCGCATACGAGGGCCAGAGCAGCATTCCACGACCAAACCGCGACAGGGAAATTGAACGCGGAAATCACACCAACCGGGCCAGCAGGATGCCAGGTTTCCATCATCCGGTGGCCTGGACGTTCGGACGCGATGGTCAGACCATAAAGCTGACGCGACAGGCCGACGGCAAAGTCACAGATGTCGATCATCTCCTGCACTTCGCCCAGACCTTCCGAGGTGATCTTGCCTGCTTCCCAACTGACCAGAGCACCCAGATCATCCTTGGCCGCGCGCAGCTCTTCACCCAACAGGCGGATCAGTTCACCCCGGCGCGGGGCGGGGACCACGCGCCATTCCCTGAACGCGGCCTTTGCACGGGAAAAGATGGCGTCCATGTCCGAGATCGGCGTCTCGTGCACTTCGGCCAGCAGGCTTCCGTCAATCGGCGACGTGACCTTGAGCGTGCCGCCTTTGAGTTGGGCCTCGGTCAGATCCAGGTTTGCAAGCGTGGTTTGGGCTGTCATTACGATGTCTTTCATATCTCAGGCCGCCTTGTTCTGTTCGGTGACGTCGCCAGCGCGATACAGCTGGCCAAACTCAGTGTTGAGGAAATCGTCCAGCTTGACCTGTTCCTGCCGGACAAAGCCTTTCGAGGGCAGCGCTCCGATCCGCATCAGATCGACCACCCCCAGCACGCCTGCGGCGGTCGTGACCTGAATGGCGCTCCAGACCTGTCCATTGATGGTGCGGGCAAAGGATTTGTTGATCAGGGACTTTTCGCGCAGCACGCCATCAATGACGCCTTTTGCGGTGCAATATACCAGTACCACGTCCTGATCGGTGCGGGGCAGGGCGGCCTCGAATATCTCTTTCAGCAGGTCGCGGCGGCGTTCCAGCCCCAGATCGTTCAAAAGCAGCTTCAGGATATCGCAATGACCCGGATAGCGGATCGAGCGATAGGACACATCCCGCGCCTTGCCTTCCAGCGTTTCCGGCAAGGTGCCCAGACCGCCCGAAGTATTGAAGCATTCGTATTCCACGCCGTCATGGCCCAGAATTTCGTAGTTCTCCAACGGCGCGGTCTTGACCAGCTTGCCGTTCACGATGGCATCGCATGGATTGCAATATTCGTTGATCAACCCGTCGGTGGACCAGGTCAGGTTGTATTTCAGTGCGTTGGTCGGATAAAGCGGCAATGCCCCCACCCGCATGTGCAGGCTGTCAATCTGGTCAAACTCCGCCGCCAGCGAAGCTCCGGCGATGCCGACAAAACCTGGCGCCAGACCGCATTGCGGCATAAACGCAGTTGCGCTGTCCCCGGCCAGTTCACGTACTGCATTCGTTGCCGCAACATCTTCGGTCAGGTCGAAATAATGCGCGCCCGCCGCTTTGGACGCTTTGGCGATGGAAGGGGTCAAGAAGAACGGCGCTGCCGAGATGACTGCGTCGAAACCGGTCAGTTCCCGGGCCAGCCCGTCCGCGTCATTGGCATCGATCTGTCTGGTTCCAATGCCCATCTTCGAGATATCACCAAGCGCTTTCAGATCATGATCAGCGACCGTCACAGAGTAATTCGGCGACCCTTTCAACAGGGTTGCAATCATCTGTCCGATCTTTCCAGCGCCGACAACGCACACATTCCAGGACATAAAGATCTCCGCTGTTTCCCATCCTGTCCCAAGGGTGACGCGCGGCCTCGACAATTCATAGGTGCCAATTTGACGAATTGATGTAGATGATTGTCATATTGCCGGAAAAAGAGATATTTTATCGGAATCGCAATTGCCGGCCATGTGTCGCGACAGGTCCTGCCACGTGCCAACGTGGCCCTTGGCCGATTGCGCCGTGACCTTTTGTCTTGTGGCGCCCGACACTTGGGAAGCTCCACGTTCTTAAGCGATTCCAAGAACTTGTTTTCTGACTGCCGGGCGCAACGGTCCGGTGATCTTGCAAGGCGACTGATCCGCTTCCATCCGGGCCTCGGAGCGCTTCCAAGTATGCGTCACACGCGGAATTTTGAGCGATGTTTCTCGTTTGCGACATGGCTTGGTCAAATCGAACAACTTCTTGGCATAGCTCGGCTGCATGGTACGCCCAGCGGTCGCCGGAGAAGGCTGTGAAGCTTGGTCGTGGCCGCCTTGTCGCGTGTTGAACAAGGGCATGTGTTGCATTGATCGCGTTATGTCCCAAGCCTGAAAACTCCGCCTGTTCCGGGAAGGGCGTTGTGACCTCTTGCCAGCAAGCGGCTTCGCAACAAACACACCAAACACCCCGGGAGGGTCACAACGAATGACTGCAAGGCCGCTCGATCATATTCGTGTCCTCGATTTTGGCCAATACCTGGCTGGCCCCTGGTTGGCATGATGCTTGCTGATTTGGGGGCAGAGGTGATCCGCATCGACCCGCCCTATGGCCCGCGATTGAAAGAACCGGCCACCGATATGCTGTCACGCGGCAAAACCGCTGTGACGATCGACCTCAAATCGGACGCGTGTTTGAAGGTCACACGCGAACTGGTGGCACGGGCTGACGTGGTGATCGAGAACTTCCGGCCCGGCGTGATGCAGAGGCTGGGCCTGGGTCCGAAAGCTCTGCGCGACATAAATCCGCGCATCGTGTCATTGTCACTTCCGGGGTTTGCCTCGACCGATCCCGCGCTGGCACATTTTCCCGTGTGGGAAGCCGTGATCGCGGCCCGCACCGGGCAATTCACGGATATGGGGCTGAACCGGCGCCTGATGGGCATCAACCCATCCTTTTCACCTTTGACGCTGGCATCCGCCTATGGCGCTTCTTTCGGCGCGATGGCCGTGCAGTTCGCTTTGGCTGCACGTGACCGAAACGGAGGCGATCACATCGAGGTGCCTCTGGCGTCGGCTTTGCTGGAAGGGTTGGTGTATAACTGTGAGCAGATTGAGGAATATCCCGAACGCTACAAGTCCCCTCGCGAAGTGGAACTTGACAGGCGCGCAGCCGAAGGCTTGCCAACGGACCTGAGCTTTGCGGAACTGGAAGAGTTCCTGGACCCTTTCTATCGAACTTATACCTGCGCCGACGGGCGTGGGTTCTATGTGGTGGCGGGCAGTGTGAAAACACATCCCCGGCGGGTGTTGGAGACGCTTGGCCTCAAAGACCTTGCCGATCAATTGCCGGACTTCGACGCCTATCTCGATACCGCAGACTGGCCGGATGAATGGTCGCTGCGCAACTACCCCGTCGGAGCAAGGGATCGCGCGCGTGTATCCGACGCAATGAAAAAGGCCTTTCTGACAAGGCCCTCTCATGAGTGGGAAGCCCTTTTCGGGTCTGCCAAGGCGCCCGGAACGGCGCAACGGTTCAGCAAGGAATGGCTGGCCGATCCGCACGCTTTGGCCTCGGGTCTGGTGTTGGAGGTCGAAGACCCGCGTCATGGGAAGATGAAGCAGATGGGAAATGTTGCGTGGCTTGCGGATGATGGCGCTGCGCTGGTCAAAAAACCGGGCCCCGATCCCGATGACGCACCCGTTTCAACGATCCTTGCCGAACCGCCGCGCAGCGGACCGCCAGCCGCAAGCGGCCAGGGCTGGCTGGACGGGTTGAAGGTGCTGGACCTGACCAACGTGATCGCCGGTCCGACGATCGGGTCCACGCTGGTGCGATTTGGCGCTCAGGTGACATCCGTTCAGCCGACAGAGCCATCAGTCGATCCGTGGAACACCGTGTTTTTCGGTCTGCACGCACATCGTGGAAAACAAAGCGTTTTGCTGAACCTGAGCTCGGATGACGGGAAGCGGGCGTTGCGACGGCTCATCGACTCCTCGGATATCATCACCATGAACGGCACGGATGAGCAGCGCGATGCCCTGGGGTTGAGCGCGGAAGAGCTGGCGGCGATCAACCCCCGCCTCATACTGGTGCAACTCGATGCCTTTGGCGGTCCTGCGCGCGGACCCAAATCGGACCATCTGGGGTATGACGACCTGGCGCAGGCCGCGACAGGGGTCATGGTGCGTTTTGGCGGTGGCATGGCCACGCCCGAAGAACATGCGCATTTCGGTACCATTGACGTTCTGACCGGCTATTGCGCATGTGTTGCGCTTGGTGCGGCCCTGCTGAGATTGCAGAAAACCGGCAAAGGCGGGATTGCGCGGGCGGCGTTGGCGGCGGCCGGCAACCTCATTCAGGCGCAGTTGATGTATGATTTCGAAGGCCGCGCGCCCTTTGAC
Source organism: Ruegeria sp. HKCCA4812 (assembly GCF_013034245.1). NCBI lineage: Bacteria > Pseudomonadati > Pseudomonadota > Alphaproteobacteria > Rhodobacterales > Roseobacteraceae > Ruegeria > Ruegeria sp. HKCCA4812. The sequence goes on along the minus strand of NZ_WQFQ01000006.1, from coordinate 21,334 downwards.
GAACCAGCCGGGCGCGCAGCTATGGGCTGGGGACCATTCTACCATTGTTACCGCGCGGCGGACGGGTGGATGTTCTTTGCCGCACCCACCGAAAAACGCGAAGCCTTGCGCCGTGTCTCGGACCTCGCCAGCGTGGCCGATATACCGGAGAAGGAATTGCCGGATGCGCTTGCGGATCATTTTGCAAGGCAACCTGTTGAATACTGGTAAAAGGCGTTTTCCGGTTCTTCCAGCACCGTCATGCCTCTGGGATCGTTGTATGGCACGCGCGACGCCGTGTTGCAGCCGGAAAGTGCCGGGAATATCGACCTGATGCGGGGAACGTTCAGCGTCATTCGGCATGACATGCATCCTATGGGCCGGTGGTGCGATCTGGTTGCCCCAAATGCCGTGCGACCCGAACGCGCCCGGATCGTCATTCCCGGACCGATGCCGAAATACGGCGCGCATACACGCAGCATTCTGCGAAACGTCGGTTATGCAGATGAGGATATCGACGCGATGATCTCTGCTGGATCTGTCGCCGAAAGCTGGTCGGAAAAGCACTTGCCCGAGTAGTCGACCAGCCACAAACGGTTCGGAAATCAAGAAGATATGCCATCCGCCACCGCAGGCACGGGGTCCCGGGTCTGGCGACGGGTGGTATCCGTCGTGACAAGCTTTGGGCTGGCACCCGCGCGACTTGCACAGAATATTCTACCGCTTTGCCACAGTTTTTTTTGCATGTCTTACGGCAAGAACCGTCCTAGGGTCGGCAAAGCACAGCTTTGCACACACAACGAAACAAGAACCACTGACCATGAGCCAAATATCAGAGAGCCTGCTGAACCAAATCCGCAGCCGCTTTGCCCAGATTGATCATTGCCCCGAACAGGGTGAGCGGATCTTTTTCGAGAATGCCGGAGGCGCACTGACATTGAATTCAGTGTTGGAAAGTTCGGTTCGTTACGCCGCCATCCCGGACAACCAGGGGCGCGACAATCCGGGATCCCATGCGCTGGTCGCCACGATCAACGCGGCCAAGGCGGATATGCGGGATTTCATGAACGCACCCGGCGGGCAGTTCTTTGTGGGTGAAAGCGGTACAGAGCTGTTGTTCCGGCTGATCATGAACGCATGTCTGGGAACAGGTCCGGGCGTTGTGCTGGGATCAACATTGGAACACCCGGCGACGCGATCGGCCTGTGATCGTTGGGCCCGCATTTCCGGGCAAACCCATGTTTTGGTGCCCCATGATGACGCCACCGGTACCGTCTCGGCCGAAGCCTATGCCGTGGCCGTGACACCGGATACCAAAGTGGCGACGATCCTGCATACCTCTCCGGTGACGGGAATGGGCGTTGACGTCACTGCCATCTCTCAGGCCATCCGCTCCGTGGCTCCGGAGTGTTTCATCATCGTCGATGGCATTCAGCACGCAGCGCATGGCCGGATCGATCTGACCGCCTATGACGTCGATGGTTATGTGATTTCGCCCTACAAGGTGTTTTCGCGTCATGGCTACGGCGTGGCCTGGATCTCTGATCGCTTGACCGCGCTGGAGCACAACGCCTTGCTGGATGGCCCCGCGGACAATTGGGAAATGGGAACGCGCGACACCGGAGCTTATGCCACGATGTCCGACGTCGCATCCTATTTCGAATGGCTGGGCAGTCAGGTCAGCGATGCCGAAGACCGGCGCGGCAAGTTTCTGGCGGCGGGTGATGCGATCCATGCGCAGGAAAAGGCGCTGACCGACGCGATGATCCACGGCACCGGCAACCTGAGCGGCCTGGCCGAGATGGAAAAAGTCACCATTCTGGGCGGGGCCGACAACCCGGCACGAGAAGGTCTGGTATCGCTGCGTGTCGAAGGCGTGGCCTCGTCCGAGGTCGTCAAACGGCTGAACGAACACGGTATCCGCACGCATCTGCGCAAGGCGGACCACTATTCCGGCAATATCCTGACACCGCTTGGCTATGATGCCTGTGTGCGGGTCTCGATGTGTCACTACAACTCGATCGGCGAAGTCGCCAAATTCCTTGCCGTCATGAAAGAAATCGCCGCCTGAGCCGCGCCATATCCAAGGACATTCCCTCATGAAAACCCATGCACAAGCTGTTGTCATCGGCGGCGGCCTTGCCGGTACGTCGATACTGTATCACCTTGCCAAACTCGGCTGGACGGATTCCATCCTGCTGGAACGCGACGAGTTGACCAGCGGATCAACCTGGCACGCGGCGGCCAACATCCACGGTCTGCATGACAACAACAACATCACCCGCATCCAGCACTATACGATGAACCTGTACAAAGAGCTGGAGAAGGAAACCGGCCAAAGCTGCGGGGTGTTCCAGCCCGGATCGCTCTATCTGGCCCAGACCGAAGAGCGCGAGCAACAGTTGCGCCTGCAAGAGGCGAAGGCCCGGTTTTATGGGCTGAATTTTCACGAGGTCAGCCGGGAAGAGGCCAAAGAGCTGCACCCGCTGGCGCAGTTCGATGACATCCGCTGCATCATGTACGAACCTGATGGCGGCAATGTGGACCCGTCCGGCGTACCGCATGCCTATGCCGCCGGGGCCCGTGCGATGGGGGCCACCATCGAACGGTTCTGCCCGGTGATCGCCACGGAACAGCAACCCGATGGCAGTTGGATCGTTCGTACGCCCAAGGGTGACATTCATGCCCAATGGGTGGTCAACGCCGCGGGCCTCTGGGGGCGCGAGGTGGCGGCGCTGGCAGGCTTGACCCTGCCGCTGCAACCGACCGAACATCAGTATTTCGTGACCGAAAGCATCGACGAAGTGGCCAGTCTGGGCTGTCGTCTGCCGTCAATCGCCGACCGGGACGGCGAGTATTACTTCCGACAAGAGGGCAACGGCCTGCTGATCGGGGCCTATGAGAAAGACATGAAGTTCTGGGCCGAAGACGGCACGCCGCTCGACTTTGCGCATGATCTGTTCCCCGACGATCTGGACCGGATCATGGAAAACGTGATCCGCGCTACCGAACGCGTGCCCGTTGCCGCCACAGCCGGGGTGAAACGGGTAATCAACGGCCCGATGATCTGGTCGCCCGATGCCAACATGCTGTGGGGGCCGGTGCCCGAACTGAAGAACTATTTCCTCTGCGGCGGTCTGATCCCCGGTTTTTCGCAATCCGGTGGGCTGGGGCTGCTGGCGGCGCAATGGATGATAGAGGGTGAGCCGCAATATGACATGTTCGCCTGGGATCTCGCCCGCTTTGGCGACTGGGCCGACAAAAAGTTCACCAAGGCCCGGGTCGAAGACGCATATACGCATCGGTTCAAAATCCACTTCCCGAATGAAGAACGCAGTGCAGGCCGCCCGGCCCGTGTGCGCCCCGCCTACGAGATGCAGAAACAGATGGGCTGTGTCTTTGGTCTCAACTGTGGTTGGGAACACCCGTTGTGGTTTGCCGATGAACCCGGCACCGAAGAGACCACTGGTTTCACCCGCCAGAACTGGTTCGACCCGGTCGGGCGCGAGGTTCAGATGCTGCGCGACAGCGTGGGCGTGATCGACATCTCGAACTTCGCCAATTACGTGATCAAAGGGCCTGGCGCCTATGACTGGCTGGACCGCCTGGTGGCCAATCGCGTGCCGACCGAAATTGGGCGCAGCTGCCTGACGCCGCTGATCTCGGTCCGCGGAGGCGTGGCGGGGGATTTCACCATCACCAAGCTGGCGGAAGACGAATATATGATGATTGGCTCCGGCATGGCTGAACGATATCATCAGCGCTTCTTTCAGATGGTGGAAATGCCTCAGGGCACAACTCTTGACGTCGCAACGGACCGCATTGCCGGGTTCAACATCGCCGGCCCGAAATCACGCGAGGCACTGGCGCGTCTGACCAATGCAGACGTTTCCAACGAAGCGTTCCGCTTCATGCGGTCCCGGAAGATCACCGTTGCAGGTGTTGATTGCGTGGCCATCCGGGTCAGCTTTACCGGCGATCTGGGTTGGGAACTGCACTGCGCCGAAACCGATCAGGTCGCGCTTTACTCTGCATTGCTCGAAGCCGCCAAAGACTGCGGTGGCGGCCCTGTGGGTGGACGGGCGCTTGGGTCGCTGCGCATCGAAAAGGGTTATGGATCCTGGGGGCGGGAATATTCTCAGGAATACTGGCCGCAAGAGGTCGGGCTGACGGGTTTGATCAAGCTGGACAAGGATTTTCTGCACAAAGACGCCTATCTGTCCATCAAGGAAAAAGCTCCGCGCGAGGTCCTGGCCATCTTTGAACTGGACGTGACCGAGGATGCCGACGCCACCGGCAGTGAGCCGATCTTTACACCCGATGGTGTGCCTGTCGGCCGTGTCACATCGGGGGCGTACGGGTATTCAGTCGGGAAATCTCTGGCTTTGGGTTTCCGCAACCCCGAGGTAGCGCGGCCAGGGGATGAAGTGGTGATCCAGGTGATTGGCAAACCGCATAAGGCTCGGGTGCTGGAAGATGCGCCGTTCGATCCTTTGGGCGGCAGGCTGCGCGGCTGAAACAACCGGCCCGCCCGATCAAGGTCATCCCATAGCCACAGATCTCATCCGCGATCTGTGGCTATGGGATGTGCGATTTGCTTTCGAACCGTTCGACAGGGTTCGCCTCGGATTCGGGATGCCATTGTTTCGCGGCCGGTGCGCAAACCTTCAGACAATCAACCGCGCGCGCTGCGATCTGATCCGCGATTTCGGTTATGTTGAGGGGGTTCAAATAGAAGGCTGGCACAGGGGGCAGGATGAGGGCTCCCATTTCTGCGGCGGCCGTCATGTTGCGCAAATGCGCCAGTGTCAGCGGCGCTTCTCGTGTCAGCAGTACCAGTGGGCGTCGTTCCTTGAGCTGCACGCCCGCCGCGCGTGTCAGCAGGTTGTCGTCCAGGCCATGCGCGATCGCACCCAGTGAGCGCATGGAACAGGGCGCGACGATCATCCCGGATACCGGCACCGAACCGGACGCTATACTGGCCCCGATATCTGCGGGCGCGTGATGACGGGTTGCCGACTGCCGCAATTCCTTCAGGGCATCCGGGCCGCATTCCTGCGCAAGCGTCAGACGGGCGGCTGGACTGACGACTAGGTCGATTTCGATATCCGCCGATTTCAGATGCCGTGCCACCGCAAGGCTCAAAACCGCACCGGAAGCGCCTGACACGCCTAAGACTACTCGGGTTTTCGTCATGTTCTCAGCTTTGGCATCAATCTGTCTATCAGGTCTTCCGCAAATGCGTGATCAACCTTTTCGGTGCGCATGACCGTCCCCCATTCCCGCCGTGTTTCACTGCCTGTTTTTGTCGTGGCGTCGATGCCAAGCTTTCCGGCCAGACCGGGTTCGGGTGAGGCGAAATCCAGATAATCCATGGGTGTCCTGTCCAGGATCATCACATCACGGCCCGGGTCCATTCGCGTGGCAATCGCCCAGGCGATATCGTCCCAGTTTCGGGGGTCGATATCGGCATCTACCGCAACGATCATCTTCGTATAGCTGAATTGCGGCAGCATCCCCCAAAGCGCCATCATCACACGTCGGGCCTGACCCGGATACCGCTTGTCGATGGCGACGATGGCAATGCGATAGGAACAGGCGGCAGGCGGCAGCCAAAGGTCGTGTATTTCGGGGATCTGAGCGCGAATGGTCGGCAAGGCAAGGCGATTGAACACTTCGCCAATGATCGCAGGTTCGTCAGGCGGGCGACCGGTATAGGTCGACAGATACAGCGGCGCCTCGCAATGGGTCACGGCCGTGACATGCATCACCGGAAACGGTTCGGCGGGGTTGTAGTACCCGGTGTGATCCCCGAACGGGCCTTCGGGTGCTGTCTCGCTTGGCGACACCCAGCCTTCCAGGACGATCTCGGCATCTGCCGGTACAAGCAGAGGGACGGATTTGGCCGGAACCAACCGTGGCCGGTTCTGGTTCAGGGCCCCGGCAAATGTCAGCTCAGACACCATTTCGGGCAGGGGCAGAGCCGCCGACAACAAGGTCGCGGGGTTTGCGCCCAGAACGATTGCGACCGGCGTCTTTTCGCCGTGCTGCGCCCAACTGCGATGATGAGCGGCCCCGCCGCGATGTGGCAACCAGCGCATGATCAGACGGTTCCGGTCCAGCACCTGAACGCGATAGACGCCGGCGTTGTAGGTCTGTGCCGCGTCGGGTTCGCTGCTACGGGGCCGGGTGATGACCACAGGCCAGGTGATCAGAGGCCCCGCGTCCCGGGGCCAGTGTGTCTGGATCGGCAGCGCTGAAAGATCAACATCGGCTTCGCAGTTGCAAACCTGCTGAACAGCGGCGGTTTTGACCTGCTTCGGTCGTGTGGACAATGCGGCCTTCAGCATCGGCCACCGGGACAGAGCATCCCGCAACCCGCCCGGCGGCGTCGGGGCCCGAAGCGCGGCCAGAAACGCGCCCAGATCATCCAGCCCATCGGAAGAAACGCCCAGTCCGGCGGCGACGCGTTCCGAAGTGCCGAACAGGTTGACCACAACCGGTATGTCGCACTGCCCCGAAGGCACGCCCGTCGGCGTGTCGAATTGCAACACGGGCCCATTGGCCTCTAGCACGGCGCGGTGGACAGCGGTCATTTGATGGCGCACGGAAACCGGTTCGGCGATGCGCCTGAACTGCCCTGTTTCTTCACAACATTTCAGAAAATGTCGAAGGCTGGGATATGGCGGCAGAGTGCGAATGGGTTTGCTCCGGCGGTGGTGCCCACCCTCTAGCAGCGAAAGAGACCGGTCGAATTGACAACCGTCAAGTCCCGGGCGCCGGGGCGGCTTTAGGAAGGCTGCACCGGTTCACTTTGTTGAGACAGCAGGAGGTCTGTTTGTCCGATCCCCGAAACCCGATACCGCGTTGCCCTGCCGCTTTGGCCGTGGCCCTGCGGTTTGTTCCGCTTGCACCTTTGTCGCTGTCACTGACAGCGTTTTCCCGCAAAATAACCAAGAAACACCCCGACTTGCTCAACCGGCTCGGTGAATACAGCCGGGCAGCCTTTGTGCTTGATCCAACGGATCTGCCCGTTGTCCTTCTGCTTGAACCGAATGACGGCGCACCGAGAATAAGACTGAGCCGAAGGCGCGTGGCAGGGGCCGCGCGAATTTCCGGCCCACTGGCCGCGCTGTTGGGGCTGGTGCATGGTGCGTTTGACGGTGACGCCCTGTTCTTTTCACGCGATCTACTGATCGAGGGCGACACAGCCGCGGCACTGGCGCTGCGCAACGCAATTGACGACGCAGAGCTGGACCTCGCGCACGAGGCCGCAGCCCTTTCCGGCCCGCTTGCGCGCCCGCTGAAGCAGATCATCGCCTTTGCAGAGCGTCGGACCGGCCTGTGTCTGAACCGACCCGAGGACGCGATCCTATGGTAATGGAAATCGTTTGCCCGGCGGGAACGCCCGCGGCCCTGCGTGCAGCCGTCAAGGCCGGGGCTCACACGGTCTATTGTGGCTTCAATGACGAAACCAATGCGCGGAACTTTCCGGGGCTCAACTTTGACCGCGCTGAAATGCGGGCCGGAATTTCCTTTGCCCATGGTCACGGATCGAAGGTGTTGATTGCAATCAATACCTTCCCGCAGGCGGGCAATGAAGGGATCTGGAAACAAGCGGTGGCGGATGCCGAAACCTGCGGTGCAGATGCTGTCATTCTCGCCGATCTGGGCTTGCTGGACTACGCCGCGCGACACCATCCCGGATTGCGCAGGCACCTGTCCGTGCAGGCCGCGGCGGCCAATGCTGACGTGATCAATTTCTATGCCGAAACCTTCGGTGTGAAACGGGTGGTCTTGCCTCGCGTTTTGTCCGTGCCGGAAATTGCCGCGATCAACTCTGAAACCGGCGTCGAAACCGAAGTGTTTGTGTTCGGTGGTCTTTGCGTCATGGCCGAGGGGCGATGCTCGCTGTCCTCTTATGCCACCGGGTTGTCGCCAAACATGAACGGTGTCTGCTCTCCTGCCAGCCATGTGCAGTATCAAGAAGAACAGGGCGCGTTGAACGCGCGCCTTGGCGGTTACCTGATCCACCGGGTCGAACGGGATGAGCCCGCACCTTATCCGACTTTGTGCAAAGGGTGTTTTTCCGCAGGTGAAAAAACCGGGCACCTGTTCGAGGATCCCGTCAGCCTGAACGCAGAACGGCTGATCCCGCAATTGCAAAAGGCAGGTGTGACGGCCTTGAAGATCGAAGGGCGCCAACGGTCCAAATCCTATGTCGCACAGGTCGTTCGGAATTTTCGCGCTGCGGTCGATGCGTTGGAGTCAGGCCAGCCGATGCCTGAAGGAATGCTGGCGCGATTGTCCGAAGGGCAGGCCATGACGACCGGCGCTTACAAAAAGACGTGGAGGTGATCCGATGGAACTGACAGTAGGCCCGAACCAGTTCTTCTGGCCCGCCGAAACCTGGGCTGCGTTTTACGATGATCTGGCCCGATCCCCCGTCGACCGCGTCGTGCTTGGGGAACTGGTCTGTTCCAAGCGCTTGCCGTTTTACCAGGGTCGTATCCCCGAGGCGATTTCCCGATTGGTCGAAGCGGGCAAAGAGGTTGCACTGACAAGCCTGGCCCTTGTGACCCTGAAACGCGAGCGCAAACTGACGGCTGAGCTTGCAGAAATGGGCGTCATGGTCGAGATCAACGATCTGACCGCGCTGGCGCATTTGCCCGGCACCTGCACGTTTGCCGTTGGCCCGTTGGTAAATGTCTACAACGAAGGCACTTTGAGATGGTTGGCATCTCGGGGTGCGCGCCGGGTTTGTCTTCCGCCGGAATTGCCCATCGCTTCGGTCAAAACGCTGGCGCAAGCTGCCTCGGACTTGGGCGTCGCGATCGAAATATGGGGGCATGGCAGGTTGCCGCTGGCCATTTCAGGGCGCTGTTACCACGCGCGATTGCATGGGCGCAGCAAGGACAATTGCCAGTTTGCTTGCGAAGACGATCCCGACGGGTTGGACGTTCTGACCGGCGACGGCAAGCCCTTTATGGCCATGAACGGTGTGCAGACCCTGTCAGACAGCCATGCCTGTGCGGACCATCAGATCGACCTGCTGAAACAGGCTGGCATCTCGGCGTTGCGTCTGTCCCCGCAATCTGGCGGTTTTCGTCAGCTGTGCACACTGTATCGAAAACGTATTGACGGTGATCTTCCCCAAGGAGAAGTGGAGGGCGCCCTGCGTGGCGCTGATCCTGGTATTCGGTTGAGCGACGGATTTCTGACGGGGTCCTGCGGCGCAGAATGGTCCGGTGCATCAAAGGCGGCTTCGATCTCGGTTTGACCGCCGCATCGGCACGACGTCCGTCGCGCCGGACGCGAATGAAGCAGCCTATGCTTTGAACCCTTGGGATGAGTCCGGGTCTGTCCGGGATTCTTCCTCTTGAACCCAGGTTTCGGCCTGCAAGACCCCGGGTTGCCCGGTGCCGATAATCCCCACGACCTGCACATCGCCGGTGTCGGTGGGAGCGGCCACCTGAACACGCCGGATCAATGCGAAAAGGGCGACCGCAATACCGATAGCCGCCAGAAGAAACGGAAGACCGCGCCCGCCGAACAATGAGATAGAGTTCGGCCCCAGCATGGTTCCCACCAGCAGGCCGACATTCAGCAGCAGCACCATCGTGCCACTGGCGGGAACGATCTGAGACAGCTTGAGCTGATCATTGGCATGCGCCGTCAGGATCGAATACGCGGGATACAGCCCGATTGCGATCAGGACAAAACCATAGACGATATGAGACGGCGACGTATCGATGGCCATCCAAAGACTGGACAGGGTCGTAACGACACCCAGCCCGATGACGACATAGCGTCTGTCTGTGTGATCCGACAGCCAGCCGACAGGGTATTGCACAACCGCACCGGCGATCAGCGCCGCCACCAGCGCCCCTGACGCCTGCGCCGTCGTAAAGCCGTTTTGCAACGCATAAAGCGGCAACGAGATATAGGACGCCGCGACACCGATGCTGACCAGAACGATTCCGATGACTGCGATGGGCGAAACCTTGTACAGCACCGGAACTGACATGCGTTCCGGCGCGGCATATTCCGGCGCCTTGTTGCCCGACAGAAGAAGCGGCACGATCGAAAGCGAAATCAGGATGGAAACAAGCCCGAACAGCAGGTTCCCGGTGGGGTCGGGAAAGCCGACCATGGCGGTGCCAAGCGCCGGGCCGGCAAGCTGGATAATGAAATACAGCGACAGAACCTGAGCGCGCATGTTGTTCTCGGATTTCGCGTTCAGCCAGCTTTCGGTGATGACGTAAAGTCCCGGGTAACAAAACCCGCCCAACAGACGCATCACGCTCCAGCTGATCGCGTCGCTGGTCAACAGATGCACGATGGCCGCAATCGAAACCAGCGAGGCGAGGGCCGAAAATGCCCGAATATGCCCGACATTTTCGACCAGCCTCGGGGCAAGTGCCGTCCCCGCAAGCGCGCCTAAAGGATAGCTTGCCTGCATGACGGAAATCGTGAAGTCACTAAAGCCCAGACTGGCCCCCCGGATCGTCAGCAGCGTCGCCAACAGACCGTTGGCAACCATCAGCATGAACATCCCCAGGAACAGTGCCCAGTTTTCGTTTAACGCGCGTATCATAGCCAACCGCTACTGATGCGGGTCTGGCCTGTATACAACTCCTACGACATCGGGATGTCGTTTGATGGAACTTCTCCGTCGCAGGCCACCATGTCGGATTCAACCGTCCCAGGGCCCACTGCAACTGGGCTTTGGGCTGAGCTACACGTCGCCTTGCATGATCCGGGCATAGATATCGGGATCCGTCACGCCTTCGGAACCGATCGTCAAAACCCGAGACTGCGGCGTCAATCCAAGCTTCTGGAAAAGCTCGGGGTTGTTGGCTGCTTCGATCAATGCAGCCAATCCGGCAACGCCGCTCTCTCCGGCTTCGATCGCCGGATCACTGCCATGCGGACGCGCCAGACGACGGACGGTGGGCGGTATCAGCTGATCGTCGATTGTCAGAAAGTCCGAGGCTTCGCTGTGCAAAACCTCCCACGCCATCGGAGACGGCACCCCGCAGGACAAACCCGCCATGATGGTCTCTTCATCGATATCTACGGACGCGGCTTGCCCCTGCCTTGCGCTTTCGAACAAACACGCCGCCAGATGCGGTTCCACGACCACGACGCGCGGCGCGGCATCACCCCAGGCCTGACGCAAAGCTGCCGCAACTGCCGCGGCAAGCCCTCCAACTCCACCTTGCAGAAAGACATGCGTCGGTGCCGTGTCCATTGCATCCACGACTTCCTTGACCATGGCGCCATAGCCCGACATCACGTCGCGCGGCGGGTCGGTGTAGCCTGGCCAGGATGTGTCCGAAACCACGAACCAGCCGTTCTCGTCGGCTTCCCGCCGACACTGATCCACCGAGGCGTCATAGTCTCCATCGATGCGCACGACGTCGGCCCCGAGTTCGCGCATGGCCTGCGCGCGGCCTTCACTGACTTCGGCGTGAATGTAAATCCGGCAAGGCGCGCCGAACCGCTTGCACCCCCACGCAAGCGACCGACCGTGGTTGCCATCGGTTGCCGAAACAAGCGTGATACTGGCAACCATGTCGGCGCAGCGGCCAGTACGGATATCTTCCAATGACACGTCCTGACCGGTCCGGCGCGATATTTCACGTTGCAGAACGCGCAAGGCGGCAAAGGCCCCCCCCAAGGCCTTGAAACTGCCAAGCCCAAACCGGGGACCTTCATCTTTGTAGTGAACCTCCGCGACGCCAATCTCGGCTGCCAACGCGGGCAAAGAATGCAGAGGCGTTGGCGCATACCCCTCCCATTGGGTGATTTCCCTTGCTGCGCGATCGAAATCCTGTTGTGTCAAAACGGTTTCGGCAGCGGGGCCGAAGCTCGGCCTGCCTGCCTGATGGACGATGATTTCTGTCATGGTCGTGTATCCTGTCAGGGGGTCAGCGGCAGGCGCTGCCGCACCAGCTCTGCCCAGAGTTCTGCACCCAGCGGAAGCAGTTCGTCGTTGAAATCGTAATCAGCCGAGTGCAGCGGACGGCCATTTGATCCTTCGATCCCGTTGCCGATAAGCAGGAAACACCCCGGCACAACGGCGGCAAATTCGGCAAAATCTTCCGAGAAAGACATGGCTGTGCGGTCTCCGTCCACCTCAAGGCCCATGGCCGAAGCCGCTGCAACGACATGCGATGCGGCATCGGCATCATTGTTCGCCTCGATGAATGCGGTGCGGAATTCCACACTCACCTCGACGCCATGGCTTTCGGCCACACCGGCTGCGATCTGGCGCATGCTGCGCTCGATCAACTTGCGGTCTTCTGGTGACATGGCCCGCGCGTCACCTTTCAGAACAGTGCGCCCCGGAAGCACATTGCGCTGCCCGTCGGTGATGAACTCGGTCACCGACACCACGGCGCCGGATGAAGGTGCAAGTTTGCGTGAAACGATGGTTTGCAGGGCCAATACCAGTTCCGCCGCAGGCGTGATCGTTTCGCGCCCGACATGCGGCATCGAGGCATGACCGCCTTGACCGGAAAGCGTGATTTCAAACAGGCTTTCACTGCAACAGATGACACCGGCGCGGGTGGAAACCCGCCCGACAGGCTCTCCCGGAAGATTGTGCGCGCCGTAAACCTCATCAATCGGGAAGGTCCGCAAGACCCCTTCATCGATCATCGCCCTTGCCCCAAGCCCATGCTCTTCGTTGGGCTGGAACAGAAAGACAACCGTGCCGTCAAACGCCGGATCCTTGGCCAGCAATTCGGCGGCCCCAAGCAGCATCACCGTGTGGCCATCATGGCCACAGGCATGCATGACACCTGCGTTCTGCGACTTGTACGCAAACGTGTTGACCTCGGTGATCGGCAGCGCGTCGAAATCCGCGCGCAGCCCGATGGCGCGATTGCCATTGCCCGCCTTCAAGACGCCTACGACACCGACCCCTTCAAACACCTCGATGCCCAGGTTGCGCAGATGCCCGGCAATCCGGGCCTTGGTCCAGACTTCCTGAAATCCAAGCTCGGGGTTGCGATGAAACTCGTGGCGCAACGCACGCAGGCGTTCTGTCAATGCTGTCACGGCAAAACTTCCCCTTCGACGTGTTGCTTCACATGATTGAAACAAGTTTATTGCAAGTGACCTGAAAAAAGGGCTCTAGTTGGTGGCCAGCCATGCAAGTTTCTTTCACATGACGCAATTGGATGACTTTGACCGCGCGATCCTGCGGATTCTGCAACAAAACAACAGAACCAAGCAGCACAAGATTGGCGAGGCCGTAAATCTGTCCGCACCCTCGGTGCAGCGCCGTATCCGCCGGATGGAGGCCGAGGGCGTGATACGAGCCAATGTGGCCGTCGTTGACCCGGCGGCCGTAGGTCTTCAGCTTACCATCTTCGTTGAACTTGAACTGGTCAGCGAAACCCCGGACGAGATTGATGCCGTCAAGAAATCCCTGCTGAATGCTCAGGAAGTCCAACAATGCTTTTACGTGACCGGAGAGGTGGATTTCATGGTTGTCGTGGTCGTCGAAAGCATGGCGGTTTACGAAGATTTCACCCGCAGGATGTTCTTTGAAAACGGAAATATTCGAAAGTTCAGAACCTTCGTTTCCATGGATACCATCAAATCCGGCAGTGCTTTGGGGTTCTGACCGGCACATAGTGCAACGACAGACCCGTCCAGACATGTCCGCGCAGGCCTGGACCATTCGGTTGGGTTGACAGGACTGCAAAGGCAAGTCCCGCCACGTGTCTCAGCGCAGCTGTTCCAAGGTGTTTTCAACTACATTCCATTGCGCGGAATGACATGCGCGTTCTCTTCTTCAAAGATCAACTCCTCTCCTGACCATGCCTTCAGGCGCGAGATCAACTGAAACTCGGTGGCCGTTGCCCGTTGTTCGGAATAGGTCCAGATCCTGTTTTTCAGCGTCAGATGTTTCAGCTGATTGGGTTGCAGCAGCACATCGCATGACCACCCGTCCTTTTTTGAAACCATTTACGTCAGTCGACCAACTTCGCTGTCCTGCATCGGGCATGCAAAAAAGCAGCGTTTCGGCAGTGTCGGGTGGCATATGGCGCTTCGATATAGGGGCGAGCGGAGGAGCTCTTAACCGATTGAAAGCAGAATGGGAAATCTCCGCAAAACGCCTTGTGAACCAGGGCCGCGATGTTTCACCAAACGCGTTGGCCGAAGAGTGCAAGACAGGAAAGAAAAAGCACCGGTGAAAACGTCCTATCCGCAAGGCGCTGGCAACCGCTTATCACGTCTCCGAGCACTGGACATAAGCGTGCTATTAGGCTGAAAGCCCCCGCGCAGCAGGCTGGCAATTATTCGATGATTGAAGGTCCGGGCTGGCGGTTGGCTTCGTTTCGCTCTATCGCCCAACCGGAACATACCCATCGAAACAGGAGACAGCAGTTGTGACCATTACTCGGATCGAGACCGGCAAACGCATGAGCCGCATCGTCAAACATAACGGAACCGCCTATCTGTGCGGTCAGGTTTCCGATGCCGCAACTGTTGCGGATCAAACCCGTGACATCCTTGCCAAGATCGAGGACCTTCTGGCCAAGGCCGGCAGCGACAAGACGCGTATCCTGCAATGCGTGATCTGGTTGTCGGACATGGCCGACTTTGCCGAAATGAACGCGGTCTGGGATGCCTGGGTGCCAGAGGGCCACGCCCCGGCCCGTGCCTGTGGCGAGGCGAAACTGGCCCGCGATGTTCTGAAGGTCGAAATGATCGTTACCGCAGCCTGCGATTGATCCGCGCGGTCTCGCGCCTTGTGCTAATTTCAGGTACGGGCGGGTTTGGGCCTGGGAAACAAGACGCCCTGTCCGCGTTCCTACTGTACCTGAGAATGCACCTTTACCAGAGTTTCCAGAAACAGCTTGGCCACGCGTGTTGGCGCAGGTTGTTTTCTGGCCACGGCCGCGAAACGGGTTCTGTATTTGATCTCTTTGGGCAGGACCTTTTTCATAAGCCCCTGTTCGACAAATTCCTGCGCCAGATGATCGGGAAGAAACCCAAGGTAGCGACCTGACAGTATCAGAATGACAAGGGCTTGTTCGTTCTGCACTTTGGCCGCACGTCGAAACCCCAGTTGTTGACCAACGATAAGATTTGGAGAGTTCACATTCAGACCGGCATAGTTGAACTTGCGAAGAACACTCAGCTTCAATTCTGGATCCGACCGGTCAAACAGGGGGTGTTCCTGCCCACAGTACAAGAACATGTTTTCCCCGTAGAGCGGTGTGTAATCCAGGCTTGCCGATGGTCGGTGCAAAGCGATGATGCCGACATCCAGATGCCCGGTGATGACCATTGTCTCAATCACGTTTGGGGGTTCCAGCGACAGCTCGATGTGAACCGCCGGTGCGGCCTCATTGAACTTGTGAATGGTGCGGGCAAGTTGGGCTTCGGGGTTGGTTGTACATTGATCGAACAAAGCCACGCGAATACTGCCGGCCAGTTGTTGTTTGACTTCGTTGACCTCGGTTCTGAACTGCGCCACGGAAATAAGCAGGTCTTCTGCCGCCGCCAGCACCTTCTCGCCGTCTTCCGTCAGTGAAAACCCTGACGGCCCCCGGTTGCACAGCTTCAGGCCAAGCCTCAGTTCCAGATCAGACAAGTGTTTCGAGATCGTCGATTTTCCGATGTTCAGCTCGATCTCGGCGGCCGTGATACCACCACTTTCCGCAACGGTTTTGAACACGCGCAGCAGACGGATGTCCGTGTCGCCGATCCGGGTATCAAGTTTGTTCTGACTCATATCGTATGTTTGAGATTAATGAAACCTTTCGCGCAAATATTAACAACGACGAAACCATTTTGGCAAGTTAGCTTCGTGTCGCCGAGGTAGAATCGGATTGGCCTATTTCTCCCCAGGTCAGCGCGCACCTCGAAACACGACAAATGGGAGGAAATCCATGTCATTTATCAAAAAGCTTGGCACTTTCAGCGCAGCCGTTTCCGTTGCCGCACTGATGGTTGCAGGCACGGCCGAGGCGAAGAATTTCAAGATCGCTGTCGGCGACAGCGCGGGCAGCGCTCAAGAGGCGCTGGGGCTCGCTTTCGTAAAAGCGCTTGAAGAAAAATCAGGTGGTGAGCACACCGCGACGCTGTTCCTGAACGGTCAGCTCGGTTCCGAGCAGGACACCGTGAACGAGGCCGCCATCGGCACGCTCGATATGTCTCTGCTGGCAATCAACAACATCACGCCATTCTCGCCCTCGGTCGGGGTTTTCACTCTGCCCTATGTTATTCTCAGCCTGGAAGATGCCGAAAAACTGACCCAGGGTCCAATCGGTCAGGAACTGATCGAAAACACCATCCGTGATGCCGGCGTCCGCATCATCGGCTGGACGTATACCGGTTTCCGCCGTCTGACGAACTCGAAGAAGCCGGTCAAATCGGTTGCGGATTTGCAGGACCTGATCATTCGCGTTCCCAAAAACGAAATCATGATCGAAACCTACAAGGCATGGGGCATCAACCCGACCCCGATGGCCTGGTCGGAAACCTTCACCGGCCTGCAGACCAAAGTGGTTGACGGTCAGGACAACCCTTACCTGACGATCAATGCGATGAAGTTCTACGAGGTTCAGGACCACGTCACCAACCTGCGTTACATCTTCTCGATCGAACCGCTGATCATCTCGGAAGCCGTGTTCCAGGACCTGTCCGAAGAGGAACAGCAAATGATCCTGGAAGCAGGGCAGGAAGCCACTCAGGTCTCGGCCCAGTTCCTGCGGGACTCGGAGGCAGCCATCAAGGAAGAGCTGACGGCCAAGGGTATGGAAATCATTGACCCCGAGAACGACGAAGCCGAGTTCATCCAACTGGCGACCGAAGCTGTATGGCCGCAATTCTACGAGTCCATTGGTGGTGTCGAGAAACTGAATGCAGTTCTCGAAGCCATCGGCCGCGAGCCGGTCCAGCAATAATCGTCGCACGGCGATACCGGGAAGAGCGCTGCGGCGCTCTTCTCATTTCAGGGAGGAGTGAAACCACATGTTCTGGAAATTTCTGGACAACATAGAAAGTGTCATCTGCCGGATCCTCTTATCCGGCTTCGTCTGCCTTTTGTTCGTGCAGATCATCGCGCGCGAAGTCTTCGGCTTTTCAATCAGCTGGATCGAGGAGCTCTCGGTCTACATGTTCGTCTGGTTCGTCTATTTCGGCGCAAGTTACGCCGCTCTGAAAGGCGCGCATAACCGGGTGACGTTCCAGTTCAAGTTCCTGCCTGAGGGGGCGATCAAGTACATCGAAGCTTTTGCCGATCTCTTCTGGCTCTTCTTCAATGTCTACTTCCTGTATCTGGCGACAGATTTTGTCTTCAACAAGATGAACAAATTCTGGAAGTCCCAGACCCTGGGTATCGAGATGAAATACATCTACATGGTGCTGCCCATCGCCTTTGCGCTGATGACCGTCCGCATCATTCAGGTGAACTACCGCCGCCTTATCAAGGGCGAAGACATTCACGATCCCGATCAGATCGACCTCGACGAAATCAAAGCTGCGACTGAAGCAGCAAAGAAATCCTAAGGGCAGGGGGATAAACCATGGAATCCGAAATCGTCACAATCCTGTTTGGGTCTTTCCTGTTTCTGCTGCTCATTGGCGCACCGATCACGGTGGCGCTGGGTGTGGCTTCGCTGGTCTCATTCCTTTATCTGGACGAGAACCCGATCAAGTTCGTGCAGATTGCCTTCACCTCAGTCGGTTCGTTCCCGCTGATGGCACTGCCCGCGTTTATTCTTGCCGGCGCTTTGATGGAAGCCGCCGGAATATCGAAACGCCTGATCAATGTTGCCGAAAGCCTGGCCGGTCCCTTCACCGGCGGTATTTCCGCTGCAACGGTCATGGCCTGTCTGTTCTTCGGCGCCATTTCGGGCTCGGGCCCGGCAACAACCGCGGCCGTTGGGATGCTGATGATCCCTGCGATGATCGACCGCGGCTATGAGCGCGGCTATGCCTCGGCGATCACTGCGTCCTCTGGCGGCCTTGGGATTATCATTCCTCCCTCTATCCCGATGGTGATCTTCGGCATTGCCGCGCTCGGTATGGCGCCGCCGCCGGAAGCCGTGGAAAAGTTCGGTACGTTCCAGTCGGTTTCAATCTCGAAACTGTTCATCGCCGGATTCGTCCCGGCCTTCCTGATCGCTACCAGCCTGCTGATCCTGAACTTCTTCATGTCGAAAAAGCGCGGCTACAAGGGCGTTTCCGAAGGTTGGTCGATCCGTCACGTGGGCTGCGAAATGTATCGCGGTTTCTGGTCGCTGATGGCGCCGCTGGTGATCCTGGGCGGTATCTATACCGGGTTCTTCACCCCGACCGAGGCGGCAATCGTGGCGATTTTCTACACCCTGTTCGTGGGCGTGGTTATCTACCGCGAACTGACCTGGCAGTCGCTGTTCCAGTCGCTCGAGGCCACCACCTGGCTGACTGGGCGTGTTCTGCTGATCCTGTTCACCGCGACGGTGTTTGGCCGACTGCTGGTGGAAAACCAGATCCCGGCGATCATCGCGGATTCGATGCTCAGCTTCACGGACAACCTCTATGTCATCTGGATGCTGATCATCTTCTTCCTGCTGTTCGTCGGCATGTTCATGGAGACGCTGGCCACCATCCTGATCCTGGTTCCTGTGATGCTGCCGGTGGCCTATTCGGTGGGTATCGACCCGATCCACTTTGGCGTGGTGATGGTCTGCACGCTGGGTATCGGTTTCCAGACGCCGCCGCTGGGCGAAAACCTGTTCATCGCGTCAGGTATCTCGAACATCACGATTGAACAGATCTCGTTGCGTGCTCTGCCTTTTGCCGCAGCCAACACGGTGGCGATCTTCATCATCGCCTTCTTCCCTGAACTGTCGCTGTGGTTGCCGCGGCTGTTTGGCTACTGACCTGAAAGGATGACGACATGAAACAACTGGTCACCAACATCCTCTTTGCCACTGATCTGTCCGAAAATTCGGGTCACGCCATGCGCCATGCCGCCAGCATCGCGCAGGCCACGGGGGCTGAAATTCACGTGCTGCATGTGAATGAACCGCTGTCGGACGATGCCAAGATCACGATGGAGATCTTCATCCTGAATGAAGAGACCCGCAAAACCGCCGCTGCGCGTCGTCACGAGATGGTGCGCAAGGTTCTGGCCGAGCGGCAAGCCAAGTTCTGGGCTCAGTTCGATGGTGACGATGAGAGAATTCGCGAACAGGTCACTTCGGTCGAAGTCACCGATGGCCACCCGGCCGAAGTGATCCTGCGCCGCTCGGTCGAACTGGGCTGCGATCTGATCGTGCTGGGCGCGCATGATCACGGCTTTTCGCACACGTTTCTGGGCACCGTCGCAAAGCGTGTTCTGCGGCGCTCCAAGATCCCGACACTGATCGTCCCGAACCCGGACGAAACGTAACAACCCCACTGACAAGGAAGTACAAAATGAGCAAAACCCTGACCGCGCAGGACCTGGTGGACACGTTTGACGCGTTCAACCGCCACGACATCGACGGCGTGATGACCCACTTCGCCGACGACTGCGTGTTCTACACCGTGGCCGGCGACGAGAAATACGGCAACAAGATTGAAGGGTCCGAAGCCATCTCTGCCGCGTTTTCAGGCGTCTGGGCAGGCATGAAGGACGCCCATTGGGATCACCACGGCCACTTTGTCCACGGTGACCGCGCCGTGTCGGAATGGACGTTTTCGGGAACCGATGCAGACGGCATGCGGATCGAAGCGGAAGGTGTGGATCTGTTCACTCTGCGTGACGGGAAAATCGTCGTAAAACAGGCGCTTCGCAAAACGCGCCCCATGTTCAAGGCCTGATCCGCCGCACTGCGCGCAGCTTCGGAGAAAAACAAGAATGGTGGACAAAAGCATCCCGCGTCATTGGCCCAAGGCCAGCTATGACCCGAAATATGACCCCATCATCGATGCGGGTCCTGGTCACAATCGCGACCACGCGCCCACATACTGGATCGGAACGGCCGGTACGCCCCCGGCCGATGATGGTCCAGTGTCCAGCGATATGGATGCCGATGTGGTGGTGATCGGGTCGGGTTATACCGGCCTGTCCACTGCCATTCACCTTGCCAAGGAACACGGAATCCAGGCGGTTGTTCTTGAAGCGAATACCGTGGCCTGGGGATGCTCGACACGCAATGGCGGGCAGGCCCAGATCTCATCCGGGCGGCTGAAACGGTCGCAATGGATTCAGCGCTGGGGCACGGATGTGGCCAAGGGCATGCACGCCGAAGTCACCGAAGCTTTCGAGTTGTTCAACGATCTCATCGCGTCGGATGACATCGACTGCGAACCGCAGCCGGGTGGCCATTACTATATCGCGCACCGTGAAAAGGTCATGCCGTCGCTCAAGAAAGAGTGCAAGCTGCTGAACGACGTGTTCGGCTACGGCTCGCGTATCATTTCCCGGGACGAACTGCATGAAAACCACGTGCGCGACATGGAAGCCGCAGGCGCGATGTGGGAGCCGGACGGAACGTGTATCCACGCCGGCAAGCTGGCTTTTGGCTATGTCAACATGGCGCGCAGGCTGGGTGTGAAAATCCATACCGGCAGCCCGGTCATGGGGTGGCAAACCAAGGACAGAGTGCATCATCTGCGTACGCCGGGCGGTATTGTGCGCGCGAAATCGGTGGCCTTGGCAACGGCCGGTTATACACCCCCGGGGCTCAACAACCGCACCAGGCACCGCTTGATGCCGATCCTGTCAAATTCGATGGTGACACGGCCTCTGACCCGGGCCGAGTTGGACGAATGCGGTATTCAGACCAGATCCCCCCTGACCGACACGCGCACGCTGCGCCACTATTACCGCCTGTTGCCGGACAATCGGATGCAGATCGGCAGCCGCAGTGCCGTGACAGGGCGTGATGCCGAGAACGGCAAACATCTGGACTTGCTGAAAAAGGGACTTGCCCGCAAGTTCCCGGCGCTCGAGGATATCAACCTCGACTACTCCTGGTGGGGTTGGGTTGATGTCAGCCACGACATGATGCCGCGCATTTTTCGGCCCGATCCAGATCAGAGCGTGTTCTATGCCATGGGCTACGGCGGCAATGGCGTCATGTATTCGGCCCAGGCCGGACGACGCATGGCGCAGTTGGTTGCCGGCCAGAAGGACAAGGCGTTTGAACTGCCGATCTTCACCTCCCCATTGCCGAGCCATGGCATCCTGACGCCTTTCCGCCGACTGGGACAGCGTATGGCGTATGTCGGCTATTACCTCAAAGACGAAATACTGTAACTCACAGGGGCTTCAGCGCCCTGAAAAGACAAGGAAGAACTCAGATGAAGATGACGACGGAAGAGGCGTTTGTTAAGGTTTTGCAGATGCACG
>NZ_WQFQ01000005.1:0-258734 GCF_013034245.1 Ruegeria sp. HKCCA4812 | reverse complement strand
GGTTCAAATCCTGCTCCCGCAACCAATAATTCCAGCCATATATCAAACACTTAGCCTCGCAACTCGCGGGGCTTTTTGTGTTGGGGTAATGTCCCTTAGCGAACAAGTGGGCATTTTCCAGGTTGGGCGTGGCAATGGGATCCAACTGTAACAAGAGAACTTCATCGCTTTCAGAAAATGATCTCATAATCGGCGCAACTATGCGGAACGGGGAATCGATATGCCGTGTCGCTTCGAACCTGAAGGTTTGGTGGCACCGCGTTGAATAAAGGCTTCAGAAAAAATTCTCCAAAACTGGCCCATGATCCATCTAAGTTGGCGTCTTTTACCGTGATTTCAACGGGTTCAACAATTTTGCCAGAGAGGGGCACAAATCAGATATTTCGCCTTGTATTCCCGTCGCTTGCAAGGATATACCCGTCGATGGAGACGTGGCCGAGTGGTCGAAGGCGCTCCCCTGCTAAGGGAGTAGGCGGGAAACCGTCTCGAGGGTTCGAATCCCTTCGTCTCCGCCATCCAACTTCCTTTATCTTTCTGTTCGGGGAGATTCAGCCCGAAGATGGCTGGGCCCCAGATATCCTGTTTTGCATTGGATTCTGCGATTTCTCGAAAGATCGGAAAGTGGCGGCGGGGCTTGGTGTCCAGCGCGATCGAAGCCCTTTCTATCCCGAATATTCCCAATCTCCTTCAGAACAGGGCAAAAACATGTCGGAATGACCGGTCACGATCCGGTAACGGCGTCGTGCGAATCGTTGTCTTCGTCGATCGGGAGAGCAACATGCCGCAACATATCATTCCGTCTGAACCCTGGCAGGACCTGGAAAAGCCCAATCGTGGATTGAACCGGGATCAGTGTCACTCGAGCGCGCCGACTGGTGCCCGAGACAGGGCGGCCGCAGAACATAACGGCGAAGCAGACCTGTTTGCCGGGACTTGGCCCACGAGCTTTTCCAAGGGCTTGCGGCATGACGAAAATGGCATTGTCGACGTGCAGGTTTATACCGAATTTCTGGAAGAAGTGGCTGATCCTACCTGCACCGACAATCAAGGAAACAGGCTGACGCTGTTTGACACGCCAGCCTATTCCGGGCCCTTCCGCACCGCGCCATCAGAGGGTGGTGAATTTAGATGGCGTGCGTGGGAAGGGCCAATCCTGGGTCATCGGTTGGGGTTCAATGGATTGGACGCCGGCGGTTTGGGTATCGCGCCGGCGCCCAGGCTTGGGTCAGATGAATTGGCGGCAGAGATGGCCGAACTCTATGCGATGGCCTGTCTGCGAGATGTGTCCTTCGAAACCATTCGGGATGGTGCCGAGGGAACCGACAAGGTGCTTGGCGCCCTTGGCCGGTTGGAGTGGTTCCGCAAAGACGGTTTCCCAAAGGATGCCAGCGGCGCCGAGATCGGGAAAGTACCGGCGGCGCGCCGGGTCCGAGATGGCGAAGGTCTGTCTTCGCGAACTTTGTTCCGCGGCTCGAGCCAAGGCTGTTCGGACGGGCCTTACGTGTCGCAGTTCCTTTTGCAGGGTTACGACCCGCTGACGTCAGACGCGGCGCATGTGCAAGGGCGGTGGTTGTCAAATACAACTGCGCCAAGGGCAATGCCGTTTGGTTCATTTCGGGTTGACCAAAGAGTTGCCCCACAGGCCGTTGGCGTGGACTATTTGCGGGACTGGGCCGAGTGGCTGGACGTTCAGAACGGGGCGGACGCGACCGGCGAACAAGCCTTTGAGGCCTGTGGCCCGAAGTTTATTGAAACACCTCGCGACCTTGCCACCTATGTGCATTTCGACTCGATCTATCAGGCTTTTTTCAATGCCTGCCTGTTGATGTTGGGCCGAGGTATTCAAGCAGATGACGGTCTGCCCGAAGTCTGGAATTCCCGTGCGGAGGATAGTGGGGCCCATTGGGGCGGATCACACGCGCTGTCAATGCTGGCAGAAACCGCGACCAGGGCAATGCGGGCCGTGCGACGCCAGACCTTTCAGGTGCACAACCGCGCCCGCCCTGAAAAGCTGGGCAGCGTTGCAACCTTGGTGGCGAATGGTCATGGCGCGGTGCTTGGGGCAGCGGAACCGTTTGCCGCAGCCCATCTTGAGAAATTGGAAAGCGCCGCCTGCGAAGATTTCAGTCTTGTGGAAGCCATTGCCGCCGCGCCGGCCACTAAGCGGTTCGCCCACAACGCGGTTTCTCATAAGGGGCTGCCACAAATCGATCGCAACCTGCTGTTGCCTGTTGCTTATCCCGAGGGCTCGCCAATGCAGCCGTCCTACGGGGCGGCGCATGGCGCAGTAGCCGGGGCGTGCGCGACGCTGCTCAAGGCGTTCTTCAGAACACATGCGCTGGACGGGTCCCGGGTAACTTTGGCAGAGGCGGGTATGGAGCGCGTCTTTGTTCCGGCTCCGGGTGGCAGGACACTGGTTGAGTCCGTGCGGCCAGAGGACAGCGCAGCGAAGCTTACGCTGAATGGCGAGCTGAACAAGTTGGCTGCGAATATCGCGATCGGGCGCAATTTTGCAGGGGTACATTTCTACAGCGACTATTTCGACAGTATCCGAATGGGTGAACGCGTTGCAGTGGGCATTCTGGCCGAACAGATGGCGAATTTCCGGGGGGCCGCGAAAATGTCGCTTGAAACATTTGATGGAGATCGCCTCAACATCGTTGGCGGTCGTTCTTGCGGTAGCGAAATCCACATTGTGAACAGTACGCCCGAATTGTGGTGGACCCGTCATTTGCCTGAACAGGCGGGGTGGGCAGGATGAATGTATCAGACCCCATGACAGGTCGGTCTACATGATGCTTCCTTGTGCGTCACCGGTGGCGATCGCCCCGTCGGAATTGAAACCCTGCGGGCATCGACCTCTGACTTTCCATTCTAGTGTCTCTGAAGCCCAACGGTGTTCTTTGATGTCTGTATTCCAATCGCCGGGACTTGCTGATCAAGGCGTGAACGACGCCACCCGGTCCGCGTGGAATTCGACCATTCAGAACATATTCGACGTGCAGGGCGTCAGCCCGTTTCTGGTCATGGATCCGCGTGACATCGAGGCGGGCCAGCCTTCGAATGGGTTCAGATGGCGCGCCGATCCGCGGGAACCGCGGGACTGTCTGGGCGATGAGCTGGCGGCGCGCGTGTGTGACCAAGGCTGGCCCGGCAGGGTTGAGCTGCACAATGAATATCTTGAATACACGTTGGTAATGCGACCCGATACCAGTGGCAGACTGCGCCCGAAGCGATTTGTGGCCACTACCGAGTTTGTGGAGTGGTGGCAGTTCATGGCGGTGTTCGATTTCGATCACTTCCTGTCGGTGGTCGCATCGGTGACCGGGCGCTTCTACTCCTGTAAGGATCTGTTTGAAGTCTCACGGTCGGTATGGACGTCGATGGATGTGTCCGAGCGTGCGGCCCGCTTTCACAAAAGGCTGGTGGGTAGGGATCACGCGCATCCGCCGGAACATCCGTTGAATATCCAGCATGCCCTGTTTCTGGCCAAGGGTACGAACCGTTTGACCGATCTGATCCAGACCATGCATTTTTCTTCCTTCCCGTATCTCGTGAAGGACGGCGAGAGCAACCGGCGCGCCCGGCTTGAAGAAGTTCTTGATTTCGCGAACCGGCAGGATCTGTACTGCGGGCATGCAGGGTTCCGCCTGGTGAGCGATACGCTTGAACTGGCCGCGGGGAAATGTGGTAAGTCACCAGCGGGTCGGGCGATGGCATTCTCTGATCCGCTTGGGCTGTATATTCAGGCATTCCATACATCACGACTGTTTGTGGGTGCGGGCAGGGTGCCTCGGGGCTGGGTCCGGTTCAGGCGCGGTGCGCCGGGAATGCACATGCGCCTTGAATTCGGGCCTGCCGACGACGATCCCCGGTTTCTGGATGATATCACGCTGGGAACAGGCCCTTCGGCTCGCCCTGTCTCGGGCTATGCTCTGGCCAGCCTGATCGAGGTCGGCCCGATGATCACAGTTGCCGCCAGGCCGCGCGTGATCACCCGTGTCGAATTTGTTGAAACTCCGCATGTTGATCCGGGGCGGGTTGTCCGCAGCCTGCCCGAGACCGAACGTTGCAGGCAGCTTTTGGAATTCGCGGACCGTTGCAAGGCAGAGACCAACGGCGACACGACACGCTTTCCCAGAGACGGATCCTGACCAGTGCTCAAACTGCTACGGCTTTGACCACCGGCAGGGGAATTTCAGGTGCCGTCATGTCAAAAACCGCAACCGGACGACCAAGGGCGCGGCTTGCCGCGGTCAATACCGTCGTCAGCGACGGATTCGGGCTGTCCCACGCCTGCACGTCGTACAACCGCGTCGGAGCAACAGGCCGGTCATTCTGCGCGCCACGATAAAGCCGGAACAGACGGGCCTGTTCGGCATCCATGCCGTGATCCGTTACACCGTTGTGTTCAAGCATCACCATGTTGCGCCAGGACACCACCGCCTCGGATGCTGCGTGCCAGACGCCCTGCGCCAGATTTGCGGAAAGCGCCGATCCATAGGTCGGCCTGCCGCCATCCGCATCTGCGCAGACCGCGCGCAGCAGAAGGCCGATGCCCGGAACTTCGAGGATGTGAAGGCTCAGTTGCCGCAGTTGGACGTGCAGCCACTGCGTCAAATCATGGGGCAGGACCGTGTCCGGCGCCAGGTGGTCAAACCCCTGCGATCCAAGAGCGTGTTCCAAACACTCCAGCGCCGCCCACAGCGCGGCGGCTTCATGTGTCGGGCCAGCCGCGGCACCTTTCGAAGTGACCTTTCCGTCACTGCCCGGAACACCCAGAGCAAGCGCTTCGTTTGGCATCACATGGGATGCGCCATCCGACGCAATCAGGCTTTCGCGGGTTTGTGGTGCTTCGGCACTGTATTGCAAGGCATAGCGCTCAATCGCTTCGAACCCGGCCAGCCGCGCCGCCTCTTCCGGTGCGCGGCCGGTGCCGAAAGACACGCGATGGCCCATCCCGCCCTTAGGGGGCAGAGCTCCGTCGCGCAGCTCGATCAAGCGAAAAGCCGCGTGGATCGGCGCATCTTTGGGGAATTCGGCAAACGAGGGTTTGGAAATTAGCCGAGCAGTTTCAGCGCGTTCTATCAACGTGTCGGTCATTTTCATTTCCGGATAAGCATATAACGGGGTATACAAGTGGGCATTGTTGTTTGAGAAGGAGATTTTACATGGCTCGTTTGGCAATCAACCCGAATTATTCGTTGAAAGACTTGGGGTGCGAAGTTCTGAATGCCGCGCGCGGCCGTGCGCTGGGGTCGCAAGATGATCAGGACGCGGCGGAACGCAAAATTCAAGAAATCCTTGCGGACAGTGGTAATCCAGAGGTCAGGTTTGTCTATGACACCAAGGATCTGGTTCATATCGTTGTTCCGGACCTGAGTGACAAAAAGCCGGATCCGAACCCCGATCACGAGTCATGGTGCTGCAAACTGGCCTATGAAGCGATGGGCGGTATCGTCATATTTGGATGCAGCGGTTAACGACAACCCCCGAACGTTTTTGAGGGCCGTTAGTGACTGAGGCAAAAACCAAGGTTTTTTTGACCGGACCGTTTCAGATTATCCGTGACGACGGTCAGGATGTGACGCCTCGGGGCACCAAAGCGAAAGCTCTTCTTGCTTTGGTGCTTCTGTCGAAAAACGCGATACGTAGCAGGGCTTGGTTGCAGGACAAGCTCTGGAGCGAGAGTTCGCCCGCACAAGGCGCGGCGTCGCTGCGCAAAGAGCTGAGTGTTCTCAGCAAGCACTTTTCCAAGCACAGACTTGATATTCTTGAAATCACCCGTGAAACGGTGTCGATCAATCTGGCAGCAGTCGAGGTTGATCTGTTTGACGAGCAGCTCAGTCCCGATCGGGCTGAATTGCTGGAAGGGTTGGACGTTGCCGACCCCGAGTTCGAGGCGTGGCTGACGGTTGAACGGCAGGCCTATTGGGACATCGATACAGACTCAGACGGACCGGTTCTGGCGGGCCGCGGTTTACCGGTGCATTGGGGGCGTTTGCGTCCAGCGGTAGTGGTTGAGCCTTTTGAAGTTGTCGGGGAAACGCCGGATATCAGCATCGCTGCCTCCTCCATACGAGACGAACTCATGTTTCTTCTCGGCACAATGTCCGACGTAATCGAACTGCGTGACGCGCGCAGGCAGGAAGGCCCGGTTGAAGGTTATGTTCTCAGCGGCAGCGTGGTTGGCGCGGAAGGCTTGCGGGTGGCCGCTCAATTGACGTCAACCGCGGATCAGGTGTGCCTTTGGACACAGCGGTTCCGCTTTCGTGCGAAGGAAACATTCGACGCGGTCGAAGAAATCGCCATGAAGGTCGTCGAGGCGCTCCAACTGCGATTGCGCGACGGGTATTGGTCAGAAATCTGGTCAAGCCGTGTCACTTCGACCGAGGCCTGGTCTGCGTTCCAGAAAGCGCGCATATTGGAAAGCCAGGCAACGGAAGACGGGTTGCAGGATGCCATCCGTCAATACCGCGCCTGTCTCGAGTTTGACCCCGGATACCTGCCGGCCCGTGTGGCGATCGGTTTCTGTCATTTGGACATGATCCGTCTGGGCATGGATGCAAACCCGGCCGAGACGCTGGCAATGGTAGAGGCCGAATGCAAACAGTTGCGCAACCTGAACCCGACTGACCCGTATTGCTCGGCCCTCCATGCTTTTACCCACAGTGTTGCCGGCAACACGTCAGAGGCTTGCAGCTTGATGCTTGCCGTCGTGGAACGTTTCAGCGGAAGCCCGGAATTGTTGGGATATTACGGCATCCTGTTGGTGTATGATGACCGGGCTGAAGAAGGCGTTTCGGTCTGCAAGAAAGCGTTGGCGTTGACGCCGCATCCGCCCATTTGGATCGAAGCAAATCTGGCAATCGCAATGATGATGACCGGGGACAAGGCCGCGTGGCAGCATGCCCATAACGTGCTGCGGGTCGACCCCGGACGCGTTCGTCCCAGGGTCGTGCTGTGCATGCTGTCCGCCGCCGCCGGGAACCATTCCCTGGCGCGCCGACATGCCCGGCAGATTCTGGAATTGCAGCCGGGCTTTACGGCCGAACGCTGGGCCTGGCCCGGCTGTTTCAAGAACAGGCAACACTACGAAAAAGGCGTGCGGCTGTTGTCGGCGGCCGGTTTGTGACGGGTCGTCAGGTTTCTTCCAACACCTTGCGGGCCACGCGAAAACACTCCAGCGCCTGAGGAACACCGCAATATATCCCGACCACGTGGATGATGGCGCGGATTTCTTCCTTTGAAACCCCGTTGTTGATGGCGCCCCGGCAGTGGATTTCCCATTCATGCATCTTGCCCAGTGCACCGATCATCGACAGGTTCATCATCGACCGGGTCTTGGCGTCGATCACGTCGTCGCCCCACCCAAACCCCCAGCACCAGGCCGTCATGGCTTCTTGAAACGGGCGGGTGAACTCGTCGGCGGCAGCAAGGTTTTTTTCCACATACTCTGCGCCCAGCGTGTTCTTCCTTTGCTCGAGTCCTTTCAGAAACAGGTCTTCGTCGAAAATGTCGGCCATTGCGGGTCTCCGGTGTGTCAGTGTGTCAGGCGGTGTCTGTAAAGGTGATCGTAATGCGGTTTCATCCTGCGGTGCACCTGTTTCACGCGGTCTGGCGCGTCCGCGATGTCGATATGCGTGCGGGGCTGCGGGGCAAGCCCGGTCGATTTCGCCAGGTTGCCATGGAACGACCCACCGTCCCACCAACTGAGGGCGGACGGATCACCGCCCGGTTCCCATGTCAGCGCCTCTTGGATGAATGGGATTCCCACCGCGTCACAGAAGGCCCGGGTCATGCCGTGTGGGTCTTCCAGCAGGTCATCGCTGTCAATGACCGGCGGCGGAGTTCCGTTCAACGCCGTCAACAGATCGAACAGCGCGCGCTGTTCGGGAAAGCCAACCTCGCCTTCGGCAAAGTCCGGCCATTGTTTGTACATCGAAGTGATGGTCTTGGCCGGGTCCCGAATCAGGAAGGCGTGGGTGAAATGCGACAGAAACTCGGCGTCCCACATGTGGTTGATGTAATGCGGAAAATCCTTGAGAAAGACCGGCCCCCATTTCGCCCGCTGCTGAATGTCCAGCCACACGCTGTCCAGTGTCAGGCCCGGCGTTGTCACATCACCCGATTGGAACCGATGCCAAAGCGGGTCTTCACCCTGATACCACGCCTCGCCGAAGGGCTCGTGCAGGCAGTCGAGATCACCGCGTTGCCGCATCATCCACTCGAATGCGGTTGACGTGGATCTGGGCACGGCCCAGAGCGCGAGGATTTTGTGCATGGTCATGGCCTCTCGAACAACTCAAGACGTTTCAGCAATTGCCCGTGCGGTTTGTCGGGTGCGATACCGAGGGATTTGAAGATGCGCCAGTAAAGCGCGATGTCGTGGCCGATCACCGGTTTGCCCAGCGCGTCTTCTAGCGTATCGGCCAGATGCAGCGGGCGCTGGGGCAAGCCACCGGGTCCGGTGCGGAAATTGCACATGCCATTGATCAGGATCGCTTCGGCCTGAGGTACCTTGTCGGCCACATATTCAAAGCTTTTCAGTGCCAGATCGCCGTCAAAGACCCAGCGACAGGAATTGACTTCTTCCTGACTGTCGAACCAGCCCTGATCGTGGAAATTCCCGGCCCAGACCACATCAAACCCGGCTTCTTTCAAGAAACCGACCGTGCCCTGCCACCATTCCGGCCAATGATAGGCGGCGTTCAGGGCAACCTTTTCGACATTCAGGTCACGCAATGCCTCGACCATGGCATATCCCGCCATGTGAAAGCGGGTGCCATATTTGTCTGACAGGGTTTCGCAGTGTTGCCGAACGCCTTCCACGCCCAGCCCGCAGGCATGGACCCAGTTCGAACCGACCTGACCGCAGACATCCACACCGTTGCGGGACATGCAGTGCACGAAGTCTTCGAGCATGCCAAAGTTCTGTTTCCGCTGATCCAACCCGTGCACATAATCTGGCACATGCAGCATCCACCCGTGAACGCCCACCGTTTCGGGGCACATGCGCAGGAAATCCGAGGGCGCGGCGTCAAAGTCGAACGGCGGGCAGGTGAACCCGACCTGATGGCGGAACAGTTTGTGTTCCGGGCGCCAGACTTCAGGCATCAGCATCAGCGTGCAACCTCGGCCACTAATCCACAGCCTCGCGCATCCATTGCTGAAGCCGCGCGATGGAATGTTCCGACATCACCCCGCAGCCCGGATCCAGAACAAGCGGTCCGGGGCGATAGCCCCGCGACTTGAGCCCGCGATGAACGGATTCCACGAGGCGGATGTCTTCCTCGACCGTCGTTTCGCGGTCCTGGACCGCCAGTTGCCGGATAACCGCACTGTCCGAGCCGCTCTCGGTGTACCAGCCGCGCCAGACGGTGCAGTGATCGGCATCAACCGCGCGCCAGTGATAGGTGTTCAGCACGTTGCCGGGATAACACTGGAACGAGAACATCGGCCACAGGAACCACGATTGGTAATCGCCCGCGTGCGGTACCGACAGGTCGATGGGGTAGGTCATCTTGTCGAGGCTCTGGCATTCCGTCGTGTGACGCAGGACATAGCCGCCGCCCGCGTCCGGCTGGATGTCATAGGTCTCGGGTTTGACCACACCTTCGGCAAAGGTCGGGTGGTTGGTCGGGCAATGGTAGCACTCCGAGTAGTTCTCGATGCTGACCTTCCAGTTGCAGTTTTCGGGGATCTCGACCCATTCCAGCGGCTCCAGATCGTCGATATGGGGAACGAATGCGCGGATTTCCTCGCGCACGCCGGGGTACCATTCATCCATTGGCGCGGCGTCGTCATCGAGGTTGACGAAAATGAAACCGTTGAACACTTCGGTTCGGACCGAGGTCAGGCAAATGGCGCTGCGGTCGAACCCCGGGACGGATTTGATGTTGGGTCCGGCGCGCAATTGACCGGACAGCTCATAAGTCCAGGCGTGGTAGGGGCAGACGACGACACGCGTGTTGCCTGCGCCGGTGACCATTTCATGGGCGCGGTGCTGGCAGACGTTATAGAAGGTGCGGATTTCGCCGTCGCGGCCGCGAATGCAGAACAGATTCTGGCCGGCGATCTCAAACGCAAAGTAATCCCCCGTTTCCCGGACCTGCGCAACATGGCCCGCAAACTGCCACGTTCGGGCCAGAAGCCCCTGCATTTCCTGCTCGAAAATCGCAGGGTCGACATAGTATCGCGCGTCCAGTGAGTGGGTCAGGGGTGCGTTCATTCGGGCTCCTCCGCGTAGAGGCCAAGTTGGTGTCTGCGTTGGTGAAACCGTTCCACCCGCTCGACGATCTCATCGCTGGACACGGCGATTACGAAGGACAGCAGAGTTTCCAGCAAGGCGATGGTCGAGACGGAGGACGGGAAGAATTGCGGGGTATCGGCGGCGACGACAAAGCCGTGCTGCGCGTTCAGGATGACGGGGCTGGCCGGGCTGTCCGAGATGCCAATGACTGTCAGCCCCTGCAGGCGCGCCAGCTTGATCGCGTCGATCACCTCGGTCCGGTAGGGGTGGCATGTGATGGCGATCAGGACGTCCTGCTCATCGGCCCAAGCCAGATCGTCCACCGGGGTCGAGCCGGGACGGGGGATGGCATGGAACTGCTTCATCCCCGTTGAGGCAAGATAGGTGAAATTGCGCGCGTTCGAGTTGTTGACGCCGACGCCCAGCGTGAAGATCTGGCGGCAATTCCAGATATCCTCGGCAGCGGCCTTCAGAGTTGCGGCATCGATCCCGGCAAAGGTTTCTTCGATATTGCGGATCGCCGCACCCACCATATCGGCATAAAGCCCCCCCAGTTCCCCTGACTTGCCAATGTCCTGCAACCAGCGCGCGCGGTCTGGAAACGACACGTTGCCCCGTCGAATCGCTTCGCGGAAGGGGGCCCGAAAATCTTCATACCCTTCGAAGCCCACCTGCCGGGCCATGCGCACGAAAGTATTGGGTTTGACCTTGGCCGCCTCGGCAATCTCGCGCACGGTTGAAACCCCAACATCCGTTGGGTTTTCCAGCACGTACCGCGCGGCTTTCTGCGCCTCGGGGGTAAGGGCGTCCCACTCCTGGCTCAGGCGGTCCAGAACGATTGATGATACATTTGTGTCATTCATGATTGACGATGGTACATTTGTGGAATTAGCCTGTCGAGCAGAAACGCGACTCGGGAAGAGGAAAAATCATGTCCGAGAAGAATCTGCCGTCACACGCCCGCGTGGTCATCGTGGGCGGAGGTGTCATGGGGGTCGGTCTGGCCTATCATCTGGCGCATGAAGGGTGGGGCGCTGACACCGTCCTGCTGGAAAAGGCCGAGCTGACCAGCGGCAGCACCTGGCATGCAGCAGGGCAGATCACGCATTCGACGTCCAGCTTTGGGTTGGGAAAATGCGTGGATTACAACATTGGCCTGTACTCTGGTCAGTTGGAGGCCGAAACCGGCCAGCCCGTCACATGGCATGGCTGCGGTTCGTTCCGTCTGGCCTATACCGAGGATGAGATGGACTGGCTGCGCCACACCTTGTCGGTTGGGCGGTCTCTGGGCTTCAATATCGAGCTTGTCGGCCCCGAAAAGGTGGCTGAACTGCATCCGTTCTACAATCTCGAAGGCGTTCTGGGCGCGCTGCATACGCCGGATGACGGGCATGTGGACCCGACCAATGTGACCATGGCCATGGCCGCTGGAGCACGGCAAAAAGGCGTTCGTATCTTTCGCAGCTGCCGCGCCACCAATATCACGCAGGCTGAGAATGGCGAATGGGTGGTTGAGACCGAACAAGGCACAATCACCTGCGAGCATGTGGTGAATGCAGGCGGCACCTATGCAAGGCAAATGGGCGAGTGGTCGGGGCTGCAACTGCCGATGACCTCGATGACGCACCATTACTTCGTGACCGAACCGGTGCCTGAATTCCAGAACCTGGACACCGAACTGCCGGTGATCCGTGATGACCGCAAGGTCTCGGGCTATATCCGGATGGAGCAGCAGCGCGGTCTGATCGGGATTTACGAAAAAGAGAACCCGAACTCGGTCTGGCATGATCACTGCCCGTGGGAATACGAAAACTGGTTGTTCGACGCGGATTACGACCGGGTGATGCCGTGGCTTGAGGAAAGCCTGAACCGGATGCCGATCTTTGCCGAACTGGGCATTCAGCGCGACGTGCACGGGGCGATCTCGCACCCGCCGGATGGCAACCCTTTGATCGGACCAGCGCCGGGGGTTCGGAACTATTGGTGCTGCTGCGGGACGCAGATCGGCATCGGCTGGGGGCCGGGTCTGACCCGCGAACTGGCGCGGTGGATGGTGAATGGTGCCGCCGATATCTCGATGCGCGAATTCGATCCGCGCCGGTTCGGCAGCTATGCGACCAAGGATTGGCAGGTGATCAAGGCCGAGGAAGATTACTGCTTGCGCCACGAAATCCCCTTTCCGCATTTCAACCGTTTGGAGGGGCGACCGATCAAGCCGTCGCCACTGCATGAGCTGCTGAAATCCAAGGGCGCTGTGCACGAAGAGGTCTACGGATTCGAACGCCCCCGCTGGTTTGCGCGGGACGGTGTGGAACAGCGCGATCACTACTCCTTCCGCCGCACCCCCGCCGACGACATGGTCGCGGCTGAGGTCAAAGCGGTGCGCGAAAGCGTCGGCATCATGGATGTTACCGCCTTCACCAAGGTCGAGGTTTCGGGGCCGGACGCCTATGCCCTGCTGGACCGGCTGACCGCCAACCGGATGCCGCAAAAGGTAGGCTCGATCACGCTGACCCATATGCTGAACCGTCGTGGCCGTATCGAATTGGAGACCACGATTGTCCGTATAGCCGACGACCGCTTCTATCTGGTTTGTGCGGCCTTCTTCGAACAGCGCCTGCTGGATCATCTGGCGCAGCAGCGCGCGAATGAGGATGTGCAGGTAAATGCCCTGTCCGCCGACTGGTCGGCCCTGTCGCTGAACGGTCCCCGATCGCGGGATGTGCTGGCGCGCTGTGCCGATGCCGATCTGACCAATGCCGGGTTCCGCTGGCTTTCCGCGCAGGAAATCACCATCGCCGGTCACAAGGTCTGGGCCTTCCGCATGTCCTATGCCGGAGAGCTGGGCTGGGAACTGCACATGCCGAACGCCGCATGCCTCGACGTCTACAACGCGCTTTGGGCGGCAGGTGAGGCGCATGGCATCACCGACTACGGCAGCTTTGCCATGAACGTGATGCGAATGGAGAAGGGCTTCAAAGGCGCGGGCGAGTTGACCAACGAGGTCACTCTGGCCGAGGCCGACGTGCTGCGTTTTGCGCGCACCGACAAGGATTATCTGGGCAAGGACAAGACGCTCAACACCGACCTGCCCTGGATCTGTGCCTATCTTTCAATCGAACCGGATGGAGAGATTGATGGGCATGGCGGAGAGGCGGTGCTGCTGGACGGGCGCGTCGTCGGGTCCACGGCGTCGGTCGCTTATGGCCACACCGTCGGCAAGATTCTGGCCTTTGCATACCTCAAGCCCGAAGCGGCCAAGGCCGGGACACAGCTGGAGGTCGTGATCCATGGCCAACCCCGTGCCGCCCGTGTTCTGGACAAACCTGC
Organism: Ruegeria sp. HKCCA4812; assembly: GCF_013034245.1. Classification (NCBI taxonomy): domain Bacteria; kingdom Pseudomonadati; phylum Pseudomonadota; class Alphaproteobacteria; order Rhodobacterales; family Roseobacteraceae; genus Ruegeria; species Ruegeria sp. HKCCA4812. The sequence goes on along the minus strand of NZ_WQFQ01000005.1, from coordinate 245,152 downwards.
TTACGACCCCGACAGTTTGCTGCCCCGCAGTGACGCCATACTGGAGACCGCTTGATGAGCCTGCCCGATACGATGAGAGCCATGGTCACAATGGGCCATGGTGGTCTGGAACAGATGGTGATGCAGGAAGACTGGCCGCGCCCCGAACCCGCCGCCGGTGAAGTTCTGATCAGGGTCGCAGCCTGCGGCCTGAACAATACCGACGTCAATACGCGGTCCGGCTGGTATTCCAAGACCGTCACGGATGCGACCACCGGCGGCGCATTCGAGGAAGTCGATGAAGAAGACCCGACATGGGGCGGCAACCCGATCACCTTCCCGCGCATTCAGGGCGCAGATGTCTGCGGCCGTATCGTTGCCGTTGGCGAGGGCGTGGACAGCGCTCGTATCGGCGAGCGTGTCATCACGGATGGCTGGCTTCGAGATCCGGCTGATCCCGGCAACATGAACAAGACAGGGTATTTCGGTTCGGAACGCGATGGCGGGTTCGCCGAATATACTACGACTCTGGCGGTCAATGCGGTGCCGATCGCTTCGGACCTGTCGGATGCCGAACTGGCCACGTTTTCCTGTTCCTACTCCACCGCCGAAGGGATGCTGTCCCGCGCCAACGTGAAGGAAAAAGACACCGTTCTTGTACCCGGTGCCTCTGGCGGGGTGGGTGGCGCCTTGGTTCAATTGGCCAAACGCCGTGGCGCGCGTGTGATTGCGATGGCATCCGAATCCAAACACGCTGACGTGGCCGATCTTGGCCCTGATGTGATATTGCCCCGCGCTCCTGAAGATCTGCGATCGGCGCTGGGCGACGAGAAGATCACCGTGGTCGCCGATGTGGTAGGTGGCCCTTACTGGCCGAACCTGATCGACGTACTGGAGCGCGGCGGGCGCTACACCTGTTCGGGGGCCATTGCAGGTCCGATGGTCGAACTTGACCTTCGGACGTTCTATCTGCGCGATCTGACCTTCACCGGTTCGACCGTGATCGGACCCGAGGTCATGAAGAACCTCGTGGCATACATTGAAGCCGGTGAAATCAAGCCGGCTCTGGCCGCAACCTATCCTTTGGAGGAGTTGCGGGAAGCGCAAGCGGCGTTCATCGCCAAACAGCATACCGGCAATATCGTGGTGGTGCCATGACGTTGGATGATGTTCTTGAGGCGGCCCGCCAATTGCATCAGGCGCATCCTGACCTTGCCGCGTTTGCATCATGGCCGGACGATCTGACACCGACGGGTTTGCAGCCTTCTCACATTCCGGCGACCGATCTGGTGGGCGATTTTGGCCTTGATGGCGTGGCGCCAACCCGTGATCTGGTCGCGGCGATCAAGGCCAGCGCGCATCTGGCGCAATGGAAACACACATATACCGAAGAGGAAGTCGGTGCGGATTTCCTGAATCGGTACGGGTATTACGAACTGTTCGGACCGACCGGGCATTTCCACTCGACCCAATTGCGCGGCTACGTGGGATATTGGGGCGCGGGACTGGATTATGACTGGCACAGCCATCAGGCGGAAGAGCTGTATCTGACCCTTGCGGGCGGAGCGGTTTTTCGCAGCGACGAGGATGAAACCTTCGTCGGCCCGAACCAGACACGACAGCACAAAAGCTGGCAAAGCCACGCCATGATAACGACTGACCAACCGATCCTGACCTTTGTCCTGTGGCGAGGCGAAGGGATGGGCGACCTGCCCAGAATGGACGCCGCATGAAAATCACCCGCATCCGAATTTACCAGACCGGGCTTCCCTATGTCGGCGGTACCTATGCCTGGGGTGCGGGAAACGCGATTGCAACGGCCATCGCATCGGTGGTGGTAATCGACACTGACGCGGGTTTGCGGGGCTGTGGTGAGTTCACGCCCTGTGGCGAAAACTACATGGTGGCCCATTCCGAAGGTGTGGCTGCGCTGGCGCGTCTTGTCGCCGGCAAACTGCTGGGCGAGGATCCGCGTCAGGTGGGGCGGATCGAGCACCTGATGGACCATCTGGTACAGGGGCATGGCTATGCCAAGGCTCCGTTCGATGCGGCATGCTGGGATATCCTGGGTCAGGCGTGTGATCAGCCGGTCTGGATGCTGTTGGGCGGCAAGCTGACGGATGGCGCGCCAATGTACCGGGTCGCTCCGCAGAAAGCGGTCGAGGAAACCGTGGCCGAGATGGACCGGTACCGGGAACAGGGTTATCGGCAGTTTCAGATCAAAGTGGGCAGCGACTGGGCCAGTGACATTGACCGGATACGCACCACTGTACCGTTGCTGAAACCCGGCGAGAAAGCCATGGCCGATGCCAATCAGGGCTGGCGCGTGGACGATGCGATCCGCGTTGTACGCGAGACCCGGGATCTGGATTTCATTCTCGAACAACCTTGCCGCACGTATGAGGAATGCCAGCAAGTGCGCCGGATTGCCGAGCAGCCATTGAAGTTGGATGAATGCGTGACCGGGATCCATATGGCCCAGCGTATCGTCGCAGACCGGGGGGCAGAGATTTGTTGTCTCAAGATCTCGAACCTTGGCGGCATCAGCAAAGCCCGGCGGGTACGGGATTACCTGATCGACAACCGCATCCCTGTGGTCGGCGAAGACACCTGGGGAGGAGAGATCACGTCTTCGGTTGTCGCCCATTTTGCGGCGTCGACCCCGCCTGAATACCTGCAGAACACCACGGATCTGATGAACTACAACACGCGATCCACGGGCGTCGGCGGTCCTGTCGTGAAAGACGGAAAGCTATATGCAACCAATACGCCGGGATTGGGTGTAACCCCCGATTTTGAAAGCCTCGGCGCACCGGTGGCGGAGTATGCTCTATGAAGATTGAAACCATTACCGTTTTTCAGGTCGATTTGCCGCTCGAGCATCCCTATTGGCTTTCAGGGGGGCGCCTGAAGTTCGAAACGCTTGATGCGACGCTGGTCAAGCTCGAAACCGATACCGGTCTGGTCGGCTGGGGCGAGGGCACGCCCTGGGGGCACACCTATGTACCCGCGCACGGGCCGGGCATCCGGGCCGGGATCGAAACGATGGCCCCCTTCATCCTAGGCCTTGATCCGCGTCGCGTGCTGGACGTGGAACGGGCCATGGATCTAGCCTTGCCCGGACATCTCTATGCTAAAAGCCCCATAGACATGGCCTGCTGGGATATTGCCGGTCAGGCGGCGGGCTTGCCGATTGCCGATCTGATGGGCGGCGGATCGCGGACACCGCGCCCGATTGCGTCCTCGGTCGGGGCAAAAACCGTCGAGGAAACGCGCGAGGTCATGGAGCGGTATCGCAAGCGCGGCTATGTCGCGCATTCGGTGAAGATCGGCGGTGATGTCGAGCGGGACATTGCCCGTGTGCGGGATGTGGAAAGCATCCGGCAGCCCGGAGAGATTGTTCTGTATGATGTCAACCGTGGCTGGACGCGCCAGCAGGCCTTGCGGGTGATGAGCACCTGCGAAGACCTGAACGTGATGTTCGAGCAACCCTGCGAAACACTGGATGATGTCGCGGCGATCTCGGGGCTTCATGCGTCCCCTGTGTCTGTGGACGAGTCCCTTGTGACCTTGCAGGATGCCGTCCGGATTGCCCACGATGGTCTGGCCCAGATATTCGGGATCAAGCTGAATCGCGTGGGTGGCCTGACCAAGGCCGCGCGGATGCGCGATATCGCGCTGGCCCATGGGATAGACATGTTCGTGATGGCCACCGGTGGAACGGTTCTGGCCGATACCGAAGCGCTGCATCTGGCCGCCACGACCCCGGATGACCGTTGCCACGCGGTTTGGGCCTGTCAGGACATGATCACGGTTGATGTTGCAGGTGGTCGAGGGCCCCGCAACGTCGATGGCCATCTGCATCTGCCCGAAGCGCCGGGGCTGGGCGTGCATCCGGACGAAGCCGCATTGGGTGATCCAGTAGGAGAATATGCTTGAGAATTGACAAGATAACACTCTGGTCCGTCGATCTGACCAGCCATGAAACCTATCACATGGCCGGCGGCAAGACCTGCGCGACCGTGACGTCTCATATCCTGCGCCTTGAGACGGATACAGGTCTGACAGGTTGGGGTGAGGTCTGTCCGATCCCGCATTATCTGCCCGCCTATGCGGATGGCGTGCCGGGGGGCATCGCTGAAATGGGGCCCGAGATTCTCGGGATTTCGCCAATTGGGGTCGACGCACCGATGCGAAAGCTGGACGGGTTTCTGCAAGGCCACAGCTACGCGAAATCGATCGTCGACATTGCGTTGTGGGATCTGTTCGGCCGCGCGGCGGGGGTGCCGGTTTACGCGTTGCTGGGCGGGCGGACTCGGGCGGATATGCCGCTTTACCATTCGATCACATGTATCGCGCCGGACGAAATGGCGCGCATTGCCAAGGCAGCCTTCCAGACGGGCATTCGGCAATTCCAGGTCAAGCTGGGTGTCGAGGGTGATTGGCAAGCCGACGCCGAGCGGCTGATCAAAGTGCGCGAAGCCGTGGGAACCGGACCGCTTGTGTATGGCGACTGGAACTGCGGCGCATCGCGCCTTCAGGCAACGCGAACCGGGCGCGCAGTGGCGCATCTGGATATGATGCTGGAACAGCCCTGCAAAACACTGGAAGACTGCGCCGCTGTTCGTCAGTCGACGGGTCTGCCCATGAAGATCGACGAAAATGCATTTAATCTTGCATCGCTGATGCGGGCGCATGAGTTGGGATGCATGGACGCGGTGGCGCTGAAATTGTCGAAGTTCGGCGGTCTTTCGGCAATGCGCCGCGCACGCGATCTGACCGTGCAGCTGGGTGCCGAGATTTGTGCAGAATGCACCTGGGGATCGGATATTGTAACGGCGGCTTCGCTGCATTTTGCGGCTTCGACCCCGCATGGATCGCTGATGAACACTTGCGACTTGTCCTCTTACGTTGCTCCGCGCCTGTGTCCTGACGCACCAAACCGTGGAAACGGCCGGATTGCACCGCCCGAAGGCCCGGGTTTAGGTGTGACACCTGACCTCGAAATTCTTGGCGCCCCGATTTTGGAGATTGATTGAGATGCTGAAGATCCAGACACAGTCCGAGTGGATAGCACGCGCAAAAGAGGTTCTGCCAGCTGGCGGTTTCGGCAACTTCGATCCGGGCATCATCATCGCCCGTGGCGAGGGCAGCCATGTCTGGGACGAGGACGGGAAGGAATACATCGACTATCTGATCGGGTCCGGCCCGATGCTGCTGGGCCATGGCCACCCCGAGGTGATGGAAGCGGTGCTGGAGCAACTGCCCAAAGGAATGACCTTCTTCGCCAACAACAGCAAGGGCATCGAACTGGCCGAGGCCATCATCGAAGCCGTCCCCTGTTGCGAGCAGGTGCGTTTCGTTGCCTCTGGGGGCGAAGCAGACATGTACGCCATGCGGCTGGCGCGTGCCTATACCGGGCGCGACAAGATCCTCAAGTTCGAAGGGGGGTATCACGGAATGAGCGCCGAGGCGCAGATGAGCCTGGCCCCCAGCCGCCGGGTCAATTTCCCGCAGGCCGTTCCCGACAGCGCCGGTATCCCCCAAAGCGTGGCCGAGCAGATGCTGATCGCGCCTTTCAATGATCTTGACGCGGTGGCGGCGCTGCTGGACGAACATGATGATGTCGCTGCGATCATGGTCGAACCCTTGCAGCGGATCATCCCGCCCGAGCCGGGGTTTTTGCAGGGCTTGCGGACCTTGTGCGACAAATTTGGTGTTCTGCTGATTTTTGATGAGATCGTCACCGGGTTCCGTCTGGCTTACGGCGGCGCACAAGAGCGATATGGCGTGACCCCGGATATCTGTACGCTTGGCAAGATCACCGGCGGTGGTTTCCCTCTGGCGGCATTGGGTGCCAGCACCGAGATCATGAAGCATTTCGACAAATCGAAAGTCGGAGAACAGGGCTGGCTGATGCAGTTGGGCACTTTGTCCGGCAACCCCATAGCCTCAGCGGCGGGGCTGAAGACGATGGAGGTTTTGCGTCGCGACGGCACCTATGGACACCTGCGCTCGATTGGGAGGCAGTTGCAGCAGATGCAATCGGACGCTTTGAATGAGGCGGGCATCGCCCATCGCATCTGCGGTGACGAGACCTTGTTCGACATTTATTTCACCAAGGCCGAATGTCGGGATTATCGCAGCGCAAACCATGATGATCCGCAGCGCAATGCCACTTACAATGCAACGTTGCGGGCGCATGGGGTCTTCAAGGCTCCGGGCAAACTGTACCCGTCGCTGGCGGTTACCGAAGCGGATCTGGAACAGACCAGAGAGGCCGTTCGTCACGCCGTCGAAGCGATTTCCTGAACGCGGGTCTGGCACAACGCAATCTGGCACAACGTAAACGGGTCGCTGTTGAACTCAACAGCGACCCGCTACCTTTGGAAGCCGGGGGTCAGCCTCGCCCCCTCGAATACTGATTAAAACACCGGCAATCTGAAAACTTTTCGATACTTTCGAGACTGGCCCGACTTCCTCTTCGGTATGTCACAGTAATGCCTGATCGCGCCGCCTGCTACAGTGATCAAGTTCACACTAAACGAATTTATTTTGAATTTTTCCAATCGAATAGATCAGGCCCCGCCTGTTCAAGCAGTTCAGCCGCCATCGCGCGGGCCATCTCAGGCCCATCCTCGACGGGGCCGGTCATATCCCTGCTGGCGGTTTCCGTTCCGTCCGGGCGCAGCACTTCGCCCCGCAACCTTAGGGTGTCGCCGTCAAGTTCGGCAAGGCCGGCGATCGGGGTTTCGCAGGACCCGTCTAGCGCGGCCAGCAATGTGCGTTCAGCCGCCAGACGCCATCCCGTTTCCGTGTGATGAATCGCGTCCAGCATTTCGGCCGCGCGCATGTCGTCGCTGCGCCGTTCGATGCCGATTGTGCCCTGCGCGATCGCCGGCAGCATGTCGTCAGGGGAAATGGCGCTGGCCGGAACCTCATCCATTCCCAAACGGCGAATGCCTGCCATTGCCAGAAACGTGCAATCGGCAACCCCGTCTTCAAGCTTTTTCAGCCGTGTCTGCACGTTTCCGCGAAACTCGACCACTTTCAGATCCGGCCTCCGGTTCAGCAGCTGCGCCCGCCGCCGCAAGGACGAGGTGCCCACAACGGCGCCTTCGGGCAGATCGTGGATCGAGCCCAACCGCGGAGATATGAAGGCGTCGCGCACATCCTCGCGCGGCAGAAACGTATCCAGGACCAGCCCTTCGGGTTGTTCAACGGGCATGTCCTTTGTTGAATGCACGGCGATGTCGATCTCGGCGCGCAGCATCGCCTCTTCGATTTCCTTGGTGAACAGGCCCTTGTTGCCGATTTCCTTCAGCGGTCGATCCGCGTCGATCATGGCGCGATTGTCACCGGTCGTCTTGATCACCACGATTTCGAACGCATCCTGTGGCAGATCGAAGGCATCGCTCAGACGTTGGCGCGTTTCATAGGCCTGAGCCAGAGCCAGCGGCGAGCCACGAGTGCCGATTCTGAGGGGCGATGCGGGGGTGGGCAGGGTCAAAGTCATGTGCACAGCTTTAGTCGCGTCACATTGCCCTGACAATGGGGGCTGAGCTTGACAAATTGCCGCCGAAGGACGACCCGTTGCCAAAACCTGAATGCTGGGGACAAACATGGCCGAGACAAAGAAGCTGCTGCGGGCGCTGGCGGGCGAAGTGCAGGATGTGCCGCCGATCTGGATGATGCGTCAGGCGGGTCGGTATTTGCCGGAATACCGGGCCACACGTGCTCAGGCCGGGGATTTCCTGTCACTGTGCTACAATCCTGAACTGGCAGCAGAAGTTACCTTGCAGCCAATTCGGCGATATGGGTTCGATGCGGCGATCCTGTTTGCCGACATCCTTCTGGTGCCACAGGCGCTGGGGGCTGATCTTTGGTTCGTGACAGGTGAAGGCCCGCGTTTGTCCACCATCACGCAGCAGGCCGAGTTTGATGCGTTGAAACCTGTTGACGCGATTCACGAGACATTGTCACCGGTTTACGAGACGGTGCGCATTCTTTCGCGGGAATTGCCGTCGGAAACCACCTTGATCGGATTCGCAGGTGCGCCGTGGACTGTGGCTACGTACATGATTGCAGGGCGCGGCACGCCGGATCAGGGTCCCGCGCATGCGCTGCGCGAAGGTGATACCGCTTTGTTCGAGGCGCTGTTGGACCGCATCACCGCGGCGACGATTGAATATCTTTCCGCTCAGATCGACGCCGGGGCCGAGGTGGTCAAGATATTTGACAGTTGGGCGGGGTCTTTGAAGGGCGAAGCTTTCCGAAAATACGCGGTCGAGCCGTGCCGGGTGATCACGCAGGCCATCAAGGAACGTCACCCCGGTATCCCCGTGATTGGATTTCCGCGGGAAGCAGGCGACGGGTATGTCGGGTTTGCAAGGTCGACCGGCGTGGATTGCGTGGCGCTGGACAATTCCGTGTCGCCCGAATGGGCGGCTGAGAACGTGCAGATTGATGGCTGTGTACAAGGCAATCTGGCGTCGTCGCACATGGTTACCGGCGGGCAGGCGCTGGTGGATGAGACCCGGCGCATCGTTGAGGCGTTTTCCACGGGGCCGCATATTTTCAACCTCGGCCATGGGATCACTCCGGATGCCGACCCGGACAACGTTCAGCTGATGATCGACACGGTGCGCGGCGGGTAGAACGCGTGGGAGGGGGCCAGCCCCCTCTTGGCCGCTGGCCAATTCACCCCCGGGATATTTCTGGCCAGATGAAGAGTGTGTCAGGTGCGTTCTGGCGCTTGGAGTTCGTTCAGGATCTCGGCGGTGTGTTGTCCGCGCGCCGGGCTGGGCTTTGGTTGCCACTGGTGTGTGGAGAAGCGTGGGGCGGCGGCGGCCTGTAGGGTGCCGTCAGTCTGGCGCCAGGATTGACGGGCTGCATTCATCGGGTGGGCCGCGGCCTCGTCGGGGCTGAGTACCGGTGCGACGCAGGCGTCTGAACCGTCGAACAGTTTGGCCCAATGGTCGCGCGGTCTGGACGAGAAGATTTCGGCCAGGCGCCGGGTCAGGTCGGGCCAGAGCTTGCGGGTGTACTGCTGTTGGAATGCCCGGTCCCGGGACAGCCCCAGGATTTCAAGAAATCGGGCGTAGAATTTTGGTTCAAGGCATTGGACCGAAACAAATCCGCCGTCCGCGCAGGTGTAGGTTCGGCTCCAATGCGGACCGTCCAACAGGCTTTGGCCGCGGGTTTCAGACAGGTTTCCGGTTTGGCGCATGGTCATCAGAAGGTTCATCATATGGGCCGAGCCGTCGTAGATGGCGGCGTCGACCACGGTGCCTTTCCCGGTTCTTTGTGCGTTGATCAAACCTGCCAGGATGCCTGCGACAAGGTACATGGCGCCTCCGCCGATATCGCCGACCAGGGTTGCAGGGGTTTGAGGCGGCTGATCCGGGAGAGAGGCGTACCAGAGCGCACCGGACAAGGCGATGTAGTTCAGGTCATGCCCAGCCGTTTCGGCCAGCGGACCATCCTGCCCCCAGCCTGTCATGCGGCCATATATCAGTTTTGGGTTGCGGGTCAGGCAAAGATCCGGGCCAAGTCCCAGCTTCTCCATCACGCCGGGGCGAAAGCCTTCGATCAGTGCGTCTGCCGTGTAAATCAGGCGGCGGGCGGTCGCCAGATCTTCGGGATCCTTCAGATCAAGCGCGATCGATCGTTTGCCGCGGTCCAGAAGCGAGCTGTCCGGCATGCCCGGTGTTACTGCCTGGCCTTTGCGGTGGATCGTGATGACGTCGGCGCCCAGATCAGCTAACTGCATGGCGGCAAACGGGCCGGGGCCCAGCCCTTCGATTTCGACTATGCGTATTCCATTCAGCATCGGCGCCCTCCGTTGTGGCAGAGTTTGCGGGTGGGTTGACGGATTGCAAGTTGGAATTGAGCATGGTTCTGACAACCATTACAGAATGCGCAGCCCGTTGTGCGAAATTGACCTGTTACAGGCTGGTTCCGCGCGATAGGGTCTCGGTCGGAACGGGGAACGGATATGACGACCATTTTATCCATCAAAAACCTTCGCAAGTCTTACGCGGATGGGTTCGAGGCGCTGAAAGGTGTGTCTCTGGATATTGAAGAGGGTGAGATACTTGCGCTTCTGGGACCAAATGGCGCCGGAAAGACAACCCTGATTTCGACGATTTGTGGAATTACGACTCCGACCTCGGGGGTGGTCACGGTTGGCGGACATGACACCCAGTCCGATTATCGCGCAGCGCGCAGGATGATAGGGCTTGTGCCGCAAGAGATCGCGTTGGAACCGTTTGAAAAGGTCTGGAACACGGTCCGGTTGTCGCGTGGGCTGTTCGGGCTTGGCAAGGACAACGCGCGGATCGAAGAGATTCTGCGCAAGCTGACCCTGTGGGACAAGCGCAACAACGCGATCAAGGAATTGTCCGGCGGCATGAAGCGGAGGGTGCTGATCGCCAAGGCCCTGGCCCATGAACCCCGGGTGCTTTTTCTGGACGAGCCGACTGCCGGAGTGGATGTCGAGTTGCGCAAGGACATGTGGGAGCTTGTGGCGGAACTGAAACGGGACGGTGTCACTATCATTCTGACCACACATTATATTGAAGAAGCAGAAGCGATTGCGGATCGTGTCGGCGTCATCGACAAGGGTGAGCTTTTGCTGGTGCAGGACAAAGACACACTCATGTCGCAGATGGGAAAAAAGCAGATCGAAGTCATGCTGACCGAACCCATCGACCGAATTCCCGATAGTCTGGTCAGCCACAATCTGGCTCTCAACGGCGCGGGTGATTGTCTGATCTATACCTACGATACCCATGCGGATCGTACCGGCATAACGACCTTGCTGAATGACGTGTCCGAGGCCGGGTTGGTGTTGCGCGACGTGCAGACCAGGCAATCAAGCCTGGAAGAGATTTTTGTCAATCTGGTATCGGGAGAGGCCGCATGAACTGGACCGCGATCGCTGCCATCTACCGGTTCGAAATGGCCCGTTTCTTTCGCACTCTGGCACAGAGCTTTCTGTCGCCGGTTCTGTCGACGTCGCTTTATTTTGTGGTGTTTGGCACCGCCATCGGCAGCCGTATCCAAGAGGTCGAGGGCGTTTCATACGGTGCGTTCATCGTGCCGGGGCTGATCATGTTGTCGGTGGTGATGCTGTCGATTTCGAACGCGTCGTTCGGAATTTACTTCCCCAAGTTTCTGGGCACCATCTACGAGCTGTTGTCCGCTCCGGTCAATTTCATCGAGATCGTGATCGGATATGTCGGAGCCGCCGCAACCAAGGCGTTGTTCGTGGGGTTGGTGATATTGGTCACCGCGACGTTTTTCGTCGATATTCGGATCGAGCATCCATTCGCCATGGCAGCGTTTCTGATCCTGTCCTGTCTCAGCTTTTCGTTGCTGGGATTCATCATCGGCATCTGGGCCAGCAACTTCGAGCAGATGTCGCTGGTGCCGCAGTTGGTGGTGACGCCACTGATCTTTCTGGGGGGCACGTTTTATTCGATCTCGATGCTGCCGCCATTGTGGCAGACCATCACGCTGTTCAATCCCGTGGTCTATCTGATTTCGGGTTTCCGCTGGTCCTTTTACGGGCTGGCAGATGTGCCGATCGTTTTCAGCCTTCTTGCCATTGTCGCGTTTACAGCTCTGTGCTTGGCGGTTATCGGCTGGATATTCAAAACCGGCTGGCGCATTCGCAGCTGACCCTCGCCAAGGCGTTGCATTTTTGCCCATCGGGTGTGTGAATTTGGTTCACGTCGCGTTTAACGCCGGCAGAGTCCCTTGTTTACGGGTTGGGGGCACTCTACATCGGCACCCATGAAGCTCAGCCTGCCGTTCGTAAAAAAGCACCCTTGCGTGGCCGTTGTCCGTTTGTCCGGTTCCATTGGAATGGCCGGTCGCGGGTCCTTGAACGATACCACCCTGGCGCCAATCTTTGAGAAGGCGTTTCGAAAGGGAAAACCAGCGGCTGTCGCGCTCGAGATCAACTCTCCGGGCGGGTCGCCGGTACAAAGCTCTTTGATTGGCGCCCGAATTCGGCGCTTGTCGGAAGAGCTGGACGTGCCCGTGATCGGGTTTGTCGAAGATGTTGCGGCATCCGGAGGGTATTGGCTGGCGGCTGCCGCGGATGAGATCTGGGCCGACGACAGTTCGGTTCTTGGCTCGATCGGAGTCATTTCGGCAGGTTTTGGCGCACATGTATTTCTGGCGCGGCAGGGGTTCGAGCGGCGCGTCCATACAGCGGGCAAATCGAAATCGATGCTGGATCCCTTTTCGCCGGAAAAGAAAGAGGATGTGGCGCGCTTGCAAAAGCTGCTGGGCGACATCCACGAAAACTTCATCGCGCATGTCAAAGCGCGACGTGGGGACAAGCTGGATCACAGTGCAGATTTGTTCACCGGTGAGGTTTGGCTGGCGCGCCGCGCGCAAGAATTGGGCCTGATTGATGGCATCGCTCATCTCAAGCCCAAGATGCAGGAACGCTTTGGCGACAAGGTCAAGTTCCGCCGCTACGGTGTGCGCAAACCGATCTGGACGCGTTTTGGGGCCAGCTTCGCACAGGATGCCATTGCTGGCCTGGAGGAGCGTGCAGCATATGCGCGTTTCGGTTTGTGACGTGATCATCAAGGCCGTCACCCTTTTCCTGATTGCCATGGGCGTATTGGCAATGTTCGGTAAGCTTCGCTTTCCCGGACAAAAGAAATTGAGTTCGGCGAAATGTCCGCGCTGCGGTCGGTATCGTATCGGCAAAGGCCCCTGCGCCTGTGAAAAAGGAGGCCGGACTTGATTACCACATGGCTGTTGTCCGGTCTGGGTCTGTTGATTCTGCTGCTTGCAGGCGACGCCCTTGTGCGTGGTGCCGTGAACCTGAGCCTGCGTCTGGGTGTTCCGGCGTTGATCGTCAGCCTTACGATTGTGGCCTTCGGCACGTCTGCGCCCGAGTTGCTGATCGCCATCAGCGCATTGAAAGAGAACGCGCCCGGTATCGCACTGGGCAATGTGGTCGGATCAAACACGGCGAATATTTTGCTGGTTCTGGGCCTTCCCGCGCTTCTGGCGACTCTACACACCAGTGAATGCAACAGCCGCCGGAACTATGTCTTCATGCTGATGGCGACGGTTCTGTTCATTGGTTTGGCATTCTTGGGAACGTTCACGTTCTTCAGCGGCCTGATCTTGCTGGCGGCGTTGGGTCTTGTTCTTCTGAACGCCTTCCGCGAGGCAAAGGCCCATCGCAAAGCCTGCGGTGAAGCCTGTGTGGACGAAGAGCTTGAGGGGCTGGAAGAAGCTGATCCTGACATGCCTTATTGGAAGGTGTCGGTGTATCTGATCCTCGGGCTGATTGGTCTGCCAATGGGTGCGCATCTTTTGGTAGATAACGCAACGATCATCGCGCGGACCTACGGGGTCAGTGAGACGGTCATTGGTTTGACGTTGATCGCAGTTGGAACGTCTTTGCCCGAATTGGCGACAACAGTTATGGCCGCTTTGCGCAGACAGGCCGACGTTGCGCTGGGTAACGTGATCGGTTCGAACATGTTCAACCTTTTGGCCATCATCGGGATCGCAACCTGGTTTGGTCGTATCCCGGTTGATCCCGAGTTCCTGCAATTCGATCTTTGGGTCATGCTGGGCGCATCGCTGCTGCTGATACCGTTTGTATTCCTCAAACGCGACATCTCGCGCGTCTGGGGGTTGGTGTTGACTTTCCTTTATGTGCTTTATGTCATCGTACTGCTGGTGTGATCTGACCAAACGAGGTGAAGCATGACCCGAGCCCTAGTCACCGGCGCCGGTATTCGTCTGGGCCGGGCCATGGCACTGTATCTGGCAGATCGAGGTTTCGATGTGGCCGTGCATTACGCCTCATCCGAAGGTCCGGCGCAGGAGACGGCGGCAGAGGTACAGACCCTGGGCCGAAAATCCGTGACCCTGAAGGCCGATCTGCTGGACGAAGCTCAGGTTCAGGCGCTGCTGCCCAAAGCGGCCGAGGCGCTGGGCGGGCCAATTACGTGTCTGGTGAACAACGCTTCAATCTTCGAATACGACAACATCCACACGGCAACCCGGCAAAGCTGGGATCGACATCTCGACAGCAACCTGCGCGCGCCCTTTGTGCTGACGCAGGCCATGGCAGGTCAGGGGCTGAGTGCTGGAACAGATGAAAATGGCGAACCGCTTGCAACCGGCCTTATCGTCAACATGGTGGACATGCGCGTGCGTAAACTGACGCCCGAGTTCATGTCATACACCATCGCAAAAATGGGTTTGTGGGCACTGACCCGAACGGCGGCGCAGGCGTTGTCTCCGACGATCCGTGTCAATGCGATCGGGCCCGGCCCAACGATGCAAGGCCACCGCCAAAGCCAAGAGCATTTCCAGGCACAGCGTTCAAATACCGTTCTGGAGCGGGGATCCAACCCGTCTGACATAACCGCTGCGCTTGGGTACTTTCTGGATGCACACGCGGTCACCGGACAGCTGTTATGCGTGGACGGCGGTCAGCATCTGGGTTGGAAAACTCCGGATGTTCTGGGTGTAGAATAAGTAATTCTGCTGCAAGTTTTGCACCGCTCGCAATTGTGTTACACGCGCGTTACAAAAATGTCTTTTTTTTCATACACTTGCTAAGTATACAAAAAAATAACATTTAAAAACAAGTACTTGATAAGTTGCCTATTTTTTGTGCAAGTAAAGGAAAAGGCAAGGAAACAAGGGGATTTCCGATCTTCCGGAATTTTATCTTCACACTTATCCACAGAAACCGTGGATTTGTTTTCTCTTGATCTGAAAGGCGTGAGATTGCAGCCATTGCCAGAGAATCATATCTCAGGATCATGACCACCGACGGCGAATCATCCCCCACCGGCTATGCCTGCATTCAGCGCTATGTAAAAACGCTGGACAGTTCTCCGGGCGTTTACCGCATGCTCGATGCAGACAGCCGGGTTCTGTATGTCGGCAAAGCCCGAAATCTCAGGGCACGGGTGTCGAATTACACACGGCCGGGTCATTCGGGGCGGATCGAAAAGATGATCGCCGCGACGGCCTCGATGATGTTCCTGACCACGCGAACCGAGACCGAGGCCCTGCTGCTGGAGCAGAACCTGATCAAGCAGCTCAAACCCAAGTACAATGTATTGTTGCGGGATGACAAAAGCTTTCCGAACATACTGGTAGCCAAGGATCATGACTTTCCGCAGATCAAGAAACACCGAGGGGCGAAGAAGGAAAAAGGTGCCTATTTCGGCCCCTTCGCCAGTGCCGGTGCGGTGAACCGGACGCTGAACCAGTTGCAAAAAGCGTTCCTGCTGCGCAACTGCTCGGATTCGATGTTCGACAGCCGAACGCGGCCATGCCTTCTGTATCAGATCAAGCGGTGTTCCGGGCCGTGTGTCGGCCTGATCTCGGAGCAGGATTACCGTGAAAGCGTGAAGGACGCTGAACGCTTTCTGTCGGGCCGCTCGACCAAGGTGCAGGAGGAACTGGCCGAGCAGATGATGGCCGCGTCCGAGGCGATGGAGTTCGAACGCGCCGCCGGTCTGCGTGACCGCATCCGGGCTCTGACGCAGGTGCAGACCTCTCAGGGCATCAATCCGCGCGGTGTGGCCGAGGCGGACGTGATCGGCCTGTATATGGACAGCGGTCAGGCCTGCGTGCAGGTGTTTTTCATCCGTGCGAACCAGAACTGGGGCAACAAGGATTTCTATCCCCGCGTCGGCCCGGATGTTTCACCTGCCGAGGTGATGGAGGCCTTTCTGGGCCAGTTCTACGACAACAAGGAACCGCCGCGTCAGCTGATCCTGTCGGACGGAATCGAAAACGTGGATCTGATGCAGGACGCGCTGTCTGAAAAAGCCGGACGCAAGGTCGAAATCCTTGTGCCGCAGCGTGGCGAGAAACAGGAACTTGTTGCCGGCGCCTTGCGCAACGCGCGCGAGGCTCTGGCCCGCCGCATGTCGGAAAGTGCAACGCAGGCCAAGTTGCTGGGCGGGCTGGCCGAGGCGTTCGATCTGGATGGTCCGCCGGGACGGATCGAGGTCTATGACAACTCTCATATTCAGGGCACCAATGCTGTCGGCGGCATGATCGTGGCCGGCCCCGAGGGGTTCATGAAGAACGCTTACCGCAAGTTCAACATTCGCGGTGATGACCTGACACCGGGTGACGACTTCGGCATGATGAAAGAGGTGCTGAACCGCCGCTTCACCAGACTGCAAAAGGAAGACCCGGACCGCGACAAAGGGCTGTGGCCCGATCTGTTGCTGATTGATGGCGGCGCCGGGCAGGTAAGCGCGGTGCATCAGATCATGGTCGAGCATGGGGTCGAAGACATTCCCATGGTCGGCGTCGCCAAGGGGGTCGACCGCGACCACGGCAAGGAAGAATTCCACCGGATCGGCCAGCGCCCCTTTGCGCTGAAACGCAACGACCCTGTGTTGTATTTCATTCAACGCCTCAGAGACGAAGCGCACCGGTTCGCCATCGGCACCCATCGTGCGAAACGCGCCAAGGCCGTGGGTGCAACGCCGTTGGATGAAATCCCAGGGGTAGGGGCTGCGCGCAAACGTGCTCTGTTGACCCATTTCGGCAGCGCCAAAGCCGTCAGCCGGGCCAATCTGGCCGATCTGAAAGCGGTCGAAGGAATCTCGGCCGGGTTGGCGCAGAAGGTTTACGATTTCTTCCACGACAAGGGCTAGGCCTGCCGGCCCCGCCACAGGATATATAGGCCCGACGCGACGATCAGCGCGCTGCCGATCCACATGTTGGGATCCAGCCTCTCACCAAACATGGCTACGCCAAGCCCAATGCCGAACAACAGCCGGGTGTATCTGAACGGGGTCACGGCGGACACTTCGCCGGTGCGCATCGCCTTCATCAGCGACGCATACGCTATTACGCCCATCAGCACCGCACCGATCAGATGCAGGCTGGTGTGAAGGCCAACCGGTGCAATCGGCGCGCCCTCCCAAAACCGATAGGCCACGCCAGCCACGATGATGCTGAGGAAGCCGTAGAACCCCAGGACTTCGGTTCCAAGCGTGGCAGGTGCTGCGCGGCTGGCCAGATCACGTCCGGCAAATCCCAGCATTCCCAGCACCGCCAGTATCGACAGCAACGAAAAGCTGTCTCCGGTGGGTTGCAGGATGACGACAACGCCGATCATGCCGACAAAGATAGCGCTCCAACGCCGCCAACCGACTGTCTCGCCAAAGAACAACGCGGCGCCTGCAACAACGACCAGAGGCGTGGCTTGCAGGATCACCGTGGCCGAGGACAACGGCGTCAGTGCGATGGCCAGAACATAGAACAACCGACCAAAGACCTCGAACAGCACCCGAATTTTCATCGGGCGGGACAGAACGTCAGGTTGCAACAGCCGCTGCCCACGGGCCCGGGCCACCGCAGCGAAAATCACCGACCCGCCCGCGCCGAAAAGGACCAGGACCTGCCAGATCGGCAGCGCGGCTGAAGCTGCCTTCAGCATCGCATCCTCCAGCGCAAAACCGGCCATCGCGGCGACCATCCAGAGGCTGCCGATCATGTTTGACCGTGTGTCGGTTTGAATATGCGCTGTCATCTGGTTCTTTCCGGCTGGGCTTGCGCGGCAATCTGACCGCAAAGCCGGGAAAGGCCAAGAGGTACTGTTCTGAGACGTCGGGCCTGCGGCGCTTTGACCAAGCGTTTGTGAGTGATGCAGTTTTTTGTCTGATTGGCTTTTCTGTCCCGGACCGGCGATATAGGGTCCAAGCCATGAAGTGGAATTTGCCTAATCTCCTCACCGTCCTGCGCCTGCTGGCCGCGCCCGGGCTGGCAGTCATGTTTCTGTATTTCACCCGTCCCTATGCGGACTGGTTTGCACTGATCCTGTTCCTGTCAGCGGCGATTACCGATTGGTTCGATGGGTATCTGGCCCGCGCATGGAAGCAGGAGACCAAGATCGGAGCGATGCTGGATCCGATCGCCGACAAGGCCATGGTGGTGATCGCGCTTATGATCCTTGTGGGCTATTCGACCGAGCACTGGACGCCGTGGCTAGTCCTTCCTGCAACCGTGATCCTGTTTCGCGAAGTTTTTGTCTCGGGCCTGCGGGAATATCTGGGCGATGTGGCCGGGACGCTCAAAGTCACCAAACTGGCCAAATGGAAGACCACGGCCCAGATGGTCGCCATCGCGGTTCTGTTTTCGCAGGGTATCTTCGAGCACTATGCCGTGATGGCGAGTTTTGGCATGGATGCCGAGCTGGTCGAGCAGATCATTGCGGGTCAGGTCGACGACGTGAACCACCTGCGCCTGAATGTCGATGGCATGTATTGGGCGGGTCAGGTCGGGCTGTGGCTGTTGTGGATTGCGGCAACGCTTACATTGATCACCGGCTATGACTATCTACGTAAGGCCATGCCTCATCTGAAGGAGAGCTAACCGATGGATGTTCTGTATTTCGCCTGGGTGCGCGAACGCATCGGCTTGCCAAAGGAAAAGGTCGAAACGCAAGCGGCCACGGTCAGCGAATTGGTGACTGAACTGAGCGCTCGGGAAGAGCGCTATGCCGCGGCATTTGCCGATCTGTCCGCGCTACGCGTTGCGTTGGATCAGGAGTTGTCGGATTTCGATGCGTCGCTGGCAGGTGTTCGGGAAGTTGCGTTTTTCCCACCGATGACGGGCGGTTGACCGATGCGGATCGCGGTTCAGGAAGAGGCATTTGATCTGGGGGCCGAGGCCAATGCCTTTGCCGCCGGGGATGATTCCAACGGCGCCATCGTCACTTTCACCGGCGTTGTGCGTGACCTGGCGAGCGGTGATCTGGATGTGATGGAGATCGAGCACTATCCCGGTATGACCGAACGCGCCCTGACCAAGATCGCCGAAGAGGCGCAGGCGCGTTGGGCATTGGGTGACGTGCTGGTCATACACCGTTTTGGACGCTTGGTTCCGGGGGATCGCATCATGATGGTGGCCACTGCGGCCCCGCATCGCAAGGACGCTTTCGAGGCGGCCGAATATCTGATGGATTACCTGAAATCCCGCGCGCCATTCTGGAAAAAGGAAATTACCCGTTCCGGCGCCGAATGGGTTGCGGCCAAAGATCAGGACGAAGATGCTCTGACCCGCTGGTAGCGTCGCGCGACCACCCCGGGGTTCTGGAATCCGAGCGGTTTCAATTCTTCTCTGGACGCCGGTTCACGAGCCTGCGCTAAATCTGCGCAAGAGGATCAAGAGGATGGCGGCATGCATGACGGGCTGAGAAACAAGGGCCTAGCGACACGGGCAATCCATGCGGGCGAAGCCCCGGACCCGACCAGCGGTGCGTCTGCGCCGGCCCTGCATATGTCTTCGACATTCGTCACGGATCAGGTGGCGGGGTTTTCGGCCCACGATCTGGAGGAAGAAGCCCCTTATCTTTACGGGCGCTGGGCCAATCCCAACGTCAGGACGCTGGAAACCAAGATCAGCATGTTGGAAGGCACCGAAGATTGCCTCTGTCTGGCGTCCGGTATGGCGGCGGCCACCGCCATCTTCCTGACGTTCCTGTCTGCCGGGGATCATTTGATCGTTTCCGACGTCTCTTACGCGGGCGTGGCAGAGCTGGCGCGGGACACGCTGCCGCGTCTGGGGATCCATGTCAGCACGGTCAACATGTCCGATCTTTCGGCGGTATCAGCAGCCATCAGGCCGAACACGCGTCTCATCCACACGGAAACACCCGTGAACCCGATCGGTCGTCTGACCGATCTGGCATCGGTCTCAGCAATTGCCAAAAGCGCGGGGGCGTTGCTGTCCTGCGATGCGACTTTTGCGTCTCCGCTTGGTCAGCCAAGCAAAGAGCTGGGCGTTGATCTGATCATGCATTCGGTGACCAAGTACATCGGCGGGCACGGTGATGCCATCGGTGGTGCGGTGGCCGGGCGAAAGGACCTGATCGCGAAAATCCGTAACGAATCCGCGATCCACCACGGCAGCATCATGTCCCCCTTCAACGCGTGGATGATCGCGCGGGGCATGGCCACTCTACCACTGCGGATGACAGCGCATCAGGCGGGTGCCACCGTCGTTGCCGATTGGCTTGAGACACGCGCGCGTGTGACCAGAGTTATCTATCCGGGGCTGAAGTCGCATCCCCAATACGAGCTGGCCCAACAACAGATGCGCAACACATCCGGCATGATCGCTTTTCAGGTGGGTGATCACGCAACAGGCGAGGCACTGGCCCAGCAGATGATCGATAAACTCCGGATCGTTCACTATGCCGTGTCGCTTGGCCACCATCGCAGTCTGATATTCTGGATGGGAACCGAAGCTTTGATGCAATCGTCCTTCCGATTGGAAGGGGCGCAATTGGCAAGTTACCGGGATTTCGCAGGCGACGGCGTGTTCAGGCTGTCGGTTGGACTGGAAGACTCCGAAGATCTGATCGCAGACTTGGCGCAGGTCCTGTGAGCCGTCCGGGAAGGCGGTTTCTCAGTCGGCGTTGTTGATCCGACCGCGCATTTCCTCGGCCTCTTGCCGCGCGGCGCGCAGACCGTCCATGGCCGCGGCCAGCTCTGCCTCTGTCTGGGTCAGCTGATTGGTCAACTCGGCTTCACGTTGCTGAAGATAGGTTATGGCCTGATCGCGGGTTTCTTCCGCTTCGTGCAGTTCCTGGCTCATGCGATCCAGATCGGCAACGTCGCTTTGGCGGACGCGGGACAGGCGGTGTGCCAGCCAGTTGGCAAACCAGCCCATGCAGAAGGCCGCAAACAGAATGACGGCTGTGGCGATGATGAATTCGGTTCTGTTCAACTTACTGGTCCTCTGCGTCCGTGTCTGGTGCGGTCGATTCGGTCTGATCCGTTTCAGGCGCGTCAGCCTCAGCCCCAACCTCGGCCTCGAGCGCTTCGAGGCCTGTTTCGGAGGCTTCGACCGGTTCGGGACGAATCAGCCGGAACTCGATCCGCCGGTTGGCTTCGCGGCCTTCTTCGGTGTCGTTGTCCGCGATGGGCTGTGTTTCACCGTATCCAACGGCAGTGTAGCTGCTGGTGGGAATGCGCCGCCCGCGCAGCTCGTTCAGAATCGATTGCGCCCGTGCCTGGCTGAGCTGCTGGTTCATCTCTTCGCGGCCCTGGCTGTCCGTATGGCCCTGGATCTCCAGCCGGATCGGCCCGCAGTCACGCAGGATGTCGGCGATCTGGTTCACCGTATCGCGCGAGTCGGATGCGATCGTCGCTGATCCGGGTTCGAACGCAATTTTGCTGACGGTCTGGATTTCGGCGATCTGCGCTTCGCAGACTTCAGGATCGGGCAGCGCGTCTTCGGGCTCTGGCGGAGGCTGATAGGTGATCGTCAGAGTGAATTCCTGCCCTTCGCCCAGCTTGTCCGACAACTGACCTGCGATACGGGCTTTGGCATCCTCTTCATGGCTGAGGCCGGTCAGTTCGACCGAGCCTGGTGTTACGGTCAAGGCCCCGTTGTGAAGCTGGGCCAACGCCTCGAGGCCGGCCAGAACACGCACCGGCCAATCTGCCGGAAGCCCCGGCGCGATGCGGGTCGCGGTATAGACCTGATCCGAGCCGAAGGCCGCGCGGGCATAGCTGTCGACCATGTCCCGCAACGTTTCATCCCCAAGACGCCCTCGCAGTTGCACAAGCCCTTCGGGGCTTCGGGTCGCCGAGAACTCAACGGGTCCGGTCTGTTCGCTGGTTTCAGGTTCCGGCAGCACGGCATGCAGGGCAAAGACCTGAGGCAACGCTGTTTCAAGTTCACCTACAACCCGGTCGAACAAGGTTGGATCCGTGCCTTGCGCTGCAACCAGGGTAATGTCCGCATCCGACATCGTGACTGAACCTTTGCCGATTCTGGCCAGTGCCTGAATGCTCTTCTCGGCGGCTTCGGGCCAGCGTGGCGAGGGCTCGCCCAGACCGATGGTGCAGGAATATGTTCCCGACAAGCCGGCATCGCGCGCAGCGGTCACGATCCGGTCGCGTGCTTTTGCATCCTGTGCCGAACAGGCGTCAAATTGCCCACCGTCTTCGTTGATCAGAAAACGCAGCGTAAAGGGCGTTATGACGGGACGAGGTGCCGAGATCGCCAGCCCGATCCGCAGGCTGGGCGGCGCGGCGCGGGTCAGATCGCGTTCGAGACGTTGTTTTTCCTGTTGACTGTCTGCAATGGCGGTGATTTTGACCAAATCGGCGTTTGCGGAAATTTTGGCACGCGGCAGGCTCGCCAGCGCCTCGATGGCATATGATATCGCGGCATCCCAACCATCGGGCTTGGGGTAATCCGCGGTTTCCATCAGGTCCGAAACCGCGATGTTGCGGTCGAGGTTGCTCAGCCTTCTGATCAGGTCATCTCTGTCTTCGCTGGCCGGGATCAGGCCGATGATCGAGATGCCGCGATCGTTGCGCAGAATTTCCGCCGAAAAGCGCGGCGGCGCCAGGGCAGAGGTTGCTTCGACCTCCATTTCATCGAATACGCGGGAAGCATCGACCTCGGTTCCGGCTGCGGTCAGTGCGTTGAATCGTGTCGCCTCATCGGGTGCAATCCCGGTCAGGACCACGCGCAAGCCGTCTGACTCGACCTCGGCCCAGTCGTGTCCTTTGAGGTCAAGCGCCCGGCGCACGGCGAACTCCGATGTCTCTTCGATCTTTGTGACGGCATAGCTGGCTGCCAAAAGCGACAGCCCGGCTGATGCAAGAAAGATCAGGGAAACAACGATAAAGTACGGCAGACGCATGTTTGGGTTTGACACTCCTCAGGCGGTTGGGCCGATCTTTACAGGCCGCGTTCAGCAGGTGCAATCAGAGCAACAGGGCGACGCAGAGGAAGATCAGCGGAATCAAGCCAGTGTCGCGGTTGAGCCTGAACAATTGCAACAGTCTGGCATTGTCTTCGATGTCCAGCGCGCGGAGTTGCCACATCATGTGCCAGCCCATTGCCCAAGGCCCACAGAGCGCAACGCCCAATGCCAGCATCGAGGCATCCGGCACCCCTGCATCGACGATGGCCAGCCCCATAAGCGACACGGTCGCCACCAAGAAGTACTTCAGCCACCGCGCTGTATCAGCTCCGAACAGACGAGCAGTAGATTTGATGCCGATCAGTTCGTCATCCTCGGCATCCTGATGCGCATAGATTGTATCGTAGAACAGGGTCCACGCGATTCCAGACAGGTAAAGCGTCACCGCTGGCCATCCCACGGAACCGCTATGCGCCGCCCAGGCCAGAAGGGCGCCCCAGTTGAAGGCCAGCCCCAGAAACACCTGAGGCCACCAGGTAAACCGTTTGGCAAACGGATAGATCGTCACGGGCAGCAGGGACAGAACACCCATTGCGATCGCCGCCTGATTGAAGCTGAGAAGGATGCCAAGCGCCAGAATGCATTGCAGGACCATCCAGACCGCGGCCTGCCGGACACTGACCTGACCCGAAGGAATCGGGCGCGAGCGTGTGCGTTCGACCTGCCCGTCGAATTCCCGATCCGTAATGTCATTCCACGTGCAACCGGCGCCCCGCATCAGGAAGGCCCCAAATGCGCATCCCACGGCGATCCACAGATCTTCCCAACGCGGCTGACCATCATGCAGGATCGCCAGAGCCAGCCCCCACCAACAGGGAATCAGCAGCAGCCATGTCCCGATGGGTCGGTCCGCGCGGCTGAGGCGCAGATAGGGGCGGGCAAAGGCCGGGGCACGGGTGTCGACCCAGTTGCCGCTGACGGCATCGGCGACTTGACCATCTGGTGTTGGGGCATTGCCTTGCATATGTAGGGTCTCATGAGTGCGAAGATCAGACTGTATGTAGAGCAGCCCTTGGGTCAGGGGCAATCGGTTCCTTTGACGCGCGACCAGGCGCACTACCTCTTTGGTGTCATGCGCCTTGCGGTCAAAGGGCAGGTCGCCCTGTTCAACGGGCGGGACGGAGAGTGGTTGGCCGAAGTCTCCGAGGCGGGAAAACGCGGCGGGACGCTGACTTGCCTTGAACAGACGAAACCGTTGCAGCTGCCGCCCGATCTGTGGTTTCTGTTCGCGCCCATCAAAAAGGCTCGCACCGATTTCATCGTGGAAAAAGCCGCCGAAATGGGTGCGGCGCGTATCCTGCCTGTTCAGACCGAGTTCACCAATTCCGAACGCATTCGTCAGGACCGCCTGCAGGCCCATGCGGTCGAGGCGGCCGAGCAGTGCGGCGGAACCTTCGTGCCCGAGGTGGCCGATTTACAGCGGTTGGATCGGCTGCTGGATGCATGGCCCGAAGATCGGCAACTGATGTTCTGCAACGAGGCCGAGGTTGGATCGGCCCTGCGACTGGCCGCCAATGAGAAAGGACGGCCCTGGGCGATTCTCATCGGCCCGGAAGGCGGGTTTTCGGACCAGGAACGCGCGCGTCTGACAGGGTTGCCATTCGCGCATGTGGTCAGCCTTGGCCCTCGTATCCTGCGGGCCGACACGGCAGCGGTGGCTGCATTGACCATGTGGCAGCAGACGCTGGGGGATTGGGCGTGATCCAAGAAGCCTCGCCGTCTGATGCCCCGGCCATTGAGGCGTTTTTGGCCAAACATCCCGATACTTCCATGTTTCTGCGCAGCAACCTGTTGGCGCACGGGATTGGATTTGGAGACGATGACCACTCCACCCGGTTCTTCATTTGGGGGCAGGATCGCATCCAAGGCGTATTTGGCCTGAGCAAAAAGGGCTACCTGATGGCGCAACTGCCCGATTGTTCGCCAGAGGCCGCTCAGGCATTTGCGGGCCGGATCGCAGGTCAGATCGTTCTGGGCATGACAGGGGCTGCACAACAGGTTGAGATGATATTGGACGCGCTAGGGCTTGGACAGGCCTGTTATCGCCTGCATCATGATGAACCCCTGTACCGCCTGGATCTGGGCGAAATCCCAGAGGCACCGATTCCATTTCGTGCCCTGTCCGAGGCAGACCGGCCGTTACTGACGCGTTGGTTTGCGGATTACTTCGAGGATACCGACCAAGCCAAAGGGCAAGAGGCGCGTGAAATGGCCTCCGACCGGATCACCACCGATATTAAATCAGGCAGAGCGATTGTCATGCTGGAAGACGACGCCCCCGTAGCCATGGCCGCCATCAATGCATCAGTCCGGGATCAGGTTCAGGTCGGCGGTGTATTTGTGCCGCGCGAGAACAGAAATTGTGGACTCGGGCGCAAGGTCACAACAGCTGTGTTGCAAAAGGCGAGGACCGACGGCGCGAACGCGGCCATCCTGTTCGCCAACAATCCACCTGCCGCGCGAGCCTATGAAGCTATGGGGTTTCAGCAGGTCGGCTGGTATCGGATCGCCCTGTTGCAAACACCACAAAAGGTGCTGTCATGAGTTTCATCCGACCCGAGGCAAAACTGGCCCTGTGGCGCTGGCGCGAAGTGCTGGTTGCCGGGTTTGTCCTGATCCTCGGTCTCAGCTGGATCAACGGGCCCGGCGGTCTGCTGGGGTGGATCGGTTGGCTGCTTGTCGCTGTCGCAATAGCCCTGGCGGTGATCGGGGTGCAGCGCGCGCGGTTCAGAACCGGCACTGGCGGACAGGGTGTCGTGACCGTCGATGAAGGTCAGATCACCTATTTCGGTCCACTGGATGGCGGCATAATCGCCACGCGCGAGATTGAGCGGCTGGCGCTCGATCCGACCTCGACGCCGGCGCATTGGGTGTTGGAACAACCGGGTCAGGCGGTGCTTCACATTCCTGTGAATGCGGAAGGGGCCGAGGCGCTGTTCGATGTCTTCTCGGCGCTTCCGGGCCTGAAAACCGAGCATATGCTGGCCGAACTGAACGGTGGATCGGCCCACCCGGTCGTGATTTGGGAGCGTACGCCCTCGCGCCCTCCACACCTTCGGCTGCATTGACACCGGCGCGGTTTGCCCCCACGACTGGCCAAAAGACAGACACATCAGGATCGGAGCACGGGTCTCATGTCCATCCCCCAGTCCGGCGGCGGACCAATCGAACGCCACGAGCAATTGGCCGAATATCTGGAGTCGGGCTGCAAGCCCAAGGCAGACTGGCGCATCGGCACCGAGCATGAGAAATTCGGCTACTGCAAGGACACGCTGAAACCGTTGCCGTTCGAAGGTGCGCGATCCATCGTGGCGGTGTTGGAGGGCCTGCGTGACCGGCACGGTTGGGCCGAAGTCCGTGAAGCGGGTCATCTGATCGGTCTGGAAAAGGACGGCGCCAATGTCAGCCTGGAGCCGGGCGGCGCGCTGGAGCTGTCGGGAGCTCCGCTCGAGACCATCCACGAAACCTGCGATGAGGTGAACACCCACCTGCGCGAGGTAAAGGACATCGCGGATGAGATCGGCGTGGGTTTCATCGGTCTGGGCGCGGCACCGACCTGGACACATGAGGAAATGCCGCTGATGCCCAAGGGGCGGTATCGGCTGATGAACGACTATATGGAAAAGGTCGGCACCATGGGCCGCGCCATGATGCGGCGGACCTGCACGGTTCAGGTCAATATCGATTTCGGGTCAGAGGCCGACATGGTGCAGAAACTGCGCGTGGCGCTGGCCTTGCAGCCGGTGGCAACGGCGTTGTTTGCGAATTCGCCCTTTTTCGAAGGCAAGGTAAATGGCCAGAAAAGCTGGCGCAGCTATATATGGCGGCATCTGGACGATGCGCGTACGGGCATGCTGCCTTTCGTGTTCGAAGACGGGTTTGGGTTCGAGCGTTACGTGCAATACGCGCTCGATGTTCCGATGTATTTCGTTTATCGCGACGGCCAGTACATCAATGCGCTGGGCATGTCTTTCCGCGACTTCCTGAAAGGCGAACTGCCCGCGCTGCCGGGGGAAACGCCCACGCTCAGCGATTGGGCCGACCACCTGACCACCGCCTTCCCCGAGGCGCGGATCAAGAAATTCATGGAAATGCGCGGGGCCGATGGCGGTCCTTGGCGGCGCCTGTGTGCCTTGCCCGCCTTCTGGGTCGGCCTGACTTACGATCAAACGGCCCTGGACGCGGCCTGGGATCTGGTCAAAGGCTGGGACACCGAGACCCGCGAGGCGCTGCGTGTCGCGGCTGCCAAAGACGGTCTGCAAGCGAAAGTCGGCACCATCAACATGCACGATCTGGCGCATGAGGTTGTGGCGATCTCCGAGGCCGGCCTGAAAGCCCGCGCCTATCCCGGTGCCGGTGGCCTGGTGCCGGACGAGACCCATTTCCTCAACGCGCTCAAGGACAGCATCCAAAGCGGGAAAGTGCCTGCGGATGAGTTGCTGGAACACTACAACGGCGACTGGAACGGTGATCTGACCCGGATTTTCCCCGAATACAGCTATTGATCCGCCCGGTCCCGCTTGCATTCGCGGGGCTGGCCCGATAGCAGGTTGGCGACCAAATTCAGAGGGCGTCATGGACGATCTTAAGGCAAAATATCTGGGCCAAATCGCCGAGGCAGGCGACGAGAACGCGCTTGAGGCGATCCGTGTCGCCGCCGTGGGCAAAAAAGGCGAGGTCGCGCTGAAGATGCGCGAGTTGGGTAAAATGACGCCCGAGGAACGCCAGGTGGCAGGCCCAGCGCTGAATGCCCTGAAGGATGAGATTAACTCGGCCCTGTCCGCCAAAAAGGCCGCTTTGGCCGATGCTGCGCTGGATGAGCGTCTGCGCACCGAATGGCTGGACGTCACCCTGCCAACCCGCCCGCGCCGTCAGGGCTCGATCCACCCGGTCAGCCAGGCGACCGAGGAACTGACCGCGATCTTTGCCGAACTGGGCTTTTCGGTGGCCGAAGGGCCGCGGATCGAGACCGACTGGCACAATTTCGACGCGCTGAACATCCCAGGCCACCACCCAGCGCGGGCCGAGATGGACACGTTCTATATGCACCGCGCCGAGGGCGACAACCGCCCGCCGCATGTGCTGCGCACCCATACGTCGCCGGTGCAGATCCGCTCGATGGAGAAACAGGGCGCGCCGATCCGCGTGATCTGTCCGGGCGGTGTGTATCGCGCCGACTATGACCAGACCCACACGCCGATGTTCCATCAGGTCGAAGGGCTGGCCATCGACACCGACATCTCGATGGCGAACCTGAAATGGGTTCTGGAAGAGTTCGTGAAGGCGTTCTTCGAGGTCGACGACGTCGAACTGCGCTTCCGCGCCTCGCATTTCCCGTTCACCGAGCCATCGGCCGAGGTCGATATCCGCTGTTCGTGGGACAATGGTCAGCTGAAGATCGGTGAGGGCGACGACTGGATGGAGATTTTGGGCTCGGGCATGGTCCACCCCAAGGTGATCGCCGCCGGTGGGATTGATCCCGAGGTCTATCAGGGCTTTGCCTTTGGCATCGGCATCGACCGTCTGGCGATGCTGAAATACGGCATTCCGGACCTGCGGGCGTTCTTTGACAGCGACCTGCGCTGGTTGAGGCACTACGGGTTTGCGGCGCTGGATATGCCGAACCTGCATGGTGGTTTGTCGCGTTGAAGCTGGACGAGGAAAAGTTTCTTCGCGTTATGGAGTACATTGAGGCTTCGGATGATTCCGGAGCCTCTTTCGATGATGCTGCTGAGAGTGGGAACGCTCGTTATCCAACGGAGGAGCCTCGACTAGACACAACCCAAAACAAACTTGGGATGTCGATTTCTGAACGAGAGTTCCTATTCCGTCTGATGCGTGCAGAGGATCTCATCACTGGGGCGTTCATGAAGAACGGTGCTTTGAACATACACCTGACTTACAAAGGGCATGTATGGTTGCAGGAATATCGCCAAAATACTCTTTCTAGGCGGGTTCTTAGATGGTTTGGCCGTCAACTCGATAAATTGTTTTCTTCAGTTGCTTTACCAATAGTAGCCGCCGTTCTGACTGTGTTCGTTCTGGATTATATTGGAGCTTCTCGTGGAAAATCTGTTGATGAGGTTGCCATCGAAGGCGCTGTGGAAAGCTATCTAGAAAAGCGTGGCGAGGAAGTAACCGAGTAGACAGAGAGCAGAATTGCCCTTTCATTATTTGTTTCTGAATAACTTGAAAGCGCGGAGCAAAGGCCGATAGGCCGCCGCGCGATCGCCAGACCGCGCGCACGGGCTGGCGATTTGTCTCCGCCAGCGCTACGTTTGAATGTCATACGGACTTGGCTGGCATAAATTGCCCACCATAGCCCGAGGATCGCCACCCTGCGGTCTGGCGACAGCGCGGCTTGTGATCTAGCCTGACAGACGGGCGACAGCGCGGCTTGTTACAGGTTCCCACAGGGTTGTGACGTGACTTGGCGCTCAGGCTGGGTAGGGTCGGGCGCATGATCTATCGACTGCTGTTTCTTCTGCTGACCCCAACCCCCGCTTTCGCCATGGGACCATGGAAGTCGGATTGCCATGGCGATACGGCCTGTGAGGTCGGCGACCGCTCGTACAATGTGCTGGAACCCGATGTCTGGGACGGTGAAACGCCTCTGCCGGTGTTGCTGCATTTCCACGGGTGGGCGCGACAGGGGACTGTTGTCGTCAACCACGAACGCATCGCGGGCGCGACAAAGCTGCGGGGTGTGTTGTTGGTGGCGCCGAACGGGCTGGGAAAAAGCTGGGATTTTTGGACCGCGGAGACCGGCGATGTGCCCTTTGCCGATGCGGTGCTGGAGGATGTCGCCAAGCGCTATCCGATTGATCCGAAACGCATCTATGTCTCGGGCTATTCCTATGGTGGCGCGATGGCTTGGCGCTATGTCTGTCAGTCAGGCAATGACATTGCCGCCCTGCTGGCCGTTGCAGGCAGCATCCGCCAGACTGAAGCCTGCCCCGAAGCCCCGCGCGAGGTGCGCCATGTGCATGGGCTGGACGACACGGTGATGGATTTTCCCTTTGGACCGGGCCGCGATACCACCTATCCGGTGGCGCTGTGGCGAAAGAAATACAACTGCAACGGTGCCACCCCGCGCGCGGATTGGAGTGTGAGACCGTTCCTGACGCTCAGCCGTGTGGAATGGACCGATTGTGCGCAGGGGCAGGTGGTGCTGGACACCCATCCGGGCGGGCATTTCATCCCGCATGGCTGGATCGGGCGGCAATTGGACGAGCTTTTGGGCCGCACCCCCACCTATCCATGACCCGCAGCGCTTGCACCTTGGCGCATTCTTTGTCATTGCCTGTGCCGACTGGATATCTGCCAAAAAAGGCCCCGAGCAATGAAATTCACTCTGTCCTGGCTGAAAGACCACCTCGACACCGATGCGTCGGTTGATGAGATCACTGAGGCGCTGACCGACCTTGGCCTTGAGGTCGAAGAGGTCATCAACCCGGCTGACAAGCTCAAGGACTTTACGCTGGGCTATGTGAAACACGCGGAAAAACACCCTGACGCCGACAAGCTGCGTGTCTGCAAGGTGGACACGGATGAAGGCGAGTTGCAGATCATCTGCGGCGCGCCCAACGCCCGCGAAGGGATCACTGTCGTCGTCTGCAAGCCGGGCATGTATATCCCCGGTCTGGACCTGACGATCAGCGTCGGCAAGATCCGCGGCGTCGAAAGCTTTGGCATGATGGCGTCCGAGCGCGAGCTGGAATTGTCGGACGAACATGACGGCATCATCGAATTGCCCTCGGGCGAGGTCGGTGACAGGTTCGTTGATTGGCTTGCCGAGAATGACCCATCGAAAGTCGATCCCGTGATCGAGATCGCGATCACTCCGAACCGGCCCGATGCGCTGGGCGTGGAAGGCATCGCGCGTGATCTGGCGGCGCGTGGGATCGGCACTCTGAAACAGCGCGACTACGTGCCGGTGCCCGGTGATTTCGAAAGCCCGATCAAAGTATCGATTGACGAGGATACGCTGGATGGCTGCCCGCATTTCACGGGCCGCCTTATCAAGGGCGTCAAGAACGGCCCCAGCCCGCAGTGGTTGCAGGATCAGTTGAAGGCGATCGGGCTGCGTCCGATTTCGGCGCTGGTGGATATCACCAACTATATGACCTTTGACCATAACCGCCCGCTGCATGTGTTTGACGCGGACAAGGTGCAGGGCAATCTTCGCGTTCATCGCGCCAAAGGCGGTGAAACCCTGGTGGCGCTGGACGAGAAGGAATACACTCTTCAGCCCGGCATGATGGTCATTTCAGATGACAAAGGCCCGGAATCCATCGCAGGCATCATGGGCGGTCAGGAAACCGGCTGCACCGAGGATACTGTGAATGTGTTCCTGGAAAGCGCGTTTTGGGATCATGTGCAGATCGCGCTGACGGGTCGGGCGCTGAAAATCAATTCAGACGCGCGGTACCGGTTCGAACGCGGCGTGGACCCTGAATACACGCTGGAAGGGCTCGAGCACGCAACCCAGTTGATTCTGGACATCTGCGGCGGCGAAGCGTCCAAAGTGGTCGAGGCGGGCAAAGCACCGAACCACGCGCGTGCTTACAAGCTGGATGCCGAACGGGTGCAGTCTCTGGTCGGGATGGACATTCCCGAAAGCGAGCAACGTCAGACGCTGACCCGTCTGGGTTTCCGTCTGGAGGGCGAGATGGCCCACGTGCCAAGCTGGCGCCCCGATATCATGGGTGAGGCCGATCTGGTGGAAGAGGTCGCACGGATCGCCTCGTTGACCAAGTTGCAGGGCAAGCCCTTGCCGCGTGTCACAGATGGTATTCCCAAGCCGGTGATGACACCGACACAGCGCCGCCAGTCCATGGCGCGCCGCACCTGCGCCGCTCTGGGTTACAACGAATGCGTCACCTATACGTTCATCGATCAGGCTTCGGCTGCTTTGTTCGGTGGCGGGGATGACGCGACCATGCTTGAAAATCCGATCTCGTCCGAGATGAGCCACATGCGCCCGGATCTGCTGCCCGGATTGTTGCAGGCCGCGGCGCGCAATCAGGCACGCGGATATGCCGACGTCGCCCTGTTCGAAGTTGGCCCTGTTTTCCACGACGGCGAACCCGGCGACCAGAAAACCCAGATCGCCGGCCTGCTGGTTGGCCGCAACGGCCCCAAGGATGTGCACGGGGCCTCGCGCCCGGTGGATGTCTTTGATGCCAAGGCGGATGCCGAAGCCGTTCTAGCGGCGATCGGAGCACCGGCCAAGGTACAGATTCTGCGCGACGGCGATGCCTGGTGGCATCCGGGTCGTCACGGCAAGATCTGTCTGGGTCCCAAAAAGGTGCTGGGTGTTTTTGGTGAACTGCACCCGCGCGTGTTGCAGGCGATGGATATCAAGGGTCCGGCGATGGCCTTTACGATCTGGCCCGACGAGGTTCCCTTGCCCCGCAAGTCCGGTGCCACACGTGCCGCATTGGAATTGCGTGACCTGCAAGCGGTCGAACGTGACTTTGCCTTTGTCGTTGATGAAAACGTCGAGGCGCTGACGTTGGTGAACGCGGCGGCAGGTGCCGACAAAGCGCTGATCGAAGATGTGCGTGTCTTTGACGAATTCATCGGTGGCAGCCTGGGTGAAGGTAAAAAATCGTTGGCCATAACGGTACGTTTGCAGCCAACAGAGCAGACGCTGAAGGAAAAGGACATCGAAGCGGTGGCCGAAAAGATTATCGCCAAAGTCTCCAAGGCGACCGGCGGTGTTCTGCGGGGCTGATGCAGGGCCGCCTCCGGCGGGAGTATTTCAGAAAAGATGAAGGGGCGGTGGCGCCCTTTCCGTGTTTACGGAGGACGAAAGATGCTGAACGTGTACCTATCTGGCGAAATCCACACCGATTGGCGCGAACAGATCATCGACGGCGCGCAGGGGTTGGACATCACATTCAACAGCCCGGTGACGGACCACGCGGCAAGCGACGATTGCGGCGTTGCCATTCTGGGGGAAGAGCCGAACAAGTACTGGCATGACCATAAGGGTGCGATGGTCAACGCGATCCGGACCCGCAAGGGCATTTCGGATGCTGACGTTGTGGTTGTCCGGTTTGGCGACAAGTACAAACAGTGGAACGCGGCTTTTGATGCGGGCTATGCCGCAGCGCTGGGCAAATCCATCATCGTGTTGCACGGCCCCGAGCATCAGCACGCGTTGAAAGAAGTGGATGCAGCCGCGCTGGCCGTGGCGGAAAAGCCCGCGCAGGTTGTCGAAATCCTGCGGTATGTGCTGACGGGTGCACTGCCGGGCTGAGTTTTTCAATGCGGGTGCCGGTTTCGGCACCCTGTCAATCGCGAAACAGATCAAGCGCGTGCGGGTATGGCCTTGCCGCGCTGCACCGCCGGGCGCTGCATGAAACGGTCGACATAGGCGACGACATTGGCGTAGCCGTCCCAGCCGACAACCTCTTTCGCGCCGTAGAAGTCCAGAGCATTCAACCAGGGGGCAAGAGCGATATCGGCGATGGAGTAATCGCCGGCGATCCAGTCTTTCCCTTCCAGTTGCGTGTTGACCACGTTCAAAAGGCGTTTGGCCTCGTTGACATAGCGTTCGCGCGGTCGGGGGTCTTCGATTTCGCTGCCCGCGAATTTGTAGAAGAAGCCAAGCTGGCCAAACATCGGCCCTACGCCCCCCATTTGGAACATCAGCCATTGTGTAATGCGATGCTTGTCTGCCGCGCTTTGTCCCAGCAACTTGCCTGATTTCTCGGCCAGATACAGCAGGATTGCCCCGCTTTCGAACAGGGCCAGCGGCTCACCGTCCGGCCCGTTGGGATCGATGATGGCTGGGATTTTGTTGTTTGGGTTCAGCGACAGAAACTCGGGGCTTTTGACATCCGCATCCGATAGCGTCACCAGATGGGGCTCATAGGGCAGGCTGGTTTCCTCCAGCATAATCGATGCCTTTACGCCGTTTGGAGTCGGATAGGAATACAGTTGAATCTTGTCCGGGGATTGCGCGGGCCAGCGCGCCATGATCGGATGAGGTTTGTTGTCCAGCATTGGGGGCTCCTGTTTGGCTGTCCCTGTAAAAGCTAGGGGCCACGCCTGATTTATATAAGCCCTTGGCGATGTGCATTTCCGGTCAGGCCGTGTTTTCTGGCGAACAAAGGGGAAATCAAACGAAACTCGCACCTAGACCGGAAGCCAAACTTGGCTCACAATCTGGTGACCCCCGCGATAACCTCGCGGGTTTCTTGCTGTTGAAAGGAGATGGGCGTGGATGAAGTCGTAACACAGGTGGGCGCATTTGCCCCGCTGATCATGAGTGCCGTCAAGGCGCTTGTCGTTCTGATCCTGGGCTGGATCGTGGCTGGTGCAATCGGGGGCATGGTGCGCCGCCGGATCAATTCGACGCCGCATATTGATCCGACGCTTGGGAACTTTTCGGCAAGCCTGGTCAAATGGGCCATTCTCGCCATGGTTCTGGTTGCCGTTCTGGGCATCTTCGGAATTGAAGCCACCAGCATCGTCGCCATTCTGGGTGCCGCGTCCCTGGCTATCGGCCTGGCGCTTCAAGGCACGCTTAGCGATCTGGCGGCCGGTGTGATGCTGGTTGTCTTCCGGCCTTACAAGCTGGGTCAATTTGTTGATATCGGCGGCACGTCGGGCACCGTAAAGGACCTGAACCTGTTCACCACCGAACTGGTGACGCCGGACAACGTGCAGATCATCGTTCCGAACGGTCAGGCATGGGGCTCGATCATCACGAACTACTCTGCCCATGACACGCGTCGTGTCGATCTGGTATTCGGAATCGACTATGGTGACAGCGCGGACAAAGCCATGCAGATCATTCTGGATGTGGCCAAAGCGGACAGTCGCATTCACAGCGACCCGGAACCCTGGGTTCGGGTTACGAACCTGGGTGACAGCTCGGTGGATCTGACGGCACGGCTGTGGTGCTCGGCGCCAGACTATTGGGATGTCAAATTCGAGCTGACGAAAACGATCAAGGAAGCCTTTGACGACAAGGGTATTTCGATCCCTTACCCTCATTCGGTAGAAATCCAGAAACAGGGGTGACGGCTCCCGCCCGTCGATCGGGCATTCGAAAATGCCCTCCTCCCGTTGGGCCGGGCACCGCGCAAGGGCGCGGTGCCCTTTTCTTTGTTCAAACCATCGCTTTGGGTCCGACCGCGCCACGCCTGTGGCGTGGCGCTATGCCCAACGCTGGAGATCGCTTTTCAAAAGCGATTTCAGGGGCGGGAGTGGTTACGACTTGACGATTACGTTGGGCGAGACGACGTCAATACCAAGGGCCTTGCCGACCGCATAGTAGGTCAGCTTGCCAGCGTGGACGTTCAGACCTTCCAGCAGATGCGGATCGTCCTGACACGCCTGTTTCCAGCCTTTGTCCGCCAGAGACAGCATGAACGGCATCGTGGCGTTGCCCAGGGCGATGGTCGAGGTGCGCGCCACCGCTCCCGGCATGTTGGCAACGCAGTAGTGCATGATGCCGTCGACGTCGTAGATCGGGTCGGCATGGGTGGTGGCTTTCGACGTCTCGAAGCACCCGCCCTGATCGATGGCAACATCGACAAGTACGGCACCGGGTTTCATCGTCGACAACTGGGCGCGCGAGACAAGTTTTGGGGCCGCAGCGCCGGGGATCAGAACGGCACCGATGACCATATCGGCACCCTGGATCAGCTCGGCCGTGGCACCCGCCGTCGAATACTGGTTCTTGAAGGTGCCGCCAAAGACGTCGTCCAGATAGCGCAACCGCGGCAAGGAGCGATCCAGAACGGTGACATCCGCGCCCATTCCGGCAGCGATCTTCGCCGCATGGGTCCCTACGACGCCGCCGCCAATTACGACCACTTTGGCAGGGCCGACACCGGGTACGCCACCCATCAGAACGCCGCGCCCGCCATTGGCCTTTTGCAGTGTCCACGACCCGACCTGAGGGGCCAGACGACCGGCAACTTCGGACATCGGTGCCAGCAGGGGTAGGCCGCCGTTCGCATCGGTCACAGTCTCATAGGCGATTGCGGTGCAACCCGATTCCAGCAGGTCATGCGTCTGGTCCGGGTCCGGGGCCAGGTGCAGATAGGTGAACAGCAACTGCCCTTCACGCAGCATCTTGCGTTCCACGGCCTGGGGTTCCTTGACCTTGACGATCATGTCGGCGGTAGCAAACACCTCTTCCGCAGTGTCAATGATACGCGCGCCAGCCGCGACATATGCGTCGTTGTCAAATCCCGCGCCGATGCCGGCGCCGGATTCGATCAGGACTTCGTGACCACGTGCGACTGCTTCCTGAGCAGCATTGGGCGTCATCCCGACGCGGAATTCCTGAGGTTTGATTTCTTTGGGGCAACCGATTTTCATGGGGTTCTCCGTACATAAACTGCTTAAATTATGTGCATTTCGCAGTGCAATTTCTGTGAAAGAAAACGTGTCAGTACATTTTTCTTTGGAAGAATATTGCGTAATATACAAAAACCTTGCAAAGGAGTTGCATGAATGAGCTTGGATACGACTGATCGCAAGATTCTGGCGGCATTGCAAAAAAACGGTAGGATGTCGAATTCGGAATTGTCTGAACAGGTCAACTTGTCTCCGTCGGCTTGCCACCGGCGTGTTCAGCGGCTGGAGGTTGAAGGCTACATTCGCAACTACGTGGCGCTGCTGGATGCGCGGAAGATGAACGTGCCGACAACGGTCTTTGTCGAGATCACGCTACAGGGTCAGGCCGAAGAGGTTCTGGATGCGTTTGAAAAGGCGGTGGCCCGGATACCGGATGTGCTGGAATGCCATCTGATGGCCGGTACGGCGGATTACATTCTGAAAGTTGTGGCGGAAAACACCGAAGATTTCGCCCGCATCCATCGGCAATACCTGTCGCGCCTGCCCGGGGTTGCGCAAATGCAAAGCTCGTTTGCCTTGCGTACCGTGTTCAAGACCACTGCCTTGCCCGTCTAATTGTCATAAAGGCCCGGGATAGGTGAACAGAAAAAGGTGGGTCAGGTTGAACCCAAAATGCATCATCACAGGCACCCACAGGCGTCTGGTTGCATAGTATCCCAATCCGCAGGCCAGCCCGAGAATGGAAGCAAAAACCACCAGCGCCGGACCCCCGGCGACATGGGCCAGCCCGAACAGCAGACTGGCTGCTATTACACCGCCAACGGCCCCAAAACGTGACGAGATGGCCGATTGCAGATAGCCACGAAAGAAGGCTTCTTCCGTCAGGCAGGTCAGAAACAGGTTGGACAGGGCAAATACCAGCCACCAGGGCGGGACCGTAAATTCCGGCTGTACCGCGCCGAAGGAAAGCCCCAACAGAAACAACCCCGGCAGGAGCAGCAACCCTGCCAGCAAAGCCGTGCGTTTGATCTGCGTATTGCCGCGCAGCATCCCGGGCCAGGCCAGAAGAACGGCAAAGAAGACCATCGGTTTGTCCAGATTCAGATGCAGGGTGAAACTGGCGCTTCCCGTACCCGCCTGTACCTGATCCAGAATTTTCAAATTTTCGAATCCCGGCAGCAGATGTGCACCCATCACCAGACACCACAGGATCAACAACAGGTGTCCGGCGACAGCAGGCCATCCTTTCAGATGGGGCAGCAACGAAGCTCCGACCAGACCAAAGGCCACCGCGGCGATCGCCATGGGTGACATCAATCCTGTCGCCGAGGCAATGCTGAGGAACAAAACCAGCAACGACAAGCCGATGCCTGTCCGCCGGGTCAGCACCATCAATTGCGCTGATATAAGAACAAGCCAGGGCCAGACAATGGGCATCACGGAAAGAAGGAATGTCACAATCGCCTCGTCTTTGTCATGCGCACCGTGATGCCGCACCAAAACGAGGCAATGCAAGCATCCGTGGCCAAGCGCAACGCATTGCGTCAATTCAGACGCTTGTATCCCGCGGGACAGATGTACAGATTCAGGTGAAAGATCATATTCTCGCGCTGGACCTGATTTGCAGGCACGACAACAGCCGCAGGACTCGTGACCCTAGCATCAATTTATCTGGTGGCATCAGGTTGTTACACGGGCCCGATATGGTCCGAACCCGAAGACCGAGAAGGAGCTGACCTTGGACAACGAAAACACTGGCGCCCCCAAAGACTGGCTGGAAGCCGAGCTGGAGGACACGCTGGACGAAGATTTCGAGATAGAATTCAGTGAGCCGATGCTGTCGATGGAAGTCCGGAAAATCTATCGGGAACAGCATCCGGACATGTTGGATCGCAAGGTTTACTTCCGCAATCTGCTGCGCCTGCAAGCCGAACTGATCAAGGTTCAGGACTGGGTACAGCATACCGGGGCCAAGGTCTGTATCCTGTTTGAAGGCCGTGACAGTGCCGGTAAAGGGGGCGTGATCAAGCGGATCACCCAGCGTCTGAACCCGCGTGTCGCGCGCGTGGTGGCATTGCCGGCACCCAGCCGCCGAGAGCAAAGCCAGTGGTATTTCCAGCGTTACGTACCGCATCTGCCGGCGGCGGGCGAAATCGTTCTGTTCGACCGCTCCTGGTACAACCGGGCCGGCGTCGAGCGGGTGATGGGTTTTGCGTCCGAGGACCAGGTTGAACAATTCTTTCAGGACGTTCCTGAGTTCGAGCGGATGCTGGTGCGGTCAGGGATCATTCTGCTGAAATACTGGTTCTCGATCACGGACGAGGAACAGCAGTTGCGATTCCTCATGCGTATTCACGACCCGATGAAGCAATGGAAGCTGTCGCCGATGGATCTGGAATCCCGCATCCGCTGGGAATCCTACACAAAGGCCAAAGAGGACATGCTTTTCCGAACCAATATCCCCGAGGCCCCGTGGTACATCGTCGAAGGCAATGACAAAAAACGCGAAAGGCTGAACTGTATCGAGCATCTTTTGACAAAAATCCCTTACGAGGACGTGCCTCAGGAAAAGGTCAATCTGCCCGACCGCAAGTACAACCCGGAATATGAACGCCGCGTTTTGCCGGATGAGCTTTACGTACCAAAGATCTATTGAAGCAAAATCAGGCTCTGAGCCGGAATATGCGAGGCCGACACGGCCGGCCTCGCAGGGGGTCAACTGATCAGGCTGCATCCATCATGCAGTCAAAGTGAAAGAAGTTGACCATTATGATGTCACAGTCATCGACGTCGGCTGTTTCGGTGCCCGCAGGCTCGGATTCCGTTTCCGGCGTGACGTCGGCGGTCGGCATCATGTCGATATCATCGGTGTCTGCCACTTCCGTGTCGCCGTTCATATCGTCACCCCAGTTGAACTCGTCAAACTGCGCTTGCAGGTTTTCGAGGAAACTGGCGATTTCATCCAGGAAGGCCTGAACGTCAAAGCAGAACGTCTCGGCCTCACCTCCGTCAACCACGTCCACGTCCGGCGTTTCGGGTTCTGGTTCTTCGGTTTCGGTGACGTCGGTATCGGGTGCTTCGAGTTCTGGTTCCTCGGTCTCGGTGACGTCGGTGTCGGGCGTTTCGGGCTCCGGCTCTTCGGTTTCGGTGACGTCGGTATCGGGTGCTTCGGGTTCTGGTTCCTCGGTTTCGGTGACGTCGGTGTCGGGCGTTTCGGGCTCCGGCTCTTCGGTTTCGGTGACGTCGGTGTTGGGTGTTTCGGGCTCCGGTTCCTCGGTCTCGGTGACGTCGGTGTCGGGTGTTTCAGGTTCCGGCTCTTCCGGAACGGCAACTTCGTCCGGTGTGGTTGGCGGAACGAGCGGTGTGTTCGTATTGCCGTTGTCCAGCATGACTGCCGCGTCGGTTGCGGCAAAGTTCTGGGTGACCATCACCGCATCAAAACCCTGCATATCGCCGGTTTCGATGCCGATCCCGATATACTTGAAATCCGGGTTCAGAATATTGGCGCGGTGGCCCGGGCTGTTCATCAGGTTCTGGTGCAACTGAGCCACGTCATCGCTGATGCCGGGCTGTCCGCGTTCGGACTGCCATGCGATGTTTTCGCCGGTCCGCCAGTTGCCCACAAGATCGAACCCGGCGTTTTGCATCCGCTGAGTCGCACTGGAACCGCCCGAGCCGGTGTGGCTGAACGTGTCTGTATCCAGCATCCTGGTGCTGTGATCTTCGGATGAATCGTTCAGCTGCGTCTCAAGCTGAAGCGGGTTGAGCCCGCGGGATGTGCGTTCCTGGTTGATCAGCTCCAGCATCTCGCGTTCGAATGTACTTGCAGTCGCCATTTTTGCCTCCGTTTGTGTTTGTGCCCTTCCGGACGGGCTCACTTAGAGGTCGGGATATCGACGGTGGTAGGGGGTGGTTCACGTCAGGCGAGTTTTGGCAACGCGATGCTACCGATGCGGGATTCGCTGCGCTGCAAAATGCCGGGCAAAATGTTGCTGGCGAGGAAATGGCGGCTTGTCGCACAGCCGGTACCACGAGTCGGCGGATTGAAACCGATCGCCGAAACGACAAACCCCCGGGCGATGCCTCGGGGGTCGTCAAATAGTGTCATCCAAAGCTGGACGAGACCAAAGGTCTTAGAGCAAACCTTCGCGCTGTGCTTTCTTACGTGCCAGTTTACGGGCACGACGGATCGCTTCAGCCTTCTCGCGCGCTTTTTTCTCGGACGGTTTCTCGAAATGTTGCTTAAGCTTCATTTCACGGAACACGCCTTCGCGCTGCAGCTTTTTCTTCAGGGCACGAAGCGCCTGATCGACATTGTTGTCGCGAACACTAACCTGCATGTGGTTGTCACCACCTTTCTAGATAGAGTTGCAAGGAAATTGCAGGAGTTGGCCGTATAGCAAAGCCGCTCTAACTTGTCTAGTACTGGGCCCGACAACCGGAGAACCGCCATGACGACCACATATGAAGATGCAAAACAGCAGCTTTTGGATGCGATGCTGATCCATGTTCCCTTCGATGGGTGGTCGGAATCCAGTTTCCGCGCCTCCATTTCCGACTGTGGTCTGGATGACGGTCTGGCGCGCGCGATTTGTCCGCGCGGCGCGGTGGATCTGGCGCTGGCCTACCACGCGCGCGGGGATCAGGCGATGCTGGACCGCATCAGGTCCGAGGACCTGAGCGAACTGAAATTCCGCGACAGGATTGCAGCTGCGGTTCGGTTCCGGTTGCAGGCCGTCGAGGACAAAGAACTGGTGCGCCGGGGCATGACGCTGTTTTCCCTGCCAACCCATGCGGCCGACGGTGCCAAGGCGGTTTGGCAGACCTGCGATCTGATCTGGGATGCGCTGGGCGACAGCTCGGATGATGTGAACTGGTACACGAAACGGGCCACTTTGTCGGGTGTCTATTCATCGACCCTGCTGTTCTGGCTGGGCGATGACAGCCCCGATCATCAGCGCACATGGGAATTCTTGGACCGCCGGATTGACAATGTTATGGAGTTTGAAAAGCTCAAGGCGCAGGTGCGCGACAATCCGGTGTTGAAACCGTTTCTGGCGGTTCCAAACTGGCTGGCCGGACAGGTGAAAGCGCCCATGAAAATGCGGGCCGATCTTCCAGGTATCCTGACCCCCCGAAAGTAGCTCATCTTGGTGCTGGGCCTTGACCCATATGCCTGTTAGGCATTGGGCAAAGGAGGAGCCTATGACCCAGATGATGCGCGCTGTTGAGATCACCGAACCGGGTGGTCCCGATGTTTTGCAACTGACCGAGCGTCCGATTCCCGAACCGGGTGCGGGGCAGGTCGTTCTGAAAGTGGCCTATGCCGGGGTGAACCGCCCGGATGCGTTGCAGCGCGCGGGCGCTTACGATCCGCCGCCCGGTGCCAGCGACCTGCCGGGGCTTGAGGCTTCGGGCGAAGTGATCTCGGTCGGGGCCGGGGTCGAAGGACTGTCCGTCGGGGATCAGGTCTGCGCGTTGCTGCCGGGCGGCGGCTATGCCGAATATGTCGCCACTCCTGCGGCCCATTGCCTGCCGGTTCCTGCCGGCATGGGAATGAAAGAGGCGGCCTGCCTGCCCGAGACCTTTTTCACCGTGTGGTCCAACGTGTTTACGCGGGGCGGGCTGAAGGCCGGTGAACGATTTCTGGTCCATGGCGGCTCGAGCGGGATTGGCACGACGGCCATCCAGTTGGCCAATGCCTTTGGCGCCCGCGTTTTTGCCACCGCAGGGTCGGATGAAAAATGTCAGGCTTGCGTCAAGCTGGGTGCGGAAAGGGCGATCAACTACCGCGATGAGGATTTTGTGGCCGTCACACGGGCCGAAGGCGGGGCAAACCTGATCCTCGACATGGTCGGAGGCGACTATATCCCGCGCAACGTCAAAGCTTTGGCCGAGGATGGGCGGCTGGTCCAGATCGCCTTCCTGCAAGGCCCGGTGGTCGAGCTGAACTTTGCCCTCATGATGGTCAAACGCCTGACCCTGACCGGCAGCACCCTGCGCCCGCAAAGCGATCTGGCCAAGGCCCGGATTGCGCAGGACCTGCGCGAAGCTGTCTGGCCTCTGCTTGAGGCAGGCAAGGTTGCGCCTGTCATGGACAGCGAATTTGATCTGGCCGAGGCTGCGGCCGCCCATGCACGCATGGAAAGCTCGGGCCATATTGGCAAGATCGTCCTGAACGTGGCGGGCTGAACTCTGCGCGCGCGGGGCAGACCCGCGCGTTCACGCAACCGCGCGGCGGTACAGGTGCCATGTGGCATGGCCCAGAACCGGCATCACTATGATCAGGCCCAATAGCATC
The DNA here is from genome assembly GCF_013034245.1 of Ruegeria sp. HKCCA4812. Lineage (NCBI taxonomy): Bacteria > Pseudomonadati > Pseudomonadota > Alphaproteobacteria > Rhodobacterales > Roseobacteraceae > Ruegeria > Ruegeria sp. HKCCA4812. Next base: position 202,787 of record NZ_WQFQ01000005.1, on the reverse strand, counting down.
GGCAGGGCACCCAGAAACAGAAGGGCCGCCACGATGAACCCCCAGGTCAAGATGACGCCGGGGTTGTGACGCAACACGCGAAACGACGTCACGACCGCCACCGGCAATCCGACTTGCCGGTCCAGAAGCAACGGAAAGCTGACGACGCTGATCGCCAGAGCGCAAAGAGCGAACACGAACCCAACGGCGAGTCCGACAACTATCATGGTCCAGCCTGCAACCGTAGTGACGGCCTGCTTGGCAAAAGTGCCAAGTGACGCGGGGGCTTCTGGCCCCATTGTATGCGTGTAAATGCTCTGCGCCACCATCAGCCAGATCAGCAGAAGCATCACCAGATAGAAGCCCAAAACCAGAATTGCGCCGAAAGCCGGAGAGCGGAATACACCGAACGCATCCAACCAATGCACCGTGCTGCCTTGTTCTCGTTTGCGGCTGATCTCATACAGCCCCACAGCTGCGACTGGACCGATCAAGGCAAAACCGGCGATCAGAGGCGCCAGAAGGGGCACCATGTTGACGTTCAGGGCAAAGCCGAACATCAAAAGCCCCGCAATCGGGTATATCAGCACAATGAATATGGCATCCGCCCGTGTTTCGACAAAGTCGTGATACCCCGCCTTCAGACAGGCGCGCAGATCTTGCATCGTCAATGTCTGCACCATCGGCAAATGCTTGGTATCTGCGCTTCCGAGTTTTGAAACGCTATCCGAGACATGATCACTGGCCGCCCCCAGATTCTGGGCCGCCCAACTGATCGGATTTCCGATTGTTTTAGCCATTTTCATCCCCTTTCCTGGCGAGATTTGCGCCGCGGAATGGATCCGGCATTAAGTTGTCCGTGGCCGGACCAGCCGACAACGCCTGATCGCAGTATAGCACAGTTTGGCGGAATCCTGATCAACACTCTGATTTCTGACGATTGCCCCGCATCGCAGTCATGTTAGCTTGATGTCAGGCAAGAGGAGGTCAGGATGCAGACAATAGCGAAAACGGTGGTATTGCACGAATTCGGCGGGCCCGAGGTTCTGCGGATCGAAGACAGGCCATTGGGCGACCCCGGACCGGGTGAAATACGTATCCGTCATCATGCCTGCGGTCTAAACTTTATCGATGTTTATCAACGCACTGGATTGTACCCCCTGGAGCTCCCCCATGCTTTGGGGATGGAAGCGGCGGGTGTCGTCGAGGCCGTCGGAGAAGGGGTAACGCACCTGAAACCCGGTCAACGGGCCGCGTATGCCGCAGCCCCACCCGGCGCGTATTGCGAGGCCCGCGTGATGCCTGCGGCACAGGTGTGCCCTTTGCCGGATGGCATCTCTTTCGAAGCTGCTGCGGCAATGATGTTGAAGGGTTTGACGGTTGAATACCTGTTTCACCGAACCACTCCGCTGAAACGCGGGGATACGGTGCTGTTCCACGCAGCGGCGGGTGGGGTCGGACTGATCGCCTGCCAATGGGCGAAGTCAGAAGGGATCACTCTGATTGGCACGGCGGGAACCGACGAGAAATGCAGCCTCGCCCGGTTCAACGGGGCCGCGCATTGCATCAACTACCGCTCTGAGAATTTCGCCGAACGGGTGGCCGAGATCACCAAAGGCAAGGGTGTGGATGTGGTCATGGATTCCGTGGGGGCGGACACGTTCGAAGGATCGTTGAACTGCCTGAAACCCTTGGGAATGATGATTTCCTTCGGCAACGCCTCAGGGCCGGTGCCGCCATTCGATATCGCTGTTCTGGGCCAGAAAGGATCGCTCAAGATTACCCGCCCCACTTTGTTCACCCATATTGCGGACCACTCCGTCTGTCAGGCAATGGCGCGCCGCTTGTTCGGCAAGGTCGAGGGCAGAGAGGTCAAGATCCACATCGATCAGCGCTTTGCGCTGGATCAGGTGGCCGACGCACATCGCGCGTTGGAAGCGCGGCAGACGACCGGCAGTACGATTCTGGACCTTTGACGCGAAACCCGGCCTGTCAGGCCGGGTCAAACTTGATCCTGAGTGCCGTTCAGAAGCGGTAAGAGACACGAACCTGCAATGTGGTTGCGTCGACATCCACATTGCTTCCGTTGAAGTTATTGAATTCGTGGTACAGCAGCTCTCCGCCAATGCTGACATTTGGGGCCACGATCTGTTCATAGCCTGCGCCGATGAACCACCCGTCATCACTGCCCAGGGTGTCGGTGTCCGCTTCGGCGTAGCCTGCCGTGCCATACAGCAAACCTTGCGGGTTTACCTTGTAGCCGGCGCGCGCTTTCAACCGCCAGACATCTTCAACAGTTGCCGCGCCGGACAGGCCCACGTCAGTCCAGTCATAGTCAAATCCGCCGCCAACGACCCAGTCGCCCAGATCATAGTCGTAGCCCAGGATGATACCACCGATCACGCCATCGCCATCGACACCGGACAGGCTGGTGTCTACATCGGCATAACCCAGTTGCAGACCGCCATAAAACCCGGTCCAGTTGCCCGAGGATTGTGCCATTGCCGATCCCGCGACCACGGTTGCGACAGTAGTGATGAGAGCCAATTTCAAAGTCATCTCATTTCCTTTCGATTGTCACTCTGCTCCAGTGAAATTCGGTTCACTTATGCAGACAGTTACGATCCGCGGACGTCATCGGATCAGTGATACCTACGAACCCCTGCCCGAATTTTGCCTCTGAAACGTGACAAGACACGCCGGGGGCCTTTGAAATCGGGCACTTCTGATACTGATGAGATAGGTAGAGATGAGAGGTCTTCAAACGATATGCGGCAGCGGAACATTCCGCCGCCGACACATCTGAAGATTTAGGCGGATTATTGCTTTTGCAATTCAGCAGGGGTCTTGTCCGCGATGTTTTCCCAGTTTGCACTTGCGCTTTCGATAAAGCCCGGGATGTCGCCTTCCCAGCGTTCCTGGATGTCTTCCGACAAGTTCAGGTACAGTTTGTTGTCGACGATTTTCCAGTGGTTCGGGTCACCGTCGAACTTGAAGCCCATGGCTGTACCAAAGGCGCAATAGCCGCCATAGGCAGGCAGGTAAGCTTCCGGGTTGGCTTCAAAGGCGGCTTTGTTTTCCTCGGACGAGAAACGGTACAGCGCATCGTCGTGCAGCGCGGTGATGCGATAGTCGCCCTTGGTCGCTTCACCGACGGTGAAATAGGCAACCGGGTCATAACCCTGCATGGCCAGACCGGTCGAGCTTGCGTTGATGTCCACTCCAGCGGCCAGTGCGGATGTTGCCAGTGCAACGGACAGAGCGACGCCACCGATCAGAGATTTAAACTTGTTCATTGTTCCACCTTTCGTGAAAGGAGCCTCGTCTGTGTGCGGATCGAAGGCCCCGGATTGTTGTCCTGTGTGGCCCGTAATTGACCGTCACGACAGCGATCTGGGAAGCAGGCGGATCACGTTCAAAACAATGAATCGTGATTGTGCGTCAGAGAGGAACGTCTGTTCAAAAATGCAGGCCTGACATTACGCGTCCGGTTCAAAATCCAGAACAAACGCGATGACTTTGCTGGCCGCCATTTCACAAGGCCTCAGCAGCGCGCCGCTGATGCGTGTCTGATACAGATTCATGCTGATATAGTCGGTGCCGCCCAGTTCGCGTGCAACCAGCTTGTGGGATTTCCCCTTTGCCATCTGTTGGCGCACGACGACATAGCGCCGATTCCCCGATGTACCGGCAAACCTGCCCTCGGGCAGTGCGAAAAACGCGGAAACGAAAGCGTCCGGCGGTGTCACGATTTTCCGATTTTCGGTTCAGTCCCGGCCTTGATCCGTGCGACGTTGGTGCTGTGACGCCAATAGATCAGAAGGGTCAGGATAATCCCAAGGATAAAGGATTGTCCGTTTGTCAGAACCAGCACCCAGGTCGTTGAAAGCGCGGCCGCGGCCAGTGCGCCGACCGAGGATATCCGCCAGATCGCCGCCGCCACCAGCCAGCTGAGACAGCACGCAACTCCGACGCGCCAGTCCAGCGCCAGCCAGAGGCCCAGAAAGGTGGCCACGCCTTTTCCGCCCTTGAAACCCAGCCAGATGGGAAAGCAATGACCCAGAAAGGCAAAAAGGGCTGCGATCTGCGCGGCGTCTTCTCCGGCATAAGCACGGGCAATCAGAACCGCCGCCGCGCCCTTGGCCGCGTCGAACAGCAAGGTCAGCGCCGCGGCGGCTTTGTTGCCGGTGCGCAGGACATTGGTTGCGCCGATATTTCCGGATCCGATTTCGCGCAGATTTCCCAGCCCCATGACCTTTGCAAGCAGCAGGCCGAAGGGAATGGAGCCCAAGAGATATCCAACCACCGCCCACTGGAGCAGTTCGCTGGTCGAGTTGTCGATCGGGGGCATTAGGAACTCCGGAACACTTCTTTACCTGCAACATAGGTCGAAATGACCTTACCTTGCATCCGCTGGCCGTCAAATGGCGTGTTCTGAGATTTGGATTTTAAGGCAAAGCGATCAAGCACAAAAGGCACATCCGGGTCGAACAGAAGCAGATCCGCCGGGGCGCCTTCCGACAATCGGCCGCTTTCCAGACCAAGCCGTTTGGCCGGGTTCAATGCCATCACCCGGAACAGGGTCGGCAGGTCCAACTGGTCGGCATGATACAGGCGCAATGCCGCCGGCAAGAGCGTTTCCAGCGCCACCGCGCCCGAGGCGGCCTCTTCAAACGGCAGGCGTTTGCTTTCTTCGTCCTGCGGCGTGTGCATCGAACTGATCGTGTCGATCAGGCCGGTGCGCACCGCCTCGATCACCGCCTGCCGGTCATCCTCGGACCGCAGCGGAGGCTTGACCTTGAAGAAGGTACGATAGTCGGCCACGTCCAGTTCGTTCAGCGTCAGGTGATGGATCGAGGTGCCGGCAGTGATGTCCAGCCCGTTGCGCTTGGCCCGTTCCAGCGCGGGCAGGGCGCGGGCGGTGGTGATTTGGTCGGCGTGATAGGCCGCGCCCGTCATTTCCAACAGCGCGATGTCACGGTCCAGCCCCATGCGCTCGGCCATGGGCGAGACCGCAGGCAATCCGCGCAGGGCGGCGAATTTGCCGCTGGTGGCCGCGGCGCCATGGCTCAGGCCCGGATCTTGCGGGTGGGCAATCACCAGCGCACCGCAGGATTTTGCATAGGTCAGTGCGCGGGAAAACACCTTGGTATTGGTGATGACGTGATCGCAATCGGTAAAGGCCACGGCGCCTGCGTCCTGCAAGAATCCGATTTCCGTCATCTCACGCCCTTCGCGCCCCTTGGTCAGCGCGGCCATCGGCAGCACGTTGACCGGCGCATCCGCCTGTGCGCGCCGGGTCGCGAATTCCAGCGTTTCCGGCGTATCGACCGCGGGCAGTGTATCCGGGCGGGTGACAATGGTGGTGACACCACCGGCTGCGGCAGCGAGGCCTGCGGATTTGTAGCTTTCCTTGTGCCGTTCGCCCGGCTCACACACCTTGACGCCGATATCGACGATGCCGGGGGCGAGGCACTTGCCGCCGCAGTCGATGACCCTGGCGTCAGCAACGGGCGCGTCGCCGTTGCCCTTGCCGTGAATGAGGCCGTCGGCAATGTGCAGCCAGCCGGGACTGTCCGTGCCGGTTTCTGGGTCGATCAGGCGGGCATTGGTGAAGATCAGGGCGGTCATGTATGGGTCTCTCGGGCTTGGGTCAGCGCGGCCAACGCGGCATCCGGGTCGGGCAGATGGTCGAATCTGAAAAAGGGGTGGCGGTTAAAAACCACCGCTGAGGGCACAGTGCGGAAATTCAGGAACCGGTTGATTTCAAGTTTCTTGGTTTTTAGTTCTTTGTTGACTTGCCACGCGTTCTGCGGCGTCACAACATAAACGCGTTGCGAGCGAACAAAGCGGTCCGCCCACATCACGAATGCCAGCACGCCCGTGCAACTGATCAGCTTCCAGAAATCCCGCACCGAGTCGACAATCCACGGGCTGGCGAACCACACCAGAACGACAGAGCCGATCAGAATCCTGTAGGACCAACCCAGATGAGGCGGAAAGAAGCCGTTATGCGGCCGCCCGAACCATAGAACCTGCTCGCCCTCTGGTATCTTCTCGCGCCACCATTCGTCGCTCATCCCATCGCCCTTTCAATCGCGGCTTTGGTGGCGGCCGGGTCTGACTGGTATTTGATCAGATGCTTGTCGCCGGTTTTGGTGACAACCTGGACGAAGCTGCCCATGATATTCACGGCGGTGATCTGGTTCAGCGGCACGCTGCGTCCGCCGGGACCGGTCAGCGCGGTGTCTGACAATTGCCAATTCGAGACCAGTTCTTCCGAGGCCAGATACCACGCGCGTACGCCGATGGCGGCCAGGCCAGCTGGGGCTCCGGTCCAGACGTAAGGATTGCCGATCAGCCACAGCACGGCCATTGCACCGGCCATGGCCACAGCAGCCAGCCATGCATTTGTGCGGATATAGGCCCCTTTGTCCGGGGCGAAGATCACAGGATCAGCCATAAGATGCCTCCGATGACCACAAGCGCGACCAGTGCCAGAATGGCAGATCCGACGCGGCGGGGGGTGTCACCCGCTGTGACGGTTTGCGGGGCGGAAAAGGGCTTGGCGCTTTCGGTTTCAATGGTCCCCCCGGTCCAGTTCGTGGCCTCTTCCGTGAACAGGCCGATCAGGCGCAGGCGCGGATCAGGGTTCAGCGTCGCCGGGTGTCCGTTGAAAGCCGCGCTGCGAAGGACCATGACCCAACCGTCGATAGTGGCCAGAGCATCCCGGTCCAACTGGTCAGCGGGCACGCCGCAGCCCTCGGTCAGATAGCCGTACAGGCCGAGGTCCTCGAGGTCGGATACCGGGAAAATATCGATATGGCTGGAATCCAGCCCGTCGACCCCAAGCACCTGATCGGCGGCACCCGGTTCGCGCAGGAACTTCGCCTCTTCCGGGCGCATGTCCAGCGTGAACAGGCGCAAAACGCCGCGTTCGTGGGGGGCGACGGTCAGATCGCTCATGCGGCCTCGCGCAGGTTGCGGGCCAGCAAATCCATCGCGGCCATGCGGACGGCGACACCCATTTCCACCTGTTCCTGAATGACGGATCGGTTGATGTCGTCCGCCAATGTGCCGTCGATCTCGACCCCGCGGTTCATCGGGCCGGGATGCATCACGATCGCGTCCGGCTTGGCCTGCGCCAGCTTTGCGGCGTCCAGCCCGTAGCGGTGGTAATATTCGCGTTCTGAGGGTATGAACCCGCCATCCATCCGCTCTTTCTGAAGGCGCAGCATCATGACGACGTCAACGTCCTTGAGGCCCTCGTTCATGTCGTCATAGATTTCGGCCCCGAACTCGGCGAACTGGCTGGGCACCAGCGTCGGCGGGCCAATCAGGCGGATGCGGTTTTCCATCTTGCCCAGCAGGATCAGGTTCGATCGCGCGACGCGGGAATGGGCGACATCGCCGCAAATGGCAATGTTCAGCCGGTGCAGGCGGCCCTTGGCGCGACGGATGGTCAGGGCGTCCAGCAGGGCTTGCGTGGGGTGTTCATGTTTGCCGTCACCGGCGTTCAGAACGGCGCAATTGACCTTTTGCGCCAGCAGATCGACTGCGCCGGAATGCGGGTGCCGCACCACCAGAAGATCCGGGTGCATCGCGTTCAGCGTCATCGCGGTGTCGATCAGGGTTTCACCTTTCTTGATCGAACTGGCCTGCATCGCCATGTTCATCACATCCGCACCCAGACGCTTGCCCGCCAGTTCGAAACTGGCCTGCGTGCGGGTCGAGTTTTCGAAGAACATGTTGATCTGGGTCAGCCCTGACAGAACGTCCGAATGCTTGGTTGACTGGCGGTTCATGTCGACATAGGTCTCGGCCAGATCCAGAATGTCGGTGATATCGGATTGCGACAGATGCTCGATGCCAAGAAGGTGACGATGGGCGAAACGCATGGGCGGGCTCCTGTCTGACAATCGCGCCGCTTATAGGAAGCCGGGCGGCGCAAGGCAACCTAAGGTTCCGTACCCTCAGGCAGTTTTTCGCAGCCGCCTTCGGGCAGGCATTGCTCGCCCGGCTTGCACCACTTGCCATAACCACAGTCGATGGCCTTGATCGGTACGCAGCCTTGATGCGCCGAGCATTTGAAACCGGGGCGGCATTGTGATCCGGTTTCCTCGCACAGGAACCACCCCGGACGCGAGCAGCCCCCGCCGGGCAGGCAGGCCGAACCGCGCGCGCAGGTTCTGCCATCAGCGCATGTGGTCGGTGGCGTCGTATCCAGTTCGGGTGCGCTTCGTTCACACTCGCCACGGCCATTGCAAAAACTGTCGCCCGGACAATCCAGCCGCGATGCGCATTTGTTCAGGCCTGCGGGCGCACATCTGAGTCCACCAGCGACGCAGCGTTCGAACGGACCGCAACTGCGCCCGCCGCCGCAATAGGTGCCGCCCAGTGGAATGCAATGGCCATCAAAACTGCATCTTTGCCCGCCTGAACAACATGTGCTGCCGCATTTGAACTGACCCGCACGGCATTGCCCGTGTTTGTCATGAAATGTGGCCCATGCCGGATCATCGGTGACAACCAGCACTAATCCAATGATGAGGAATCGCAGAAATCTGAGCATCGCATGCCGATGGTCGGCGCGACAGAGCGACCGATCAAGCCCTATTCGCTTTCCCTCAGCCCTCAGGCGGGTAAGTTATCCCTATGGAATCGGGCTTGGACTATTACTCTGCGCGGGCGCTGCTGGAATGGCAGGTCGAACTGGGCGTGACCGAGGCAATCGGTGATGCGCCGGTTGACCGGTACGCGTTGCCCGACACCTCGGCCAAACCCAGGAAACCGGAAACGCCCGCTGCCGCCCCGGCAAAGCCCAGGGATGTGGACCCGGTAGCAATCGCAGGATCCGCAGCACGGGGCGCAGGATCGCTGGATCAGCTGCGCGCAGCGATGGACGCGTTCGAACATTGCGAGCTCAAGCGCGGTGCGCGGCAGTTGGTCTTTGCCGACGGGACCCCCGGCGCGCGCGTGATGATCATTGGCGAGGCGCCGGGTCGCGATGAGGACCGCGAGGGCAAGCCTTTTGTCGGCCGAGCGGGTCAGTTGCTGGACCGGATGCTGGCGGCAATTGAACTGGATCGTCGCGAGAACGTCTATATCACCAATGTGCTGCCATGGCGGCCCCCGCAGAACCGCGACCCCAAACCCGAAGAGATCGGGATGATGAAGCCGTTTCTGGAACGCCACGTGGCCCTGGCTAGACCCGAGGTTCTGGTTGTGATGGGCAATATCAGCTGTCAGGCGGTGCTGGGCAAACGCGGCATCACCCGCCTGCGCGGCAAATGGGATCAGGCAATGGATCTGCCGGTGATCCCGATGTTCCACCCGGCTTACCTGCTGCGGCAACCGCAGATGAAACGGCAGGCCTGGGCGGATCTGCTGGAACTGAAAGCGCGGCTGCGAGGTGCAACATGAAGGTTCTGGCATTCTCTGATCTGCACATGGCGCGCAACCGGGCAGCCGATCTTGTTGCCGCCAGCACCGAGGCTGATCTTGTCATCGGTGCCGGTGATTATTGCAATTCGCGTCAGGGGCTGGACGAGGCGATGCAGATGCTGTCCGGCATTTCGGCCCCGCTGGTCCTGATCCCGGGAAACGCGGAAAGTGTAGAAGAGCTGGGCAATGCGGCCCCGGACGGTGTTCATGTCCTGCACGGATCTGGCATGACCATAGACGGCTTGCGCTTGTTTGGTCTTGGCTATGGCGTACCACCGACCCCGTTCGGAGACTGGTCCTGTGACCTGACGGAAGGTGAGGCGACCGAGATGCTCGACCGGTGTGAAACGGCTGATGTCCTGATCGTTCATTCTCCGCCCAAAGGGTATGGGGATCAGACATCGCAAGGCCTTTCGGTCGGATCGATTGCCATACGGGATGCGGTGGAACGCCTTCAGCCGGGATTTGCGTTCTTCGGTCATGTGCATGAAAGCTGGGGCTATCGCGGGTCCTTGGGGCGAACGCATTTGGCCAATCTGGGCCCGATGCCAAGTTGGTTTGAGGTGGATGCGTGATCGAATTCCAGACTTTGCTGGTCTTTGTTCCAGTGGCACTGGCACTGAACCTGACGCCCGGTGCTGATATGATGTTCTGCTTTGGCCAAGGGCTGCGATCCGGGGCGTGGCCTTCGGTATCGGCAAGCGCCGGCGTGTCCGTGGGTTCGATGATTCACGTGCTGCTGGCAGGGCTTGGGCTGGGCGCTGCGGTGTCGGCGCTGCCCTGGCTTTTCGAAGTGATCCGCTGGATGGGTGCCGCTTACCTGATGTATCTGGCTTGGGGTGCGGTCCGGCATGGCGCTTCGACTGGGGATAGGCCTGTGCGGTCGACGCGCATGGCCTTTCGGGATGGGATGTTGGTCAACCTGACCAATCCCAAGGTCATTCTGTTCGTGCTGGCGTTCATACCGCAATTCGTCGACCCGACCGCGGGATCGGTTCTGGTACAGTTCCTGATCTTTGGGCTGATCATCGCGTTTGGCGGGTTCTTGGTGAACGGGCTGGTCGGAATTTTTGCCGGCGGGGCAGGCAAGGTGCTGATCGGCAACCCGCGCGCCTCGCGTATTATTGGTTGGGTCACAGGGGGTATTTTTTCCGCCCTCGCGATCCGGCTTGTCATGATGGAAAGGGCCTGACGCAAGATGTCGCGCATTGACGAAACCAAGGAGTTCATCCCCGTCAGAATTGCCGTTCTGACCGTTTCGGACACCCGATCGTTGGACGAAGATCGCTCGGGGCAGACATTGGTGGACCGGATCGAAAAAGCGGGCCATGTTGTTGCGGATCGCCAGATCATCCGGGATGAGCGCGACCAGATCGCCGATCAGTTGCGGGCATGGGTGGCTAATGAACAGATCGATGTCGTGATCTCGACCGGTGGAACGGGTCTGACGGGGCGGGACGTGACCGTCGAGGCGCATCGGGACGTGTACGAAAAAGAGATCGACGCATTCGCTACTGTCTTCACCATCATTTCGATGGAGAAAATCGGCACTTCGGCGGTGCAGTCCCGTGCAACCGGGGGGGTTGCGGGGGGAACATACCTTTTTGCATTGCCCGGCAGCCCGGGGGCCTGCAAGGATGCGTGGGATGAGATTTTGGAAAAACAGTTCGATTACCGGCATCGCCCCTGCAATTTTGTGGAAATAATGCCCAGATTGGACGAACATCTGCGACGGAAGTAGACTGGTCGTACGTTCAATTCCGTATAACCGCTTTGTGGCTTGGCATAATTCGTGATCCGGCTACATGTTGTGGACGGCAGCTTGGTGCAACCGGGGTAACTGTTTGATGCGATTTCTACGGCAGAGTCTTGTCGGTATCTTTCTGGCGTTCCTGACGCTTGCTCTGCTGTTTATTGCCGCGCAGATCATCATGGGTGCCGTTCAGGACGTCCTGACGCGTGAGGACCAGACGCCCGCCGCCCGCGAACGGGTCTTTGCGGTTGCCGTACGTCAGGCCGAAGCGGAAACCGTAATCCCATATCTCGAAGCATTCGGAGAGGTCCAGAGCCGGCGCAGGCTGGAATTGCGCGCGGCACTGGGTGGCCGCGTTGTCGCGCTGGCAGAGGATTTCGTGGATGGCGGAACGGTGACTGCCGGGGAAGTTCTGGTTGAACTGGATCCGGCGGATGCCCAATCCGCGCTGGATCGGGCCAAGTCCGATCTATTGGACGCACAATTCGAAGAACGTGATGCCGAACGGTCTTTGCTGCTGGCGCAGGACGAATTGAAATCGGCCGAGGCGCAAGCCGAACTGCGGGAACGGGCGCTGCAACGGCAACGCGATCTGGAGGCCCGAGGGGTAGGCGCCGCCGCCAGCGTGGAAGAGGCGGAACTGGCGGCTGCTTCGGCACAACAGGCCGTGCTGGCGCGCCGTATCGCGCTTGCACAGGCTGAATCCCGCGTCGATCAGGCAACGACGTTGTTGGCGCGGGCGGTGATCGCCTTGGAGGCAGCCGAACGCGATCTTGACGATATGACCATTCGGGCCGGATTCAGCGGTACGCTGACCGATGTGACGCTTGTGGAAGGGCGGTTGGTGTCGGCGAATGAAAAACTGGCTGAACTGGTTGATCCAAACGCTCTTGAAGTGGCGTTCCGGGTGTCGACGGCACAATATGTACGTCTGTTGGACGAGAATGACAGGCTGATCAACGCACCGGTCACGGTTTCGCTTGAGGTGACGGGCACCGATCTAACCGCGACTGGTCATATCAGCCGCGACAGCGGCTCTGCGGGCGAGGGTCAGACCGGACGACTGATCTATGCGCGTCTGCAAGAGGCATCCGGTTTCAAGCCCGAAGATTTCGTCACCGTCTCGGTTCAGGAACAACCGCTTGCCAATGTGTTCCGCTTGCCGTCTTCGGCATTGGACGCATCGGGAACGGTTCTGGTGCTGGGTGCGGATGACCGCCTGGAAAGCTTGCCGGTGCAGCTTGTCCGCAGACAGGGTGACGAGGTTTTGCTGCGGGGCGACGGGTTGGAAGGGCGCGAGGTTGTGATCGGGCGCACGCCGTTGCTTGGATCTGGCGTGCGGGTGCGGCCCTTGCGGCTTGAGGCCGGGGCAGACCCGGGTATGGTCGAACTGTCAGATGCGAAACGCGCTGAACTCGTGGCCCGGGTCGAGGCCAGCGAAACCATGCCTCAGGATGAGAAAACTCAGGTTCTCGGTCAGTTGCGGGAAGCGCGCGTCCCTTCATCTCTGGTGCGGCGCATTGAAACCAAGGCCGGGGGCTGAGCGTCATGATGCGCGAGATACCTGGCGCAGCGGGTGGCCTTCTCAGCTATTTCACACGGCACCGGACGGTGGCCAATTTGCTGCTGCTGGTGATGCTGGTTCTGGGTGCAGCGGCTATCCCGAACATGCGGGCGCAGTTCTTTCCGGATGTCATTCTGGAACGGGTTGATGTCACCGTCTCGTGGGAAGGTGCAGGCCCCGAGGACATGGATGCAGGTATCGTGCAGTTGTTGGAACCTGCGCTGCTGGCCGTTGAAGGGGTAACCAGCACCGAGGCCAGCTCACACCCAAGTTGGACCCGCGTCAGACTGGAGTTCGAGCCGAACTGGGACATGTCCCGCGCGGTCGAAGACGTCCGGACCGCGATAGACGGTGTGACGGATCTGCCCGAAGGTTCGGAAGAACCTGAAATTCGGCGCGGCGCTTGGCGGGATCGGGTGACGGATGTCGTTATCAGTGGCCCCACAGACACCAATCAACTGGCGAAGCTGACGGATGAGTTCATCAACCGCTTGTTCTCGGCAGGGGTTACGCGAACCGAAATCAGGGGCATTGCCGCGCCTCAGATCATTGTCGAAATCACCACGGCGCAATTGATCGCCAATGACATCACCATGGAAGAGATCGCGTCGGCGATTGCGGCCGAGGTCAGCACCGATCCCGCTGGTGAGGTTGAGGGCGCAGGTGCGCGTATCCGGGCCGGAACCGAAAAGAGGACCCCGGAGCAGATCGAAGACATCGCGCTGCGGACCTTTGCCAACGGGTCGAAGCTGAAGGTGGGTGATATTGCCAGGATTCGGGTCGAAGGTGTCACACGGCATCGCAGTTATTTCGTCGGCGACGATCCGGCCATGTCCATCCGGGTCGACCGGTCAAATCTGGGCGATGCGATAGACATCCAGCACACGGTCGAAGATGTTGCCCGTGAAATGCAGGCCAGCTTGCCCGAAGGTGTGAAGATTGAGCTGATCCGCACCCGCGCCCAGGCCATAACCGACCGATTGAACATCTTGGTCAACAACGGGTTGATGGGTCTTGGCCTTGTCGTCTGTCTGCTGTTCTTGTTCCTCAACGCACGCATCGCCTTCTGGGTTGCGGCGGGTATCCCGGTGGCGATGTCGGCCGCAATCGCATTGATGTATCTGGGCGGCTTGTCGCTGAACATGGTCTCGCTGTTCGGCCTGATCATCACGCTGGGCATCGTGGTTGATGACGCCATCGTGGTGGGGGAACACGCGGATTTCCGTGCCCGGCGTTTGGGTGAGCCGCCTGTTGTGGCTGCGGAACGTGCGGCGCGGCGGATGGCCATGCCGGTGCTGGCTGCGACTGTCACGACGGTAATCGCGTTTTTCGGTCTGACCTTGGTGGGCGGACGTTTCGGAGAATTGATCCGCGACATTCCCTTTACGGTGATCGCCGTTTTGATCGCTTCGCTGGTCGAATGCTTTTTGATCCTTCCCAATCACATGGCGCACGCCATCGCGCATTCGGCCAAGGAACACTGGTATGATCTGCCCAACCGGGTCGTCAACCGTGGTTTCCGTTGGGTTCGGGATCACCTGTTCCGTCCCCTGATCGCCTGGGTGATATGGGCGCGCTACGTCGTCGTGGCGCTGATGATCGCGGTATTGGCCAGCCAGGTTGCACTGTTCATTCGCGGCGACGTCAATTGGCGTTTCTTCAATGCACCAGAGCGAAGTTCCGTGACCGGCGGCTTTATCATGCGCGAAGGTTCGACGCGATCAGATACGCTGGAAATGATGCGCCTTCTGCAACAGGCGGTCAATGACCTGGGCCAGATCTACGAAGAGCGTCATGGGCGCAATCCGATCGACTATGTCCTGGCCGAGGTTGGCGGCAATGCAGGCCGACAGCTGGCTGCTGCGGATGGCAAGGATGGCAGTTTGTTGGGGGGTATCTCGATCGAGCTTATCGATGCCGATCTGCGCCCTTATTCAAGTTTCGAATTCGTCGGAGAGTTGCAGGAATTCGCGCCGCGCCATCCCAAGCTCGAAGTGATCAGCTTCCGGGGGTGGCGGTCCGGCCCGGGTGGCGACGCCATCGACGTGCAGTTTTTCGGCTCTGACGTGAGCGTTCTCAAGGCCGCGTCCGAAGACTTGCAGGCCGAGCTGTCGAAATTTCCCGAAGTCTCGGCGCTGGAAGACAACCTGGCTTATGACAAGGAAGAGTTCATCCTGGACCTGACTGCACAGGGAGAGGCGCTGGGTTTCCGGATTGAAACGCTTGGTCGCGCCCTGCGCAATCGCCTGAACGGTATCGAAGCGGCGACTTTCCCGGACGGGCCACGCAGTGCCGAGATCCGTGTGGAACTGCCTGAAGGCGAACTGACGGCTGATTTCCTCGAGCGTACGCTCATGCGGTCTCCTGATGGGGTTTACGTACCGCTGGCCGACATCGTTTCGGTCGAGCGTGAATCCGGTTTCTCGACGGTTCGGCGCGAAAACGGTCTGAGGGTTGTTTCGGTCTATGGCGACATTTCCGAGGATGACCCGGCACGCGCGGCTGAAATCGAACGGGCGATGCAGGAAGAAATCCTGCCGAATATCGCTGCCGAACGGCAAGTCGAGTGGCGCATGTCGGGCCTCAGCGAACAGGAAAATGAATTCCTTGCCGAAGCCCGCACCGGTTTGATCCTGTGCCTGACAGGTATCTACCTTGTTCTGGCCTGGGTGTTCGCCAGCTGGACACGGCCTGTGGTGGTCATGGCAATCATACCTTTTGGCCTCGTTGGTGCGATCTGGGGCCACTACATCTGGGATGTGCCGCTCAGCATGTTCACGGTGGTCGGGTTGCTGGGCATGACGGGGATCATCATCAACGACTCGATCGTTCTGGTGACGACGATAGATGCGTATCAAAGAGACCGTGGTCTGGTTCCGTCCATTGTCGAAGGTACCGCAGACAGGTTGCGTCCCGTGATGCTGACCACTTTGACCACGGTTCTTGGACTTGCACCGTTGCTTTACGAAGGCTCGCAACAAGCGCAATTCCTCAAGCCGACCGTGATCACGCTGGTTTACGGGCTTGGGTTCGGGATGTTGCTGGTTCTGATCCTGGTGCCTGCCCTGTTGGCGATCCTCAATGACGTGGCGCGTCCTATGACAGCCATGCGCCGTGCCGCGCGGGCACCCGACCGGGTGGTTCGCGGGGCGCTGGCGGCAACCGGGGCCGCATTGGCTGTTTGGTTCGGCCTGACGATGATTTGGCCCGCGGTTACAGGCGCACCGCTTGGCGTGCTGCAAGGCCTCTATGCGGGTGGAGATGGCATTGCGGTGCTGCGAATGGGGTTGGGTGCATTCCTGGCCGGGGCAATTCTGATCGTGGTCCTGAGCGTGATCCTGTCAGGTTTGCTTTATGGGCGGCTGACAAGATCGGCCGATGCCTGATCCGCGCGGATCGCGTGTTCCAAAAGGTCGATGACCCGCGCGCTCATCGGCAGGTCGCCCCGGCGTATCTGCTCGATAGCGAACCAGCGGGCATCCAGCGCGTCGTCACCAGCCTGTGGTTTGCCGGAGAGATAGCGGCAAGCAACGCCGACCAACAGGTAATGGGACAAAACCTGACCCGCCTTGTCGTGACGCAGCAGATCCAGATTTCTCAGGTAATGAGACGGTTCCGCAATCACCGAGGTTTCTTCCCGCAACTCGCGCTGCGCCGCCTGCAAAACGGTTTCACCCCACTCTACATGGCCGCCGGGGAACCCCCACAGCCCTTTGTCCGGCTGTTTGCTGCGCTGAACCAGAAGAACCTTGTCCTGATGCAGAACAACCGCCAACGCACCGATCTTGGGGGATTGGCTCATGCATTCAGCCCGCGCTACAGCCCAGAATATCCACCGCGTGGTCGGATCCCAGAACGGTGATCCGGATCTCGGATCGGTCCAGCGCAAAAGGTGCACCTGATGTGTGAATGATTTCCGCTTCGGCCACCAATGTATCCCCCTGCCTCTGAGATACGGGTTGCGAGGCCCATAGCAAAGGATTGCCGGGTTCGATCACGGCGACTTCTCGACCACCCGCGGACGGCATCGTCATCCGTGCCTCGATCCGCATCCCATCTTTCGTGGGCGTCAGATTGCAGGTGGTCTTGGTGACACGGGCTTCGCGCGCGGAATAGGGCCTTTGCGCCATCGCTGCGGCAATCGCCGGGTTGCGATCGGCTTCGGCGTCCAGCGTATGGTCGAAATCCAGGCGTTCCGGGATGCAAACGTCTTTGCAGACCCCCAGATCCATCCTGCCTTTCAGACGGACCGGTTTTGCCGGGTTGCGCGGAGTGACCTTGATGGGCAGGACCAGCTGATTTTCATAGCCAATCGATTGCAGGCCATTCTGGTCAAAGACTTCGGGCGAGGGCCAGATGATTTCCACCTGGCCGACATTGCTGGATCGCTTCCAGTCGAACTCGGGAGGGATGCCGGAATCTCCTGGCGCGCGCCAGTAGGTTTTCCAGCCATCCTTGAGCGTCAGTTTCAACGCGGACATATAGGTGCCGTTGGTCGTCCGTCCACCATCCAGAACATCCAGCCGAACCACGTTGTCCAAGTCTTGCGCGGCAACTGGAACGGACAGGCTCAGACACGCGAGCGCGGCGACGGCGGTGGGTTTGATCGGCATCTTCATACCCTATAAATGCGCGTCGATGGCGCGGATTCCAAGTCACGATCCGGTCACCGCGCTGAAATCTGTCGAAATACGGGTTGGTCTCTTGCAAACCGGGGTGCGGCAGGGCCATTGTTGACGTGAACTGACAAAGAGATGACGGCCCATGGACCTGACCGGAAAACTGTTGATTGCGATGCCCGGAATGGGCGATCCGCGATTCGACCATTCGGTGGTGTATATGTGCAGCCATGGCGACGATGGCGCCATGGGATTGATCGTGAACAAGCCTTCGGATCTGCGAATCAAGACGTTGCTTGGGCAGCTGAACATCGCCTGCCGTATCCCGGTGATCGGAGAGCGCCTTGTGCATTTCGGTGGCCCGGTCGAGATGTCGCGCGGATTTGTCCTGCACAGCGCCGATTACGAGGCCAATCTGCATTCAATGCATATTTCCGCGGATTTCAGCATGACGGCGACACTGGATGTGCTTGAAGATCTGGCCTCTGGCAGCGGACCACTGAATTCGATGCTGACGCTGGGCTATTCCGGCTGGGGCCCGGGTCAGCTTGAGGACGAAATCGCGATGAACGGCTGGCTGACCACCGAAGCGACGACGAAACTTGTCTTCGACGTGCCTGATGACGAAAAATGGGAAGCTGCCTTGGCGACGCTCGGGGTGGATCCTCTGACGTTGTCCGCCAGCGCAGGCCGGGCCTGATCAGCTGTCGCGTGGCGCAGCGGCGCGGCGCAGCCGGTCGTTGATTGCAGCCCCCAATCCGGTGTTAGGGATCGGAGATACGGCAATGGGTCGGCCCGTCTCGTTCAGCCTGTGAAGGGCTGCAAAGAGGTTCGCGGCCGCCTCGGTCAGACGTCTTTGGACAGACAGGTTCAGGTCGCAATCCACCGCTCCAAAGCCCAGCAGAACCTCATCCCCGTGACGCGCAGTGGCGTTCAGGCGGACCGGGGCGTCGGGCGCATAATGCGACTGCAACTGCCCCGGAGCGGTCAGCAGATCGCCGGATTGGTGCAGGTGCAGGTGCAGGTTCAGCACGCTTTCGATCCGGTCCAACGCAACGCCGCCCGGGCGCAGCAATGTGGGCTCTCCGGCCAGACCGACAATGGTGGATTCCAGCCCCACCGCACAGGGACCGTCGTCCAGAACAGCCGCGATCCTTCCGCCAAGACCGGACCACACATGAGCCGCCGTCGTGGGGCTGATCTGACCCGAGGGATTAGCCGAAGGGGCCGCGACCGGTCCGTCAAAGTCGGCCAGCAGCGCACGCGCCGTCGGATGCGCAGGTACCCGCACGGCCAGAGTGTCCAGCCCGGCGGTCACCAGCGAAGAAACCCCGTGCCCTTCGCGCAACGGCAAAACCAGGGTCAGAGGACCGGGCCAGAAGGCCTGTGCCAGCTGCTCGGCCAGATCCGACCATTGCACAAAGCGCTGGGCCGCTTCGACCGAGGCGACATGGGCGATCAGCGGGTTGAAGCTGGGCCGTCCCTTGGCCTCGTAAATCGATGCGACGGCCTGTCCGTTGCGGGCGTCGCCGCCAAGGCCATAGACCGTTTCGGTCGGAAAAGCGACCAGAAGACCCTGGCGCAAAAAATCGGCAGCCTGCGCGATGCCGCCGGGATCTGCCGTCAATTCCTGTGTGCCGGATGAGATCATATCTGATGACGCCGCGTTTTGGTTGCCTGGAACTTGAGGTAAGGTACGTAATCGGTTCAGGCCCACACGCTTACCGGCGCTTGCATTTGATTCCAAGCCCGCCGATGTATTCTGATCCGTTAGACCCCGAGAGAAATCATGCCATATCGCGCCCCAATCTCAGATTATCAATTTCTGCTGCAACATGTCGTCGGGTTCGACCAGGTCGCCGCCACCGAGACTTTTGCAGATGCCAGCGCCGATGTCGTCACGGCCATCCTGACCGAAGCCGCCAAGATGAGCGAAGAGGTTCTGGCCCCGTTGCAGCGTGCCGGTGATCTGGAACCGGCGCGGCTTGAGAATGGCGTGCTCCGCAGCTCTCCGGGTTATGCCGATGGCTGGAAGGCGATTGCCGAAGGCGGGTGGATCGGGATCAGCGCTGATCCCCAATTTGGCGGAATGGGCCTGCCGATGGCTGTCACCACTGCCGTGAACGAGATGATGAGCGCCGCTTGCCTGTCGCTGCAACTTGCTCCGCTGATGGCGCAGGGCCAGATCGAGGCGTTGGAACACCACGCCAGCGACGAATTGAAGTCACTGTATCTGCCCAAAATGATTTCGGGTGAATGGTCTGCTACCATGAACCTGACCGAAGCTCAGGCCGGATCGGATGTGGGCGCGCTGACCTCGAAGGCTGAGCCAAATGGTGATGGCACATACTCGGTGACCGGGCAGAAGATCTTCATCTCCTGGGGCGACAACGACTTTGCTGAAAATGTCTGCCATCTGGTTCTGGCCCGTCTGCCGGACGGTGTGCCAGGCACCAAGGGCATTTCCTTGTTTCTGGTGCCGAAATACATCCCCGATGCGGATGGCAATCCCGGCGTGGCCAACGACCTGAAGGTTGTTTCCGTCGAACACAAGATGGGGCTGCATGGATCACCCACCTGCGTGATGCAATATGACGGCGCCAAAGGATGGCTTGTGGGTAGGGAACATGGTGGTATGGCGGCCATGTTCACCATGATGAACAACGCCCGCCTGGGCGTGGGTGGCCAGGGTGTGGGCGTTGCGGAAGGCGCCTATCAGCATGCTTTGGCCTATGCGCTGGAACGCAAGCAGGGCAGGACGCCTTCTGGTAAGATCATCGATCATGCGGATGTGCGTCGCATGATCATGGATATGCGCGCCGATATCTTTGCCGCTCGGGCTATTCTTCTGGCCAACGCGACCGCGATTGACATGGCGAAAGCCACCGGCGACGCCGATTGGGCCGCGCGGGCCGCGTTGTTGACGCCAATCGGCAAGAACTTTGGGGCCCGGACCGGGATACGCGTGGCCGAAACCGGCGTACAGGTGCATGGCGGAATGGGCTTTGTCGAAGAAACAGGCGCGGCGCAATATTCCCGCGATGTTCGCGTGACCGCGATTTACGAGGGAACCGACGGCATTCAGGCCATGGACCTTGTTGCGCGCAAAATGATGGACGGGGGCGAGGCGGCTTCGAACCTTCTGGACGAGATCGAAGAACAGGCCGAACACGCGCGTACGACGATGCCCGATCTGGCCGGTCCAGTGTGGGAGGCAACAGAAACCCTGCGCGAGGCAACCGAATGGTTGGTGGCGCAAGACGACATGAACGACCGATTTGCAGGCGCAACGGCCTATCTTCAGGCGTTTGCCCGGGTTCTTGGCGGGCATTATCACCTGTCCGCGGCTCTGGCTGATCCGGAAGGACCACGGGCCAAATTGGCGCGCTACTACATCAACGCCTTGTTGCCCGAGCATTCCGGGCTTCTGGCGCGGGTGCAAAGCGGCGCGGATGACCTCTTTTCGCTCAGCCCCGATGAGTTGGCGGCGTGATGGACGGGGATCGCGTATCGGGGATCAGATATCCGTGGGCGGAACCGCCCGCGCCGGGTGAAGCCGTCGAGGTTGCCGAGGGTGTACTGTGGATGCGCCTGCCTCTTCCGATGGCGTTGGATCACGTCAATATCTACGCGCTGGACGATGGCGAAGGTTGGACGGTGATTGACACCGGGCTGTCGTCGAACAAAACGCGGCGTATCTGGGAAACCCTGATGGGCGGGCCTTTGAAAGGCAAACCGATCACCCGTGTGGTGGTGACGCATCATCATCCTGACCATGTCGGCAATGCCGGGTGGTTTCAGTCGGAACACGGGGCCGAGCTGGCCACAAGCCGCACCTCATGGCTGTTCGCGCGGATGCTGACGCTGGATGTGCAAGAGACATGGCCGCAGGAAACGCTTGATTTCTATCGCAGCGCCGGCATGGCGCCCGAGGTTCTGAATGCGCGGATGAAGGATCGTCCGTTCAACTTTGCCGACACGGTTTACCCCATGCCGCTGGGCTTTGCCCGGATCAAGCAGGGCGACGTGATCCGAATGGGTGGGCGCGACTGGGATGTGCATATGGGCAATGGCCACGCGCCGGAACACGCCACTTTCTGGAGCCGTGACGACAATCTGGTGTTGAGCGGCGATCAGATTCTCGGCTCGATCAGTCCCAATCTGGGCGTCTATGCCACGGAACCGATGGCCGATCCGGTTTCAGCGTGGCTGGAAGCCTGCGAGCGGTTGCAGACGCTTGCCCGGCCCGATCATCTGGTTCTGGGCGGGCACAAGCTGCCGTTTTCGGGCCTGCCGCTGAGGATGAAACAGCTGATCGACAACCATCACGGCGCGTTGGACCGCCTGTTGAAGCATCTGGATCAACCCAGAGCGGCCGCGGATTGTTTTCTGCCACTGTTCAAACGCACGATCCGCGAAGGCGAATATGGGCTTGCGCTGGTTGAGGCGGTTGCGCATGTGAATCATCTCTACCACATTGGTGCGGTAACCCGGACGCAACGCGCTGACGGGGCATGGCTGTATCAGCGCAAAGGGTAGAAGAATGCAGGACCAGATCGAAACCTCGGCCGAGGCCGCCGAAGCCGCCGCTTTGCCGCGGTGTCACGAGGTGCACGCGGATCCCAATGCCGAATCCGGAGCCAAGGACCTGCCCGAGGGGTTGAAGAAGCCTGTTGCCAACAAAAGCCCGGCGCAATGGGCTTACGAGCGTCTGATCATGTATATCCAGAACTTTGAAAAGACTCTGGACGGCGATCACGAAGTCGCCATGGGCTTTACCGGCGGCGATGCCGGCGTCATGCGGATCGAAGGGATGGGGTATTTCGACCCCGACATGATCACTTTTTACGGATCTGACGGAACCGGGGCCCGCACGCAATTGGTGCAGCATGTCAGCCAGTTGAACGTGATGCTGCGCGCCCTGCCCAAATCGGTCGAGGACAAACCCGCCAACCGCATCGGTTTCCGTCTGGCGGCGGATCTGGAAGACAGCTGACTTGCAATTCACGCTTGCGCGCCTTTGAATGACTGCATCAGTCCGGAGGCGCCCACGTGACAAGATTTTTTCAAGCAGTAACACATGCCTATGCAGGTGCCTGGGAACGGCGCCGGGTCTTTGTGCCAATCTATATCGCTGTGCGCTTGCTGCTGGTGGCGCTGATCGCGCCGGGTGTGGCTGTGGCTGTCAATCTTGCGGTCTCTCTGTCAAATCAGACCGCTCTGACCGATCAGGACATTGCGATGTTCCTGCTGTCTCCGGCAGGGTTCATCGCGGGTGTTGCGGTGCTCAGTCTGTTCTTGCTGGCCGAGGTGCTTGTGTTCGCGGTCATGGCCGGGTCCTTGCGTATGGGAGAAAATGACCCCTGGCGCGCAGGCAGCGCGGCACTGGCACTGAACCTGTCCCGCTTTCCGGCGCTGTTCGGATTTGCCGTTCGGTTCATCCTGCGCGTTCTGCTGCTCGCCTTGCCGTTTGTGGCCATCGCGGGGTTGATCGCATGGTGGACGCTGACGGAATATGACATCAATTATTACCTGACATTCCACCCTCCGGCCTTTCAGGTGGCCGTGGTTCTGATCGGACTTGTCGTTCTTGCGTTGGCATGGGTGTTGATCCGCCGACTGTCGGGATGGGCGCTGGCGTTGCATCTGGTCCTGTTCGAGGGGGCCTCACCACGCGGAGCATTCGCGAAAAGCGAACAAAAGATGGAAGGCAAGCGCGGGCGTTTGAAGATCGAGC
The DNA here is from genome assembly GCF_013034245.1 of Ruegeria sp. HKCCA4812. Lineage (NCBI taxonomy): Bacteria > Pseudomonadati > Pseudomonadota > Alphaproteobacteria > Rhodobacterales > Roseobacteraceae > Ruegeria > Ruegeria sp. HKCCA4812. Next base: position 179,691 of record NZ_WQFQ01000005.1, on the reverse strand, counting down.
TTGCCCTTTGGCTGGGACTGCGGCTTGTGATTGCGGCTTTGATTGCGGCGGTGGCCAGTCTGTTGTTTGCGGTTGTGCCCTTGCAGGAAGGCGGCAGCCTCAGACTGGCATTGATCCTCAGCCTGATCATTGCGGGGCTTTGGTCCCTGGCGGGCTTGGTTCTGGCGGCCACGGCGCTGGGCGCATTGGCGGTCTTGCTGGACGGTTTCTTTGAAGCTGAGACCAAGGACGTTCCCTATCCCGAACCCCGAAGGATCCGCGTGCCGGTTCTTGTCACTGTCGCGGCGGCCTTGGCCGCGTTGGGCGTTGGCTTCTGGCTTGGGCAAAGCTTGCTGGAACGCGTGCAGGCGCCGGATCAAGCCGAGGTCATCGGCCATCGGGGCGCTGCGGCTTTGCGACCTGAAAACACAATGGCCTCGGTCCTGAAAGCGATAGAAGATGGTGCGGACTGGGTTGAGATAGACGTTCAGGAAACGGCGGACGATGTGGTTGTCGTGGCCCATGACAGCGATTTCATGAAATTGGCCGGCGTCAACCTGAAGGTCTGGGATGCGACTATGCAGGATGTGGCTGATATCGACATCGGAAGCTGGTTCGGACCGGAATACGCCGCAGAGCGGACCCCGACCCTGCGAGAGGTACTGGAAGCGGCCAAAGGTAAGTCGAAGGTTCTTATCGAGCTGAAATATTATGGTCACGACGTCGATCTGGAAAATCGGGTGATCGGCCTTGTCGAAGAACTTGGGATGCAGAACGACGTTGCCACCATGTCGCTGAAATACCCGGCCGTGCAAAAGATGGAAAAGTTGCGGCCCGATTGGCGCTCTGGTGTGCTGGCGGCCACGGCCATTGGGGATCTGTCGGGGTTGGAAGGTGAATTTGTCGCCGTCAATGCAGGCATGGTTACACCCGGGCTGATCCGCAAAGTGCAGGACGCTGGTAAGGATATCTATGTCTGGACGGTGAATGATCCGTTGCAGATGTCCAGGATGGCCTCGATGGGTGTGGATGGTTTGATTACCGACCGCCCGGCCATGGCCAATGAGGTTTTACGCGTCCGCGCTGAAATGGGGCCGGGCGAGCGGCTGTTGCTGTGGCTGGCAACCACCTTTGGATTGCAGGTCGATACAGAGGCGATGCGCGATGAAAGTCCTTAACATGGCGCTGTTTCTGTCTCTGCTGGCACTGTCGGCATGGGCACAGGATCTGATGCGCGGATTTGAAATGCCAGGCCACCGCGCCCTGATCGAGCAAAGCAAGGACGCCGAACTGACGTCGTTTGAAACCGATGGCTGTTCAGGCGGGTTGTCAGCCAGTTGGCGCTGGGTGGCAAAGCAATTCCCACAGGTTGGCGCGCTATATCAAGAACACCCGCCGTGGGAGTACTGCTGCGTCATCCACGACCGGGCATATCACAATGCTGGCGGTGCAGAGACAGCTAACGAAAGCTATGAGGCACGTCTGGCAGCGGATGACGCCTTGCACGCCTGTGTGGTGCAGCACGGAGACAACCATGCCGAGGACTATGCCGACCAGTACGACATGTCGCCTGAACAGATTCGCAGCGTGCACGCGATCACTGCGGATGCAATGTACGGGGCGGTGCGATTCGGTGGCGGGCCGTGCAGCGGCCTGCCCTGGCGGTGGGGGTTCGGGTATCCCGGTTGTTCGGTCCTCAAGTAACAGCGTCCTGCGCGCGAATGACGTGGTGACAGGCGTTCTGTTTTCCATTATCCAACAGATCAAACACGCGAATTGGGAATCTGAGACTCATGGCTGAACACAAGCACGGCGAAATGGACATCACGGTCCAAACCAAGACATTCAACGGTTTCATCAAGGCCACCACGTGGTGTGTGGTCGCCATTGCCTTCCTGTGCCTGTTCCTGGCGGTTTTCGCCTCCTAATCGTTTCGGGGGCTGACTTGTTCAGGATATTGATTGCCTGCTTGCTGGCAGCGACAGTGGCGGGCTGCGCCAATTCGAACCGTCCACAGGCGGATCGGAACGAGATCGTGTCCCGGTCCTACCGTGATCCGGGGCCAGCGACCCTGACGCTGTACACAATGATCAATACACGCACCGGATCGGGCGCGCATACGTCGCTGATGATCTCGGGCAGCGAGCGGGTGATCTTTGACCCTGCCGGTTCGTTCCGGGCGGATGTGGTTCCGGTGAAGGATGATGTGCTTTACGGCATTACCCCGGCGGTCGAACGAGCTTATCGCAGCTCGCACGCGCGCGAGACGCATTATGCCCGCATACAGACCATTCAGGTGAGCCCGCAACAGGCTGAAATCGCCTTGCAACTGGCAAAGCAATCCGGTCCGGTCGCTGGCGCATTCTGTACCAACTCGACTTCTCAACTGTTGAAGCAGGTGCCGGGGTTCGAGCAGATTGATGTGACGTTCTATCCGGTAAACCTGTCGGAACAGTTTGCGCAGATTCCGGGCGTCGTTACCGAAGAATATCGGGAAAATGACGATGCGGATCTGCAAAAAGGTTTGGCGGCAAACAATGCGCGTCTCAACCAGCTCGACGCTGTCTCAACTCAGTAGATAAAGCAGACCATAGAGCGTGGCGGCCCCGGAAAAGATGGCCGCTATCACGTTTTTGCTGATCACTCCGACCGCCAGGGCAACTGCTGCCGCCGACATACGTGGCAGATCAGGCTGCCCTTCGGTGGCAGAGGGCCAAACCACCAGCGGTGCGATCAACGCAGGAAGGATGGCCACCGCTGTATATCGCAGGTGACGCAGCAGCCAAGGCGGCATCGAGCGATCACCCACAAAACCGATAAAGACAAAGCGCAGCGCATAGCTGCCGATGGCAAGCCCGATGATAATGGTCCAGATGGTGACGGAATCGGGCTGTGTCATTGTCGCGTCTTTCTGCGTTCGAGGATCAGTTCCGCCTGTGCTCCGGCAACCATTCCAGCGCATCCGGCGATCAACAGACCCAGATTGAACGGGATTACGACGGTCAACAACGATACCGTGATGGCCACAAGGGCCGCGACCACATGTGCAAAGGTCCGCATCATCGGCCCTATCATGGCCAGAAAGGTGATAGGCAGGGCAAAATCCAGCGCCCAGCTTTCCGGTATTTGCGCACCCAGCACTGCGCCTAGATAAGTGCTCAGAATCCAAAGCGGTGTGATCGGCGTGACAGAGCCCACGAAATAGGCCATGCGTAGTGGCACTGACAGGTCGGGCTCTTTCTCGAACCGCACGATCGAGCAGGCATAAGATTGATCCACGGTCAGATATGCCGCAAAGGCACGCTGCCACATGGGCGCGGAACCCAGGTAAGGTGTCAGTGATGCGGAATACATCGCCATGCGCAGATTCACGGCCAGCGCCGAGATTATGATGATCACGGTCGGGGTGTTGTCCTGCAACAATTGCAACGCCGCGAATTGCGCGGCACCTGCAAAAACGGTCGATGTAAAGGCCATCGTCTGGACAAGGGTCAACCCGGCCTCCGTCGCAAAAACACCAAACAGAAGGCCAAAGGGCACGGCGACGAAGATAAACGGCGTCCCGTCCCGAAAACCTTTCCAGAAGTATGACTTGGATGTGGCAGAGGCCATGGCTAAATCCTATGGTGATTCATGCAGCAGTAACTGTCTTGGGAAGGGGTTGCAATTGGCCACGGAATTCGATCTGTCGGACTATCTTATCGCCCCTGATCCGGGTGCGATGCGCCTGACCCGAGCGGTCGAGGGTGTGGACCAGAACGGTGAAATCAGCCAGATATCTGTGGTCGAGGAACGCCCGCTGACGATCTTCCTCAATTCGCAGGAAATCGTGACGGCGATGACGATTGGCGATTATCCCGAATATCTTGCGCTGGGCTTTCTGCGCAATCAGGGGATGCTGCTGTCGGATGATGAAATCACGCGCGTGGAATATGACGACGACCTTGAAACCGTGATCGTCCGAACCGCGCGCGAAACATCTTATGAAGACAAACTGAAGAAAAAGACCCGCACCAGCGGGTGTGCCGTGGGTACTGTATTTGGCGACATGATGGAGGGGCTGGAAGACGTACAACTGCCGCAGGTTCAGGTGCGCACCTCCTGGCTGTATGATCTGGCCTCGAAGATCAACCGCACTCCGTCGCTGTACCTCGAGGCCGGAGCGATTCACGGCACGGTCCTGTGCCGTGAAAACTGCCCGCTGGTCTATATGGAGGACGTGGGCCGCCACAACGCCGTCGACAAGATCGCAGGCTGGATGCTGTCAGAAGATGAGTGTGCGGCGGACAAGATCCTCTATACCACTGGTCGCCTGACATCCGAGATGGTGATCAAAACGGCGATGATGGGGATTCCGGTACTGGCGTCCCGCTCGGGCTTCACCGCCTGGGGCGTCGAGATCGCGCGCGAGGTCGGGCTGACGCTGATCGGGCGGATGCGCGGCCAGCGCTTTGTCTGCCTGTCGGGTGAGGATCGCCTGCTGCGCGACGTGGACCCGTCAACCGTAGCGATCGAAGACAGGAAACACCGCCGGAAAAGTGCAGGATGATTTTGGAAACCCTTAGACTTTTTTTCCTGTTTGTTGTTGCAGTCAGTATCTTGCCGCTGAGCATTCTTGCTGCGCGAAACTACGCACGCAGCAAACGAGCAATCGTAGAGGGCATGGCACGGTTGGACGAAGAAATTTTGGATCGATTGGGGTGGGAGGCAAGAGAATATATCGGCACATTCGACCTGTTTGCCCCATTCCGGATGGGATGGGCAGCTTGGGGATTGGCGGTGCAAAAACAAAGCGCCGTGTTGCAACGTACCCTTCTTCAAGGTTTGCCAGCCTCAGTCGTTTTGCCAAACGAAATCAGACGATCACTTCGCAGGTATCGGTGCTTTTTCTGGTCGTTTTTCGCGCCTGTGGCGGTTTTGGTGCTCTTTTTCGCTTTCATTCGCTTGAGCCATGTTTTGGCCGACATTTTCGGACTTCCTGTGAGCCTGTGTTTCATTTTGCTTGGTGCGGGTAGTGGGGTTTGGATTTTTTCACCGCTGGAGAAATTCCAAAAATGGCCGGAGATCGAGGACCCATCATGACGAAACCGCTTGGCGTCATTCTTGCAGGCGGGCAGGCCACACGTATGGGTGGTGGCGACAAAGGTTTGCTGCAGATCGGGGGGCAGAGCCTGCTATCCCATGTGATTGACCGTTTGTCCCCACAGGTAAGTGGGTTGGCGTTGAACGCGAATGGCGACCCTGAGCGCTTCGCTGATCTGGGCCTGCCCGTCCTGCCTGACACGATCGAAGGGTTTGCCGGGCCTCTGGCCGGTGTGCTGGCCGGGCTCGACTGGGCGGCAGAGCAGGGGGCGGACTGCATCGTCACAGCTGCCGCGGATACGCCATTTTTCCCGCGCGATCTGGTGGCGCGACTGACGCAGGCTGCGGAAGGGCAGGTACACGCGTTGGTCTTGGCCACCACGCCGCGTTCGGGCGACGAGGCGCTGAAATCCGGTGGCGGCAAGCGAGTCAACCGACACCCGACATTCGGGCTTTGGCCCGTGGCCCTGCGCGATGATCTGCGGGCGGCGCTGATGGACGGGTTGCGCAAGGTGGTGCTGTGGACCGACAAACATGAAGGACGCGAGGCTATGTTCAGCGCCGACCCGTTTGATCCGTTCTTCAACGTCAACACGCCCGAAGATCTGGATCGTGCCCGAACATTGCTGGAGCAGGCATGAGGGTCTTCGGCGTCACGGGCTGGAAGAATGCCGGCAAAACCGGGCTGATGGAACGGCTGGTGGCCGAGATCACAGGCCGGGGCTTTACGGTCTCTACGGTCAAGCACGCGCATCACAGTGTCGATGTGGATCAGCCGGGCACCGACAGTCACCGGCACCGCGTTGCGGGGGCCAGCGAGGTGCTGCTTGCCTCGGGGCAACGCATTGCTTTGATGCAGGAATTGCGGGGCGCGCCTGAACCGCCGCTGGCCGAGCTGTTGGCGCGGCTCTCGCCGGTCGATCTGGTGTTGGTCGAAGGGTTCAAGCGCGAGGACCACCCCAAGATCGAAGCGTATCGCGTTGAGGCTGGCCATGCGCTGATGGCACCTGAAAATGGCACCATCCGCGCGGTGGCCAGCGACACTCCGCTGGATTTGGACCGCCCGGTCTATGATCTGGATGATACCGCCGGGATTGCTGACTTCATCCTGAAAGAGGTCGGTTTGTGAGTCTGTTCCAGACCTTTGCAATGTTGGATTGGTCTGGCGGAAACGACACCGGGCCGACCCCGCGCAAGGATGCGATCTGGGCCTGCATTGTACGAAACGGAAAAGCGCTTGACCCCGAATACCTGCGCAACAGGCAGATAGCCGAGCAGAGGTTGGATGCTCTGATCCGCGCCGAACTGAAGGCCGGTCGCCGCCTGCTTCTTGGGTTCGATTTTCCTTTTGGATATCCATGCGGCTTCGCGCGGGCGATGACCGGAACGGACGATCCGCTGGCGTTGTGGGATTGGTTCGACCAACATGTCGAGGATTCCCCGAAGGCCAACAACCGCTTTGATCTGGCGGGTCGGATCAACCTTCAGTTTGGCGGCCGTGGCCCGTTCTGGATGAATGGACTGCGCCGAGATATTGACGGCCTGCCACGCACCAAATCGGACTATTCAAACCCGTTCCCGAACCGTCGTGCCGTGGAGACTTTGGCAAAGGGCAGTTTCACCTGCTGGCAGATGGCGGGTGCGGGTGCAGTGGGCGGGCAGGTGATGATGGGCCTTCCGGTTCTGAACCGGCTTCGCCATCGGTTTGCCGAGCAAATCTCGGTCTGGCCGTTCGAACCGCTGGATAAACCAGTCTCTTTCGTGGAAATCTGGCCGTCTCTGACCTTGGGCGCGCCTCCGGAAGGGCGGATCAAAGATGACTGGCAGGTTGAACAAGTCGCCTTGACTCTGTCGGGTTTGACAGAGCAGGAGTTGGATGCGCAATTGAACGTCTCAGCGGCAGAGGAAGGTTGGATATTGGGTGTGCCTCAGGACAAGCCGAACATAACCCCGCCCCCGTTGCGGAACGATTGCTTCGCGTTGCCCGCCGGGGTCAACTGGACACCGGTGGATGAGGCGCTGGCCTGTTTGCGTGACAGGCTGCACCCGATTACCGCATCTGAGACGATGGCGCTGACCAAGGCATGCGGGCGCGTTCTGGCTGGGGATGTGGTCGCCCGACGTTCGAACCCGCCGCAACCGAATACGGCCGTGGATGGGTACGGGTTTGCCGGTCCCGCCCTTGATGGCCCACAGATCATGCCATTGATTGAAGGGCGCGCGGCGGCAGGGATCCCGTTCGACGGTGACGTGCCTGAAGGTCGGGCCTTGCGCGTGCTGACGGGGGCGGCGCTGCCCGCCGGTGTCGACACGGTCATTCTGGAAGAGGATGTCACGGTCAAGAACGGCCACATAGCCTTCCACGGCCCGCTGAAAAAAGGCGCCAACACACGGCGCGCGGGAGAAGATGTGACCGCAGGCGATATCGCCCTTCCTGCCGGGCGCAGGCTGACCCCTGCCGATCTTGCGCTGCTGTCTGCCGTGGGGATCGCCGAAGTCGACGTGCGCAAACCGCTTCGCGTGGCCGTGGTCTCTACGGGTGATGAATTGCTCGAAGCCGGAGAGAGCGCTGGTCCGGGTCAGATTTTCGACGCCAATCGCCCGATGCTGCTGTCCTTGATCGACCGTATGGGGTTCGTGCCCGTGGATATGGGGCGTGTTTCGGATGATCGGGACGCCTTGCGGGATCGATTGGATCAGGCCGCAGAACAGGCGGATGTGATTTTGACCAGTGGTGGCGCGTCAGCGGGTGACGAAGACCATGTTTCGGCCCTGTTGCGTCAGGCCGGAGCAATGCAGCACTGGCGCATTGCGTTGAAACCCGGGCGGCCGCTGGCTTTGGGTTTGTGGTCTGGCGTGCCGGTGTTTGGCCTGCCCGGAAATCCGGTTGCCGCCATGGTCTGTACATTGATTTTCGCGCGTCCGGCTTTGGGGCTGATGTCCGGTGAAGGTTGGGCTGAACCGCAAGGTTTCGAAGTGCCTGCCGCCTTTGAAAAGCGCAAGAAGCCCGGTCGCCGGGAATATCTGCGAGCAAGAATGCGGGATGGGCGGGCCGAGGTTTTCCATTCGGAAGGATCAGGCCGGATCAGTGGCCTCAGCTGGGCTGAAGGGTTGGTCGAAATCGAGGACGGTGCGCGCCATGTCAAACCGGGCGATATGGTCCGGTTCCTTCCGTATGGAAGTTTCGGGTTGTGACGGTCACGATTTCAAGAGGGTTCGCCAATCAGGAACGCGCGCAAGCGGCGGCACTGTTCTGGCAGGCATTTGCGGCAAAACTGGGCAAAGTCATGGGGCCGGACGAAAAAGGATTGGCTTTCTTTGAAATCGCATTGAACCCGGATTTCGCGTTGGTTGCACGGGATGAAACGGGCCGGATACTGGGTCTGGCAGGTTTCAAGACACGTGACGGCTCTTTTGCAGGGGGCAATATGTCTGGTCTGGCGCAGGTCTATGGTTGGTTCGGGGCGACCTGGCGTGCGTCGGTTCTGAGCGTGCTGGAGCGCGAACTGAAACCGGGCGTTTTCCAGATGGATGGTATTTTTGTCGCTGCCGAGGCGCGCGGCAACGGAGTGGGCACGGCATTGCTGAATGCTATCAAGTCCGAGGCCCGCAACCGCAACATGTCAGAGGTCCAGCTTGATGTCATCGACACGAACCCCCGCGCCCGCAGCCTTTACGAGCGCGAGGGGTTCCAGCCCATGGGTCAAGAAAAAACCGGACCGCTGAAGTATCTGTTTAATTTCAGCAGCGCGACCAAAATGTCGTGGATTGTCGGGTCGGATTAATCAAACGTGCCCGCCACGCGACCCAGCAACATGAATGCGCGGGCCGTTCGGGTTTCACCCAGTTCATTCAGTTCCGCATCGCTTGCCGTGGGTTCGAACTCGGCAATCATCTTGTCAAACCGACGCAGGAAATGGTGCGCGGCGTCGCGGAAAATCGGATCCTGTTTCATCCGGGCTGCCGTCAGCGCAAGTGAGGATCTGTCGCGCACGCCCCCCAGCGCCGCCACGGCGCGCCCGCGTGTGCCCTGGGCGAACTGGCGCCAGATTTCTGGCCGGGCCTTGTCGGGCCGCAGGTCATCCATGTAGATGCCTTCCTGGCTGAGCAGCGTCAGAACATCCTGTGAGGCTTGCACAAGCTGTGCCGTCTTGCGGTCCTTCAATGCAACACGCAGCGCATTGAACCCCTCGGTGTCATCCTGCGTTTCGGGGAAATTCAGGGCGCGGATGAAAACCTCGGTACTCAGCGGCGGTGTGATCTCTTCCGCAGGTGTGCCCAGTTCCAACGAGGTCTGGTCGCCCTGAGCGGAAGACTGCGCGGCCGTGGCAGAACGCGCCGTGCGTTTGGTCGAGAACGTCGCCAGGGCGTCTTCGGTTTTCCGTGTGGCCGCAGCGATTTCATCCAGCTTTTTGGTCACCGCAGGTTCATAGGTGCTGGAGGCGCGCTGCTGCTGCGCCACATAGGTCTGCCGGATCGCGTCGATTGCCGTTTGCAACCGCGCACTTTCCTCTCGCATCACCCGGCTGGCGCGCATCGCGGTGGCCGCAACCCAGATCATCGCCACGGGCATGAACACGGCCAGAAAGGCGACGACAAAGCCGCCGTTCTGCCCCTGACCGGGCAGCACGAGAAAGACGACCGACACCACCAGCCAGATTAGGCTGAGCACCAGTGCGGCAATCTCGATTTCGGTGACAGCCGGAGTCTTCGGGCGATCATAGATGCCCAGCGACGTCGGCTTTTCGGTTTCCGGGTCAGGTTTTGGCCCCGACATTACATGCGCTCCGGTCAGGCGTACTCGATACTCAGAATTTCGTAAGAGCGCACGCCGCCGGGTGTGCGCACTTCGACACTGTCCCCTTCATCTTTGCCGATCAGGGCGCGGGCGATGGGGGATTTGATGTTCAGCAGGCCGTTTTCGATATTGGCCTCGTATTCACCGACGATCTGCCAGGTCTTTTCTTCATCGGTATCTTCGTCGACCAATGTGACTTTTGCGCCAAATTTGACCGCACCCGACAATTTTGCCGGGTCGATGACATCAGCCAGCGACAGAATACCTTCCAGTTCCTTGATGCGACCTTCGATGAAGCCCTGTTTTTCACGGGCAGAATGATATTCGGCGTTTTCCTTCAGGTCGCCCAGCTCGCGCGCCGAGGCGATGGCTTCGATGATCGCCGGGCGTTCAACGGATTTGAGGTTCTTCAGCTCAGCCTCGAGCGCGGCATTGCCCGCAGGCGTCATCGGGATCTTTTCCATACTCTCTACGTCCACGCATAAATTGAGTCGCCCCGCCGCACAGGAGCGTCGGGGCGAATGTTAGATTGGCAGTTACCTGACCCAAATGCCACGTGAATTGCAAGAGGTGACAGCGTCAGCAGCGATCAATTCGCGACTTCGCGCCGTTTTGATTTGGGGTGGGGCCTGTGCCGATGATCGGGATGCCGCGACCTGCGCCAACGCTGCGATGGGGTGCAAAGCCAAATCATCTCAATCATATTGCACCACTTCGAACTCGATCCCGTTGTCATCGCGAAAATAGAACCGGCGCCCTGGTTCGTAATCGGCATGGTTGTGGGGCTCGAATCCTGCCTTGCGAACCTTGTCTTCGGTGGCATCGATGTCTTCGACCAGAACACCCACGTGGTTCAGCCCGCCGATCACATCATAGCTGCTTTCATCCGACTGCTTCGGGTCGTCAGGTTTGTACAGTGCCAGATACGTATGGGCCGAGCCGACATGCACGGTGTACCCGCCGGCAATTGCGGGGCCTTCCCAACGGGTTTTCCAGCCAAAGACCTTTTGCATCCAATCGGCCGAGGCCTTCGGGTCGCGGACAGTGAAGTTGGTGTGTTCAAGCGTCGCCATCATGGGATCTCCTGTGTTTTTTGGCTTGTCCCGACTCAGCGTAATTTCTAAACCTAACTTTAGGTCAAGGAATTTTTTATGAGGGTTTGATGGCGGCATCAGAGGGGCTGGCGATTGGCGCATTGGCCCGGCGCACAGGTCTGGCCGTGTCGGCCATCCGGTATTACGAAGCGCAGGGTCTGATTTCGCCCTGGCGCAACGCGGGCGGACAGCGGCGCTATCAGCGGGCCGATATTCGGCGGCTGAGCTTTGTCATGATTGCGCAGCAGTTCGGCCTGACGCTGCCGGAAATCCGGCGGGTGCTGTCGGGCCTGCCCGGAAACCGCACGCCGACGCCTCAGGACTGGAAGGCGATCAGCGTACAGCTGAGGGCCCATCTGGATCAGCGAATCGACACCCTAAAGCGGTTGCGCGACAATCTGGATGGCTGCATCGGATGCGGGTGTCTGAGCCTGCCGAAATGCGCGCTCTACAACCCCGATGACCGGGCAAAATCGCATGGTAGCGGTCCCAGGTACCTGATGGGGGATGCACCAGAGGGGTGATGTGTCGAATAGCGCCCTTGTTACGCCGTGTTTCGATTGACCAATGTCTTTCCGACCATGTAATCAGCCGTGAAACAAAATTGCGCAGATCATGCGGTGACAGCGCCAATTCGGAAAGTTAGCTAGGGAGCCCGCGATGGCCGAGATTGAACGCGAAGCGATGGAATACGATGTGGTGATCGTGGGTGCAGGTCCTGCGGGACTGTCGGCGGCCATTCGTCTGAAACAGCTGGATGCCGACCTGAACGTTGTCGTTCTGGAAAAAGGGTCCGAGGTTGGCGCGCATATCCTGTCGGGCGCGGTTCTTGATCCCTGTGGTCTGGACGCGCTGATCCCGGATTGGAAAGAAAAAGGCGCGCCGCTGAATGTGCCCGTGAAGGACGACAAGTTCTACATGCTGGGTGAAGCAGGCCAGGTCCGTATCCCGAACTTCCCGATGCCGCCGCTGATGCACAACCACGGCAACTACATCGTTTCGATGGGCAATGTGTGCCGCTGGATGGCTGAGCAGGCCGAAGAACTGGGTGTCGAGATCTTTCCGGGCATGGCTTGCTCGGAAATGGTCTATGGCGACAATGGCGAAGTCAAAGGCGTCGTAGCGGGCGTTTTTGGCCTTGAGGCAGACGGTTCCTATGGCCCCAACACCGAACCGGGGATGGAGCTGCACGGCAAATATGTCTTCCTGTCAGAAGGTGTGCGCGGGTCGCTGTCCAAGGAAGTGATCGCCAAATACGACCTGTCTGCCGGCAAAGAGCCGCAGAAATATGGTGTCGGCATGAAAGAGATCTGGGAGATCGACCCTGCCAAGCACAAGGAAGGCAGCGTGACGCACACGATGGGCTGGCCTTTGGGCAGCAACGCAGGCGGCGGATCCTTCATCTACCATCTTGAAAATAATCAGGTCTATGTCGGCTTCGTGGTGCACCTGAACTATAAGAACCCGCATCTGTACCCCTATATGGAGTTCCAGCGTTTCAAGCACCATCCCATGGTGGCCGATCTGCTGAAAGGCGGCAAGCGGGTCGCTTACGGCGCCCGTGCGATTACGGAAGGCGGCTATCAGTCGATGCCGAAACTGGTCGCGCCGGGCGTGGCGCTGTTGGGTTGTTCGGCGGGCATGGTCAACGTGCCGCGCATCAAAGGCAACCACAACGCGATGCTGTCAGGCAAAGCTGCAGCCGAGGCTGCTTTCGAAGCGATCAAGGCCGAGCGTTCGGGCGATGAGCTGACGGCTTACGAGACCGAAGTTCGCAATGGCGCGATTGGCTCCGACCTGAAGAAGGTTCGTAATGTCAAACCGATGTGGTCGAAATGGGGTCTGACCGCCAGCCTGATGTTGGGTGGTCTGGATATGTGGACCAACACGTTTGGCTTTTCGCTGTTTGGCACGTTGGGCCATGGCAAGAACGACGCGGAATCGACCGAGGATGCCAGCAAGCACCAGCCAATCGATTACCCAAAGCCGGATGGAACGCTGTCCTTCGATCGTCTGACGAATGTCTCGTTCGCAGCGACAAACCACGAGGAAAGCCAGCCCTGCCACCTGCGTCTGGCCGATCCCGAGATCCCCGTGAAGGTCAACCTACCCAAATACGACGAGCCGGCGCAGCGGTATTGCCCGGCGGGCGTGTATGAAGTGGTCGAGGATGAGAGCGGCCCGCGGTTCGTCATCAACTTCCAGAACTGCGTTCACTGCAAAACCTGCGACATCAAGGATCCCAGCCAGAACATCACCTGGACCACACCGCAGGGCGGCGACGGTCCAAACTATCCGAACATGTAAGCAAAAAACGGGCAATGGCGGCGCTGTGAAGGCTCTGCCATTGCCTCTTGCCTGCCGAAGCCCTAGCTTACCCCTCAGTCAACGATAGCAAGGCAGGATTTCGGTGTTTTCCCTGGTTCGTCGCGCGGCTTTGTCCGTGCTGTTCATGTCGTCGGTCGCGGTTCCGGCCTTTTCGGAAACGGGCGCCGGGTCTTATCTGGCCGGGCGGCAGGCGATTTACGAAAACGACTATTCTGCCGCTGAAAGATATTACGCTCAGGCCCTCAGGTTTGATCCCCAAAATGCGCTGTTGCAGGAAAGCGTTGTCGTTGCACGCATCGCTTTGGGGGAAGTGGCGCGCGCGCTGCCGATCGCCCAGCAGATCGAGGAAGCAAACTTGCCCAGCCAGGCAGCGCGTATGGTGATTTCGGCTAATCTGATCGCCGATGGGAAATTTGACGACCTGCTGGCCCGGGACCCTGAAACACAGGGAGTTGGCCCCCTTGTTGACGGCCTGATGATCGCCTGGGCCCATCTGGGGCAGGGTGAGATGACCAAGGCGATGGAACAGTTCGATTCTGTCGCCACACAGGATGGCCTCAGGGAATTTGCGCTTTACCACAAGGCGATGGCATTGGCGTCTATCGGTGATTTCGAAGGCGCCGAGGCGATACTTGCCGACAATGATGGAACGGTTGCCCGGTTCTCTCGTCGTGCTGCTTTGGCCCGCACCGAGATTCTGTCGCAGCTGGATCGCAACGAAGACGCCATTCAGTTTCTGGACGATGTGTTTGTGGCGGGCAGTGACCCGACCATCGAGGCGTATTTGAGCCAGTTGGCGGCGGGTGAAACACTGCCGTTCACCCATGTCCGATCCGCTCAGGACGGCATGGCCGAGATTTTTTTCACCGTCGGTGCCGCATTGAACAGCGAAGCTTCGGCCGATTACGTTCTGCTGTACGCACGCTTGGCCAGTTTCCTGCGCCCCGATCATGTGGATGCCATTTTGCTGAGCGCGGATCTGCTGGACAACTTGCAGCAATATGATCTGGCGGTTGAGGCATACCGCCTGGTCCCGGCGGACAGCAACGATCACCATGCGGCCGAATTGGGCCGGGCCGAAGTTCTGGACCGTTCGGGAAAAACCGATGCGGCCATCGAGGTGTTGCAGAACCTGGCTGCGCAAGACCCTGATTTTCCGGGTGTGCATGTCGCTTTGGCAGACTTGCAGCGCCGACAGGAAAACTATGCCGCTGCCGTGGCCTCTTATGACACTGCGATCGCGCTGACGGACAACGCGGCGGGTGGGAATTGGTTCCTGCATTATGCTCGCGGAATCAGTCATGAAAGGCTGAAGCAATGGGATCAGGCCGAAGCTGATTTCCGCCGGGCGCTGGAGCTGAACCCGGATCAGCCTCAGGTTCTGAATTACCTGGGGTATTCGCTGGTTGAGCGCAAAGAAAAGCTGGATGAAGCATTGGATATGATCGAGCGCGCAGTAGCTGCGCGTCCGGACAGTGGCTATATCGTGGACAGTCTGGGTTGGGTTCTGTTCCGTCTGGGGCGTTACGACGAGGCCGTCGAACACATGGAACGTGCGGTTGAGCTGATGCCGGTGGATCCGGTGGTCAACGATCATCTGGGTGACGTCTACTGGGCTGTCGGCCGCGCGCGCGAGGCCGAGTTTCAGTGGAGCCGCGCCTTGTCCTTCATCGACCCGGAAGACACGGACGGCGAAGCCGATCCGGATCGAATCCGGCGCAAGATCGAAGTCGGGCTGGATGCCGTTCTGGCCGAAGAAGGTTCGGAGCCATTGAAAGTCGCCAATGGAAATTAAGGCGTTTGCGCCCGCCAAGATCAACCTGACCCTTCATGTGACTGGCCGTCGAGACGACGGCTATCACCTGTTGGATTCGCTGGTTGTATTCGCCGATCTGGGTGATCGGCTGACATTCACCCCCGGCCCCGAATTGTCCATGGACGTTCGCGGCGAGTTTGCCGGCGGAGTCCCCACGGACAGCCGAAACCTGGTCTGGAGGGCGGCAGAAGCTGTCGGTTGGACCGGTCATATCCAACTGACCAAGTCCCTGCCCCATGGGGCGGGCATTGGCGGAGGGTCGTCTGATGCTGCGGCCACGCTTGGGGCCCTGGCAGATCAGGGCCACGACCTCCCGCAGGGCCTGCCGTTGTCATTGGGGGCGGATGTCCCCGTCTGCCTGGAAGGTCGGGCGATCAGAATGCAGGGCATTGGCGATCGTTTGACGGCGGTGAACCTTCCGCACCTGCCCGCCCTTTTGGTCAACCCGAATGTACAGGTGCCCACCGGTGCCGTTTTCAACGCGCTGGCGTCCAGAGACAACCCGCCAATGCCTGAAAGCGCACCTGAGTTTGAAAATGCCGATGAGTGCGCCCAGTGGCTGCGCAATCAACGCAACGATCTGCAAGTGCCCGCCATGAACGTCGCACCTGAGATCGAACAGGTTTTGGACGAGTTGACGATGACCAATCGCGCGCTCGTGGTGCGAATGTCAGGGTCAGGATCAACCTGTTTTGCGCTTTATCCGACGATGAAAGACGCGCATTTTGCGGCCTATGAGATCGGCGCAGCCCATCCTGATTGGTGGTGCCGCGCCACACAGCTCAATTGAGACGTGAAACCACGTAATCGGCCAATTCGCGCAACAGGCTGCGAATCTCATGATCCGGCAGCACCTCCAGCGACGCCTTGGCTTTGTTGGCCCAGCCCAAAGCGTCTTGCCGGGTTTCTTCCAGCGTGGCGTATTTGTTCATCAGACCCAGCGCTTGATCCAGATCCCCGTCCTGTTGGCGGCCCTTTTCGATCGTACGCTCCCAGAAGGCGCGTTCTTCCGGCGTGGATTGCGCCACGGCTTTGATGACGGGCAGGGTCAGTTTCCGTTCACGGAAGTCATCGCCAACATTCTTCCCGGTCGCTTTGCTGTCGCCCTGATAATCCAACAGGTCATCGGCAATCTGGAACGCGATGCCCAGTGAATCGCCATAGTCGAAAAGCGCTTTGACCTGCTCTTCCGAGGCACCTGCGATCACGCCGCCCACTTCGGTCGCGGCTGAAAACAATGCCGCTGTCTTGCCGCGCACGACCTGAAGATAAACGTTTTCATCCGTGCGCAGATCGGTTGCGGCCGTCATTTGCAGCACTTCGCCTTCGGCAATGGTTGCAGAGGCATTGGCCAGGATATCCAGAACGCGCAGCGAGCCCGTTTCCACCATCAACTGGAAACTGCGTGAAAACAGGTAATCGCCAACCAGAACGCTGGATTTGTTGTCCCAAAGCAGATTGGCGGTCGGGCGGCCCCGTCGCTGTGCGCTTTCATCCACGACGTCGTCATGCAGCAGGGTGGCGGTGTGAATGAACTCGACCGTCGCAGCAAGGCGCACGTGGTGGTCGCCGGAATAGCCAAACAGGCGTGCTGCGGCCAGTGTCAGCATCGGGCGCAGGCGTTTTCCACCTGCTTCGACCAGATGCCGCGTCACTTCCGGGATGCGTGGCGCATGGTCCGACGCCATCCGCGTGCGGATCAGCCCGTTCACGGCCTCCATCTCGCCCGCCAGAATTTCAGCCAGACGCTCATGCGGTTTTGAGATCATGTCGACGGTCATCACACTCCTGATACAAGGCTCGACTTTCGCCTCGCCTTGCCCTTACATCCATCCCCATGAAAGAACTGTTGCGCAGTACCGATCCGACAATCCTGGCCTTTGCATCCGCTCTCCTTGAGGGCGAGGATATAGACTGCTTTCAGATGGACGTAAATATGAGCATCCTCGAAGGTGGTATCGGGATCTTCCCCCGTCGACTGATGGTTCGGTCCGAAGACCTGACCCGGGCCGAGCGTGTGATGCGCGACAACGAGATCCCGCTGGGCCGATGATGCGCTTCGACGACAATGAATTGACGTGCAACGATTTCCTTGGCGGCCGTGTGCGATTGCTGCAACCTGCGTCAGGTTACCGCGCCGGGATGGACCCTGTTCTGCTTGCGGCATCCGTCCCTGCAAAGGTCGGGCAATCCGTGCTGGAACTGGGATGTGGCGCGGGGGCTGCCATTCTGTGCCTGTCCGCGCGGGTGCCGGGGCTGCAAATGGTTGGGATCGAATTGCAACCGGCCTATGCGGATCTGGCCCGTCGCAATTCGGAAATCAACAGCTGTGATCTGGATGTGATCGAGGCTGACCTGAACGCTTTGCCTGATGACCTCCGACAGCGGCACTTTGATCACGTAATCGCGAACCCGCCCTATTACCGTTCTGGGGCGCATAGCCCCGCCAGCGACACAGGGCGGAGCATTGCCCTGGGTGAAAATACGCCTCTGATCGACTGGATCACCGTGGCGGCCAAACGCCTTGCCCCTCGGGGGTTCCTGCACATGATCCAGAAAGCCGACCGTCTTCCCGATATGCTGACGGCTTGTGAAGGGAAACTGGGTTCAATCGAGGTGCTGCCGCTCAGCGCGCGGGTGGGCCGCGAGGCAGAGCTGGTCATCCTGAGCGCCCGCAAAGGGGGACGCGCGGCATTTCGCCTCCATGCGCCTTTGATTCTGCACGCCGGTGAGCGCCACGAAAATGACGGTGAAAGCTATACCGAAGCGGTCTCAGCCGTGCTTCGACACGCCGCTCCGTTGCCTCGGAACTTGTGCCATCGGCAATGACCAGCCGAATTTGTCGGATTTGTTACAGATTCTGTGCGTCTGCAGCGTGACAGGGTGGAAACGATGTGGTCAAATTCTTACGTGACATACAGACACATAAACAAGGAGGATCGCAATGAGCGTGAGCGCACATCTGACGGAACTGAAGAAAAAGCACGAATCTCTCGGTCTAGAAGTAGAACAAGCCCAACGCTCGCCAGGTATCGATGATCTCCATATTGCTCAGTTAAAAAAACAGAAGCTCAAGCTGAAAGAAGAGATCGAACGCCTGTCCGCTTAAGTTTTCAGGCTGGCGCGGGCCGCGATCAAGGCCCCGCCGGTGATCAGAAAGGCCGCGATCGCAAGCCCCCAGGACGGGGTCGCGATCCCGGCCACTACCAAAGCAAGGGTCGACAGTAACGGGGCCGCATAGGATGAGGTTCCGAGGATTTGAATGTCGCCTTGCTTGACGCCAATGTCCCAGACGTAGAACGCCAGCCCGACGGGCCCAAGGCCGAGTGCCAGCACCGACGCCCAGCCCAGTGCCGTATCGGGCAGTACAGTATCTTCCACAGCCAGATGCAGCAGACCCGAAGCCAGTGCAGCCGCAAGGCAGAATATTGCGACGGAACTGGTCGGCGTGCCCTCCAGTTTGCGTGATAGAACGGAATAGCCCGACCATGTCAGCGCGCAAAGCAAAGCCAATGCGTATCCGGGCAGGTATTGGGCCTGAAAGCCCGCGCCGCCACCCCCTGCAATGATGACAGCGGCCCCTGCGAATCCAAGGCAGGCCCCGATCAGGTGGCCGATACGCAGATGTTCACCCGGAAGCAGGCCCGACAGAAGCACAATGAGCAGAGGCCAGAGATATGCGATCAGCCCGGCCTCGGCAGCCGGCGCCATGCGCAGGGCCGAAAAATACAGCGCGTGATAGCCAAACAGGCCCAATGCGCCAAACAGGTAGGTCGTCCAGGGGACTTGCTTTAGATCGCTCAGACTACCTGTCGCCGTCGCCCAGACAAGCCCAAGCGTACCACCAATCGAAAAGCAGATCGTGTTCAGCAGCAGGGGCGGCGTGGGTGCCGACCCGACAGTGAACAATGCCAGCAAGGCCCATAGCAAGACAGCCACGAAGCCGATGGCCGTTGCGCGCATTTTGGTCATGGGCGGGAAACCTCTTCAATCGGTATGATTTTGAACTCATCCGATATATGCGCGGTTTTTTCAATCTCGGTCAGGAACCAATCGCGAAACGCCGCGATCTGAGGTTTCTTTTCAGCCCCCGGCAGGCACAGAAACCGGAACCGGCCTTGTGTTTCCAGGGCCACCTTGAACGGCGCAACCAAGCGGCCTTCGGTCAGGTCCTTGAGAATCATGGCGCGTCGCCCCAGTGCCACGCCGACACCGGCAACAGCGGCATCAATCGCGTGATCGGCATTGGAAAAATGCGCGCCATGGGTCGGAGTGAAATCCACCCCCACGGCACGGAACCAAGCGGGCCAATCGCAAGGCGGGGTCAGAAAGCTGATCGAATCGTCATGGATCAGCGGGGCCCCTTCAAGGCTTTCCGGCGTGGTGAATTGTTCCGCAAGTTCGGGGGTCATGACAGGGGTCAGCCATTCCTTTCTGACGGGAACGGAATACAGCCCGTCATCGGCCGAATTCCCGAAGCGGATGGCGACGTCCACGTCGTCCCGTTCCAGATCCATGTTGCGCAGCGTGGCCGAGAATTTCAGATCGATCTCGGGATGCGCCCGAGCAAATTCGTAAAGCCGCGGCGCCAACCACTTGGCGGTCAAAGCTGGGCCCGCGGTGACGGTCAGGCTTGTGTCATCTTCCTGTCTGCGCACCGCACGCCATGCGGCTTGCAAGGTGGCAAACCCTTCTGCCGTACCAGGCGCAAGGGCACGGCCCGCCTCGGTCAGTTCTACGGCGCGGTTCAGACGACGAAACAGCGGCCGGCCAAGGTGTTCTTCAAGCGACTTGATCTGAAAGGACAGGGCAGCTGGCGTCACATGCAGCTCTTCCGCCGCCTTCGAAAAAGACATGTGCCGGGCTGCGGCGTCAAAAGCACGCAACGCGGTCAGCGGAGGCAGATAGTCACTCATAGTGAAGAAAAACTTAACTGAAGTCTCAAGAAAGCTCGTTTGTCGTGTTTGTTTTTAGCCTCCATATTCACATCAGGTCAAACAAAACTGATTTGAAAAAAGGAGACTGCCATGATCGAGATGACGACGAATCCCGCCGCCCAGATGGCGATCCTGCGTGCCCACCAAGAGCGCAGCAGGGTGGTCTGGCAGTTTTGGGGATGGATATTCGGTTCCCGCTGATCGCAGCGCGCGCGTTCTTACGGGATCGGAAAGGGCCGGCCCAAAAGGACCGGCCCGTTTTTTGTTCACAACTCTGGATCAGACGAAGAACTGCGCACCGTTGGCCGAGATCGTCGAACCGTTGATGAACTGCGAATCGTCCGATGCCAGGAAGACCACGCAGCGCGCTATTTCCTCCGGCTCACCCAAGCGGCCGGCTGGGATCTGACCAATGATGGACTCGCGCACCTTCTCAGGCACTGCCATTACCATTTCGGTTGCGATATAGCCGGGGCAGATCGCGTTGGCAGTGATCCCCGCCCGCGCGCCTTCCTGCGCCAGGGATTTCACGATGCCCAGGTCACCCGCCTTGGTCGCAGCATAGTTCACCTGAGCGAACTGGCCTTTCTGACCGTTGATCGAACTGATGACGATGACACGGCCGAACTTGCGCTCGCGCATGCCGGGCCAGATGGGGTGCACGGTGTTGAACACGCCAGTCAGGTTGGTGTCGATCACGTCTTTCCACTGATCCGGCGTCATTTTGTGGAACGGTGCATCGCGGGTGATGCCAGCATTGGCGACGACCACATCGATGGGGCCAACCTCAGCTTCGACCTTTTCGATGCCCGCTTTGGATTCGTCATAATCCGCGACGTTCCACTTGTAGGTCTTGATCCCGGTTTCTTCGGTGAATTTTGCGGCTGCTTCGTCGTTTCCTGCATAGGTGGCCGCAACGTTATATCCTTCGGCTTTTAGCGCCTTGGAAATTGCTGCGCCAATGCCGCGGGAACCGCCGGTTACGAGTGCTGTTCGTGCCATTTATGACTCCTTCAATTTTAGTCGTCTTAGTAATGCTGTTACTCTGAGAGATGGTTGTGCGCAATATTGTTTCGTTTTGAATCTCGGTCTCCGGGCGGCAATATCGTCGCATCCAAGGGTTAGAACCTCAATGTAACAAAAAAAGGCGCCCACTGGGCGCCTAATTCTATTTGATTGTCAAAGCGCTTAGTCGCGCTCCACACAAAGGGCAACGCCCATGCCACCGCCGATGCACAAGGTTGCCAGACCCTTTTTCGCATCGCGTCGCTTCATTTCGAACAACAGGGTGTTCAAAACACGGCACCCCGAAGCACCGATCGGATGGCCGATGGCAATGGCGCCGCCGTTTACGTTCACGATCGACGGATCCCAGCCCATATCCTTGTTCACCGCGCAAGCCTGCGCGGCAAAGGCTTCGTTGGCCTCGACCAGGTCCAGATCGTCTACCGACCAGCCTGCTTTTTCCAGTGCCTTGCGCGATGCGTAGATCGGGCCGACGCCCATGATCGAAGGGTCCAGCCCGGCGGTCGCATAGGACGCGATGCGCGCCAGAGGTTCGATTCCCCGCTTTTCAGCGTTTTCGGCTGACATCAGCAGCGTCGCGGCCGCACCGTCGTTCAATCCCGAGGCGTTGGCAGCTGTGACCGAACCGTCCTTGGTGAAGGCCGGACGCAGTTTGGCCATCGCCTCCATGGTTGCGCCATGACGGATGTATTCGTCCTTGTCCATCACGATGTCGCCCTTACGGGTCTTGATGGTGAAGGGCACGATTTCGTCTGCGAACTTGCCGGCCTTTTGGGCTGCTTCGGCCTTGTTCTGCGAAGCAACGGCGAATTCATCCTGCATCTCGCGGCTAATCTGCCATTTCTGCGCAACATTCTCGGCAGTCTGACCCATGTGATAGCCGTTGAAAGCATCCCAAAGACCATCGCGGATCATCGTGTCGATATACTTCATGTCGCCCATCTTGTGACCGGCGCGCAGCGCGGCGGCGTGGGGTGACAGCGTCATGTTTTCCTGACCACCAGCAGCGACGATTTCCGCGTCTCCCAGCTGAATATGCTGGGCGCCCAAAGCAACGGCGCGCAGGCCCGAGCCACAAACCTGATTGATGCCCCATGCGGCGCTTTCCTGTGGCAGGCCGGCATTGATATGCGCCTGACGCGCGGGATTCTGGCCCTGGGCGGCAGTCAGAACCTGACCCATGATGGTTTCGCTGACTTCGCCTTTTTCCACTCCGGCGCGCTCGACAACTGCTTCCAGGACGGCAGCGCCCAGATCATGGGCAGGGGTGTTCGCAAACGAACCACTGAAGCTGCCGACACCTGTTCGTGCGGCGGATGCGATTACTACGTTGGTCATATGATCAGTCCTTTACCGTCATGGGCCAGCGGAATTTCTGACGGCGCAGGTCGAAAGGTGTCCTTTCGAAACAAGAGCGCCCCGTGATCCCCCGCTCAAGTACCCTTGCAATAGCGCAACGCTGCACATGCAGCAACGGGCAGCTTGTCTCAGTGTCGGAAATGGTAGGAAAATGTCGATGAACAGGCAATCAACTTCCTGTTTTTGATTTGTTTTCCTGTTTCCAGGGTTCCGCGACGCTGGGTGCGCCATACAAGAATCCTTGCAGGCAATCCACGCCACTTGCCATCAAAAACGCGGCATCCTCCTGCGTTTCAACCGATTCGGCCGTGACCAGAATCTCGAATTCACGGGCCACCGCGATCAGGGCCCGCACCAATGTCTGGTTGTCGGGGTCGGTGCTGATGCCCCGCACGAACTGGCCATCGATTTTGGCAGCGTCGAACAGAAACTCGCGAAAATGGCGGAAGCTGAAGTTGCTGGCACCAAAGTCATCCAGCGCAAAGGCGATGCCACGATCCTGCAATCGGTCCATGAAATCGACAACCAGCTCGGGCACCTGCATGGCCGAGCTTTCGGAAATCTCGAGAATCAACCGTTCGCCCAAGCCGGCATCTCGTTTCAGAAACCTGTCCAGTATTCTCGACCAGTTGGAATAACCGATCGAGCGGGCAGACATGTTGATCGACAGGCGTATTTCCGGGTTCTTCGCCAAGGTACGCAGCCCAAGCTCCAGCGCCACGCAGTCGAGTTCGCGGCCGATAGGCGTGTTTTCGACCTGAGGCATGAATTCGCGGGCCGGGATAACGCGGCCGGTTTCGTCCAGAACCCGAATGAACCCTTCGTAAAACGCGACACTGTACGGGGCGTGCGCCTGTATCACCGGCTGAAAGGCCAGTTTGCATTGCTTATGCTTCACGGCATCGGTTGCCATCTGCACAACCGAACGATCCCGTGTCGAAACTGCCGCATTCAACGGGCTGTCCGACCCTTCAGGCAGATGTGCCAGTTTTTTGCTTCCCATAAGCGCGGATTCCCATGTGTCCGGGACAGGTGTCCGGTCACAGTCTCGGGGCAAAGAGATGAATCTGCGGTTAAGGGGTCGGAAAAATTTCCGTCTCGCGGGCTCAGCGGGTGGATTGCCACGCGCGCGTCAAAGAAGCTGCCGCTCCAAGTATCGCGCCCATCGCACCTAGGGCCATCATTGCAAAACCCAACGCGATCAGGGCTGCAATGGCGCCCCCAAGGGCTGCGAGCATGGCCATCAACAGGCCGAACAGGCCGAAAAATGTTGAAATGGTTGCCAAACGATTCATACCGACCCTCGCTCACTCATACATGGCGCCTGTCGTCTGATATGGCGTTCAACGGCCGAGATTCAAGGCACAAGCAGGTTCCAGCCGGCCGTTTCAGGCCTGTTCTGCTTGTCCGCTGGGCAGTTTTTTGTCCAGATGCTCAAAACCTGGCGTTCCGCGGTCTTCCGGGTGGCGCGCCAGATGCTTGGCCTTGATCTGTTCCGAACTGTCCCGGCTGCCATCGTGGCTGTACCCCGGTGGGGCAAAGCAGTAGGCCAGCCGCTGTTTCAGGGTCAGGCCCGGCTGGGTCGCGTCGCGCCAGATGGCCACCCATTCGTGAAAGGCCACCCGCAGGGGATTGAAGGTGCCGATATTGTGCACCAGACCATAGTCCACCCGGTCGTCCTCCTGCTCGGGGACGAAGGTGCCGAACAGCTTGTCCCAGATGATGAACACCCCGGCATAGTTGCAATCCAGATAGCGTGCGTTGCGGCCGTGATGGGCGCGGTGGTGACTGGGCGTGTTCATTATGGCCTCGAACCAGCGGGGCATCTTGCCGATGGCCTCGGTGTGAATCCAGAACTGATAGATAAGATTGAGGCCACCGACGAACAAAACCATCGCAGGATGGAACCCAAGCAGGATCAGCGGGGCGCGTACGACCATCATGAAAGTGAACGTATAGGTCCAGGTCTGCCGCAGCGCGGTCGTCAGGTTGTAGTGCTGCGAGCTGTGATGGTTTACGTGGCTGGCCCAGACCCAGCGGATGCGATGGCCAAAGCGGTGGACCCAGTAGTAACGCAGATCGTCCAGGACAAAGCACAGGATGATAACCGGAATTGACGTACCTAGGTTCATCGGTGTGATCTGCCACAGCCACATGAAAAACGCATAGGCGATAAAGCCCAGCAAAAAACCCGATGCGATGTTTCCGGCCCCCATGATCAAAGAGGTCACCGCATCGCGTGTTTCATAACGCCCGCCTTTGCCTTTGACTGCGATCCACAGAAACTCGGCCAGAATTGCTGCGATGAAAAAGGGAACGGCCCATTGTACCGCATCGGGAAAACTAATTTGGTCTGTCATGCGGGCTCCATCAGGTCACGCCAGTGATGGCGTTCGAAATCGTCCAGTCGGATGAGTGTTTTGGGCACCGAGAATTCGTGAAACAGAATCTCAAAGCCTTCCGGATGATCCAGAAGATCATAGTCCACCAGATGCCGGGCCACGGTGTCGGCCCCGAAGGACCAAAGCAACCCATTGCCCGAACTGGTGCGCACCACCGCGGCGTGGCCATCATGGGAAACCGTGACGTCGACCACATCATCGTCCGGAAAGTGACGTGCCCATTGTGATCGTGCAATGTCGGGCGTAAGCCTTACCTGCTGCGACCTGCCGGTGAGATGCAATAACAGGGTGACACCAGCTATGCCGCCGACGACCAGCGCCAGTAGAATTTCAAGTGGCATTCCATCCTCCTGAGCGCAGAGTGCAAAGGAGTTGAAACTCTGTCAAAGGTGGCGTTGCGTCAGCTGTTTTCCAGCCGTTCCAGTATCTCGTGTTGCACCACACGTTCGACGAAAGGCACCAGCCCCTCGGGGCCGGATGTACGATCCTTCAGATGGATGCAGATATCTGGGCGGCGGGCGGCAATAATGCCCACCATTTCACCTCGGATCGTGTCGTCAAGCCCCGCGCCCAAGATGGCGCAGGCAATCCGGGGCTCGGCATCCAGCTGTTTCCGAACCTCGTCCGTGTCATGTGCGCCCAGCCACTGAATCGGCAGATGATCCAGTTGCCGCGCCACATCACCGATCACATTTGGCAACCGTCCGATCAGCAGTACGACGGGTTTCATCATTGCCTCCATTTCCAACAATATGCCTGCCCTGTCCGGCAGGGCAGGAACAGTATATCACGAGATTGAAAGGGGCTGACGCCTTTAGTTGTTGATCGAATAAATGGTTGTTTTGCCCTTGCCTTTTTCACGGGTCATTCGGGCCGTGGCCCCGTCAATTTCCCAAAGCTGACAATCCGTGCCCAGTGCCTTGCCGTCCAATACTCCGTTTCGGCACCAGAATTTTTTGTTCCAGACCCAGGTTCCGCTGAACGTCTTGCCGCTTTTCAGTTTGGCAGAAATTGTGCCGTCGGCATTTGCAACAAACACATTGCCCTGCTCGTCGACCAGCTTCTTTCCGACAATGTCAGCGTTGAACTGTTTTGCGGTTTTGATCCGTTTGTAATCGGCATGCGCGGTACCGGCGATCACCAGTGCTGCGGAAATTGCTAAAACTAATTTCATGTGTCTCATAAAAAAACCTCCCACTCTTAACGCGTGGGAGGGTAACACAATTCCGCGATTTTGCTAAACGCGTTAACTTTCGGCCGCAACCAGAGTCGAGATAATCGCCTTGGCGCTGTCGGAATTCCATTCGGCATCGCCGATCAGACGGGCGATTTCATTGCCGTCGGGGTCGATGATCACGGTGATTGGCAGGCCGATCACACCCATCTCGCGCGCAACGGCCTGTGAAGGGTCCTGATGGCGGGGCAGGTTGTCGATGCCGTTTTCTTCGAAGAACTTCTTGATCCCGGCAGGCGAATTGCGCCCGGTGGCCAGCGTCAGCACTTCGAACTTGTCGCCTCCGAACTCTGCCTGCAACTCGGCGATCTGGGGCATTTCCTTGCGGCACGGCGCACACCATGTGGCCCAGAAGTTCAGCAGAACGTATTTGCCTTTGTAATCCTCCAGCGAGGCTGTGCCGCCGTCATCCTCAAGCTCGAAGTCCACCGGCGTCACCGGCTTGGGCTGTGAATGCAGGATCAGACGCTTCAGGCTGTCCTCGCGCAAGGGGGCAAGCGTCTCGGCATCGGCGGCCAAAGCGGCGTTTGCACCCAGCGCAAGGGCCATATAAAGGGGGATCAGACGAATAAGGCGCATATCAACTCCGGGTTTTCCAACATGACCGATCAATCCTCGAACCAGATGTGGGGCGGCCGCTTTGCCGCCGGACCAGACGCGATCATGGAGGCGATCAATGCCTCGATCGGGTTCGATCAGCGGATGGCAGCCCAGGACATCGCAGGCTCGCGCGCCCATGCCGCCATGCTGGCTGCCACAGGCGTTATTACTGATAGTGATGCGCAGGCCATTCGGGAAGGGCTGCTCACCGTTTTGTCAGAAATCCAGAACGGTGAATTTCAGTTCTCGACCGCGCTGGAAGACATCCACATGAATGTCGAGGCGCGGCTGAAAGAGGTGATCGGAGAGCCTGCAGGCCGTCTGCATACCGGTCGTTCGCGGAATGACCAAGTTGCAACCGATTTCAAGCTATGGGTGCGCGATCAGTTGGACGCGGCGGAATCGGGCATTCTGGCCCTGATCCGCGCGCTTTTGGCGCAGGCCGAGGCCGGGGCCGATTGGGTCATGCCCGGCTTCACGCATCTGCAAACTGCGCAGCCGGTGACATGGGGCCACCACATGATGGCCTATGTCGAGATGTTCGGCCGCGATCTGTCCCGCGTCCGTGACGCCCGCGCCCGGATGAATGAATCGCCCTTGGGTGCGGCGGCTTTGGCCGGAACGTCCTTCCCCATCGACCGTCACATGACAGCGGAAGCCTTGGGCTTTGACCGCCCAGCCGCGAACTCGCTGGATGCGGTCAGCGACCGCGATTTCGCGCTCGAGTTCCTGTCGGTGGCCTCGATCTGCGCCGTGCATCTGTCGCGCTTTGCCGAGGAACTGGTGATCTGGTCTTCGGCGCAGTTCCGCTTTGTCACCCTGTCGGATCGGTTCTCGACCGGATCGTCGATCATGCCGCAGAAGAAAAACCCCGATGCGGCAGAGCTGATCCGTGCCAAGGTGGGCCGGATCTTTGGCGCCAACACGGCGCTGATGATGGTGATGAAGGGGCTGCCGCTGGCCTATTCCAAGGATATGCAGGAAGACAAGGAACAGGTCTTTGACGCCGCTGACAACTGGATGCTGGCGCTGGCGGCGATGGAAGGCATGGTCAAGGACATGACCGCCAACCGTGACAGCCTGGCCGCCGCCGCCGGTTCGGGCTTCTCCACCGCGACCGATCTGGCCGACTGGCTGGTGCGGGTGCTGGGCCTGCCCTTCCGCGACGCGCATCATGTTACCGGATCGCTGGTGGCCATGGCCGAGAAGAAGGGCTGCGACCTGCCCGATCTGACGCTGGACGACATGCAATCGGTCCATGCCGAGATCACAAATGACGTCTACTCTGTCCTTGGTGTCGAAAATTCTGTAAACTCACGCCAGTCCTATGGTGGCACGGCCCCGGATCAGGTGCGTGCTCAGGTTGAACGATGGAAGGCAATGGTGTGATGACCGTGCTGCGCGCGATTCTGATTGCAGGGTCCGGCCTAATGCTGGCCGGATGCGGAGCCGACGGTGAACCCGTTCAGCCGGCGCCCGCTCAGCCAACTGTCAGTGCAACCATCGGCGTTGGCTCTGGTGGAGCGTATGTAGGCGGTGGCGTAGGTCTAAGCCGTGGGCCGCTGGGGATTTACCTGGGATTCTAAGCCACTTTCATATTGCGCATCGGTTTTATATCCACCAACGTGAGGTGGCATGTCGGTGCGCATGTCATCCAAAGAAAAGATACTGAAATGAGAACACTAGGACTGTTTCTGGTATTTGCGGCTTTGACGGCTTGCGAACCTACATCGGCAAGACGCCCGGAACCTGCGGCAGAGCCCAAGCAATCGGGCACCGGAGTTTCGATCTCGGGCTATGGCCGGGTTGGAGTTTCGACCCGAAATTAAACTTGGTCGATGGGTTCGGAATCCATTGATTCGAAGCCATCTTCTGGTCTAAGCGCGCAGACATGGATCATTTTCTCTACCGCGACGGCGCGCTTTTCGCCGAGGATGTCCCTGTCTCCGAAATCGCTGCTGCGGTCGGAACGCCGTTCTATGTCTATTCCACCGCAACCTTGCTGCGGCATTTTCAACTGTTCGACGATGCGCTTGACGGCACGGACCACCTTGTCTGCTATGCGATGAAAGCGGCCAGCAATCAGGCGATCCTGAAAACTCTGGCACAGGCGGGCGCGGGGATGGACGTGGTCTCGGGCGGGGAATACCTGCGCGCCAAGGCAGCGGGCGTTCCCGGCGACAAGATCGTGTTCTCTGGCGTGGGCAAAACGGCGGATGAGATTCGTACCGCGCTGACCGGTGGCATCCGTCAGTTCAACGTCGAATCCGAGCCCGAGATGGAAGTGATCAACGCCGTTGCACTGGAATTGGGTGTGGTTGCTCCGATCACGGTCCGGGTGAATCCGGATGTTGATGCCAAGACCCACGCCAAGATCGCGACCGGCAAGTCCGAGAACAAATTTGGAATTCCGATATCCCGCGCCTCGGACGTCTATGCGCATGCGGCCAGCCTGCCGGGACTGGAGGTGATCGGCATCGACGTCCATATCGGCTCGCAGCTGACGGAACTCGAGCCATTCGAGCTGGCCTATGCGAAAGTGGCCGAACTGACCGAGCAGTTGCGGGCTGAAGGCCACAACATCCGCCGTCTTGACCTGGGCGGTGGATTGGGCATCCCCTATACCCGCTCGAATGACGCGCCGCCGCTGCCGGTGGAATATGGCGCGTTGATCAAGAAAACACTGGGCCATCTGGGCTGTGAGATCGAGATCGAGCCGGGCCGCCTGATCGCAGGCAATGCGGGGCTGATGGTCAGCAAAGTGATCTATGTGAAGTCGGGCGAAGGCCGTGATTTCCTGATTGTCGACGGCGCCATGAATGATCTGATCCGCCCGGCGATGTATGAGGCGCATCATGATATCGTCGCGGTGCAGGAACCGGCGGCAGGCGTGGAACAGCAAGCCTATGACATCGTGGGCCCGGTTTGCGAATCCGGTGACACTTTTGCCAAACAACGCAACATGCCGCCGCTGAAATCGGGTGACCTGATCGCCTTCCGCAGCGCGGGTGCCTACGGCGCGGTGATGGCCAGCGAGTACAATACCCGCCCGCTGATCCCCGAGGTTCTGGTCAATGGTGATCAATTTGCAGTCATTCGTGAACGACCAAGCTTTGACGAAATCATAAACCGCGATACCATACCTTCATGGCTTTGACGCGATGACCGCGCGGGCCTAACCCCGGAGGCCCGTCTTGTCCGACCGTTCAAACCTGCCCGTTCCGCGCCTGTCCGTTTGGCTGACCCATGTCGGCATGGTGGCTGAACAGGTGTTGCGCGCGTTCTGGTCGGCATTCTCGATTGCACTTGTTCTGCTTGCGGCATTGATGCTGGGGCTTCAAGATGTTGTTTCCGTGGAAATCGTCTGGGCAGTTGGCGCGCTGTCCCTGGGGTTGTTGTTGACGGCCGCGGTGCTTGGCCTGAGGGGTCTCAAGTTGCCCTCGCGCGCCGACGTTTTGGTGCGGCTGGATGAGACCTTGCCGGGACGCCCAATTCAGGCCTTGATGGATGATCAGGCTATTGGTGCGGCCGATCGGGATTCCGTGGCGCTGTGGCAAGCCCACAAAGACCGGATGGCGCAACGGGTCGCAACGGCCGAGGCCGTGAAACCAGATCTTCGGCTGGCATCGCGAGATCCTTATGCACTGCGCTACGCGGCGTTGCTGGCTTTTGTCGTAGCGCTGGTTTTCGGCTCATTGTGGCGCGTGGGGTCTGTGGCGGACATGGCCCCGGGCACTGCCGTCGCCGGGCAAGGGCCGACTTGGGAAGGATGGGTCGAACCCCCGCGCTATACGGGCCTTCCAACGCTGTATCTTGCGGACCAAACGGATGCAGAGCTTGCCGTTCCCAAAGGCAGTCGCGTTACCTTGCGGCTTTATGGTGAGGTTGGCGCACATAGCCTGACGGAAAACAGCTCGGCCCTGGGGGCCGAGGCGGCGACCGACCCCGAGCAGGAGTTCGTGGCAGAACGTTCTGGCCAGTTGCGCATCGACGGGCCAGCGGGGCGGGAATGGGCCGTTGAGATCATTGACGACACGGCACCACAGATAGCCGTGGCTGGATCGGCTGAGGCCGAAGCGGGCGGGCAGATGAAGCTGCCATTCGTCGCAGGAGATGACTATGGTGTGGTTTCAGGCTCTGCCCGGATCGAGCTGGATCTGGCTGCCGTTGACCGCCGCTATGGTCTGGCAGCAGAGCCCGAGCCACGCGAAGCGATCGCAGTTGAACTGCCTATGCCGATCACCGGCGATCGGGCGGATTTTGCAGAAGAACTGATCGAGGACTTCTCGCAACACCCATGGGCGCATTTGCCGGTCCGGATCACCTTGATGGCTACGGACGCGGCGGATCAGCAATCGTCTTCCGAACCTTATGTGACCGACCTTCCGGCCCGTCGGTTCTTTGATCCGCTGGCCGCTGCGGTGATTGAACAACGGCGCGATCTGCTGTGGTCGCGGTCCAATGCGCCTCGGATCGCGCAACTGCTGCGGGCTGTATCGCATCTGCCAGAGGACTTGTTTCGTTCGGAAACTGCCTATTTGCGTCTGAGGGTCGTGCTGCGGCGGCTTGAGACCTTTGATCAATACGGGTTGAAACCCGAACAGCAGGCAGAGATCGCCCAGGCGCTCTGGGATCTTGCCGTGTTGATCGAGGACGGCACGCTTGCGGATGCGCTGGAACGGATGCGGCGTGCGCAGGAACGCTTGACCGAAGCAATGAAGAACGGGGCCAGCGACGAGGAAATCGCGGAACTGATGCAGGAATTGCGCGAAGCGACGCAGGATTACCTCCAACAGCTGCAACGGTTGGCTCAGCCAAACGGCGAAGATGGCGAGCGTCAGCAGGGCCAGAACGGCGAGTCCCTGCAAATGACGCAGGATGATCTGCAACGCATGATGGACCGCATTCAGGAGCTCATGGAACAGGGCCGAATGGCCGAAGCCCAGCAGGCGCTGGAAGAGTTCCAGCAGATGATGGAAAACATGCGTGTGACTCAGGGTCAGAGCGGAGGGCAGCAGTCCGAAGGTCAGCAGGCCATGGAAGGTCTTGCGGAAACTCTGCGCGAGCAACAAGGGCTGAGCGATCAGGCCTTCCGTGATTTGCAGGAACAGTTCAACCCAGGCGCTCAATCCGGTGAAAGCCAGGGCAATGAGGGACGCAATGGCGGGCAAGGCCGGGGGCAAAGCCACGAAGGTCAGGGCGGTCAAGGGGAAGGCTCGGATCAGGCTGGCGAAGGCCAGCAGGGTCAAGGCACACTTGCGGATCGGCAGCAAGCGCTGAGAGATGAGCTGAGCCGCCAGCAACAGGGGTTGCCCGGTGCCGGTACGCCCGAAGGCGACGCCGCGCGCGAGGCGCTGGATCGGGCCGGGCGCGCCATGGACGAGGCGGAACAGGCCCTGCGTGGGGATGATCTGGCCGAAGCCATCGACCGGCAATCCGAGGCGATGGAAGCCCTGCGCGAAGGGATGCGTTCGTTGGGTGAGGCGATGGCGCAGAACCAGCAGAATCAGCCGGGTCAGGGTACGCAGGATGGCGATATGCAAGCCAACAACCGCGATCCGCTGGGCCGAAATCCGGGTGCCGCCGGTTCGATTTCAACAGATGAGAATTTGCTGCAAGGCGAAGACGTGTATCGGCGCGCGCGGGAACTGCTGGATGAAATCCGGCGCAGAACCGGGGAATCGGACCGCCCCCAGATCGAGTTGGAATACCTGAAACGTTTGTTGGAGCGGTTCTAGACCTCAGTTCTGGGCACCGGATCCAGCCTGTGCCTCAAGCCAGATACGCGCCTGATCCACAAGCGACACGTATGAGCTCAACAACGGGTCGGCCTGAGGGACCGCTTCGCTGATCTGTTGGGCATTTCCATAGATCAGATACAAAACCACGCCGATGATCAGCATCAACGCGAAGCCGCGTAGGAATCCGCCCGATTTGCGGGGTGGCTGCGGGACCTCTTCCGGCTCATCTGATCGCATGGTCGAATTGATGGCTTCGACATCCGGCAGTGCGTCTTTCTGCCCGGCATCGACAGCGGTTTCCGAAGCCGAAGGCCGCTTGGGGCGCACCTTGGGTTCTGGGGGTTCTGGCGGCGTATCCAGCCCCAGATCGGGCTGGCTTTCGAGGCTGCTGCCTTCCTGCGCCCGCAATTCCGCTTCGCGGGCAGCTTCCTCTCTCAGAATGCTGGCGACGGACGGATCGACATTCCCGGTGGGCGCGGCGGGTTCATCAACTTCTGGCTTGTCTTCGGATACCGCTTCTTCAACAGGTTCCGGTTCAACGTCCTGCGGAGCGTCGACCACGTCGGGCGATGCGTCATCCTGTTCAGGGGTTTTCGCTTTTTCGTCCGGTGCCTCTGCGGCTTCGGCAGGGTGCTTCGCTTGGAACCAGGTCTGATCGCAGTTGGAACACTGTACGTCGCGGCCTTCCTCGGGGATGACCTCGTCAGGAACCTCGTACTGCGCACTGCAATTCGGACATGTAAGACGCATGCTGCCTCCTCGGCCGGACGAAGGGCCGATAATAGTTTTTTCAGGAATGATATTCGGTTAAGACCCAACAGCAAAGAGCGTTTTCGGTTTCGCGGGTCAAGTGTCACCAATTGGACTCGGTAGAGCCATTGAAACCATCACCATGCTCGGGCAAGAAGAGCGGCAAAATAACGGGGGCACGTGTGATCGAGCTGGAAAATGTCAGCTACACCTATGGTGGCGGTGAATTGCTGAGTGATGTCTCGGTACAATTGCAGCCGGGTTCGTTTCACTTTCTGACCGGGCCTTCCGGGGCGGGCAAGACCACGTTGCTCAAGCTGTGCTATGGTGCCCTGCTGCCGAGCTCGGGGCGGTTGAGCGTGTTTGACCAGGATATTTCAACGCTTGATCGCGACCAGCTGGCCGTATTGCGTCGCCGCGTTGGTGTCGTGCATCAGGATTGTCAGTTCCTTGACCACATGACGCTTGCAGAAAACGTCGCGTTGCCGTTGATGGTGTCCGGGCGTTCGGAAACATCCGAGCAGGAAAACCTGACCGAGCTGCTCAGCTGGGTGGGTCTTGGCGCCAGGCTCGAAGCGCTCCCGCCTGAACTGTCCGGCGGCGAGCGGCAAAGGGCCGCTCTGGCGCGTGCCGTCATATTGTCGCCTGACGTGGTTTTGGCGGATGAGCCGACAGGCAATGTTGACTGGGAAATGTCGCAACGGCTGCTGCGTCTTCTGATCGAACTGAACCGGATGGGCAAAACCGTCCTGATCGCCACCCATGATCTGAGCCTTATCCGCGCGGCCAAAAGCCAGGTACAGGCCCGTGTCTTGCGTATTTCGCAGCGCAAGCTGCAACTGGCGGGGGCGGATCTGTGATCAGTCCTGACCTCAGAAATCTGTTGCGCGGTGACAAACGGGCAGACCGGGTTGTTCCCCCAACGGGATACACGGCGCACCTGACTCTGTTCGTCGCGGGTGCGATGGCGTTTCTTGCGGTATTCGCCCTGGCCCTGTCTCTGGCGTCGGGGCGCATTGCGGATCGCTGGGCCTCGGAACTGGCCGGAGCTGCAACCCTGCGTATCAACGCGCCAGCGGAACAGCGTGCAGCCCAGACCGAGGCGGCGCTTACCGTTCTGGGCCAGACGCCTGGCGTGGCCTCGGCCCGTGCCTTGACGCAGGAAGAGCAGGCGGCGTTGCTTGCCCCTTGGTTCGGGCCGGATCTGCCGCTGGATACGCTGCCCGTGCCGCAGCTTATCGAGATCATTGAAACCGAACCGGGCATCGACGTGGCTGGGTTGCGTTTGCGACTGGGAGCCGAGGTGCCGGGCGCCGTACTGGATGATCACACGCGGTGGCGGGAGCCTTTGGTTGATGCGGCGATGTCCCTGCGTCGTCTGGGGTGGATTTCGATCCTGCTGATCGGAGGTGCGACCGCTGCCATGATTACCCTTGCCGCCAACGCGTCGCTTGCCGCAAATGCCCAGATCATCGAAGTGCTGCGCCTGGTCGGTGCACGCGATGGGTTCATAGCGGGCGCATTCGTAAGGCGGTTTACATATCGCGCATTCTTTGGGGCATCGGTCGGTACATTGCTGGGCATGACCGGTGTTCTGATGCTGCCCGAAGCCTCGGAATCGGGTGGTTTTCTGGCTGGCGTCGGCTTTCAGGGCAAAGACTGGGCGTTGCCGGTTCTTATTCCGATCCTTGGTGCCATGGTCGCGTTTTTTGCCACCTGGGCTGCGGCCCGACGCAAATTGAAGGAGCTTTCCTGATGTTGATGGCTGTTCAATGGGTTCGGTCATTGATCTTCATGATCGTGATCTACGCCTGGATGCTGATCCTTGGCATTGTCTTTCTGCCCTATGCACTGTTTTCCAAGGCTGGCGCCCTGAGGGCGTGCAAGACCTACGCGCGCAGCACCATGTGGCTGGCTCGTTGGATGGTTGGCATTCGGTGTGAAGTGCGGGGTACGGTCCCAACGAATGAGGTGGTCATAGCCGCAAAACACCAGTCGTTTCTTGATATCATCATCATTTTTGATGCCATTCCGCACGGCAAGTTCATCATGAAGCGCGAGCTTTTGTTTACTCCCGTCATTGGAATGTATGCGCGGCGACTTGGCTGTATTCCGGTCAATCGCGGCAAGCGCGGTGCTGCCGTGACCAAGATGGTCAAAGATGTGTCGAAAGAGTTTTCGGAACCCGGGCAGCTTGTGATTTACCCGCAAGGGACACGTGTGGCGCCCGGTGCGAAGAAACCTTACAAGGTTGGAACAGCCGTTCTTTACGAAGGGCTCGGCTTTCCCTGCGTTCCGGTCGCGACGAATGCTGGCGTTTTCTGGCCCCGAACGGGTGTCATGCGCAAACCGGGCCTTGCGATCGTCGATTTCCTCGACCCAATCGAGCCGGGTGTTGGCCGGGACGAATTCCTTGCCCGGCTGGAAGATGTGATAGAAACACGTTCCAACGAGTTGATGCGGGAAGTGGGGTTTGATCCGGATGGAGCACATTCGTGACATTGAAACGCTTGAAGCTTTGTATGGTCGGCCCGGTGCTCCGTCCTTGCGAAAGGTCGTTCATCAACTGACGCCTCTCTATCGAAAGTGGATCCTTGCATCGCGCCTGTGTGTGCTCAGCACGGTTGGTCCTGAAGGTGTGGATGGCAGCCCTCGGGGCGATGATGGCCCGGTGGTTAAAGACCTGGATGCGAATACGCTGGCTCTGCCGGACTGGCGCGGCAACAACCGTCTGGACAGTTTGCGCAATATCGTGCGCGATCCACGTGTTTCGCTGATGTTCCTTGTTCCGGGGTCCAACAACGTCGTTCGGGTGAACGGGTTGGCGCGGGTAACGGCGGATGAGACCCTGCGGCATCAATTCGAGAAGGCCGGCAAACGCCCAGCGACCGTTATCGTCGTTGAAATCGCCGAGATATACAGCCAATGTGCCCGTGCTCTGATCCGGGCGCGTATCTGGTCAAGTGGTGACGAAAGCGGCAATCTTCCCACGATAGGCCAGCTTCTGTCCGAGGCATCAGACGGCGTGGAAGGCGGCGCGCAATATGACGAGGAATGGCTTGCACGCGCCGCAAAAACGATGTGGTAGATGTGGGTGTCGGCTGTGGTTCAAACCGCAGCGGCCCCGATCCTTGATACTTTTTCCACCCAGCGATCTACGCTGCCGGGCTTGGGATAGCTTGCACCGGAAAAATAGGTGAAACGCGTTGGTTTGAAGCCGACGAACCCAAGAATCTGGTCCCGTACCTGACGGATAAGCGCCTGCCGGTATATCAGGCGCATGAACCATCCCGGCGTGTCTGACGTCAGGATGACACGCGCGGTGCGCCCTGTCAGCATCGGGGCCGGAAACCCGATCTTGGTAGTGTTCCGTGTGTCAAAGGTTCGCCCCGGAATGAACATTCGGTCGATCAGTCCTTTGAGTTTGGCTGGAAGGCCGCCCCACCACATGGGGGTGGTCAGGACCAGATGGTCGCTCCACTCAAAGTCTTGCAGCACTTGTTCCAGAACCGGCTCAAGTGGTTTGAAGTCGTGATAATTGCCCTGACCGAAATCAAAATCGAATTGCAGATCGCTCAGATGAACCAATCGTACATCGTGCCCGTTTTTGCGGGCCGCGTCCTTGTATGTTTCGGCAAATGTGCGTGACAGGCTGCTTTCTGCGGGGTGTCCGTCAAGGATGAGAATCTTTTTCGTTTGCATCGGGTATCTCCTGAAAAAGTGACCGTGGTCAATTTATAGAATCAAAAAGTGACCACGGTCAATAAAAATTTGACCACGGTCAGAAATTATGCGATTGAGCCATATGCAAAAGACAATTCAGAAACGTACGATCAAGACCCGCGCCAAGCTTCTTGCGGCCGCTGAAGAGGTCATCCGCAATGGCGGATATGAAGCGTTACGGGTGGAAGAAGTCGTAAAGGCCGCAGGGGTCGCGAAGGGCACTTTTTTCGCGCATTTTCACGACAAGGATGCGCTGATGGAAATTTTGATCGCAGACAAGCTGAACGCCTGTCTTGATCAGGCCGAGGCCGGAACACCACCCAAAACTGTTGCAGAAATCATCGCGGCGCTGGAACCGGTTCACAGTTTCATGACATCCGAGCGATATGTATTCGATCTGTTGATCAGGTATTCCGGTGCGACGGCCGTCGCCGAAATAGGACCGGTGGCCTATTGTTTTGAGCGATATTTCCGCGTCGTGATGCTGTGGCTCGAAGATGCAGAGGTGCGCAAGGACGTGCCACCCGAGTTATTGGCCGAAGGTGTGCAGGCCTTTGCCATTCAGGCCATGTCACTAAGATTCTGCGCGTTGCATTCCGCGACGACATTCACCGACAGGTTGGAGACCTATCTGGATGCCTGGTTGACCCCGACAGGCTGATCGCTGTCGGGATCAAGGTTGTCAGCTGGGGATCGGGCCGTCGCCGCAAGCCAGTGCGGCCTCGCGTACAGCCTCGGAATAGGTCGGATGCGCGTGGCAGGGTTTGACGTGGTTCGGCGCAGCCGATGAAAGGTCCGGTGGACCTTTCACGCGTCAAACGGGCGGAGCCCGACCTGCCTAACTGTGGATCGGACCATCGCCGCAAGCCAGTGCGGCCTCGCGCACAGCCTCGGAATAGGTCGGGTGCGCGTGGCAGGTCAGGGCCAGATCCTCGGCGGATGCGCCGAATTCCATCGCCACGCAGACCTCATGGATCAGATCGCCTGCTGCGGGGCCGATGATATGGGCGCCCAGGATACGGTCGGTTTCCTTGTCGGCCAGGATCTTGACGAACCCGTCAGAGGCAAAGTTGGCTTTGGCGCGGCCGTTGCCCATGAACATGAACTTGCCGACCTTGTAGGCACGGCCTTGTTCTTTGAGCGTCGCCTCGGTTTCACCGACATTGGCGACCTCGGGCCACGTATAGATCACACCCGGAATGACACCATAGTTTACATGGCCATGCTTGCCCGCAACCTGTTCCGCGGCGGCCATGCCTTCATCTTCGGCCTTGTGCGCCAGCATCGGGCCTTCGATCACGTCACCGATGGCATAGATCCCCGGTACGTTGGTTTGCCAGTCCGCACCCACCTTGATCTGGCCGCGCGGGGTCATCTCGACGCCCAGAGCGTCCAGCCCCAGACCATCGGAATAAGGTTTGCGCCCGGTGGCCACCAGCACGGTATCGGCGTCGATCACATGCTCGCTGTCGTCCTTGAGCAGCTTGTATGTCACTTTGGCCTTGGTCTTGGTTGCTTCGGTTTTCTGCACCGCTGCACCCATGATGAAATTCAGCCCCTGTTTCTTGAGGATACGCTGGAATGTCTTCTGTACTTCCGGGTCCATGCCCGGAGTGATTTCCTTGAGGAATTCGATCACTGTCACCTCGGCACCCAAGCGGCTGTAGACCGAACCCAGTTCCAGCCCGATCACACCCGCGCCGATCACCACCATTTTCTTCGGGATCTTGCCCAGAGACAACGCGCCGGTTGAGGTCACAACGACTTTCTCATCCACTTCGACACCGGGCAGCGAGGACGGTTCGGAGCCTGACGCAATGATGATGTTCTTGGTTTCATGGATTTCATCGCCAACCTGAACCTTGCCGGCCGCAGGGATCGAGCCCCAGCCTTTCAGCCAGTCGATCTTGTTCTTCTTGAACAGAAACTCGATGCCCTTGGTGTTGCCCTCGATCACCTCATCTTTATAGGCCTGCATCTGTTTCCAATCGACCGAAGGCGATTTACCCTTCAGGCCCATTTTGGCAAAGTTGTGTTCGGCTTCATGAAGCTGATGGCTGGCATGCAGCAGAGCTTTTGACGGGATGCAGCCCACGTTCAGGCAAGTGCCACCCAGCGTTTCGCGCCCCTCGACTACAGCGGTTTTCAAGCCCAGTTGAGCGCAGCGGATCGCGCAGACATAGCCGCCGGGTCCGGCGCCGATTACGATGACGTCATAGTTTGCCATTACATTCTCCTAAACCGACCGGACGATCCGGC
Organism: Ruegeria sp. HKCCA4812; assembly: GCF_013034245.1. Lineage (NCBI taxonomy): Bacteria > Pseudomonadati > Pseudomonadota > Alphaproteobacteria > Rhodobacterales > Roseobacteraceae > Ruegeria > Ruegeria sp. HKCCA4812. The sequence continues at coordinate 140,563 of NZ_WQFQ01000005.1, read as the reverse complement.
GCTTTCCCGACCCGATCTGGCAGGTCGGGAATATCTATTGTCAAACGGGTTCCAGCAGCTTGATCGAGATATGCGCAATGCCGCCTCGTTCATGGTGCATTGCCAATTCCTCGGATCCGAAAAATGCCTTCGCCTTGTCCAGGTTGATCACCTCGAACATCGCGATTGCATGGTCCTTCTGATCGGGATCGCGCCAGACATGCAGGTCGCGGATACCCGCGGCCTTGCGCATCGGCTTGTCCTCGCGGAACACTTTCAGCCAGGCGTCGAAATCGGCCACATCGGCCTGCCAGAGTACATGTGTCGCCATGGTTACAGATCCATCAGCAGGCGGCGCGGATCTTCAAGCGCCTCTTTCACGCGAACCAGGAAGGTTACCGCGCCCTTGCCGTCAACAATGCGGTGGTCGTAGGACAGGGCCAGATACATCATCGGGCGGATCTTGATCTCGCCATTGATGACCATCGGGCGTTCCTGGATCTTGTGCATGCCCAGAATGCCCGATTGCGGGGGGTTCAGGATCGGCGAGGACATCAGCGAGCCGTAAACACCACCGTTCGAGATTGTGAAGGTACCGCCCTGCATCTCGGCCATCGAAAGTTTGCCATCGCGGGCGCGCTTGCCCTTTTCGGCGATGGCTTTTTCGATGGCTGCAAAGGACATGCTGTCCGCGTCGCGAATGACCGGAACAACCAGACCCTGCGGCGTGCCAGCAGCCACACCCATGTGAACGAAGTTCTTGTAGACGATGTCGGTGCCATCGATCTCGGCATTGACCTCGGGCACTTCTTTCAGGGCATGGCAGCAGGCCTTGGTGAAGAAGGACATGAAGCCCAGGCGCACACCGTGCTTCTTCTCGAACTGGTCCTTGTACTGATTGCGCAGGGCCATGACCTCGGTCATGTCCACCTCGTTATAGGTGGTCAGGATCGCGGCGGTGTTCTGCGCATCCTTCAGGCGCTTGGCGATGGTCTGACGCAGACGGGTCATCCGTACACGCTCTTCGCGGGCTTCATCTTCGGCAGCAACCGGTGCGCGCGAAACCTGAGCAACGGGCGCCGGCGCAGCCGCCGCAGGTGCGGGGGCCGAAGCAGCCGCAACCGCCTTGGCTACATCTTCCTTCATGATGCGACCATCGCGACCGGTGCCGGTGACCTGATCGGCTGACAACCCGGCCTCGGCCATCGCCTTTTCGGCAGACGGCGCATTTGCAACATCCTTGCCGGTGCTTGCCGCAGCAGGAGCAGCCACAGCAGCAGCCGGTGCAGGGGCTGCGCCTGCGGTTGCGCCCGAGATGACTGCCAGCTTTGCGGTTGCATCAACAGTTGCACCTTCCGGCGCGACGATTTCCGCCAGAACACCCGCAGCCGGGGCGGGTACCTCGACCGAGACTTTGTCAGTTTCCAACTCACACAGCATCTCGTCTTGCGCGACGCTGTCGCCGACTTGCTTGAACCAGGTCGAAACAGTCGCCTCAGTCACGGATTCGCCAAGCGTGGGCACCATCACGTCAACCGACCCGCCCGATGCAGAGGGTGCGGCCTCGGGGGTTGCTGCGGCTGTTGCCGGGGCAGGCGCGGCCGCACCTTCACCGGCAGCAATCGTCGCCAGCAGAGCATCGACACCAACCGTGTCGCCTTCGGCGGCCACAATCTCACCCATCACGCCGGCTGAGGGAGAGGGCACTTCGACCGTCACCTTGTCAGTCTCCAGCTCACACAGCATCTCATCCACGGCGACTGCATCGCCGGGCTTTTTGAACCATGTTGCAACAGTGGCTTCGGTGACCGACTCGCCAAGCGTGGGAACACGAACTTCAATCGTCATCGCTTATTTTCCTTCGAGGCTCAGCGCTTCGTTAACCAGCGCTTCTTGTTGGGCTTTGTGTTGGCTGGCCAGGCCCGTCGCGGGCGAGGCCGAGGTTGCGCGACCGACATAAGCCGGACGGGTATGTTTCGCGCCGATCCGGGAAAGAACCCATTCGATATTGGGTTCAATAAAGGTCCACGCACCTTGGTTCTTGGGCTCTTCCTGACACCAGACCATTTCGGCATTCTTGAACCGTTCAAGCTCGTTGATCAGAGAATGTGCCGGGAAGGGATAGAACTGTTCGATCCGCATCAGATAAATGTCGTCGATGCCGCGAGCATCGCGTTCCTCCAGCAGGTCGAAATAGACTTTACCGGAACACATCACCACGCGTTTGATCTTGTCATCCGCCACCAGCTTGGTGTCGGAATTGCCCTTCTGGGCATCATCCCACAGCACCCTGTGGAAGCTGGATCCGGTGGTGAAATCCTCGGCGGAGCTGACTGCCAGCTTGTGGCGTAGAAGTGATTTCGGCGTCACCAGGATCAGCGGCTTGCGGAATGTCCGGTGCAGTTGGCGGCGCAGGATGTGGAAATAGTTCGCAGGCGTCGTGCAGTTCGCCACGATCCAGTTGTCCTGACCGCACATTTGCAGGAACCGCTCCAGCCTTGCCGACGAATGTTCGGGGCCTTGCCCTTCGAACCCATGCGGCAGCAGACAGACCAGGCCGGACATCCGCAGCCATTTCGATTCACCCGAACTGATGAATTGGTCGAACATGATCTGCGCGCCGTTGGCGAAGTCCCCGAACTGGGCTTCCCACAGGACCAACGCATTTGGTTCGGCCAGCGAGTATCCGTATTCGAAGCCGAGCACTGCATATTCGGACAGCATCGAGTCGATCACTTCGTAATGCGACTGACCTGCGCGAATGTTGTTCAGCGGGTAATACCGTTCTTCGGTTTCCTGATGAACGAATCCGGAATGGCGTTGGCTGAAGGTGCCGCGCGTGGCGTCCTGACCTGCAAGGCGTACCGGGTAGCCCTCGGTCAGCAGGGATCCGAAGGCCAGCGCCTCACCAGTGGCCCAGTCAAAGCCTTTACCGGTTTCAAACATCTGTTTCTTGTGCTCAAGCAGACGACCAACCGTCTTGTGCATGGCAAATCCGCTTGGTGTGCGGGTAAGGGCATCACCGATTTCGGCCATGGTTTCCGGCGAAATCGCCGTCTCGCCGCGCATGTATTCGTCTTTGTTCTTGTCAAGATGCGACCAGCGCCCATCCAGCCAATCGGCCTTGTTGGGTTTATAGTCCTTACCGGCCTCGAATTCGTCGTTCAGATGAGCCTGGAAGGCCGCCTTCATATCCTCGATCTCACCCTCGGGGATCAGGCCATCCTTGACCAGGCGTTCCGTATACAAGGACAGCGTGGTCTTATGCGTCTTGATCTTCTTGTACATGATCGGGTTGGTGAACATGGGCTCGTCGCCCTCGTTGTGACCAAACCGGCGGTAGCAGAAGATATCCAGAACCACGTCCTTGTGGAACTTCTGGCGGAACTCGGTCGCCACCTTGGCTGCATGAACAACTGCCTCGGGGTCATCCCCGTTTACGTGGAAGATCGGCGCCTCGACCATCAGCGCGATATCCGTCGGATAAGGGCTGGAGCGTGAAAAATGCGGCGCGGTGGTAAAGCCGATCTGGTTGTTCACTACGATGTGCATTGTCCCACCGGTGCGATGCCCGCGCAGACCGCTCAGGCCAAAGCCTTCGGCTACGACGCCCTGACCGGCAAAGGCTGCATCGCCGTGCAGCAGAATGGCCATGACCTTGGTGCGGTCCGTGTCGCCCAACTGATCCTGCTTGGCGCGGACCTTGCCCAGAACCACAGGGTTCACCGCCTCAAGATGCGACGGGTTCGCCGTCAGCGACAGGTGCACGCTGTTGCCGTCGAACTCGCGATCGCTTGAAGCACCGAGGTGGTATTTCACGTCGCCCGAACCATCCACGTCTTCGGGTTTGAAACTGCCGCCCTGGAATTCGTTGAAAATGGCGCGGTACGGTTTGCCCATCACATTGGCCAGAATGTTCAAACGGCCCCGGTGCGGCATCCCGATCACGATATCACTGAGGCCGAGCGCGCCGCCACGCTTGATGATCTGCTCCATCGCCGGAATAAGCGCCTCACCGCCATCGAGACCAAAGCGCTTGGTGCCCATGTACTTGACGTGCAGGAATTTCTCAAAGCCTTCGGCCTCGACCATCTTGTTCAGGATGGCTTTGCGGCCTTCCTTGGTGAACTGGATTTCCTTGCCATAACCCTCAATGCGCTCTTTCAACCATGCAGCCTCTTCCGGGTTCGAGATGTGCATGTATTGCAGCGCAAAAGTACCGCAATAGGTCCGTTTCACGATCTCGACGATCTGCCGCATCGAGGCGACCTGAAGTCCCAGAACGTTGTCGATAAAGATCGGGCGATCCATATCGACATCGGTGAAGCCGTAGGTTTTGGGATCCAGTTCCGGATGATTGCTGGCCGCGCGCATGCCAAGAGGGTCAAGGTTGGCGGCCAGATGGCCCCGGATCCGATAGGCCCGGATCAGCATCAGCGCCCGCAGACTGTCCAGCACCGCGCGCTTGATCTGGTCATCGCTGACTTCGACACCTTTGTCGGCGGCCTTTTCCTTGATCTTCTTGCCTGCGGCCTTGGCGTCAATCTCGGCCCACTCGCCGGTCAACGCACCGGTCAGATCATCCGCTGGCATGGGCGGCCAGTCCGTGCGCGCCCACGAAGGCCCTTCGGCCTCACGCTGCACATCAGGCGCGGCGTCACCCATGGCCTTGAAGAACTCGACCCAGGCAGCGTCTACCGCACCGGGGTTCTTGGTGTACTGCGCATAAAGCTGTTCCAGGTATTCGGCGTTATGCCCCTGCATGAAGCTTGAGGCATGAAAGGCAGTATTGGGCGAGTGTTCGGTCATTGGGCTACCTCATGTGGGTTGGGACCGTATTGATTGGTGCCTGGTTGACTGGGGCGGGTCAGCCACCACAGCACCAGGAGGGGCGACACCACCAGAACGATAAGTGTCGGGATGACGATCAGCAATGTTGCGCGGGTAAACAAAATGTCGAGCGTTCCGCCATGCTGAAAACTCGAGGCGATCCCGATACCAAAGATCAGGACGGCAAAGGCCCCAAGGATCAGCAGGATCGGCAGCAGGGCGTACAGCCCACTGCGCCCGGTATCGTGCATCCGCCGCCACGCAACGGCCAGATGCGGGAAGAAGACGATCAGGCCGACGATGCTCTGCACCGGAGCCGAGGACGTTGCGGTGACAGATTTCACCTCATCGCTTTCGGTGATCGCGACCTGAGTGAAGAACTGCCAGTCGATGATGCCGGCGATGATGTTCCAGATCACGATGAACAGGAAAAAGAACCAGTACTCGGGCCGCGAGGCACGACCCGAAAAGGTGAAAAACTTGGAGAAACAGGTGCGGATCGCGTCAGAGAAGGTCATGGTGTCACTCCTCCCTCGGGCGCTCCGAAGCGATTGCTTTGCGGATCTGATGCTACAAGAATCATGCCAAGAACGTTGGATGCAACCAGTGCGCTTGTGATAAATCCAATAAATCCAATAAGGAGCGCTGCGGCGATAAGCACGATGACGAACAACCCGAGAAAGAGGATGCCGAAACCGCTACTGGCTAGCAGGACTAACCCAAGCCAGTATGTCACCTGATAACCTAACCAGAGAATAATTAAAGGCATGAATGGATAGAATGCCTGACGACCCTCCTCACCAGTATCTTGCAACCGGCGGCTCATGGCCGATAGCAGAGGGACACAGGCTACCATAACGACAAACAGTTGCCAGGTGCCCCGAATCTCGGCTTTCTGCCATTTAAGCTGTGTTGCTGTTACGATCGGCAAGACAAGCGCGACCGGTGCAAACCACCAGAATTCTGAGCGTGTGGCTCTGCCGGAACAAACAAAGGTTTTCCGAAATCCGGTCGATATGGCCTGCATTGGTCCCATCAATACCCACCCGCCCGGCGACACCGCCGGGCAGCGCCCGACCGCCCCCATGGGCGGGCGCTTTGCACCCACCCGCGGTCGGGCGCTGCCCTCAGCACATATGCGCTATGGGCAATCACAGCTTACCCAATCGCTTCCAGCACAGCCTCACCCAGCTGGGCGGGGCTTTCGGCCACGACGATACCGGCCGAGCGCATGGCTTCGATCTTGTCTTCGGCGCCGCCTTTGCCACCGGCGACAATCGCGCCTGCGTGGCCCATACGGCGGCCTGGAGGGGCTGTGCGGCCTGCGATGAAACCGGCGGTCGGCTTTTTGCGGCCCTTCTTGGCCTCATCCGCCAGGAACTGCGCAGCTTCTTCCTCGGCCGAGCCACCGATCTCACCGATCATGATGATCGACTCGGTCTCGTCATCGGCCAGGAACCATTCCAGCACATCGATATGCTCGGTGCCTTTGATCGGGTCGCCGCCGATACCCACGCAGGTGGACTGGCCCAGACCCACATCGGTGGTCTGCTTGACGGCCTCATAGGTCAGGGTGCCCGAGCGGGACACAACGCCGACCGAGCCGCGCTTGTGGATATGGCCGGGCATGATGCCGATCTTGCAGGCGTCGGGTGTAATCACACCGGGGCAGTTCGGGCCGATCAGGCGGGATTTGCTGCCTTCCAGCGCGCGCTTCACCTTCATCATGTCCAGCACCGGGATGCCTTCGGTGATGCAGACGATCACTTCCATCTCGGCATCAATCGCTTCGAGGATCGAATCCGCAGCAAACGGCGGCGGCACATAGATCACGCTGGCATTGGCTTCGGTCACGTGCTTGGCCTCGTGGACCGAGTTGAACACGGGCAGGCCCAGATGCTCCATCCCGCCTTTGCCGGGGGTGACGCCGCCGACCATCTTGGTGCCATAGGCAATGGCCTGTTCGCTGTGGAATGTACCCTGCGAGCCGGTAAAGCCCTGACAGATCACTTTGGTGTTTTCGTCGATGAGGACTGCCATTTTGTCCCTTTCTCTAGGCGGTGTTGGATTGATTGGGTTCAGTCGCCGGCAGAACCTGCGGCGCATAGGTAATTTTCTCGAGCGTGGCACGTCCCAGGGCCAGGTTGGCCGTCGTGCGCAGGCCGCTGCTGATTTCAGCGATGCCACGCCTTACTTTTTGCCGGATCAGGGGCCAGCCTGTTGGCCGCGCGCGCGGCGCACCCATATTGTATTCGCCGGGCGCTTCGTTGCCCTGTTCGACCATGGCCGGGATCACCTGATAGATGTTGATCTGACGCGCCGCGGGCGAGGCGGAAGGGTTGAACAACAAACCATCCAGCGTAATGTCAAAGGGTTTCTGGGCCAGGAAGTGCCGGGCCGCTTCGCGTGTCAGCGCATAAGCTGCACCACCGGGATGGCGCGAGCGCATCAGGCGCAGTTCCCGCCCCAAATGGGACAACCGCTTGCGTCCAAGTGCCACGTAAAGCTTCGTGCTGCGCCAGCGTTCGAACCGGACGATATCGGCATCTGCGGGCCACCATGAGGCATCATTCAGCCAGTCTGCCAGTTCCGGTGTCAGAAACACATCATCCTCAAGGATCAACGCCTGTTCCGCGCCCGAGGCGATCAGCGCCTCCCATGCTTTGGCATGGCTGAGGGTGCAGGCCATGTCCTTGGTATGGAAATAGCCCCACGGCCCCTCGGCCCGACAGTCGCGCAGGAAATCCTCACGGGTGGCGGCGTCGCAATCAACAGCATTGACGCGCGTCGCCGACAGGCCTGCCTTTTGCAGCTCCTGCTCCATCAAACGCGCCCGCCCTGTGGCGCGTTCCAAGCCTATGAGGAAGATTGGGATGGTCATCAGATCGATTGCTTCTTTCGGCCTTGCGCGGCAATGCTTTTCAGCTTGGTTTTAGCCGCGATGGGGCGGGCCCGAGGCCAGCCCCATTTGAACAAGATTACCCCTTGACCGCTTTCACGATCTTTTCGGCACCGTCTTTCAGGTTGTCCGCCGCGATCACGTCCAGGCCAGAGGTGTTGATGATCTCTTTGCCGTTTTCGACATTCGTGCCTTCCAGACGCACGACCAGCGGAACCTTCAGGCCGACCTCTTTCACCGCGGCGACAACGCCCTCGGCGATGACGTCACAGCGCATGATGCCGCCGAAGATGTTGACCAGAATGCCTTTGACCTGCGGGTCTGAGGTGATGATCTTGAACGCCTCAGTCACTTTCTCTTTGGTCGCACCGCCACCCACGTCGAGGAAGTTGGCAGGCTCGGCCCCATACAGCTTGATGATGTCCATCGTCGCCATCGCCAGACCGGCGCCATTGACCATGCAGCCGATCTCACCATCCAGCGCGATGTAATTCAGGTCGTATTTGCTGGCTTCCAGCTCCTTGGGGTCTTCCTCGGTCGTGTCGCGCAGCTCGGCGATGTCGGGGTGGCGGTAGACCGCGTTGCCGTCAAAGCCGACCTTGGCGTCCAGCACCTTGAGATCGCCGCTGTCGGAAACGATCAGCGGGTTGATCTCCAGCATCTCCATGTCCTTCTCGACGAAGGCTTGATAGAGCTGACCCATCAGTTTGACGCATTGCTTGACTTGCGGGCCTTCCAGACCCAGCGAGAAGGCGATGCGGCGACCGTGATACGGCATGTAACCGGTGGCCGGATCGACCGAGAAGGACAGGATTTTCTCGGGCGTTGCGGCGGCCACCTCTTCGATGTCCATGCCGCCCTCGGTCGAACAGACGAAAGAAATGCGGCTGGTTTGACGATCTACCAGCAGGGCCAGGTACAGTTCGCGCTCGATGCCCGAGCCTGCTTCGATATAGATGCGGTTGACCTGCTTGCCTGCCGGACCGGTCTGATGCGTGACCAGAGTACGGCCCAGCATCTTTTTGGCTTCTTCGGCGGCTTCTTCAACCGATTTGGTCAGACGAACACCGCCTTTTTCACCGGCGTCGGCCTCTTTGAACGAACCCTTGCCGCGACCACCTGCGTGGATCTGTGCTTTGACAACCCAAAGCGGGCCGTCCAGCTCACCTGCTGCGGTTTTGGCTTCTTCGGCGCGCAACACGGCGCGACCATCGGACACCGGTGCGCCATAGCTGCGAAGGAGGGCTTTGGCCTGATATTCGTGAATGTTCATCGAAACTGTCCCGTCTGACTGCGTTTAATCGTTATAGGGGTGTCTAGCGGGCAAGTTTAAAGGGTTTTTTGATGCTCGATGGGTTTTTAGCGAAGATTTTCAACATTTGTGATCACGGGATTTTAGGGTGTGATCACAAAATTTCTGATGTGGCAAAACGATTCGAAAAAACTGCGCAGCGTCAGAAAATCACATTCGAAAAAAGGGATTTGCGGCGTTTGCGCCAACATTTGCGACCGGGACATGCGCGGACCAAAAGAAAACCGGCCCTGAAACGGGCCGGTCTGTTATTCGAAGTTCAGGGTTGTTTTATGCCAGCGAGCTGTCGATGCCCTTGCACGCGTCGATCAAACCCTTCACGGCGTTCACCGAGTTGTCGAACCCTGCCTGCTCGTCTTCGTTCAGCTTGATGTCAACGATACGCTCGACGCCGCCAGCGCCGATCACGGTCGGAACGCCGACATAGAGCCCGTCTACGCCCAGTTCGCCGTTGCAGTAGGCCGCGCAGGGCAGAACGCGCTTCTGGTCTTTCAGATAGGCTTCGGCCATTTCGATCGCCGACGTTGCAGGCGCGTAATAGGCCGAACCGGTTTTCAGCAGGCCAACGATTTCGGCGCCGCCGTCACGGGTACGCTGCACGATGGCGTCCAGTTTCTCTTGCGTGGTCCAGCCCATCTCGACCAGATCAGGCAGCGGAATACCGGCAACGGTCGAGTAACGGACCGACGGCACCATGGTGTCGCCGTGGCCGCCCAGAACGAAGGCGGTGACGTCGCGCATCGAGACGTTGAACTCTTCCGACAGGAAGTGTGCAAAGCGCGCCGAGTCAAGCACCCCTGCCATGCCGCAGACCTTGTTGTGCGGCAGGCCCGAGAATTCGCGCAAGGCCCAGACCATCGCGTCCAGCGGGTTGGTGATGCAGATAACGAACGCTTCGGGTGCGTGGGCTGCGATGCCTTCACCAACCGACTTCATGACTTTCAGGTTGATGCCCAGCAGATCATCGCGGCTCATGCCCGGTTTGCGGGCCACGCCTGCGGTCACGATGCAAACATCCGCGCCAGCGATATCGGCATAGTCGCTGGTGCCTTTCATCGAGGCGTCGAACCCTTCCGAAGGGCCGGATTCAGCGATGTCGAGCGCCTTGCCTTGAGGCAGCCCGTCTGCGATGTCAAACAGGACAACGTCACCCAGTTCTTTGACAGCTGCGAGATGTGCGAGCGTGCCGCCGATGTTCCCCGCGCCGATCAGCGCAATCTTGGGTCTGGCCATTTGGAATTTCTCCATATCCGGTCGGTATTGAAATCGCGGTTGTGCTAGTCGTTAAAACGTCAATAGGCAAGAGTTCTGCGACGTGGCATACAACCGCATACTGTTTGCAGGCCCCGCTTTGATTGCGCTAAACGGCCTTTGAGACAAGCCAAAACCGGGACTGTCACATGTTCGAATTGAACTTGATGTTTTTTGCCGTGGCGATCCCTGCCGTGATCTTTGCCGGTATTTCAAAGGGCGGTTTCGGTTCCGGCGTGGCCTTTGCCTCGTCGTCGATTCTGGCCTTGATCCTGACGCCCGGGCAGGCTTTGGCCCTGATGCTGCCGATCTTGATGGTGATCGACGTGGCCACTTTGGGTCCCTATTGGAGGCGGTGGAGCTGGCCGGATTCCCGTCTGCTGATCCTTGGCGCCGTGCCCGGTGTGGCGATGGGTGCGTGGCTTTATCGTGCAACAGATGATGATCTGTTGCGTCTGCTGATTGGTGGCATCTCGGTCGGGTTCGTAATCTGGCACATCGCGCAGTCGAAAGGGTGGGTGCGCGGGTTTGCCAGGCGACTGCCGCCGTCTTCCGGTTTGTTTGCCGGGCTGGTCGCGGGTTTCACAAGTTTCGTCAGCCATGCCGGTGGCCCCCCGGCAGCGGTCTATCTATTGTCGCAACGCCTGACGAAAACGGAATTTCAAGCCAGTACGGTACTGGTTTTCTGGGTGATCAATATCGCGAAATTCATACCTTATGCGTATCTGGGTATGTTCACATGGCAGACGTTATGGGCGGATTTTCTGCTGGCACCCTTTGCGATTCTGGGGGCATGGCTGGGCGTCCGGGCACATTTCATGTTGTCCGAACGCCTGTTCTTCGGGCTTGCCTATGTGCTGCTGACGCTCACCGGCAGCAAGCTGATCTGGGACGCGCTTACCTGATCAGGCATTGGGTGGCAGCGCCTCGGCCACCTCTTCAAAAGCCTGACCCGAAGCCACAAGGCAGGTGATCCCGTTGGGCAACGTCACCGTGATCGTCCAGCTGCCGGTTTCGTCCGAGGCAAAAAGCTCCATGACGGCGCCTTTCCGGGCCAGCCCCAAACCCCTGCGCGTTTCACCATAGGCCTCGTGCAACCGTTCCAGCACAGCTTCTCTGGGCGCACAGTTTTGACCCTGAGCGTGCACATGTTGCGCGGCCAGGACCATGATCCCAAGCCCCATCGTCATCTTGAACACCGTCTTTTGCATCCCGTACCCTTTTTGATTCCAACTGCCGATCAGGGTGGGTGGCAAGGGACGAAATCCGGTTAAGGGAACGCACGTTGCGTCGGGTTTGCTGCGGTGCGGCGATTTTGTGCTTGAACTTTCCTGCAAAAAATGTCCCATTCCGCGCAACTTTATTTCAATGGGAGTGGTCCATGGATCCTCGTCTGCGCCCCTATCGTTCGGTTCTCTACATTCCTGGCTCGAAGGACCGGGCCCTGGACAAGGCCCGTTCTTTGCCTGTGGATGCGATCATCTTCGACCTGGAAGATGCAGTTGCAGCGGACGAAAAAGAAAACGCTCGCGAAACGCTGAAAGGGGCCTTGGCTGCTGGGGGTTATGGTGCGCGGGTCAAGATCGTCCGGATCAATGGGCTGGACACCGAATGGGGGCGTGCCGATGCCGAGGCGGTGCGCGACATGGATGCCGATGCTGTCCTGTTGCCCAAGGTGAATTCGGCGGCTGACGTGGATGCTCTGGCGGCGATCACCGGAGAATTGCCGATCTGGGCCATGATGGAAACGCCGCGCGGAATGCTGAACGCTGCCGAGATCGCCGCGCATCCGCTGATGGCCGGGTTCGTGATGGGCACAAACGATCTGGCCAAAGAGCTGCAAACCCGCTTTCGTCCCGATCGCCTGCCGATGATGACTTCGCTGGGTCTGTGCCTGCTGGCCGCCAAGGCCGAAGGGCTGATCATCATCGATGGAGTGTACAACGCATTCAAGGATGCCGAGGGTCTGGCCGCCGAGTGTGCGCAGGGCCGCGACATGGGCTTTGATGGCAAAACACTGATCCATCCGGCCCAGGTCGATGTGGCCAACACGGCCTTCGCACCATCGGATGACGAGATCGATCTGGCCCGACGCCAAATTTCGGCATTCGAAGAGACCGAAGCGCAAGGGCAGGGTGTTGCCGTCGTGGATGGCAAGATCGTTGAAAACCTGCACGTTGCAACGGCCCGTGAAATTCTGGCAAAAGCAGAGGCGATTTCAGCTTTGCAAGCGGGGTAAGCCAGCATGGGCTTTGTTCTTCTTATTTTAGGCGTGGCGCTGTGGTGGGCCGCGCATCTGTTCAAACGCGTGGCACCTGAACGCCGCGCCGCGATGGGCGACGGGGGCAAGGGGGCAGTAGCCCTGGCGCTGGTCGCGTCGATCCTGTTGATGGTGTTCGGCTATCGCATGACCGACTTCATTTATGTCTGGGCACCGCCGACCTTTCTGATTCACGTCAATAATCTGTTGGTTCTGATCGCGATCTTCATGATGAGCCCCGCGGGCACCAAAGGCCGGGTGCTGAACAAGCTTCGCCATCCGATGCTGGGTGGATTCAAGCTGTGGGCCTTTGCGCATTTGCTGGTGAACGGAGATCTGGCCTCGATCATCCTGTTCGGCGGTCTTCTGGCATGGGCCGTGGTCGAAGTAGTTGTGATCAACAAGGCCGAACCCGACTGGACGCCCAGTGAGCCGGGTACCTATGGCAAGGATGCGATGTTCTTTGTGGCGTCGATCGTGCTGCTGGGGGTTATCGGATATATCCACGGCCTGGTCGGTCCGTCTCCGTTTGGCTCATGAGGACCTGACCCCATGGCGAAACTCTATCGTTTGTTGACCGAAGAAGACACGTCAGCCTTCTGCCACAAGGTGTCAGATGCGCTGGCGAAGGGATGGGAGCTGTACGGCGACCCGTCCTATGCCTTCGACTCAGCCAACAATGTAATGCGGTGTGCGCAGGCTGTGACCAAAGAGGTCGAAGCCGACTATTCCCCCGACATGAAACTGGGACAGCAGTAATGGTAAAAACAAATCCGGGTCGATTTTTCGAGGATTATTCCGTAGGGCAGGTGTTGCAACACGCCGTGCCGCGCACAGTGACCGAGGGCGAACGCGGTTTGTATCACGCGCTTTATCCCGCGCGTCACGCGCTGTATTCTTCGGACGAATTTGCCCGAGATTGCGGTTTGCCGGAAAGTCCTCTTGATGATCTGGCGGCGTTTCATCTGGTGTTCGGTAAAACGGTTCCGGATGTCTCGTTGAACGCGGTTGCCAATCTTGGCTATGGCGAAGGCCGCTGGCTGAAACCCGTCTACGCCGGTGACACCCTGCGATCTGTGTCCGAGGTGATTGGCGTCAAACAGAATTCCAACGGGAAAACAGGTGTCGTCTGGGTCCGCACCCGTGGATTGAACCAATTGGACGAAGTCGTCATCGAATATGTCCGTTGGGTGATGGTGCGCAAGGCAGACGTGAATGCGCCAGCGCCCGAAACGGTTGTTCCAGAATTGAAGAAGGCCTTGACGCCCCAGGATCTGATCGTGCCCGAAGGTCTGGATTTCTCGAATTACGATTTCGCTTTGGCCGGTGAAGCGCATCGTTGGGGCGATTATGAGATCGGTGAGAAAATCGACCACGTGGACGGCGTCACCGTGGAAGAGGCCGAACACATGCTGGCCACGCGATTGTGGCAGAACACCGCCAAGGTGCATTTCGACCTGACGTTCCGCCCGGAAGGCAGGTTGATCTATGGCGGGCACGTGATCTCGATGGCGCGGACGTTGTCGTTCAATGGGCTTGCGAACGCGCAGATGATTGTCGGCCTGAATGGCGGCGCGCATGCCAACCCGTGTTTCGCGGGCGACACGATCAAGGCCTGGTCCGAAGTTCTGGATAAGGCGGAAACCGGTGTTCCCGGCGTGGGTGCGATCCGCCTGCGTCTGGTGGCGACAAAGGGTGGTGATCCGTTCGAGTTGAAGAATGACGAGGGCCGGTATTTGCCGGATGTGCTTCTGGACCTCGACTATTGGGCGCTCATGCCGCAATAGGCGTGCTGACGGTATTGTGAGCCATTCGCATGCAAGCCGTGCTAGGCTTGCACCATGCATATTCTGCGCGCGATATTGATCAGCGTTTGTCTGGCGCCGGCGGCTCAGGCCTGCGATCTGGCGCTGGCCCTGGCGGTTGACGTTTCCGGCTCGGTCGACGCCAGCGAGTTTCGTATCCAGATGGACGGGCTGGCCGCTGGTCTGCGCGACCCGATCGTGTCCGAGGCATTGGTTCGTGGTCAGGCGCAGTTGATGCTGGTGCAATGGACCGGGTCGTCGCGCCAGCAGGTCACGATCCCCTGGACCCGAGTCGACAGTTTCGCGGCGCTGGATCGTTTTGCCGATCAGGTTGCCGAAGATCCACGCATCTGGCGGAACTTCTCGACCGCGATTGGCGAGGCGCTGCACACGACGCTGGACGCATTTGAGTCCGTTTCCGATTGCAAACGGCGACTGATCGATCTGTCGGGGGACGGCGTATCCAATGAAGGCGTCGAACCGACGCAAGTTCACGCGGCTTTGCGCAACCGCGGCATTGTCGTCAATGCGTTGGCCATCGAAGAAAGTGAACCGGACCTGACGGCCTATTTCTTTGAGAATGTCATCGTGGGTGAAGGCGCTTTTGTCGTTTCGGCCTCGGGCTTCGCGGACTACCCGGAGCGAATTCGCAAGAAACTGCTGCGCGAAGTGACGCAGCAAACGGCGGGCCTGAAATGACAGTCAGGAGATTCGTGATCACATGCCTTTGGTTTGAAATCGCTAACATTGATGAAGGGGAATGTTAAATGTGATCACGACAATATTTTGTGTGATCACATACCGGAATAATCCGTCAAATTGCGCTGAATTTAGTGGTTTTTGCACCCGCAGCACGTGACAGTGTCGCAAAAAACAGTAAAACGTTCGGTAGCCAACCGAAAAGGAGCCGCCATGGCCGATGTAAATCGGGGCAACCGCCCACTTTCGCCGCACCTGTCGATCTATCGTCCACAGCTGACGTCGGTCACATCCATCCTGACACGCATCACCGGAAACGCGCTACTGCTGGCGGCGCTGCTGATCGTCTGGTGGTTTCTGGCCGCAGCAACGTCGCCCGAGGCCTTCGCCGTTGCGAACGGAGTGATTACTTCGGTGCTTGGCGATCTGGTGATGGCTCTGTCCGTATGGGGTCTTTGGTATCACACGCTGGCCGGTGTACGGCACCTGATCTGGGACAATGCTATTGGGCTGGACCTTCCCACAGCGACAAAGCTGGGCTGGGCCGTTGTCATCGGATCGGTCGTGCTGACCCTTCTGACCCTTGTCATCGTCGCGTGATTGGAGGCCTGACATGCGTTATCTGACCGACCGCAAACGCGCCGCTGGCCTCGGCTCGGCGAAATCCGGCACCGCTCATTTCTGGGCGATGAAAGTCAGCTCGGTGGCTCTGCTGATCCTTGTGCCTTTGTTTGTTTTCACCTTCGGCCCGGTTCTGGGTCAGCCGTTTGACGTGGTGCTTGAATACTACTCGCGGCCCTTCCCGGCCATCGTGGCAGCACTGACGCTGGCGGTTGGCTTCAAACACTTCACAGACGGTGCGCAGGTGATGCTTGAAGACTATGTTCACGGCATGCTTGAAAAGGTCCTGATCATTCTGGTGACCTGCCTGTCCTATGGTGCGGCTGCGGCCGGCATCTTCGCCATCGCGCGCATTGCCCTTTAATTCCCGGAGCTGAAAGAAATGGCTGCATACGAATACGAAACGCATGAATATGACGTGGTCGTTGTCGGCGCCGGTGGGGCCGGTCTGCGGGCAACATTGGGTATGGCGGAACAAGGCCTGCGTACGGCCTGCGTGACCAAGGTTTTCCCAACCCGTTCTCATACCGTGGCCGCGCAGGGTGGCATTGCCGCGTCGCTATCGAATATGGGCCCCGACCATTGGCAATGGCACATGTACGATACCGTCAAGGGCTCGGACTGGTTGGGCGATACCGACGCGATGGAGTACCTCGCCCGCGAGGCGCCAAAGGCGGTCTACGAGCTGGAGCACTATGGCGTTCCGTTCAGCCGGACAGAAGAGGGTAAGATCTATCAGCGCCCCTTCGGTGGACACACCACTGAATTCGGAGAAGGTCCTGCGGTACAGCGCACCTGCGCAGCCGCCGACCGGACCGGCCATGCGATCCTGCATACTCTGTACGGGCAGTCGCTGAAGAACAACGCCGAGTTCTATGTCGAGTATTTCGCCATCGACCTGATCATGTCCGAAGACGGTCAGTGTCAGGGTGTCGTCTGCTGGAAGCTGGACGATGGCACCATGCATGTCTTCAACGCCAAGATGGTGGTGCTGGCTACGGGTGGCTACGGCCGTGCCTATTTCAGTGCGACCTCGGCCCATACCTGCACCGGTGATGGCGGCGGCATGGTGGCCCGTGCTGGGCTGGCCTTGCAGGATATGGAATTCGTTCAGTTCCACCCCACCGGCATCTACGGTTCGGGCTGTCTGATCACCGAAGGCGCGCGCGGCGAGGGCGGGTACCTGACAAACTCGGAAGGTGAACGGTTCATGGAGCGCTATGCGCCCCAGTACAAGGACCTCGCACCGCGCGATTACGTTTCGCGCTCGATGACCATGGAAATCCGCGAGGGACGTGGCGTAGGGGCCGAAGGGGATCACATTCACCTGAACCTCAGCCACTTGCCTGCCGAGGCTCTGGCGGAGCGCCTGCCCGGCATCTCGGAAAGCGCCAAGATTTTTGCGGGTGTGGATGTCACGAAGGAACCGATCCCGGTTCTGCCCACCGTGCATTACAACATGGGCGGTATCCCCACGAACTATTGGGGTGAGGTTCTGAACCCGACTGCCGACGATCCGACTGCGGTTGTTCCCGGTTTGATGGCCGTTGGCGAAGCCGGTTGTGCCTCGGTCCACGGTGCGAACCGACTGGGGTCGAACTCGCTGATTGACCTTGTGGTCTTTGGCCGGGCGGCAGCGATCCGGGCTGGCAAGGTTGTCGACGCCGAATCCCCCAACCCGGTTCTGAACCAGGCGTCGGTCGACAAGGCGTTTGACCGTTTTGATGCGGTGCGTAACGCCAGCGGTTCAATCCCAACCGCTGATCTTCGGCTTGAGATGCAAAAGACCATGCAGGCGGATGCGGCCGTGTTCCGAACCGCCAAGACCATGGCCGAAGGCGTCGAGAAGATGACGGCGATTGCCGCAAAGATGGACGACCTGAAGGTCACAGACCGTTCGTTGGTCTGGAACAGCGATCTGATGGAAACCCTTGAACTGACCAACCTGATGCCAAACGCGCTTGCCACCATCGTCGGCGCCGAGGCCCGCAAGGAATCCCGAGGGGCCCACGCGCATGAGGACTTCAGCGAGCGTGATGACGAAAACTGGCGTGTTCACACGGTCAGCCGGGTTGAGGGCAGCAAGGTTGAGCTTAGCTATCGTCCGGTCATCGTTGATCCGCTGACGACCGAGGACCAAGGCGGTATCAGCTTGCAGAAAATCGCGCCCAAAGCGCGGACGTTCTAAAGGGCGGGTCAGGAACAGGGGCGAGATGGCAGAGTTTTCTTCGACCGATTATTGGCAACGCCGATATGAGCGCGGCAAGACCTCGGGAGCGGGGTCTTACGGGCGTCTTGCCGTCTACAAAGCGAATTTCATCAACACGATGGTCGAGATGGAAGGCGTGGACTCGGTTGTAGAATTGGGATCGGGCGACGGAAATCAGGCGCAATTGTTTGATATCCCGAAATATACCGGTCTTGATGTCTCGGACCTCTGCGTTCGTCGCTGCAACGAAGTTTTTCGATCCCGCCCCAATTGGGTGTTCAAAAACGCCGATTCCGAGGTTGAGCCGCATGACGTTTCTCTTTCGCTGGATGTCATTTATCATCTGACCGAAGACAGCGTTTTCGAGAACTACATGCGGCGGTTGTTCGGGCTGGCAAAGCGTTTTGTCGTTATCTATTCGTCTGATTTTGACCAGAACCCTTCCAACCAGCATGTGCGCCATCGCCCGTATTCCCTGTGGGTTGAAGAATTCATGCCCGGCTGGCAGCTCTATTGTGAAGAAGAGAACCCGTTTGCCGTCAAAGGGCATGCGCATGCCTCAAAGAACAGCTTTGCCGCGTTCAAAGTGTTCGAGCGGAGTTGAACGTGTGACTGGCGCAAGCACCATATCGACCCGGAAAGCCAAACAAGCCGCTTTTGATCCAGTCACATTCCGGAAGGGCGTTCAAAAAAGCGCAAGTCATGGTGAAATCCCAGGCGCATCGCGGCATATGCCTTGCTGGTGCTTGCAATGACGGTCGAGAAACTCCAATCCGGGCAAAGCGATCCCAAGATCATCCTGATCGGCTTGAACCGCTGCGCGACGACCTCGTTTCACAAGCTGTTTCAGAACAACGGGATTCCTTCGGTGCATTGGGAAGATGAACAGGGTCTAAACCTTGCACACCGCATGGTAACCAATATTGCCATGGGGCGCAGACCGCTGGATGGGTTCGGTGCCGTCCGGGCCTTCACCGATATCGCCTTTGTCAATTCGCGCTTCATGCTGGACGGCGCGCGGTTCTTTCGAGAGCTGCACGCAGCTTACCCCGACGCCTATTTCTTGCTGAACACGCGCAATCGCGATGACTGGATCGCATCACGTGCCAACCATTCCGGCGGTAGGTACCTAGAGCGATGCTGCAAGGCCAATGGACAGACGGCCGACGAGGTAAAACGGGGCTGGGCGCGTATGTATGACGTGCACCATTCCGAGGTCGAAGCTTTCTTTGACGACAACCCGCGCTTTCTGCGCTTTGATATCGACCGGGACGATCCGCAAAGCTTTGCGGATTGGCTTTCGCCGGATTTCGACGTGAACATCGCCCATTGGGGGCATTATAACCGAGGGGCGTCTGAATGCGCCCGGACAGGCTGAAAGGCGGCCTTGTGCTGAATGGAGAATTGACATGGTTCAACTGACCCTGCCCAAGAATTCCCGGATTACCACCGGCAAGACCTGGCCAAAGCCGGGCGGCGCCACGAACGTGCGCAAGTTCCAGATCTATCGTTGGAACCCCGATGACGGGCAGAACCCGCGTGTCGACACCTATTTCGTTGATATGGATACGTGCGGTCCGATGGTGCTGGACGCGCTGATCAAGATCAAAAACGAGATCGATCCGACGTTGACATTCCGACGGTCCTGTCGCGAAGGCATCTGCGGATCTTGCGCGATGAACATCGACGGGATCAACACGTTGGCCTGTATCTATGGCATGGATGAGATCAAGGGCGATGTGAAAATCTATCCGCTGCCGCATATGCCAGTGGTCAAGGACCTAATCCCTGATCTGACTCATTTCTATGCCCAGCATGCGTCCATCATGCCGTGGCTGGAAACCAAGACCAATCGCCCTGCGAAGGAATGGAAACAATCCATCGAAGATCGCAAGAAGCTGGACGGTCTCTATGAATGCGTGATGTGCGCCAGCTGCTCGACCTCATGCCCCAGCTACTGGTGGAATGGCGACCGCTATCTTGGCCCTGCGGCCTTGCTGCATGCCTATCGCTGGATCATCGACAGCCGGGATGAAGCCACCGGTGAACGTCTGGATGAGCTGGAAGATCCGTTCAAACTCTACCGCTGTCACACCATCATGAACTGTGCCAAGACCTGCCCGAAAGGTCTGAACCCGGCCAAGGCGATTGCCGAGATCAAGAAGATGATGGTCGAGCGCGCGGTCTAAACACAGACCCGATTTGCGATTTTCGCATGTCCATCTTGCATAAATAGGCGATGCAGCCCCGGCTGCATTGCCTTATTTTTTGGGCAGGGAGGAGTGATGAGCTTTAGTCAGGATCACTCCAATGAGCAAAGACACATCCAAACGGAAAACCGACGCCCAAGACGCGCTGGAACTGCTTGAACAGGCATGGGCCTATTACACGCCCGAACCTGCGAAGGCTGACAAGGAACCAGAGCTTTTCGAATACGCAAACGCAGCCTGATACAGGCGGCAAGGCTTGCAAACTGAAGGTTTATCGGCAAAGCAGAGGGATGCCTGTTCTTCTGCTTCTTCTGGCGGCCGGCGTGTTTGCCTATTTCCTCTGGCGCTCGCGCCATTCCGGGCTGACACGTGATTGCAGGTGGCGGCAGGACAAGAGCCACGGCATCTGGCGGTGCAGCTTCTGCGGTGCCGAAATAACTGCGTTGGACCAACCATTGCGGTGCTTGAAGGCGCGTGACCCCTGAAAGATAGGGCTTTCCGAGGGCTGAATAATACGCCACTCTGCCCGGCATGACCGTTTCAGAAAACACTCTACAACCGCCCGAAGATGCCGAAGCCCGTCGCGCGGTTGCCCCTGTCATCTGTTACCGGAACGAGGCATTGCCGCGACCGGATGTACCTTGGATGAAGTCCCTTCGAGCACGCGCAAGCAAAACGGGCGAAGTGCTGGTGCCGCCACGCGATGCGCGTTGTTTTGAAGTGCCTGCCGGCCATTTCTTTCGCATCACTTCCGTCGAGGGGCCGCAGGTTGGCGATCTGAACCTCTGGAACCGAAACGACCTTTCAGAACGCTTCTATTCCGGAAAAACCAGGGCGCTGCATGGCACGCATCTGACCACCGGAGAGCGGATGTGGTCCAGTTTTCCTCATCTGCGCCCGATGGCCACGATTATTGCGGATACGCTGGAGTGGTACGGGATCGATTCCTATGGGGGGTCGGTTCATGACGTCATCGGTACGCGATGCGATCCGTATACGGGCAACCTTTTGTCCGGTACGCAATACCACCATTGTTGCCATTCCAACCTGACCCGCGCGCTTGCGGATCACCTCAATATTCCGCTGGCCGAAGCCGAACCAGCGGTGCACGACGTACTGAACGTCTTCATGTGTACCGGTTTCACCCGCGACACGGGTCAGTACTTCATGAAAGCCTCACCCGTGCGCCCCGGAGATTTTCTGGAATTTTTTGCCGAGATTGATTTGCTGGGCAACCTCAGCGCCTGCCCGGGCGGAGATTGTTCCTCGGAGCATTCCTCGGACACGGCTGCATGCTACCCCTTGCTGGTCGAGGTGTTCGCGCCTGCCAATGGTGATTTGAAGGGGTGGGACAGCCCTGCGAGCAATGGTTATGATCGCTCGCACGGGCGTTAGCAACGGCAGGCACCCGTTTCCTCGTGCCTGCCCACCATCAGCTGTTGGGGAACGCAGCCTGAAGCGCGATTTCCACCATTTCACCAAAGCTGCTTTCACGTTCTGACGATGGCAGAGCCTCTCCGGTCAACAGGTGGTCGGAAACAGTGAGAACGGCCAAGGCGCGGCATTTGTGGCGCGCCGCCAGGATGTAAAGTTCGGCCGCTTCCATCTCGACCCCCAGAATGCCGTGACGCACCATCTGTTCATTGAGATCTGGACGCTCGTCATAAAAGACATCTGACGAGTAAATTCCACCAACATGGGTCGGCGTACCCTTGGCGGCAGCCGCGGTGGCGGCAGCTTGCAGCAGCCCCCAATCGGCGCAGGGCGCAAAGTTGAGCTCTTTCATGATGCCGCGCGACGGCGTGCTCAGCGTGGTTGATGTCATGGCCAGAATAACGTCACGAATTTTGACGCCGTCCTGCATCCCCCCGCAGGATCCGATGCGGATCAGGGTTTTCGCATCGTATTCGCGGATCAACTCGTTTACATAAATGGAAAGAGACGGCATTCCCATGCCGCTTCCCTGAATTGTCACAGGATTTCCCTTCCAGTTTCCGGTAAAGCCAAGCATTCCCCGAACGTTATTGACCTGTTTGACATCGTCCAAAAACGTTTCGGCCGCCCATTTCGCCCGGTAGGGATCACCGGGCAAAAGAACGGTTTCAGCTATTTCGCCTTTTTCGGCGCCAATATGAATTGTCATTTTCAAAAACGCTCAGATTAGATTTCCAGATCAGAAATATCCACGCCTGCGGTCAGCGCGTCATGCACCCATTGAGGCTTGCGGCCGCGACCGGTCCAAGTTTGATCTGGATTTTCCGGGTTGCGGTATTTAGCCTTTGTTTTTGTTGGCTTAACGCTGCGAGACGCTTCTCCGGACAGCTCAGACAAAGAGAAGCCGAATTCTGCCGCAGCCTTTTCTGCGGCTCTCAAAGCTTCCTGACGTTCGCGTTTTTCTGCCCTGATCAAAGCTTTCTCAATGTCATTGCGCAAAGCCAAAAGGTCTTTGCGTGACATATTCTCAAGATTGATCCCCATCATTCTTCTCCATCAGATAATAATTACGGTGCACATGAGCGCGCACCGTAATTCCAAATATCAGCTTATTCCATCCCGAATTTTTCAGAGACGGAAACAGGAGAAAAAGTGCCTTGCAGCTAATTTACTCTGCCGCGAGGTTCCGCGGATCCGCCAGAGTAACAATATCGCCCATTATCGAATTGAGTTCGAAGTTTTTCGGGGTGTAGACCTTGGCCACACCCATGGATTTCAGTTTTTCGGCATCTTCGTCCGGAATAATACCACCCACCACGACTGGGATATGAGACAACCCCGCCTGCCGCAGACGTTCCATGACGTCTTTGACCAGTGGCAGGTGGCTGCCGGACAGGATCGACAGTCCAATGACATGCGCGTCATCTTCGCGGGCGGCCGCAACGATTTCTTCGGGTGTCAGGCGAATGCCCTCATAGCTGATATCCATACCGCAATCGCGGGCTCGGAAGGCGATCTGTTCGGCACCGTTGGAATGGCCGTCCAGTCCGGGTTTGCCTACAAGGAACTTCAGACGCCGGCCCAGCTTGTCGCTGACGGCATCAACGGCGGCACGCAGGTCGTCCAGCCCTTCGGTCTTGTTCGAAACAGACCCCGAAACACCAGTTGGGCCGCGATAGGTTCCATAGACTTTGCGCATTTCTTCGGCCCATTCGCCCGTCGTCGCGCCGGCCTTTGCGGCTGCAATGGACGGTTCCATGATGTTTGCCCCGGTCTGTGCCGCTTCGCGCAGCGCGGCCAGGGCCGCGGTTACGGCCGCTTCGTCCCGTTCTGCGCGCCACGAATTCAGGCGGTCGATCTGTTCTTGTTCCACGGCGGGATCAACAACCATGATGCCACCGTCTTCGGTTTGAAGCGGTGATGCCTCGCCTTCGATCCATCTGTTCACACCGACGACAACGGTTTCGTTGCGCTCGATCCGGTTCAGGCGTTCAGCGTTGGAATCCACCAGTCGGGACTTCATGTATTCGATCGAAGCGACCGCGCCGCCCATCGAATCCAGGTTGGCCAGTTCGGCCCGCGCGCCTTCTTTCAGCTCTTTTACCTTGGCATCGACAGCGGGGTTGCCATCGAACAGGTCATCGTATTCCAGCAGATCGGTTTCGTAGGCCAAGATCTGTTGCATCCGCATCGACCACTGCTGGTCCCATGGGCGCGGCAGACCCAGCGCTTCGTTCCAGGCGGGCAACTGCACCGCTCGGGCTCGGGCATTCTTCGACAGGGTTACGGCCAGCATCTCGATCAGGATGCGATAGACGTTGTTTTCGGGCTGCTGCTCGGTCAGACCCAGAGAGTTCACCTGCACGCCATAGCGGAATCGACGGAATTTCGGATTTTCAACGCCATAGCGTTGTTGCAGGATCTCATCCCAAAGATCCACGAAGGCTCGCATTTTGCACATTTCAGTGACAAAGCGGATGCCGGCATTCACAAAAAAGGAAATCCGGCCGCAGAGCGCCGGAAAATCCTCGGCAGGTACACGTGGGCGCAATTCGTCCAGCACGGCGATGGCAGTGGCCAGGGCATATGCCAGTTCCTGCTCTGGCGTCGCACCCGCCTCTTGCAGGTGATACGAGCACACGTTCATCGGGTTCCATTTCGGAACATTGGTATAGCAATACTCGGCCACGTCCGCGATCATCTTGAGCGACGGCTTGGGCGGGCAAACATAAGTGCCGCGGCTCAGGTATTCCTTGATCAGGTCGTTTTGAACCGTGCCCTGTAGTTTGGATACATCCGCGCCTTGCTCTTCCGCGACGGCGATATAAAGCGCCAAAAGCCATGGCGCAGTGGCGTTGATCGTCATCGAGGTGTTCATCTGCTCCAGCGGGATCTGGTCGAACAGAACCCGCATGTCGCCCAGATGACAGACCGGCACACCAACCTTGCCGACTTCACCGCGGGCCAAAGTGTGGTCGCTGTCATAGCCCGTTTGAGTGGGCAGATCGAAGGCCACCGACAGGCCGGTTTGGCCTTTCGCAAGATTCCCCCGATAAAGTGCGTTCGAGGCTTTGGCCGTGGAATGACCGGCATAGGTTCGGATGAGCCAGGGGCGATCTTTCTGCGTCTGCGTCATAGCGGGGCCTCGCGTTTCAGTGGGCAATAAAATTTCGTCTTGAGGTTCTAAAGCGCAATTTTCGGGACATGTCAATTCGCTGCGTTGCGGCATGCCGCAATTGTTCAGATTGTGGGCAGCTGTGATTGGTGGCAATCTGCCGCCATGACGCAAACCGTGGAACTTCCGCTTTGGCTTTTCGTGCTGATCGTGGTCTTTGCCATGGTCACTTTCGCATCGCATTTCCTGTTTCCGTCCGTCCGCTGGTTTTTCCGTCGCAGGTTGGAACGTGCGGTGGCGCGCCTGAACCAGCGCCTTCAACGCCCAATCCAGCCCTTCAAGTTGGCGCGTCGACACGACATGATCCAGCGCTTGATTTATGATCCGCAGGTCGGCCAGGCGGTTCAGCAACATGCCCGTGAAACCGGCATGCCCGAGGCCGTCGCCTCGGAGCAGGCACGTCGTTATGCCCGAGAGATCGTTCCGTCATTTTCGGCCTTCGCCTATTTCAGCTTTGCGATCCGGTTGGCCCGCTTGCTGAGCAACACATTCTACGAGGTACGGCTTAGCTACCAGGACGAAGAATCCGTCAGGAACATTGACCCCGAAGCTACGGTTGTCTTTGTCATGAACCACCGGAGCAACATGGATTACGTTTTGGTCACGTATCTTGCAGCCCGACATTCTGCACTGTCTTATGCTGTAGGAGAGTGGGCCCGGGTCTGGCCGCTCAGCCGATTGATCCGGGCGATGGGGGCGTATTTTATCCGGCGCAAGTCCGGCAGCGAACTCTATCGTCAGGTTCTGTCCACCTATGTACGCCACGCAACCGAAGCCGGCGTAACTCAAGCCATGTTTCCAGAAGGTGGGCTGAGCCTGACCGGGGCCATTGCGCGCCCCAAGCTTGGACTGCTCAAATACATTATGGATGGAACGTCGCCACAGGGGCGCGATGTGGTGTTTGTCCCGGTTGCCCTGAATTACGACCGTGTGTTGGAAGACACCATCCTGACCCGCGCGGCACTTGGAACAGAGCGGCGGTTTCGCGCACGGATCGGCGTCATCACGCGCTGGATAGTGAAACAGATCTGGCGTCGTTTGATCGGCCGATACAAGCGGTTCGGTTTGGCGTCCGTCCGGTACGGCAGGCCGATCTCTCTGAGAGAATTCCGAGCCAAGGGCAGCGACGACATGATGACGGATTTGGCCCGGGCGCTGATGCAGCGTATCCAGCATGCTATTCCGCTTGTGCCGGCACCAGCGGCCTGTTTGCTGGTGCGCGACAAGGGCCCGATGTCCGAAGAAGACGTGCTGTCACAAATCCGACAGATGATGGAGCGCGATGATCCGCAGACCAAGGACAATTCGCAGGCCATATCAAATGCTTTGGATCAACTGGTTGAACGCCGGATTCTGAACCGACAGGGGAACATGCTGTCCGTATCAGGTCAGCGCGGCGATCTTCTGGACTATTACGCCGCATCCGTCCCGGCGGATTCAGGTGACCGAATTTCTGCGTCCGCAAAATAACTTTCTGCAACCGCTGGGTCATAAAATTACAATATGGCGCCAAAAACGGTTGCAATATTACTCAGCGCCCAATATTCCAGTCTGTGAAGCGCGCGATTCTGCGTCGCGGCAAAGGCACTGAACAGAGGAGGCCGGCATGGCTTTGGACACCGAAAGTGGTATCGCGTCGTACGAGGCACCTGAAAAAGATCTGTATGAAATGGGTGAAATCCCGCCCATGGGATATGTCCCAAAGCAAATGTACGCTTGGGCCATCCGCAAAGAACGTCATGGTGAACCGAACACCGCCATGCAGCAGGAAGTTGTGGATGTTCCGACCCTGGACAGCAACGAAGTGCTGGTTCTGGTTATGGCCGCAGGGGTCAACTACAACGGCGTCTGGGCCGCTCTGGGGCAGCCGATCAGCCCGTTTGATGGGCACAAGGCACCCTACCACATCGCGGGTTCGGATGCGTCGGGCATCGTTTGGGCCGTTGGCGACAAGGTGAAGCGCTGGAAAGTTGGCGATGAGGTTGTGATCCACTGCAACCAGGACGACGGCGATGACGAGGAATGCAACGGCGGTGATCCGATGTATTCGCCCAGCCAGCGGATCTGGGGTTATGAAACGCCGGATGGCTCGTTCAGCCAGTTCACGCGCGTGCAGGCTCAGCAGCTTATGCCGCGCCCCAAGCATCTGACATGGGAAGAAGCGGCGTGCTACACCCTGACGCTGGCAACCGCATACCGGATGCTGTTTGGCCACGAGCCACACGATCTGAAACCGGGTCAGAACGTCCTGGTCTGGGGTGCATCCGGGGGCCTGGGTTCCTATGCGATCCAATTGATCAATACCGCCGGCGCAAATGCGATCGGTGTGATTTCAGACGAAAGCAAGCGTGATTTCGTTATGGGTCTGGGCGCCAAAGGTGTTCTGAACCGTCGTGATTTCAACTGCTGGGGACAATTGCCCACGGTCAACACACCGGAATATGCCGAATGGTTCAAAGAGGCCCGCAAATTCGGCAAGGCGATCTGGGACATAACCGGCAAAGGCAACAATGTTGACATGGTGTTCGAACACCCGGGTGAAAGCACTTTCCCGGTGTCGACCTTCGTTGTGAAAAAAGGCGGTATGGTCGTGATTTGCGCTGGAACATCGGGTTTCAACTGTACATTCGATGTGCGCTACATGTGGATGCACCAAAAGCGTTTGCAGGGCTCGCACTTTGCTCATCTGAAGCAGGCGGCAGCCGCGAACAAACTGATGGTCGAGCGTCGTCTGGATCCCTGCATGTCCGAAGTGTTCACCTGGAATGACCTGCCTGAAGCACACATGAAAATGCTGCGGAACGAGCACAAGCCGGGCAATATGTCCGTTCTTGTTCAGGCGCCGCGTACTGGTCTGCGTACCCTCGAGGAAGTCCTGGACGCAGGTTGATAACCCGCCAGGGTTGTAGACAAAAAAACACCCGCGAATCACCTTGTTGGTTCGCGGGTGTTTTGTGTTTTTCAGGCCTCTGACGATCTTTCAAATGTTTGCATTTTTGCCCATCGCTATTTTTGGGGAGTAGAAACCGGCGAATAGGCTGAAAAAGATCATACATGTTATGGTTGTGTTAACCCTTCGTTAACTGTTTCAGAGAGACCCTGATGGCGCAAAATGAGTGGATATTGGACGTATTGTCGGACCTCAATGCTTTCGCCGTTGCGAATGGTTTGAGCGCGCTTGCAGAGCAGCTTGATGACACAAGACTGATCGCGGCTGCCGAGATTGCGTCCTTGAAGAACGAGGTACGGGCGCCCGCGGATGGCAACGAAGGTCGATTTGGGTCAAATCCTTCAGGATTTGGAAAACACCAGCACGCTTGAAGAACTCAGCGCCGTAGCGGAGCGTTTGCGGGACGCGTTGAAGGTCGAGCACCTGACGTATCACTGGGTTGACGGTGCCGGAGATCAATACGGCTACACCACCTATTCAGACGCTTGGGATGAGCGTTACAGGGAAAAAAACTATCACCGTATCGACCCTGTGATCTTGGGGTGTTTCCAGCGGTTTCACCCGGTTGACTGGAAGTCTCTGGATTGGTCCGGCAAGGTGGCGAAAGCCTTCCTTCTGGATGCGCAAAGCCATGGCGTTGGCAATCAGGGGTATTCTATCCCAATTCGGGGTCCAAATGGTCAGTTCGCCCTGTTCACGGTCAACCACAGTTGTGATGATCAAACCTGGAAGAACTTTATCTCGACTTACGGGCGTGATTTGATTCTTGTTGCGCATTACATAAATCGCAAGGCGCTGGAGTTTGAAAAAGACAGGCAGCCGGACTGCCCGCGCAGCTTGTCGCCAAGGGAAATCGACGCGATCACACTGTTGGCGTTGGGATACAGCCGCGCCCAAGTGGCCCATTCCCTGACGATTTCCGAGCATACGTTGCGCGTTTACATTGAAAGCGCGCGCTCAAAGCTGGGCGCACATAACACAACCCACGCAATCGCCACGGCACTCAGCCGGGGATTAATAGTGGTTTAAGAGCCGAACGGCCTCCACACGCAAAATTAACCACGACTCTGTACTCCCTTCGTTCCTGCACAGGACGACAAGGGGAACAAGTCATGTTGCGTTATCTATATGCCGATGAGTTACACAGATTTCCGACTCTGGCAGAGGGGATGTTCAAGGATCGCGCGGATCAGTTCAAGACCCGGTTGGGGTGGGATGTCCACGTCAACGAGAAGGGCGAAGAACGGGACGAATACGATGATCTCAATCCGCTTTATGTCATCTGGGAAGAGCCGGATGGCAGCCACGGAGGGTCGATGCGTGTATTGCCTACGACCGGTCGGGTGATGATCAACGAGGTTTTTGGTCATCTGAATGGCGGCAAGCCGATTTGTAGCCCCCTGATCTGGGAGGTCACCCGGTTCTGCCTGTCCCGAACAGCCAGCCCGCATACTGCCGGCGCCATCATGTTGAGCGGCGGTGAAATGATGGAAGGTTTCGGCCTGACGCATATCGCCGGCGTATTCGATGCAAGAATGATCAGAATCTATCGCCTGATCGGGTCATCGCCCGAGGTTCTGGGAACCCAGGGCAGCGGACGCGATCAGATTTCAGTCGGATTGTGGCCCTATTCCGCGGACGACTGCAACAGAGTGGCCGCGCGTGCGGGCATCCCGCGCGACCTGTCTCGGATGTGGTTCAAGGCCGCGTTCGGGCCGAAGAAACAGCACCGGTTCGCCCTGTCCGCTTAAGTGTCGGAAAACGCCAATCCACATCTGGTGGTGGTCGGCGCGGCCCTGTAGGGTCGCGCCATGTCCTTGCCGAATGTAACGTTCTCAGATGATCAGGCCGCCGCATATGATAGCATCGCCGAGATGCTGCGGGCAGCGGGTGTTGATCTCGAAGATGATGCCCTTCTGAAACTGCCAGGCGCAGGAAAATCAGGTGTGATGGCCGTGATCGGCAAGGCTGGTTCGGGCAAAACGCTGCTGTTGGCCGAGCTGTACAAGGCACTGGCAGAGACGGGTGTTCAGATCGTGTCCGGCGATTATGAAAGCCGCAAATCGAAAGACAAGCGCAGCCTTGCTATCCTGGCCCCGACGAACAAGGCTGCAAGCGTTCTGCGATTGCGCGGCGTGCCTGCGACCACGATTCATCGCATATTGTACACGCCGGTCTATGATCCGGAATACGAGCGTATTGCGGAATGGCTGGCTGGCAATGACGAACGCCCCGATATCGAAGGTTTGACGGATGAAGCCTTGGATCGTGCGGCTGCTTTTTACCAAAACAACAAATCTATCCCCGGGGCGCTGGCCGCCGCCGGTTTGCGAGGGTCGGATTTCATCACAGGGTGGAAGCGCCGTGACGAACCGCTGGATATCGGGTTCGTCGACGAGGCGTCGATGCTGGATGACCGCCAGTTCGATGATCTCAAAGAGATTTTCCCGACCCTTCTGTTGTTCGGCGATCCGGCTCAGCTGGCACCGGTAAATCAGTCCGGCAGCATGGTGTTCGAGGCTTTGCCCGAGCCCCGGAAGCTGACACTTCAGCGCGTGCACCGCCAGGATGCAGACAACCCAATTCTGGATCTTGCGCATGCGCTGGCTGACCCGGCAATGGGCTTCGAGGATTTCGAGCGACTGATCGAAGAAACAGCCCGTCGGGATGACCGGGTTGTCTGGGGCCAGCGGGTTGAGGTCGATCTGATGGCCCGAAGCCCGGTTCTCGTCTGGCGCAACGCCACGCGCATTCGTTTGATACAGGCCTTCAGGCAAGTTCACGGCGCACCGGATACGGAATTGCTGGAAGGTGAACCGCTTATTTGTGATGGGATCGAATTGCCCTTGAAACATCGCAAGAAACGGCTGGACCTTGAGGCGCGGGGGCTGATCAAAGGAGCTCAGGTAGTATATCTGGGGCCGGGACGAAAGCCGGGGTTCTCGCGTCTTCACGTGATGGGGGCCGAAGACCCGCAGGTCAGCGCCGCGTCCATTGTTCAGATCGAAAAACCGGACGAGGAAGAGCCGTTCATTCCCTATGCCGCCCGCATGGGGGCGACCTTTTTGCACGGGGCCGCCGTGACGATCCACAAGGCGCAGGGGTCACAATGGGATACGGTTCAGGTGTTCGCTCCGGATCTCTATGCCGCCGCTCGCATGGGCCGGACCGAGGCCGGACAGCCATTGTGGAAGCGTTTGGCATATGTCGCGATCACGCGCGCGCAAGAGCGGCTGATCTGGGTGGTTCGCAATCGCCTGTCGAAACCCACGCACCCCCTGCGTGTGGATGACTTGAGGGCGATTCCGGCGGCTTCGCTGACATTGGAGACGGAAGAGACATGAAATCCATCATCGTAACGGGTGCCAGTTCAGGTATCGGCCGGGCAACGGCCCTGCTGTTCTTGTCCCAAGGGTGGACGGTCGGGCTGTTGGCGCGCAGCAAAGACAAACTGGAAGCTCTGGCAAAAGAGCATCAGGCAGCCACCGTCCTGCCTGCGGATGTGACCGACCCGAATGCGGTTGAACGGGCTTTTCGGTCTTTTACAGACCGCACCGGGCGGCTGGATGTTCTGTTCAACAACGCCGGGATCTTTGCGCCGGGCGGCACGATCGACGAGATCGCTCTGGACGATTGGTATCAAAGCGTCAACGTGAACCTGAACGGCATGTTCCTATGCGCGCGTGAAGCTTTCAAAATCATGCGTCACCAAAACCCGCAGGGCGGCCGGATCATAAACAACGGCTCGATAGCGGCACATGTTCCGCGCCCGAATTCGGTACACTATTCGGCCACAAAGCACGCCATTACAGGGCTGACGCGCAGTCTTTCGCTGGATGGGCGTCGCTTTGGAATTGCCTGCGGGCAGATCGATATCGGAAATGCGCGCACGCAGATGGTTCAGGGCCTTGTGGACGCGGCGCAAGCCGCGGGCGAAACACCAGACCCGACGATGGCCGTGGAAGACGCCGCGCGTTCGGTTCTGCATATGGCAAGCCTGCCGCCCGAGGCCAACGTGCAGTTCATGACCGTCATGGCCACGACCATGCCCTATATCGGCCGAGGGTGACTTTTACTTTTCTCGCAACAGCCGGAAGGCTGTCGAGGCGCCCCAGCCTGCCGCAATCGCTATGACCAGCGACATCAGGCCGTACCAGACGGGCTGCTGGCGGGACATATTGTACAAAAAACGCTCCAGACCGACTTTCCGGACATCAATGATCGCTTCATATTGCGAGACGACCTCTCCGCCACGGGTGAGAAAAATCCGGGCGGAATAATCGCCTTCGGTCAGGTCGGCGGGCATATCGATCGAGGTGCGGAACAGGGTCTGTTCGTCCACTGCTACGGTGTTTTCGCGGATCGAATACAGTTGTTCGTGTTCTCGAATTCTTATTACGGCGTCTGCAAAGTCCTGTGCGCCCCGGATGTGCATCGCGGCACCGACCGAGCGGATCGCGCGTTCGATCGAAATCCGGAAACGCAGGTCTTCGGTGTCGGACAGGATGTCGTCAAAGGGTCCGCTGGTTGCAACGGCGTAAAAGCTGGGTGCAAGGTCGACAAGAACACTGTCGGTGTTCACCCAGATCCCAAGCTTGCGTTCCTTGCGTCGCACGGTGACAGGCTCGGACGGACCCGCAACCGCGACGATGACTTCGACCGGAGGGCCGGAAGGGATTGGGGTTTCCCGCTTGATGGCCCCAAAAATCAGAAGTTCAGATCCGTCGAATGTCGCGGTGATGGCAACCCGGTCCTGGCTGAGACCAAGGACAACCTGTTCTTCCGCTGCCAAAGCGGGCGTGCAAAACAAGCACAGGGCGGCAATAAGCGAACGCAGCATCCTCAGTGCCCTCCGCCGCTGCCAAGCGAGTAGAGCTCGGCGGGTTCGATAAGCAGATCAAGTGCAAGCTTGCCACATACGGCCAGCACCAGAGCGGCAAGTAGCACGCGCAATTGTTCCGCCGGCATCCGGGCTCCGATCACGGTTCCGATCTGGGCGCCAATGACACCGCCCACCAGCAACAAGACTGCCAGAACAACATCAACCGTGTAGTTGGTGGTGGCGTGCAGCATCGTGGTGAAGGCTGTCACAAAGATGATCTGAAACAGCGACGTGCCGACAACGACCTTGGTCGGCATACCCAGCAAGTAGATCATGGCAGGAACCATGATAAAGCCGCCGCCAACGCCCATGATCGCCGACAAAACCCCAACGCACAGACCGACCAAGGCCGGCGGGATGACCGAGATATACAGGCCCGAGGTGCGAAAACGCATTTTGAAGGGCATGGCATGGACCCAGCCCCGCTGTCGGCGCTTGGCAGGCGCCGCGCCGCCTTTCTTGGCTTTACGCAGGGCCCTCAGGCTTTCGACAAACATTAGGCTGCCAATGACGCCAAGAAAAACAACGTAACAGAGTGTCACCAGCAGATCGACCTGACCCAGGCTTTTGAGATAGTTGAAGACAACCACGCCCAAAGCGGCCCCAACAAGCCCGCCAACAAGCAATACCGTTCCCATTTTTAGGTCCACGGTCTTTCGTCGGAAATGTGCCAGAACTCCGGAAAAGGATGATGCGACGATCTGATTGGCTTCGGTTGCAACAGCCACCGCCGGTGGAATACCGATGAAGAACAGCAGCGGGGTCATCAAAAAGCCGCCACCGACACCGAACATTCCGGACAGGATGCCAACCATGCCGCCCAACCCCAACAAGAGAAAGGCGTTTACTGAGACTTCGGCGATGGGAAGGTATATCTGCATGGGCTCTTCTAGTCGCACTGAGTTGAGAGGCGCAACGCCATAGCGTCGCATTCGCCTAAATATTTAAAAAATTGAATGTGACTAATCGGCACATACGACCAGACCTGTCTGTTTGCGCTGATCGGGTCTGCGGACAACTGCCAGTTTGCAGGAAGGTACACACTCATACCCTCTTAGAACGGTTGCGGCGTGCAAAATCAACTCTGCATGCCGCTCCGCAGCGAACAGGACTGAAACTCAGTTCGGAACTGGCCTTATCAGCGCTCTTTGACGTAGGGTTCTCCGCCTGCCCGAGGTGGGATGGCTTTGCCGACGAAGCCGGCAAGGATCACCACCGTCAGAATATAGGGCAGGGCGTCCATCACCTGCACGGGAATCACGACGCCACCCAGATCGATATTTTGGAAACGCAGCGCGATCGCTTGCAGCAGACCAAACAGCAAGCAGGCCCACATGGCATGCCACGGGCGCCACTTGGCAAAGATCAGGGCGGCCAAGGCGATAAAGCCACGACCGGCGGTCATTTCCTTGACAAACCCTGCCTGCAAGGCCGTAGCCAGATAGGCTCCTGCAATACCGCACAGCACACCACAGATGGCGACAGCGGCGAACCGCAGGCCAACCACCGAGACACCGGCGGTGTCCACTGCGGCCGGGTTCTCACCCACCGCCCGCAGGCGCAGACCGAACCGGGTGCGATACAGAATCCACCAAGTGGTCGGAACCATCAGGAACGCGACATAAACCAGGATCGAGTGGCCCGAGAGCAATTCGGAATAGATGGGACCAACAATTGGCACACCGCTGAGGGACTCGGCGAATGGGAAGTTGATCGGTTCGAACCGGCCCCCGCCAAACAGGGACGGTGTACGACCACCTTGCTGAAACCAGCTTTGCGCGACCAGGACGGTCAGGCCCGAGGCCAGAAAGTTGATCGCCACGCCCGATATCAACTGGTTGCCCCGGAAGGTGATCGACGCCAGCCCGTGCAGGCCCGACAGCAACAAAGAGGATGCGATACCAGCCAGCAGGCCCAGCCAAACCGACCCTGTGACAGCTGCGATTGCAGCCGAAAAGAACGCTGACATCAACATTTTGCCTTCGAGGCCGATGTCGAAGATCCCGGCCCGTTCCGAAAACAGACCGGCCAGACAGGCAAGCAGCAGTGGCGTGGACAGGCGAATGGTCGAATCCAGAACCTGAATGAGGGTTACAAAAAATTCCATCACTCAGCCCTCTTCCGCATACCCAGGAAAAGTTTTTCAAGCGGCATTCGCACCATGTTGTCCAATGCGCCGGTGAACAGGATGACCAGGGCTTGAATGACCACGATCAGCTCCCGCGGAATCGAAGCCCACAGCGCCAGCTCGGCGCCGCCCTGATACAGAAATCCGAACAAGAGCGCGGCCAGAAACACGCCGAACGGATGTGAACGCCCCATCAGAGCCACGGCGATGCCAATGAACCCCGCGCCCTCGGTCGAGTTCATAACAAGTCGCTCGGCTTCGCCCATGACATTGTTGATGGCCATCAGCCCTGCCAGCCCGCCGGAAATCAGCATCGCGACAATCGTGATGCGCACAGGTGAAATACCGGCATAGACAGCGCCGGTCTCGGAATGGCCGTAAGCCCGGATTTCATAACCCAGACGCGTGCGCCAGATCAGCGCCCAGACAACGACGCAGGCAAGCAACGCGATAAAGAAGGTGATGTTCGCAGGAGCGCCGCGGAAAACTACATTCTCTGCGGTCGAGAACATCTCCTGGAAAGAGGGCAGATGCACGCTTTCAGAGAACCGCGCGGTGGCCGGGTCCTGCGACCCTTGCGGGCGCATGACATTGACCAGCATGTAATTCAGGAAAGCAGCGGCGATGAAGTTGAACATGATCGTGGTGATCACGATATGGCTGCCACGCTTTGCCTGAAGATAGGCCGGAATGGCCGCCCAGAGCGCGCCGAACAGCATCGATGCCGCGCAGGCGGCAAGCAAGGCAATGCTCCAATGCGGCCAGTCGACATAAAGACAGACCATGGCCACGCCCAGCCCGCCCAGCATCGCCTGACCTTCGCCCCCGATGTTGAACATACGGGCATGGAAGGCGACGGCCACCGCAAGACCGGTAAACATGAAGTTGGTCGCGTAATAGAGCGTATAGCCCCAGCCATAAGTCGATCCCAGCGCACCAGTGACCATCAATTTGACGGCCTCGACAGGGTTTTCGCCGATGGCGAGGATGACCAGCGCCGAAAGGATTGCGGCCAGTATCAGACTGATCAGGGGGATCAGAATGACATCGGCCCATTTAGGCATTTTTTCCATGTTACGCGGCCTCTCCCGCAACACCGGCCATCAGAAGGCCCAGTTCTTTTTCATCTGTCTCATGGGGCAGGCGTTCTCCCATGATATGTCCGTCAAACATCACCGCGATCCGGTCCGAGAGCGAGAAGATTTCTTCCAGTTCGACCGATACCAGCAGGATTGCCTTGCCCTGATCACGCAGCGCAACAATCTGTTTGTGAATGAACTCGATGGCGCCGATGTCCACGCCCCGCGTGGGTTGCCCGACCAGCAGCAGGTCAGGGTTGCGTTCAATCTCGCGGGCGACAACGATTTTCTGCTGATTGCCGCCCGAGAAACTTTTGGCTGCCAGCCAGGGATTGGGCGGGCGGACGTCGAATTTCTCGATCTTGGCTTCGGTATCGGCGCGCAACGCCGCGTTGTCCATGAAGATACCGCGTTTATAGGCCGGGTCGCGGTGATATCCGAAGGCCACGTTTTCCCAGGCGTGGAAGTCCATGATCAGGCCTTCGCGTTGCCGGTCTTCGGGCACGTGGGCGATGTGATGCGCGCGGCGGGCCTGACCATCTGATCCGGCCCCACTCAGTGCCAGCGGTTCGCCGTTCAGCTTGATCGTGCCCTGTCCGGGGCGCATTCCACCAAGAACTTCCAGCAGTTCGGATTGACCATTGCCGGCCACGCCGGCGATGCCGACGATCTCACCTGCGCGCACGGTCAGGTCGATGTTTTTGACCCGTTCAACGCCCGCCGAATCAAAAACGCTGAGATTTTCGATCTCGAGAATGGGTTTGCCGGGCGTCGCGGGCACTTTGTCGACTTGCAGCAGAACCTTGCGGCCGACCATCAGTTCGGCCAGCTCCTCGGGGCTGGTCTCGGATGTTTTGACCGTCGCCGTCATTTGTCCGCGCCGCATAACCGATACGGTGTCGGTGTTTTCCATGATCTCGCGCAGTTTGTGGGTGATCACGATGACTGTTTTGCCCTCGGACCGCAGCCGGTCGAGAATGCGGAACAGCTGATCGGCTTCGGCTGGGGTCAACACGCCGGTCGGTTCGTCCAGAATCAGAATTTCGGCCTTGCGGTACAGCGCCTTCAGGATCTCGACCCGCTGCTGCATCCCCACGCCGATCTCGTCGATACGCTTGTCGGGATCGACGAATAGTTCGTATTCTTCCTCGAGCTCTTTCAGCTCTTTGCGGGCTTTTGCCAGTGATGGCGCCAGCAACCCGCCATCCTCGGCGCCCAGTACGATGTTTTCCAGAACGGTGAAATTTTCCACCAGCTTGAAATGCTGGAACACCATCCCGATGCCCGAGGCGATGGCCGCCTGGCTGTCCGGGATGTCGGTCTTGGTCCCATTGATCCAGATCTCACCTTTGTCGGCTTTGTAAAAGCCGAAGAGAA
The DNA here is from genome assembly GCF_013034245.1 of Ruegeria sp. HKCCA4812. Lineage (NCBI taxonomy): Bacteria > Pseudomonadati > Pseudomonadota > Alphaproteobacteria > Rhodobacterales > Roseobacteraceae > Ruegeria > Ruegeria sp. HKCCA4812. The sequence goes on along the minus strand of NZ_WQFQ01000005.1, from coordinate 103,463 downwards.
TGCTCATCAACGTGGATTTGCCTGCGCCGTTTTCACCGATGATCCCATGGATCGTACCGGGTGCAACGCTGATCGAGATGTCTTTGTTGGCCTGAACTGGCCCAAAGGCTTTGGATATCCCTTTGAGCTCAATGGCTGGGACGGTCATGTCTTGCCCTCAACTGCCGAGAAACCCATCCGGCTGTCCGCCAGGATGGCGAAGTGGGTGGCGAGGCGGAAGGCACTCTCCCGCCCCGCACGTTATCAGAACTGCAGTGCCGGGCAGCTGTCGTTCTCGTAATAGCTTACAACATTGATGTCGCCGTTGATGATCGCCTTGCGGGCTTCGTCTACGGCGTCGCTCATGCGAACCGAAACAAGCTCTTTGTTGTTTTCATCCATGGCAACGCCGACCCCATCTTCGGCCAGACCCATGATGAAAACGCCGGTTTCAACGTTTTCGCCTGCTTTCATCGCTTCATAAACAGCGACGTCCACACGCTTCAGCATCGAAGTCAGAACTTTGCCTGGGTGCAGGTGATTCTGGTTGCTGTCCACACCAATCGACAGGATGCCCTCGTCAGCCGCAGTTTGCAGAACGCCAACGCCGGTTCCGCCGGCCGCAGCGTAAATCACATCAGCGCCCTGGCTGATCTGCGCTTTTGTAAGCTCCGAACCTTTTACCGGATCGTTCCAGGCAGCAGGCGTTGTTCCTGTCATGTTGGCAACAACATTGATGTCTGGGTTCACGGCCTTAGCGCCCTGGGCATAGCCGCATCCGAAATGGCGAATCAACGGGATGTCCATACCTCCGATGAAACCAACGGTGCCGGATTTCGACGCCATGGCGGCCATCATCCCGACCAGGTAGGACCCTTCGTGCTCGGCAAAGCCAATCTGGCGGATGTTTGGAGCGTCCAGCCAAGTCACGTCAACAGCGACGAATTTGGTGTCGGGGTAATCACTTGCAACAGCCGCCAGGGCGTCAGCGATTCCGAACCCCATGGTGATGATCGGATTTGCACCGGATTCCGCAAACCTGCGCAGGGCCTGTTCGCGCTGCGGTTCTGCCTGAATTTCGATTTCCAGATACTTGCCGCCGGTTTCATTCGCCCAGCGCTGCGCGCCGTTATAGGCGGCCTCGTTGAAGGACTTGTCGAACTTGCCGCCCAGGTCAAAGATCACCGCCGGTTCGGCCAGAACCGCTCCGGCTGACATTGCGACGGCAGCAGCAGCACCCATCAAGGATTTCATCAGGGTCATTTCAGTCTCCCAATTTTATTTTGTTGGCACAGGGTCAGATTAGCCCCGTTCACCCACTTTTAGCGAGCATAACTGTTGTGATGGCGGGTATTAAGGGGGTTTGCAACCACCATGGTCAACTGAATTCTGACCAAATGGTCTAAAAAACGGGCGATTGCCGTAGGGGCAGGCGGCATTCCATTACGAGTGCATCAGTTTTCTGGCCCGTTTCGCGTGCATAGTACGCCTTGCGCAGCCCGCACTGCCGATATCCGCATCGATTGTACAGGGAAATGGCCGCAATGTTGTCGGCCGCGACATCCAGAAAGGCACGCGTCGCCTGAAAATCGATCGCTTGATCATGCCATTCCTGCATGAGACGAAGTGCCAGGCCCTGCCTTTGAAACGAAGGGTGGGTCGCAATTGTCAGCAACTCGGCTTCGCCCGCAATCACCTGAAACAGTGCAAAGCACCGGGAATCTCCGACGGCATGAGTAAAGCGGTTTTCAAGAAGAGCGGCGAATTCATCTTCTGTCCAGCCGCGCGATTGCGAAAACGCTGCGGCGTGGGTCGATGCCATCTCGTGCGGTGTCATTCGTTCAGCAGAACAGGGGGGGTATCGCGGGACGGAGCCGCGTCGGCGGGCCTTACGTACAAAGGTGCAGGCGGCAAGCTGGTACGATCCCAGCGCCGCGCGGCCAGCCGGGCGATGGCTTGTGCCAGCAAGGCAGGGTCAGAGCAGGAATACAACGGCCCGCCAAGTTCCGCTTCGGCCCGAGGCAAGAGACACGGATCGGCACCGGGCATTTTCACATAAACCTGGTCGCGCGGGGCAGGGATCGCCGGTGTCTGCCCGCCTTCCGCCAGCTCACGCAAGGCATCGAAGCCGGAAACTCCGACCGCAGGGATTTCCAGCCCAAGTGCAAGACCCCGCGCGGCCGAAACCGAAATACGGATGCCGGTGAAGTTCCCGGGCCCTATCCCAACGCCGATCGCGTCCAAACCGGCCCAATCACATCCGGTTTCCGCCAGAACGTCTTCCAACAGCGGAATCAATCGTTCGGCTTGTCCGCGTGACATCGCTTCGGCACGGGACGTCACGATTTCGCCGTCGCGCAACAAAGCGGCCGCGCAATGCGCGGCCGATGTGTCAAATGCCAGAATCGTCGGGTTAGACGGCAACAGGGCGAACCTCGGTCACTTCCGGAATGTAATGGCGCAGAAGGTTTTCGATACCCATCTTCAGGGTCAATGTCGAAGACGGGCAACCCGCGCAGGCCCCCTGCATGTGCAGATAGACCACGCCGCGATCAAACCCGTGGAACGTGATATCACCCCCATCCTGAGCCACGGCAGGACGCACACGGCTGTCCAGCAAGTCCTTGATCTGGTTGACGATATCAGCGTCCTCACCAGAGTGCTCGGCATGGCCCGAGGCCCCGGCGGAATCTGCGCCCATAACAGGCTGGCCGGATTGATAATGCTCCATCACTGCGCCAAGAATGGCCGGTTTGATGTGGTCCCACTGAACGTCGTCCGATTTGGTGACGGTGACAAAATCGTTGCCAAAAAACACGCCAGTCACACCATTGACCGCAAATATGCGTTTGGCCAGAGGGGATTTTTCGCCCGCTTCCGCAGTTGGGAAATCCGCTGTTCCAGCTTCCAGCACCGTTTGGCCGGGCAGGAATTTCAACGTGGCCGGATTGGGGGTGGATTCGGTCTGGATGAACATGAGGGCGCTCCGTCTGATGTGCTTCTGATATGCGCGCAGGCGCACGGGAAGTCAAGATTTGGAACGATTCTAAATTGTGGAAGCGTGTTCTAATGCGTCATCCAGACGGTCATCGCCCCAGAACAACTCTTCCCCGGCCAGAAAACTTGGTGCACCAAACAGACCAAGCGCCTTGGCGCGGGCAGATTGTTCGAATAGGGCCTGTTTTATGTCCGGGTCCCCTGCGCGGTTCAGCACGCCGCTGTGCACCCCTGCTTCGTCGAGGCAGGAGGCCAGTACGCTGTCCTCGGAGATATTCTGCCCGGCGCCGAATTCGGCGCTCAAGACGGCCCGAACAAACGCCGCCCGTTCCCGATGATCCTCGATGCCCAGAACCAGACGTGCTGCCCTGAGCGAATTCTGCGGAAACGGATCAGGCTTTGCGAAAGGAAGCCCGCGCGCCTTGCACAGACGTTCCATATCGCGCCACATGTACCGCCCTTTGGCCGGATACAGGTTGAAAGGTGAGGTGCGCCATCCTTGTTCCGCGAAAATCGGACCCAACAGGAACGGGTGCCATTCAATGTCAACGCCTTTGTCTTGCGCGGCCGCTTCGATCCGCATCGCGCTGAGGTAGGAATAGGTCGAGGCGAATTCGAACCAGAACTGTATCGTCTTCGCCATCGCCGCGCCTCAGGTTATTTCTTCCAGTTTCTCTTTGCTCAGATTGCCCGGAACGATCGTGATCGGAATCGGCAGGCTACCCGAATTCTTCGTCAGTTGAGTCACCAACGGACCGGGACCTTTCTTGTCGGTCCCCGCCCCAAGTACAAGAACACCAATCTCGGGATCGGACTGAACATGTTCGATGATCTGTGCCACGGGATCACCTTCGCGAATGGCCAGTTCAGGTTCCACGTTCTGCTTGTCCCGCATCCATTTGGCAAACACTTCGAAATGCGCATGGATACGTTCGCGGGCTTCTTCACGCATGGTTTCGGCCACACCGATCCAGTGATTGAACTCGTCGGGCGGGATGACAGACAGGACCGTCACACCACCTCCGGTATGGGCAGCCCGCATCGCGGCGAACCGCATCGCGTTGAGGCATTCGCGGCTGTCATCCAGAACGACTAGGAACTTACGCATGGGTATCCTCTTTAGGTTTCCGGGATCATGCCCGACCGATCGCACGCTGGCAACTCGGGCAAGCCTGAGGCTTTGCGCTAGCGTTCGCTTGCAGCCCAATCCCAATAGAGCGCGCGGGCACGGCGAGCAACAGGACCCACCTGAAATTGCGTATCCTCCAGTGCAGTTACCGGTGTGACCTTGCTCATGTTGCCGGACATGAAGACCTCGTCGGCCTCGTGGAAATCCTCGAAGCTTAGAACCGTTTCGTGGACCTTTACTCCATCTGCGCGCAGGTTTTTGATATGCCGTGCTCGGGTAATTCCAGCCAGGAAGGTTCCGTTCGGGATCGGTGTAAAGACTTCGCCATCCTTCACCATGAAGATGTTGGCCGTCGCCGTTTCCGCCACATGCCCCATCGCATCGGCCACCAAAGCGTTGGAAAAGCCTTTCGAGCGCGCCTCTTGCAGCATGCGGGCGTTGTTGGGGTAAAGGCACCCCGCCTTGGCGTTTACGACCGCGCTTTCCAGAACCGGGCGGCGGAAGCGCGTGGTCGACAGAGTGGCCGACGCGGTTTCCGGGGCCATTGGGATTTCTTCCAGGCAGATGGCAAAACCGGTGCTGTTTTCCTGCGGGACTATTGCCGTGCTGTCACCGTCGATCCCCCAGTACATCGGACGAATGTAAACGGCTGTGTCCGGGCTGTAGGCCTGCAACCCTTCGCGTACTAACTCGACCATCTGTTCGGTCGTCATGGTCGGCGTCAGCATCAAGGCTTCGGCTGACCGGTTTACCCGTGCGCAATGGGCCTCCAGATCCGGGGCCACGCCGTCAAAATATCGCGCGCCGTCAAAGACCGAAGATCCCAGCCAGGCGCCATGATCCGCCGCGCGCATGATGGGTGCGTCCCCCTCATGCCATTGGCCTTGAAAATAGGTCCGGATGTTCGTGCCGGTTGCCATGACGCCCTCCTTTGATTCAGGCAAACCCTAGGAGGGCGTCAGGCGAAGGTCCAGTGCAATCAGCGTGATGCGGCGCCGACCATGCCAACGATCTCGTAGGTCTTTTGCAGGATCGGAGCAGCGATTTCACGTGCGCGCTCGGCGCCGCGGGCGAGAATCCGGTCAATCTCGGCCTGATCCCCCATCAGGCGTGACATTTCGGTCGAGATCGGAGCCAGTTTCGCCACTGCCAGATCGGCCAGCATCGGTTTGAACTCACCGAACTGCTTGCCGCCTACTTCGGACAGAACCTGTTCGATGGTTTGATCGTTCAGGGCCGCGTAGATATTGACCAGGTTACGCGCCTCGGGGCGGTCCTCGAGCCCTTCGGCCTCTGACGGCAGAGCATCAGGGTCGGTCTTGGCCTTGCGGATTTTCTTGGCAATCGTTTCGGCGTCATCCGTCAGGTTGATCCGGCTCATGTCAGAAGGGTCGGATTTCGACATCTTCTTGGATCCGTCCCTCAGGCTCATGACCCGTGTGGCGGCACCTTCGATCACCGGCTCGGTGACGGGGAAGAAATCGACGCCGAAATCGTTGTTGAACTTGATGGCGATGTCGCGAGTCAGCTCAAGATGCTGTTTCTGGTCTTCCCCGACCGGTACGTGGGTTGCGTGATAGATGAGGATGTCCGCAGCCATCAGAGCAGGATAGGCAAACAAGCCAAGCGAAGCGTTCTGCTGGTTCTTGCCGGCCTTGTCCTTCCACTGGGTCATGCGCTGCATCCAACCCATACGAGCAACACAGTTAAATATCCAAGCCAGTTGCGTGTGTTCCGGCACTTGGCTTTGATTGAACAAAATCGATTTTTCGGGGTTTAGCCCAGAAGCGATGTAACCGGCACAAAGCTCCCGCGTTGCATGCTGCAACTCGGTTGGATTTTGCCAGACCGTGATTGCATGAAGATCGACCATGCAATAGATGGTTTCAAATTCCTCGCTTTGCATTCTCACCCAGTTCCGAAGCGCACCGAGATAATTGCCGAGGTGCAGGTTACCCGAAGGCTGTGCGCCGGAAAACACGCGGGGCGTGAACTGGGTCTCGGTCATCAAAGGGAACTCCTGTCTGGAAAAATCAGCCCCCGTCGCTTACCCATGAGGCAAAGGGACGTCAACAGCCGCGAAAGGCCAGCCCTATGAGCAGTGAGCATTACACACCCGCCGTAAACCCGTTGCCGCCCGTTGTGGTGGCGCTGGTTCTGTTCATCATCGGCATCGAACTGGCCTTCACGCTGGGATCGCGCGGTTTGATCGGAGGGCCGGCGGCCGTGGGTTGGCGTCTGGACGCGATACAGCACTATGCCTTCTCGGCGGATATTTTCGATTGGATGGTGCTGAACGGGCGTTGGCCGTTCGAACATCTGGTCCGGTTCGTGACCTATCCCTTTGTATCCGCCAACTTTACGCAGGCGATTTTTGTCTGTGTCTTCGTTCTGGCGATGGGAAAAATGGTTGGTGAGGTTTTCGGTGGTGTCCCCATGCTGCTGATCTTCGTCGTCTCGGGGATTGGCGGCGCGTTGAGTTATGCCGTTTTGCTGGACCCGCGCTATCCCCTGATCGGAGGGTTTCCACCTGTTTATGGCCTGATCGGAGGATTCACGTGGTTGTTGTGGCGCAAACTGTCGCTTGTGGGGGCAAATCAGGCAAGGGCGTTCCAACTGATCGCCGTTCTGATGGGCATTCAGTTCCTATTTGGTCTGATCTTCGGCGGAAACGCGGAATGGGTCGCCGATCTGGGTGGGTTTGCCACCGGCTTTGGCATGTCATTTCTGGTGGCGCCGGGGGCCTGGGCCCGGATCGTCGGGCGCATCCGCCGCGATTGATCAGGCCCGGCGCAAGGCGCGTTTGAACTCTGACAATTTGAACGCTCCCAGGACATGACCAAGACAGAAATACGAGACGGCGGCGACCACGATCAGGACCAAAAGCGCCAGATAGCGCCAACCGGGAATGTCCAGCGTCCAACCTAAGAAGTGGATCAACGCAAACAAAACCGCGCCCATGCCGACCGAGGCCAGAACGATCCGTCCCGCACGTGCCTTGAAACGGTCATCGAAACGCGCTTCTTCTCCCATGCGACGTGCACCGATCGCCAGAAGAACAACCATGGCCCAGCCGGCAGTTGACGCAGCAATCGCAGGGGCGATCCAACCCACCAGCGGGAAAAGGCCAAACGCCAATGCCGCGTTCACGACCATTGCGACCACCGCATATCGGAACGGGGAACGCGTATCCTCGCGCGCAAAGAAAAGTGGTTGCAGCAGTTTTTGCAGCATGAATGCAGGCAGACCGATGCCATAAATCGCGACCGCCAGCGCTGTCGCAGCGGTATCCTCGGGACTGAACTGTCCCCGTTCGAACAGCACCGAAACCAGCGGGTTCGGGATGATCAGGAACGCCACGGTCGAGGGCAACGTCAACAGCAGCATGAATTCCCCGGCGCGGGAAAACGCGTTGCGGGCCCCTTCCTTGTCGTCGGCGCGCAGGCGGCGGGACAGGTCGGGCAGCAGGACAATGCCAATGGCGATTCCGACGACGCCCAAAGGCAGTTGGTACAGGCGATCCGCGGCAAACAGCCAACTCACGGCCTTTTCGGTCTTTGATGCCACCAGTTGTCCGACCACCAGGTTGACCTGCGTGACCCCCATGGCCAAGGCGGCGGGAACCGCGATGCGGACCATCCGGCGCATCTCGGGCGTCAGGTGGGGCAGGCCGGGGCGGATACGGATACCTGCACGTTCGGTCGCCACCCAGACCAGCACCAGTTGTGCGACGCCGGCGACCGGAATGACCGAGATCAGCCATCGTATCACCTCGCCGCCAGAGATGGCCCCGGCGATCAGCGCGGTGCAGGCAAAGATGTTCAGCAAAACAGGTGCCGCTGCGGCCGCTGCGAACCTGCCGGTGGCGTTCAATACCCCCGAAAACAACGCCGCCAAGGACATGAAAAGGATATACGGGAACACGATATAGCCATAGTCCACGGCCAGCTCGAAACGTTCATCCCCATGGAACCCTTCGGCCGTCAGCCACACCAGACCCGGCATGAAAACCATGGCCAGCCCGACCAGCGCCAGAACGGCCACGGCCAACAGGTTGAACGCATCCTGCGCGAACCCCTGGGGGTTCTCGTCCGCCTCCAGCCGTTTCGAGAACATGGGCACAAAAGCCGCGTTAAACGCACCTTCGGCGAAAAAGCGGCGGAACATGTTCGGCAGGCGAAAGGCCGCGACGAAAGCATCCATCACCGGCCCGGGGCCGATGAAGGCGGTCAGCAGAATTTCCCGCAGGAACCCCAGTATTCGACTGGCCAGCGTCCAGAAGCCGACCGTGAACAGGCCTGAAAACAAACGGATTTGCTTCATGAGGCCGCACGCTCAGCGCCTTCGGTGATCGCCTTGCGCAGCTTGGCCTCAAGCCCACGTTGCTTGCTTTCCGAATGATATTTCAAGCCGAACATATCCTTGACGTAAAACGTATCGACTACCTGTTCGCCATAGGTCGCGATCACGGCATTGGCGATGTAGACATTCGCTGCGGCGAGGGTCCGGGTCAGATCAAACAACAGACCCGGACGGTCGCGGGTGTCCACTTCGATGATCGTGTAAATTTCAGAGCCGTCATTGTCGAAGGTGATATGCGTTGGAACGTTGAAGGCACGCTCGCGTTTCTTAATCTTGTCGCGTGATTTCAACGCCTCCTTCGCAACCACTTCGCCGCGCAATGTCTTATGGATCATCTGTGTAAGACGTGGCAGGCGCGAGGCTTCAAACGGGTGCCCTTCGGCGTCTTGAATCCAGAATGCATCGGTGACATAGCCGTCTTTGGTCGTATAGCTACGCGCATCCACGACATTCGCGCCAACCAGGGCCAGCGCGCCGGCAATGCGGGCAAAGATACCGGGGTGGTCGCCCATCGCAAAACAGGCTCGGGTTGCGTCGCGATCCTCGTCCGGTTGCAGGCGGATCTCCATCGCGCCGGGGTCGCCGCTTTGTTCCAGCGCACGCAGCATGTTCGCAAACTCGACATGTGTGGCCAGATTGAGACCCTGCCAATACGGGTCGTAGTGGCGCCCCGTCTCGGATTTGAGGTCGGCCTTGGACCAGGCTGCCAGTTCGGTGCGCAGGGCTTTCTTTGCCTCGGCGCCGCGATTGGCGCGGTTGAGGTCCTCCATCCCGGTTTCCAGCGCGCGCTTGGTTTCGGCGTGAAGGGCACGCAAAAGCGTGGCTTTCCAGTTGTTCCATGTGTTCGGCCCCACGCCGCGAATGTCGCAGACGGTCAGAACGGTCAACAGGTCCAGCCGTTTGACGGTTTGAACTGCCTTGGCGAAATCACGCACTGTGCGGGGGTCTGAAATGTCACGTTTCTGTGCCATGTCGGACATCAGCAGGTGATAGCGCACCAGCCATTCGACCGTTTCCGAATCTGCTTTGTTCAGGCCCAGTCTTGGTGCCACCTTGCGCGCGATCTGTGCTCCAAGAATCGAGTGATCCTCGGGTCGCCCCTTCGCGATATCATGCAGCAACAGGGCGACATACAGCACCTTGCGATTGACCCCGCCTTTCAGAATCGAAGAGGCAAGAGGCAGCGATTCAATCAACTCTCCGCGTTCGATCTGGGCCAGATTCACGATGCACTGGATGGTATGCTCGTCCACCGTATAGCTGTGGTACATGTTAAACTGCATCATGGCCACGATGGGCTCGAACTCGGGCAGGAAGGCGGACAGTACGCCCAGTTCGTTCATCCGCCGCAAGGCTCGCTCTGGGTTGCCGTGTTTCAGCATCAGGTCCAGAAAGATGCGCCGCGCTTCTTTGTCGTTGCGCATTTCGTCGTCGATCAGATGCAGATTTGCCGCCACCAGACGCATGGCATCCGGATGGATCAGCATTCCTGTTCGCAAGCCTTCTTCGAACAGGCGCAGAAGGTTCACTTTGTCGGATAGAAATTTGTCAGGGTCTGCTACGTCCAGACGGCCGTGAACAACCTTGTATCCGGCTTTGACCCGCCGGCGTCTGCGGAAAATGCGCTCCAGCAATGGCGCGCCTTTCACGTGCAGCGCCTCAAGCTTCGTCAGAAAAATCCGCGTCAACTCGCCGACACGCGTGGCTTCGCGGAAATAGCGTTGCATGAATACTTCGACCGCACGGCGACCGGCTCGATCCTCATAACCCATGCGCGCGGCGACCTCGACCTGCATGTCAAAGGTCAGTTGCTCGGTGGCGCGACCCGTCACCAGATGCAAATGCGAACGAACAGCCCAAAGAAATTCTTCGGCCTGAACGAAAGTCTTGAACTCTTCCGGGGTGAACAGACCCAAAGGCACAAGTTCGGCCACGTCCTGAACGCCATAGATGTACTTTGCGATCCAGTAGAGGGATTGGAGGTCGCGCAACCCCCCTTTGCCCTCTTTCACATTGGGTTCGACCTTGTAGCGCTCCCCCTGTTTCAGGTGCCGCTCATCTCGCTCGTTCAGTTTGGCTTCGATGAATTCCCGCTCGGTTCCTTTGAACAGCTCGGTTTTCAGGCGTCGCTCAAGCTCGTCGGCCAACGCCTTGTCGCCCGCCAGATAGCGTTGTTCAAGCATTGCCGTGCGGATAGTGAAATCCTCGGTGCCCAGCCGAAGGCAGTCTTTGATCGTGCGCGAGGAATGCCCGACCTTAAGCCTGAGATCCCAAAGAATATAAAGCATCGATTCGATGACGCTCTCGGCCCAGGCGGTGATTTTGTAGGGGGTCAGAAACAGCAGATCGACATCCGAAGACGGCGCCATTTCACCGCGCCCGTATCCGCCAACGGCCAGTACGGCGATCTTTTCACCTTGTGTTGGCGTCGCAAGCGGATGCAAGCGCGTGCTGGAGACCAGCATTGCGGTTCCGACCAGCTGGTCCGTCAGGTAGGTATAGGACCGGGTCAGCGCGCGCGCGTCGAACGGACGTTCGCTGAAGGCATCGGCAATGGCTTTGCGACCCGCTTTCTGAGCGTCGCGCAGAATGCGCACTGTTGCAGAACGCATTTTGCTGTTGTCAGAGCTGGTCTCGAACACCTCGGCCAGCGCATCATTGACGCTGACGCTGTCAAAGATGTTTTCGGCAGGGCAAATTAGCGCGCCATCCGGCGCCATGGTCTCGCCCGATCGCTCAGAAACCGGCACCAGAGAAGCTTTGCGGGGCAGGGTCAATCACAACCACCTGTTTATTCTGAATCGTCGCTACGGCAAGGCCGCGTTCATTGGTGCCGTTCGGGCGGAGGCGGAAGATACCGCCAACACCTTGGAAACCGGCATTTTGGGTCAGGGCAGCACCGGTCAGAGCATTGGATTTGCCCTGGCTGACCAAAGCACCAATCGCCGCTATGCCGTCATAGGCCAGACCGCTGATCGGATGAGGCGCTTCTCCATATGTCGCGTTATAGCGTTGACGATAGGCTTGGGCCTTTGACGGGTCGGGCAGGGCGAACCATCCCCCTTGCACGCCCGGCAGCTCCAGCGTTTGCGGGGGGATATCCCAACGGGTTAGACCGATGAATTGTGTCGTCGCCGGAGAAACGCCGGCCTCAGGCAGCAATTGCGAGAAAAGTGGCAAGGCACCCGCTGTCGTTGCCGTCATGAAAATCGAGTCCGCCCCTGTCGAATCGACGGTGGCCTTGATGGTGGGAACCGAGTTGATGACACCCTGTTGCGACCGGTCGTATCCGACCGTTCCCGCATTGTTGACCCGGCTGTTTGCCAGAGCATTGGCGATGGCAGCTTGCCCCACTTGCCCCGCGGCATCATTGCTGTGCACGATAACCGTGTTCGTTTTGCCTTGCCTGCCCGCATAATTCACCAGCCGGTTGGCGGTGTTTTCAAAGGTCGGTCCAAGTACAAATACATTGCCACCCGCAATGCTGGTGTTGTTCGAGAACGAAAGAACATTCACGTTATTGTTCAGTACGGCCAGTCCGGCAGCGTTTGCCGCCTGGGCGTAAACAGGGCCGACAATGATCTTGGCGCCTTCGGCAACGGCCTGCTGGGCCACCGCTGTCGCCGTGGTCGGGTTTCCTGCCGTATCGTAAACACGCAGGTCGATTTTGACGTTAGGCAGATCGGACATTGCCATACGGGCCGCATTCTCAAGGCTCTGCGCCAGCGCGGCGTCGCCCGAGCGGGGAACCAGCAAAGCAACCGGAACAGGATTCGACGTGTCAATCGAAGGGCCACCCCCAACGCCGCCCGGCTCACAAGCGGCCAGAAATGCTGCGGTCGTCAGGGCAATGGCGGCTTTCGCCAGCTTGCTTACGGGCTTGCAAACGGTAAACATCTAAATGAAAACTCCCTGATCCGGCGGCTGTGAATGCTTCTGTTCTGTTGAGCCGCGATAATAAACGTCACGCTGTGAGGGTCCAGCTTTGAATTTCCAAAAGATCAGATTGGCTGCGGGCCTGTATTTTGTTGCCACTCCGATCGGAACCGCGCGCGATATTACGCTCAGGGCGCTGGATGTTCTGGCCTCGGCCGATGTGATAGCGGCGGAGGACACCCGGAGCCTGCGGCGGTTGATGGAAATCCATGGCATCCCCCTGGAGGGTCGGCATATCCAAGCCTACCATGATCACAGCGGCGCCGGGGCGCGTGGCAGACTTATGGATGCCCTCGCACAGGGACAATCGGTCGCCTATGCATCCGAGGCGGGTATGCCGCTGATCGCTGATCCGGGATATGATCTGGGCAAACAGGCGGCCGAAGCCGGGCATATGGTGACCTGTGCGCCCGGGGCATCCGCTGCCATAACAGCGCTGACCCTGGCGGGCCTGCCAACGGATTCATTCTTTTTCGCAGGTTTCTTGCCCAATGCATCGGGCGCACGCCGGACCCGGATTGAGGCTTTGAAAAACATACCAGGCACCTTGGTGTTCTATGAATCCCCAAAACGCGTCTCGGCCAGCCTTGCAGATCTTGCGGAATGCCTGGGGGCAGACCGTCAGGCGGCTTTGTGCCGTGAACTGACGAAAAAGTTCGAAGAAATTCGCCGTGGAAGACTGGCCGATCTGGCGGCGGAAATTCAGGAAAAACCGGTCAAGGGTGAGATCGTTCTGCTGGTTGACCGTAGCCATTCGCAAAGTGTTAACGAATCCGACGTAGAAGAGGCTTTGAAACGAGCTTTGGAAACTCATTCGGTCAGGGACGCAGCGGATCTTGTGTCAGAAATGTATGATCTGCCGCGCCGTCCAATTTACCAGAAAGCTCTGAAACTGGGAAAGGGATGACATGGGGCGGCGTGCAATTCAGGGCTCGGTTTCCTACCAGGCGGGGCAGTCGGCCGAGCTTCGGGTCGCCTCGGACTACGAGCGCCGGGGGTTTGCAATTGCGCATCATCGGTGGCGGGGTGCCGGTGGTGAAATCGATCTGATTGCGCGGGACGGCGATGGGCTAGTGTTCATCGAGGTCAAGAAAAGCTCCAGTTTCGAAAATGCTGCAGCCCGGATCAGCCAAAGACAAATTGACCGAATCTGTGCCTCGGCCGCGCAATACCTGGAAAACGAACCGGGTGGGCAATTGACCAATGTCCGATTTGACGCGGCACTGGTAGATGGCACTGGCGCGGTTCAAATCATCGAAAACGCCTTCGGTCACGCCTAAGCCCCATTGAACCCTCAGGCCTGCTGGGCCATGTATCTTGCGTGAAACTGAGGGACACGCCATGAAAATCGCCTTTCAAATGGACCCGATCGGGGCCGTGGACATCAACGCTGACAGCTCATTCCGTCTGGCGGAAGAGGCGCAGGCGCGCGGTCATTCGTTGTTTTTCTATGGGCCGGATCAGCTGGCCTATCAGGAAGGTCGTATCACGGCGCGCGGCCATGACATGACCGTGCAGCGGGTCGCCGGCGATCCGGCGATTCTGAGCCCCGAACGTGAAGTTGACCTGGCCGATTTCGACGTGGTCTGGCTGCGTCAGGATCCACCCTTTGACATGCATTACATCACGTCCACCCATCTGCTGGACCGCCTGAAAGGGCAAACGCTGGTGGTCAACGACCCGTTCTGGGTTCGGAACTATCCTGAAAAACTGCTGGTTTTGGATTTCCCTGACCTGACGCCGCCGACAACGATTGCCCGTGATATAAAAACGATCAAGGCGTTCAAGGAAAAGCACGGCGATGTCATCCTCAAGCCGCTTTATGGCAATGGCGGTGCGGGCGTGTTCCGACTGGATGCCAATGACCGCAACCTGACCTCTCTGCACGAGCTGTTCACGGGGTTCTCGCGCGAGCCTCTGATCGTGCAAAAATTCCTGCCGGATGTTAGCAATGGCGACAAGCGGGTGATCCTGGTGGACGGTGAACCGGTTGGCGCAATCAACCGGGTGCCGGCCGCGGGCGAAACGCGGTCAAACATGCATGTGGGCGGACGCCCGGAAAAGATCGGGTTGTCAGAGCGTGATCTGGAGATCTGCGCCGCCATCGGACCGTTGCTGAAGGAAAAAGGGCAGATTTTTGTCGGGATCGACATCATTGGCGACTATCTCACCGAGATCAACGTGACCTCGCCCACCGGTATTCAAGAGCTGGAACGGTTCGACGGCGTGAACATTGCCGAAAAGATCTGGCAGGCGATTGAAGCCAAGATCTAAGCCATCACGCGGGCGCTGATGCGAAAGCTCAGCGCCTCTGCGACATGTGGCCTGCGGATGTCGGCTGAGCCGTCCAGGTCGGCGATCGTCCGCGCCACCCTCAGAATGCGATGAAAGGCACGGGCCGATAGGCCGAACCGATCAGCCGCCTTCAGCAAAACTGCTTTTCCTTCTGCATCGGGTGTTGCGATCTGTTCCAGAACTTTGCCTTCGGCGTCGGAATTCTGACGCATCTCTGGCATTCCCCGAAACCGGTCTGCCTGTATGGCGCGGGCGTTTTCAACCCGCGTGGCAACTGTCGCCGAGCTGTCGCCGGAAGGGGGCAGATCAAGATCGGTGAAGCCCACAGGCGGAACTTCGATCCGCAGGTCGAACCTGTCCATCAGGGGCCCCGAGATACGGTTCAGATAATCCTCGCCGCAGCCGGGTGCGCGAGAGCAGGCGCGCGATGGATCCGTCAGGTAGCCGCATTTGCACGGGTTCGCGGCGGCCACCAGCATGAAGCGGCAAGGGTATTTCACATGGGCATTGGCACGCGCCACCATGACTTCTCCGGACTCTATTGGCTGGCGCAGGGTCTCCAGAACCGTACGCGGAAACTCGGGAAACTCATCCATGAACAGCACGCCGTTATGCGCCAATGAGATTTCACCGGGCTTGGCGCCTTTGCCGCCGCCGACAATGGCTGCCATCGACGCCGTATGATGCGGTTCCCGAAAAGGACGGGTGCGGTTGATGCCGCCTTCGTCCAGCAACCCGCACAGGGACTGGATCATCGAAGTTTCCAACGCTTCGACCGCCGTGAGCGGAGGCAAGATGCCCGGAAGCCGTGCAGCCAGCATGGATTTGCCCGATCCCGGCGTACCGATCATGATCAGATGGTGACGTCCGGCTGCCGCGATTTCCAGGGCGCGCTTGGCGCGTTCCTGTCCCTTTACATCGCGCAGATCCCGCACGCTGGGCGTCAGATTCACCTCGCCGGGTTGTGCCGCCGGCAAAGGGCACTGTCCCGAGAAATGGCGGACAACATCACCAAGGGAATCCGCGCCGATAACCTGAGTGGCGTCGACCCATGCCGCTTCGGCGCTGGAGGCTTTGGGACATAGCAACATGCGGCCCTCGGACGCTGCCGTCATGGCTGCGGGCAGGGCGCCGACAACAGGCACCAAAGAGCCATCAAGCGACAACTCTCCCAGTGCGACCGTTCCTTCGGCGGCATCGGCTGGGATGACCTCGAGTGCCGATAACAGCGCGACTGCGATGGGCAGGTCGAAATGGCTGCCTTCCTTGGGCAGATCCGCAGGAGACAGGTTGATCGTAATTCGTTTAGAGGGCAGTGCGATGGCCATCGCACTCAGCGCGCTGCGGACACGGTCGCGGGCTTCGGACACGGCCTTGTCGGGAAGGCCAACGATGGAAAAGGCCGGCAAGCCGGGCGATACGGCACATTGCACCTCGACCGGGCGGGCTTCGACGCCGTGAAAGGCAACAGTGTGGGCGCGGGCGACCATGGCAATCCTATTCTTGGTTAACAGGGTGTTGCTGCCATGATTGTGGTTTAAGAGTCGTTAACGGTTGCGCGCAATGCAGCGAATTTTGGCCACGCGTCGGGATCGGCAATTGTTTTGTCGCGGCAGAATGGATTGCAGAAGCCCCAGCATTTGCCATCCAACTCCAGAAATTCCGCAACGGGTTTGCCGGAATACGGGCAAACTTGGTTGATTGACGGGCCGGAGACCGGCTTGGCGGTTGAAACCCCTCCGATCGGCCAGGGCTTGGACGGCAAATCCAGACGATAGGGAAAAGGGTCGTATGTGACAGTCAGGCCCATTGCGCGCCATTGTCTGACGGCGGGGTCTGACAAAAGGTCCAGGCAATAGGTCCGGTTCGCCTTGGATACTGGCAGCCCGTATCCGATGATCCGCGCTGCGACAGGTGTGTAAAACACGTCCGCCAGCGAATACGAGCCAAACAACGGGCCTTGTTCCACACCTGACATTATGCGCGCATGATCCCAGAGTGTTTCGATGCGTGCCAGATCTGCCAGTGTTTCATCTGATGGGTCGAAATCCTGCCAGACGTGCAGCAATTGCATCGGGCATTCACCCCGCAAGGCTCCAAACCCTGCCACCATCTCGGCGCACAGCCAGCGGGCGGTTGCCCGGGCGGCGGGATCTGATGGCCACAACCCGGCATCAGGGTGGCGCTCGGCCAGGGTTTCAGCCATGGCCAGGCTTTCGCCCACCACAGTTCCTTCCGGCAGGTGCAGGGCAGGCACAAGTCGCGCTGGGGCCAAGGGCTCCATATCCTGTGCCATTGTGCCCGAATACAGGCCAATCATGTGGCTTCTGTAGGGCAGGTTGAATTTCTCAAGCATCAACCAGCCACGCATTGACCAGCTGGAGAAGAGGCGGTCGCCGATATACAAATCATATGTCATACGCAGACGATGCCGCAGGTTCGCAGTTCGGTAAAACATTGATTTGTGAGGGGTCTGTTCACGGAAGGTGATTGATTGTACCGACGGACCACCTGTCTGCGTCGATCAGGATATCCGTCACCGACAAGTTGTCGATTCGGTGTGAAAAAGTCTGTTGTCCGTCCAGATCAAGGGCGCGCTGCACCTGAGTTAGGATAACGCCGAAATGCGCGACGATGACCAGATCGCCGCCTGAATGTGCTGAAACAAGCGTGTCGATCGCCGCGTCGACCCGATTGCGGACGTCGTTCCAGCTTTCACCCTGCGGCGGGCGGACATCGCCGGGGTTGTCCCAATACGCAAAGGCCAGTTCCGGGTCTTCGGCTTCGATTTCGGCAAATCCGCGCAACTCCCAGTGACCAAAATGGATTTCCCGCAAGCCCGGATGATGAGGAAGACGTTGACGTTGGCCTTGTATGGCCGTGGCGGTGTCAACTGCCCGTGACAGATCGGACGAGATCACAAGCGCCTCGGGCGGCAAATGGTCGTTCAGACGTTTCAGTGCGGCTGTATCACTCAGGTCGGCGGGCAGGTCGGACCAGCCGACCATGGTTTTCGCGTGCGTCGGCCCGTGTCGAACAAGGTGAAGGCGCGTCACGGCAATTGCCCTTTCAGAACCAAGGGCAATCCGGCGGTGATCTGCACCACCAGATCGGCCTGCGCTGCAAGTGCGATGTTCAACCGCCCCTGGGCTTCGCGAAACCGGCGGGCCAGGGCGTTGTCCGGGACAATACCGTGGCCAACTTCGTTCGAGACCATCACGATTTGCGCGGGGCATGCACGAAGGGCGTCAAGCAGGGCGGTTTGTGCCGCTTCCAGATCGGTATCAGTCAACAGGTGGTTGCTCAGCCACATTGTGGCGCAGTCAATCAGGCAAATCTGATCGGGCGACAACGTGGCCAGAACCGGCCCCGGATCGAAGGGTTCTTCAACCGTGGTCCAACCGTCGCCGCGTTGTTCAAGATGGCGCTCAATCTTCTGGCGTATCTCGTCATCAAACACTTGTGATGTCGCAAGGTAAACTCGGCTTTTCCCCTGAGAAACAACCAGTTCTTCGGCGAAAACCGACTTGCCTGACGCGGCCCCACCCAGAACCAAGGTTAAATCCGGCGACACAGTACTTACCTATAGTTGATCCGTTTGGTGCTGTTTTGCGTAATGGTCATAGGTCGGCAAAGCAAGTCTGACCAGTACCTGCAAACAGGGGAGAGGTTTATGGCACTGGATAATGCGACGGACTTTTCGATGTCCCGGCAAGCAATGAAGGCCGAGCTGCTGGATGCGGAAACCGAACTGAAACTGGCTTATGCCTGGCGTGATGAGCGTGATGAACAGGCATTGCACCGTCTGATCACCGCCTATATGCGTTTGGCGATTTCGATGGCGGCCAAGTTCAAGCGCTATGGCGCGCCGATGAATGATCTCATTCAGGAAGCAGGCCTTGGCCTGATGAAGGCCGCAGACAAGTTCGATCCAGATCGCGGCGTGCGGTTTTCGACCTATGCCGTATGGTGGATCAAGGCAAGCATTCAGGACTATGTGATGCGGAACTGGTCCATGGTTCGGACCGGGTCAACCTCATCCCAGAAATCGCTGTTCTTCAACATGCGTCGAGTTCAGGCCCGGCTGGAACGTGAAGCCGCCACCGAAGGTCAGGAACTGGACCGTCATCAGTTGCATCAGATGATCGCCACGGAAATCGGTGTGCCGCTGCGCGACGTCGAGATGATGGAAGGTCGTCTGTCCGGCTCTGATTTTTCGCTGAATGCGGTGCAATCCGCTGATGAGGATGGGCGCGAGTGGATCGATGCTCTGGAAGATGACCGCGAGCAGGCAGCCGACGCAGTTGAACACAGCCTTGATACCGAACAACTGCGCAAGTGGCTGTTGACGGCGATGAATGCCTTGAATGATCGCGAGCGTTTCATTGTGCGCGAGCGCAAGCTGCGAGACCCTGCGCGAACCCTGGAAAGCCTGGGAACCGAGCTGGGCCTGTCCAAGGAACGTGTACGTCAGCTTGAAGCCGCAGCCTTCGCGAAAATGCGCAAGAACCTTGAAGCCCAGTCGCGCGAGGTGCAACACTTCATCGCATGAAACAGTTTGCGATTCTTGTGTGCGTTCTGGGTCTTACGGTTGCGGCAGCGCGACCGGGGCTGGCAGATAGACTTGTTCCCGCTGATGCCATGTCCGCGATGGTGGAGGCCGATGTCGTGATATTGGGGGAAGTTCACGACAACCCGACGCATCATCTGGTGCAGGCCGAGGCGCTTGAAGCTGTTTCACCCTCGGCCGTCGTCTGGGAAATGGTCACGGAAGAGGGCGCGCAGAGGCTCGCTCAGAAAGCTGTGTCCAACCCAGAAGAACTGAGCCGTATTCTGGAATGGGCTGAAAGTGGCTGGCCTCCGCTCAGCATGTATTATCCGGTGTTCGAGGCTTCAGGCGCGCCGGTTTACGGGGCCATGGTTCCGCGTGCTGCCGCGCGTGCCGCGATGGAACGCGGTGCCGCCACGGCGTTGGGGGCAGACGCGGCGCGTTATGGTCTGACGGTGCCTCTATCGCCCGAAGAACAGGCCGCGCGCGAAGCCGACCAGTTGGCGGCGCATTGCGATGCGCTTCCGGCTGAAATGTTGCCCCAGATGGTTGCGATCCAACGGTTGCGCGATGCTGTGCTGGCCCGTGCCGTGGTCCGTGCGATGGACGAAACCGGGGGTCCGGTTGCCGTGATTACTGGAAATGGTCATGCGCGAAAAGATCGGGGCATACCGACCTATCTTGCGCGCCTCAGACCTGGTTGGAAAGTCGTGGCCGTCGGACAATCCGAGGATGGAGCAATCGACGGAGAATTCGATATCGTGATTGATAGCCCCACGGCCGAGCGCGAAGACCCCTGTGCGGCATTTCAGGTTCAGAATTAATCGCTGGAACTACCTGCGGGCCTTGCCTAATGTCGGGGCCGACCGGGACGGGAAGGGCTGAACATGCTGTCATCCAAACGCATTCTGCTGATTATCGGTGGCGGAATCGCGGCCTACAAATCGCTGGACCTGATCCGCAGGTTGCGCGAGCGGGGCGCGGACGTAACCCCTGTATTGACGCGCGCTGCGGAAGAGTTTGTGACGCCGCTGTCGGTATCGGCTCTGGCAGGTGAAAAAGGCTATCGCGATCTGTTTGACCTCACTGATGAGGCCGAGATGGGGCATATTCAACTGTCCCGCTCTGCGGATCTGATCGTTGTGGCCCCCGCAACGGCGGATCTGATGGGCAAGATGGCCGCAGGGCTGGCCAACGATCTGGCCTCGACCCTTCTGATGGCCACGGACACACCCGTTCTGTGCGCGCCCGCGATGAATGTGCGCATGTGGACCCACCCGGCAACACAGCGAAACCTGAAGCAGCTGCAAGCGGATGGCGTGCGTTTTGTGGGCCCGAACGAAGGCGACATGGCCTGTGGCGAATACGGCCCCGGGCGCATGTCCGAGCCGCTGGAAATTGTCACGGCGGTTGAGGCTCGGTTGTCTGCGGGGCCCTTGGCGGGCAGGCGGGTGCTGGTGACGTCCGGCCCGACGCATGAGCCGATAGATCCGGTCCGGTACATAGCCAACCGTTCGTCCGGGGCCCAAGGTGCCGCCGTGGCCCGGGCGCTGGCGGAATTGGGGGCCGAGGTGACCTTTGTGACTGGCCCGGCAGACGTGCCGCCCCCGGCGGGTGTGCGGGTCGTACCTGTCGAAACCGCGCAACAGATGTCTGATGCAGTTGATGCAGCTCTGCCCGTCGATGCCGGAATATTCGCGGCTGCGGTCGCGGACTGGCGTGTCGCCAGCGCGTCGGACAAGAAGCTGAAGAAAAGTCGCGATGGCCTGCCGGTACTGGAATTCGCCGAAAACCCGGACATTCTGAAACGTGTTTCCGGGATGGGCGCGAACCGTCCGCCGTTGGTTGTCGGCTTTGCGGCCGAGACGGACAATGTGATTGAACACGCCACGGCCAAGCGTCTGCGCAAAGGCTGCGACTGGATCGTCGCAAACGATGTCAGCCCTGCAACAGGCATTATGGGCGGGTCAGAGAATGCGGTCATCCTGATTTCGGACAACGGGGCCGAGGAATGGCCCCGTATGGGCAAAGACGAAGTTGCCCGGCGTCTGGCGGCGAAAATCGCGGACGCATTGGCAGGCTGAAGGAAAGGCAAGGGCATGGTTGCAATCCGGGTGATCCGCGAAGACGGGGCAGACCCCGCCGTGGCGCTTCCCTCTTA
Organism: Ruegeria sp. HKCCA4812; assembly: GCF_013034245.1. Taxonomy (NCBI): domain Bacteria; kingdom Pseudomonadati; phylum Pseudomonadota; class Alphaproteobacteria; order Rhodobacterales; family Roseobacteraceae; genus Ruegeria; species Ruegeria sp. HKCCA4812. Next base: position 82,055 of record NZ_WQFQ01000005.1, on the reverse strand, counting down.
CGAAACCTCGGGGGCGGCTGGCGCGGACGTGCGTGCCAATCTGCCCGGCGGCGCGCCGATTACGCTGGACCCCGGTCAGCGGGCGCTGGTGCCGACCGGCCTGCGCATTGAAATCCCACAAGGGTATGAGGTGCAGGTTCGGCCCCGCTCGGGCCTTGCGTTGAAGCATGGGATTACACTGCCCAACACGCCGGGCACTATCGACAGCGACTATCGTGGGCCTTTGGGCGTGATCGTGATGAATGCGGGACAGGAACGGTTCGAGATCGCCCACGGAGATCGTATCGCGCAGCTTGTGGTCGCGCCGGTAGTGCAGGCAACGTTTGAACTGGCTCAGGCTCTGGGCGAAACCGATCGCGGGGCTGGCGGTTTCGGCTCGACCGGGCGCGGCTGATGCTGTTGGTTTTCATCCTGGCTGCTGGGCTTTGGGGTGTCGGTTATATCGCCGGCACGTCGAAAAAAGCGCGGGTGGTTTCCGTGAGTGTGTTGCTGGCCGGCGTCATACTGTCCCATCTGATCTTGCCGGATGGGCACCCTCTTCGCGAAGCAACGGGTGGGTCTGCGGCGCTTTGGCTGATCCTCGTGGGTTTCGCGGCGCTGGCTTTGCTGTATGGCAGAATACTCAAAGCCTTGCGTAACCGCGCAGTTTCAACTTCGGAACCGGAGCCCGACATGCCCTCGGACCGATTTACCGAGGCCGAGCTGGACCGCTATGCCCGCCATATCGTTTTGCGCGAACTGGGTGGGCCCGGTCAGAAAAAACTTAAAAAAGCCCGCGTACTGGTGATCGGCGCAGGTGGTCTGGGCGCACCTGCGCTGCAATATCTGGCGGCTGCGGGTGTCGGCACGATCGGGATCATCGACGATGACGTCGTCGAGAATGCCAACCTGCAACGACAGGTCATTCACCGGGACGCGGATATTGGAATGCCCAAGGTCTTTTCGGCGCAGCAGGCGATGGAGGCGCAAAACCCGAACGTCGTTGTTCTGCCCTATCACCGCCGCTTGAGCGAGGAAATCGCCACCGACCTGTTTGCAGAATTCGATCTGATTCTTGACGGAACCGACAATTTTGAGACCCGGTATCTGGCAAACCGAACCGCCGTCGCGCTGGGCAAACCGCTGATCTCGGGGGCTTTGTCGCAGTGGGAAGGTCAGCTGAGTGTGTTTGACCCGGCCAATGGCAGCCCCTGCTATCAGTGCATCTTCCCAGAGGCCCCGGCCCCCGGTCTGGCCCCGTCCTGTTCCGAGGCCGGCGTGATCGGCCCGCTGCCGGGCGTCGTCGGATCGATGATGGCGGTCGAGGCGATCAAGGTGATAACGGGCGCCGGCGTGGCGCTGCGCGGCGAGATGCTGATCTATGACGCGCTGTACGGCGAAAGCCGAAAGATTGTTCTGACCCGCCGGGACGATTGCCCCGTTTGTGGCATGAGAAACGATTAACCTTTCTTCACATGGGATGGGTGTTCTGGAACACCCGGCCATGGCGACATAGCTATGGGATCAAAGGAGATCCGCATGACCAACCCGATCCTGTCCAACTGGACCACACCGTTTGAAATCGCCCCTTTTTCCGATATCTCGGATGATGATTTCTCGCCGGCACTGGAGCAGGCGATGAAAGAGCATAACGCCGAGATTGACGCGATAGCGGCAAATCCGGATACCCCCACATTCGCCAACACGATCGAGGCGCTCGAGGCTGCGGGCGGGCAACTGGACAAGGTTCTGTCGGTCTTCTTCACGATTGCGGGCGCGGACAGCAACCCCAAGCGGGAAGAACTGCAACGCGCGTTTTCCCCCAGGCTTTCGGCGCATTTTTCGGGCATTTCTTCCAACAAGTCGCTGTTCAAACGTGTGGCCGACCTATGGGCACGGCGCGATGATCTTGACCTGACCGAGGAGCAGGCGCGTGTGCTGATGCTGACCCACCGGGGCTTTGTGCGTGCCGGCGCGGCTTTGGAAGGGGACGAAGACGCCCGCATGCAAGAGATCAAGTCGCGCCTCGCGTCGCTGGGCACGTCGTTTACCCAGAACTTGCTGGCGGATGAGCGGGACTGGTACATGGATCTGACCGAAGAGGATCTGAACGGCCTGCCGGATTTCGTCGTGGACGCGGCGCGTGCCGCGGGGCAGGAGAAGAAAGCCAAGGGGCCGGTGGTCACCTTGTCACGGTCGCTGATCGTGCCGTTTCTGCAATTCTCGCCCCGCCGGGACCTGCGTGAAAAAGCCTATCGCGCCTGGGCCGCACGCGGTGCCAATGGGGGCGAGACAGACAACCGAGATATCGCGGCCGAGATTCTGGCCTTGCGCGAAGAGCGTGCCAAGCTTCTGGGCTATGACACGTTCGCCGACTACAAGCTGGAAACCGAGATGGCGCGCAGGCCGGATCGGGTGCGTGAACTGTTGATGCAGGTCTGGGAACCGGCCAAGTCCCGCGCCGACGCCGACGCGGATGTTCTGACGCAGATGATGCAGGAAGACGGCATCAACGGCCCTCTGGAAGCCTGGGATTGGCGGTACTATGCTGAAAAGCGGCGCAAGGCGGAACATGATCTGGATGAGGCCGCGTTGAAACCCTACTTGCAATTGGATCGCATGATCGAGGCTTCGTTTGCCTGCGCCAACCGGCTTTTCGGGCTGGAATTCAAACCGTTGGACGTCCCCCTCTATCACCCGGATTGCCGGGCTTGGGACGTTACCCGCGACGGGCAGCATGTTGCCGTATTTATCGGAGACTATTTTGCGCGAGGGTCCAAGCGGTCAGGCGCCTGGTGCAGCGCGATGAGGGCGCAGGCCAAATTCCCAAAGAAGCAGACACCTGTTGTCATCAATGTCTGCAACTTTGCCAAGGGGGATCCCGCCCTGCTGTCCTATGATGACGCGCGGACCCTGTTTCATGAATTCGGCCATGCCCTGCACCAGATGCTGTCCAACGTGACATATGAAAGCATCTCGGGCACGTCCGTGGCGCGCGATTTCGTGGAATTGCCCAGCCAGCTTTACGAACACTGGCTGGAAGTGCCCGAGGTTCTTGCCGAGTTTGCGACGCATGCGGAAACGGGCGAGCCGATGCCGCAGGACATGCTGCAAAAGGTGCTGAAAGCGGCCAATTTCGATCAGGGATTCCAGACGGTGGAATATGTCGCCTCGGCCCTTGTTGATCTGGCCTTCCACGATGGCGAGGCGCCGACAGATCCGATGGCGAAACAGTCAGAAGTTTTGGCCGGGTTGGGGATGCCGAAGGCCATTGGAATGCGCCACGCTACTCCGCATTTCGCGCATGTCTTTGCAGGCGATGGCTACAGCTCGGGGTACTACAGCTATATGTGGTCCGAAGTGATGGATGCCGACGCCTTTGCCGCCTTTGAAGAGGCGGGAGGTGCCTTTGACCCCGAACGCGCCAAAGCGTTGGAGGACAACATCCTGTCCACTGGCGGTTCGCGCGAGGCAGAAGACCTGTATCTGGCGTTCCGGGGAAGATTGCCGGGGGTTGACGCCCTGTTGAAAGGCCGCGGTCTGATCGCGGCCTGAAATCAGTAGCCCAAAGCGCGATTCACCAGGTGCACGAAGGGCTCTCCGGCTTCGCCGCGCCGGATGTTTTCGCAAATGACCTGCGCGGCTGTGGCCGGGCGGGTCTCGGACGCGATATGAGGGGTCACCGTCACGTTCGGATGTGCCCAATACGGATGATCGGGGGGCAGGGGCTCGACCCGGAACACATCCAGCGTCGCGTGACCGACCTGACCCGCGTTCAAGGCATCCAGCAGCGCATCGTCATCGATCAGAGGTCCGCGACCCGGGTTGATGATCCGCGCGCCCTTGGGCAGCAGGGCCAGCGTTTCAGCATTCAACGCGTTTTCGGTGGCAGCGGTGTCAGGCAGCAGCAGAACCAGTATCTCGGCCTGGGAAAGCGCGTCACGTAGACCGTCAGGACCATGCAGGCAATTTACGCCGGGGATGTCCTTGGCGGTGCGGCTCCAGCCTGTGACCGTGAAATTCAGCGAGGCCAGGGCGCGGGCCGCGGCTTCTCCCAACGCGCCGAGGCCCAGAATGCACACTTTGCGCTCTTGCGCCAAAGGTGGGGCATCCGGGGCCCAGACGCCATCCTGGATGGTGATGTGGCGATCCATTCCCAGATGATAGCGCAGCACATGGCCCACCACCCATTCGGTCATACCCTGCGTCAGCCCGTGATCCACCATTCGCGCCAAGGGGACGTTCAGCGTGTCATTGTCCGCGATCTTTTCAACCCCGGCCCAGAGGCTCAGAACCGCCTTCAGGCGTGTAAAGGGCGAAAAATCCAGTAACCCGCCATTCGGAGCGTAGACAACGTAATCGACCTGATCCGGGTTAAATTCCGTACCGAGCCGCGCCTCAACGCCGGCTTCCGCAAGGTATCGAGTGAGCAGCGGTTCATACACGGGCCACAGGGCAGGGCGCGCGGAAAACAGAACGTTTACGGGCATCGGGGGCCTTTCAGATCAGCGGGGACGATGGATATGAGCGCTTTGGACGATGCCGAACGCGGCCATCAGCACCAGCATGGCCGATCCGCCATAGCTGACCATTGGCAGAGGGACGCCCACAACCGGTGCCATGCCCATCACCATCGACATGTTGACGGCAAAGAACAAGAAGAAGTTCAGCGCGATGCCCAGAGTAACCAGTGACGAGAACCGATCCTTGGTGGCCAGTGCGGTCGCCATGCAGAACACAAGGATCAGGGCGTAGAGAATCAAGAGCGTGATGCCTCCGACGAATCCGAACTCCTCTGCGAGGGTGGTGAAGATGAAATCGGTGTGTTTCTCGGGCAGGAAGTTAAGCCGGGATTGCGTACCCTGCATGAAACCGCGCCCGTTCCAGCCCCCGGAACCAAGGGCGATCTTGGATTGCGTGATGTGATATCCGGCACCCAAAGGATCGGTAGAGGGGTCAAGAAACGTGTCGATCCGGCGGAACTGATAATCCTTGAGCAACTGCCAGTCGGTCCCGCGACTGTTGAACACGGCGGCGATCAGGCCCACGACGGCGGCAATGACGGCTGCAAAGTAAGCCCAGTGGACACCCGCAAGAAACATCAGCCCGCCACCGGCAGCCAACAGCAGGATCGACGTGCCGAGATCCGGCTGCTTCAGAACCAGCAGCGTGGGCAGGACAATCAGAGCCACGGGAATAAAGACCCAAAGAGGGCGAGACGTCTTGTGCGATGGCAGCCAGTCGTAGTACGCCGCCAGAACCATGACCAGGGCCACCTTCATGACTTCTGAGGGTTGCAGGCGCATGAATCCAAGGTCGATCCAACGCTGCGCGCCCATGCCGATGGTGCCGAACAATTCCACGAATACCAGCAACGCAACCGACCCGAGATAGGCCAGCACGGACATGTTGCGCCAGAACCAGATCGGAACCAAAGCAATGATGAACATCGCGATCAGGCCAAGCCCGAACCGCTCCATCTGCGGTTCTGCCCAGGGTGTCCACGACCCGCCGGCAACCGAATACAGCATCAGGAACCCTGCGCTGGCCGTGCTGATCAGCAACAGGGTCAGCGGCCAGTTCATGTACAGGAATTTCCGAAACCCCGACGGCGTGGATTTCACGGCATATTCAAGATAGCTCATGCGCGGTCCTTTCCATCGGGACGCGCTTTGGGGCGACGGTCGCCCTCGAGCCGTTTTTGCTGTTCCTTGATGCGCTCGCGGTCGGCAACCGGATATGCTTCAAGCGACGGAGTACCGTTATAGAGCGCCTGAAGCATGATATCGCGGGCGACCGGTGCCGCCGCCTTGGACCCGCCACCGCCATGTTCAACGACCACGGCAACCGCGTATTTCGGATTGTCATAGGGCGCGAAGCAGACGAACAAGGCGTGGTCGCGACGCTCCCACGGCAGGTCTTCGTTGCGGATCACGCCGGCGGCACGTTCGGCCTTGGTGATGTTGCGGACCTGGCTGGTGCCGGTTTTGCCGGCCATGCGGAACTCGTCTGCGATGATGCGACTGCGATAGGCCGTCCCCCGCCGATCGTTCGAGACCGAGTACATGGCCTTGCGCACCTGTTCCAGATTGTAGGCGTTGATGTCCAGCGGTTCCCCTGCGCCCGAAGGCTGCTCGACACCGTCGATCGATCGTACAAGGCGCGGTGTCACCGATCGGCCGGTGGCGATACGAGCTGTCATGACGGCCAGTTGAAGCGGTGATGCCAGCATGAACCCTTGCCCGATGGACGCGTTGGCCGTGTCGCCCACCAGCCAATCCTGACCGTGTGTCCGCTGCTTCCATTCCTGATTGGGGGCAAGTCCAGCGGCAACCGCCGACATTGGAATATCGTGCTTGACGCCCAGCCCCAATGTACGGGCCATTTCGGATATCTTGTCGATGCCCACCCGTAATGCCACGTCGTAGTAATAGACGTCGCAGCTGCGTTTAAGCGACAGGTTCAGATCGACCGTACCATGCCCACCGCGCTTCCAGCAGTGGAACCTGCGGCTGCCGACCTTCAGATGTCCGGGGCAATACACTGTGTTTCCAGGGCCTATTACGCCGGCCTCCAGCGCGGCCAATGCGGTGACCATCTTGAACGTCGACCCCGGAGGATAAGTGCCTTGTACGGACTTGTTGGCCAGAGGGCGATACTTGTCCCCCGTCAAAGCCCGATAATCCGCGACCGAGATACCGCGCACAAACAGATTAGGATCGAAACTGGGTGTAGAGCTGACAGCGCGCAGGTCCCCGGTTTCGCAATCCAGAACAATTGCAGCCGCGCTTTCACCTGCCAGCCGCGCTTGCGCATATTGTTGCAGGTCGGCATCGATCGCCAATTGCAAGTCCGCACCCGGCTGACCTTCCTGCCGGTCCAGCTCGCGCATGACGCGCCCTGTGGCATTGACTTCGACACGCTTTGCGCCGGCTTTGCCACGCAGGGCTGTTTCCTGCTTGGCTTCCAACCCGACCTTGCCAATCTGAAACCGAGGGATTCGCAAAACCGGCTCGGGGTCTTCGAGCTTGCTGAGATCGTAGTCGCTGACCGGGCCGACATAGCCGACGATATGGGCGAAATCCTCATAGCGTGGGTATTGCCGTGTCAGGCCGACCTCGGGCGTCACACCCGGAAGGGCCGGAGCATTGACTGCGACTTTCGAGATGTCTTCCCAAGTGACCTGATCCGCCAGAGTGACCGGCAGGAACGGCGCTGATCGGCGCATTTCGGTCCGGGCGCGTTCGATCTCATCGTCGTTCAGCGGGATGAGTTCCGACAATTTGGCAATCACCTTGTCGACGTCACCTGCGTCTTCACGCACGATAACGATGCGATAGGATGGTGAGTTCTGACCGATGATCTGCCCGTTGCGATCATAGATACGTCCACGGGTTGGCGGGATCAGTCGAATGTTGATGCGGTTTTCTTCGGCCAGCAGGCGGTATTCGTCGGCCTGATCCACCTGCATGAAACGCATCCGTGCGGCCAGCCCGCCGATAAAAGCCGCCTGCAAACCGCCCAGCAGCAGCGCCCGGCGTGGCAGGCGTTTATAGGCAAGGCCCTGCGACTTGGGTTTGCGTTGTTTCATGCTCCGCCCCCTACGGCTCCAGCATCCGCAGCAGACAGGCGGTGGACGCCAAATACGCTTTGGCTCAACAGCACGATGATCGGGTAGAAGGCGATTGTCAGCACAAGTTGAATCACGACTGGCCACAAAGCGGCCTGCTGCACCGACAAGATCGACAGAACGACTCGGTTCATCAAAAACACCATGGCAATCACCACACCGACGGACATCCATTCACCGACAAATCCGGTGTCCTTCATACCCGGAGCGGCAGAGCGCAGATAGGCTGTGCCAAACACCACCAGCGCGGCCAGAAGGCCCGGCGGGCGTTGCAGCAACAGATCCGCCATCAGCATGACAAACGCGACCAACAGGGTGGGCACATAATCGGGGCGCCGCAATACCCAGGCAAAGGTCAGCGCAACCAATACATCAGGAAAAGGCCAGCGATCCGGTTGCGCATCGAGCGGCAGCAAGTGCATGAACAGCACGACAAAGGCCAGCGCAACGTAAAGGCCGCGCATGGCCCAGTTGTATGAGGCGGGCCTATCCATCGCTTACCTCATCCGGTACAAGCGCAGTTTCGGGCCGAGTTGGCCCGACGATCCCACCCGGATCCTGAATTGGCGGGGGCGAATGGAAGCGCAGAACGCGAAGAAACTCGAGCCGTTCAAAATCCGCTGAAAGGCGAACGCGCAGACGGCCGCCCGGATCCGCGGCGATTTGGCCGATCAAAAGGCCTGCCGGAAAAACGCCTCCGTCGCCGGATGTGATCACCCGATCACCGGGGCGGACCAGCTCTCGGTTTTCCAGGAATTCGACCACTGGGGCCGGAGTATTGTCTCCTTTGATCAACGCGGTCTGGCCAGAAGGCTGAATCGTTGCCGGAATGGCACTGGTGGCATCCGTCACCAGGATCACCCGAGCCGTATCTGGCCCGACGCCGGAAATTCGGCCAACCAGCCCGATGCCATCCATCGTGGCCCAGCCATCAACGATCCCGTCGCGTTCCCCCACATTCAACAGGACGGACTGCCGGAAGGGTGACCCGCTGTCGGCCATCACAACACCCGTGATGTATGTCAGGCGCGGGTCGAGGCGGACATTGTTCAGATCCAACAGCCGCGCATTTTCCTGCTCCAATTGCAGTGCGGCCTCTTTCCAGGCACGCATCAGGCGCAGTTCGCTGCGCAGCTCGCGGTTTTGCTCGCTCAGACGCTGGTAGCTTTGGAAATCGCGCACAAGGTTCACAGCGGCGGTCACGGGCACCATGGCCCAATCCATCGACGGTACGACCGCGTCCACCACCTGCGCGCGGAACCGCTCGACGCGCGGGCTGTCGATCCGCCAAACCAGAAAGATACCCAGCAAGCACAGGATGATGATCCCCAGCAACAAGCGGCGCAGAGGGGTCGTGTAGTCATCGCGCTGTGATCGGTCTTTTGCCACAGGTTACCTTCCCGTGCTGCTCGTGCCGAATTCAGACTGCCCCTAAAAGGTGCGCGCCTCAGCTTTCGTAGTCAATCGCATGGCGCAGCTGTTTTTCGTATTCTAGCGCCTTGCCGGTGCCCAAAGCCACACAATTCAGGCTTTCGTCGGCAATCGACACGGCCAGGCCGGTCTGTTCGCGCAGGGCCAGATCCAGATCACCCAGCAATGCACCACCGCCTGTCAGCATGACGCCGCGATCCACGATATCGGCGGCCAGATCAGGCGGAGTGGTTTCCAGCGCAGTCATCACCGCTTCGCAGATCTGCTGGACGGGTTCCGACAGCGCCTCGGCGACCTGGGCCTGGCTGATCTCGATTTCCTTGGGTACGCCGTTCAACAGGTCACGACCCCGGATATGCATCGACTGGCCGCGGCCATCATCAGGCATCCGCGCCGTGCCGATCGTCGTCTTGATGCGTTCCGCAGTGGATTCACCGACCAGCAGGTTCTGCTGCCGGCGCAGGTACGAGATGATGGCTTCATCCATGCGGTCGCCACCCACGCGGACCGAGCGGGCATAGACGATGTCGCCCAGCGACAGAACCGCCACTTCGGTTGTACCACCACCGATGTCGACGACCATGTTGCCGGTCGGGTCGGTGATCGGCATGCCCGCGCCGATGGCGGCGGCGATCGGTTCGGCGATCAGGCCGGCGCGGCGGGCACCAGCGGACAGAACCGACTGACGGATCGCCCGCTTTTCAACGGGTGTCGCGCCATGGGGGACGCAGACGATGATCTTGGGCTTCGAGAAAGTCGAACGCTTGTGAACCTTGCGGATGAAGTGTTTGATCATTTCTTCGGCTGTATCGAAGTCAGCAATCACACCTTCGCGCATGGGGCGGATGGCTTCGATCGAACCGGGCGTCCGGCCCAGCATCAGCTTGGCATCTTCGCCGACAGCCAGAACTTTCTTCACGCCGTCCTTGACGTGATAGGCTACGACCGAAGGCTCAGACAGGATGACACCGCGCCCCTTGACGTAAACCAGCGTGTTCGCCGTTCCAAGGTCGATGGCCATGTCCGCTGTGAACAGGCCGCCCAGATTGCCAAAGATCCCCATGTTTCCCCTGATCCTGTATGTCGGTTTTTCTACTGCCCGCGACTCGACGGTTCCGGGACGGATGACTTATAGGGTGCCATCACGCCCGGTAAAAGGGCTGATTCCGCGACAATCAGCACCTTTCCGCCTTATTGAATGGGACTTTAGAAGGCAAAATGCTCTCTTATCAACACATTTACCACGCCGGGAATCTGGCTGATGTCCAAAAGCACGCATTGCTGGCCTGGGTGCTGAATTATTTGACGCAGAAGGACAAGCCGCTCAGCTATGTCGAAACGCATTCTGGACGGGGGCTGTACCAGTTGGACGCGGACGAATCCATGCGGACGGGCGAGGCGGCGGCGGGAATCGAGCGCGCGAAACGAGAAGGGTGGTTCGGCACCGGACATCCGATGGCGCGGGTTCTGAAAAACATACAGGCCCGGCACGGCGACGCGGCCTATCCGGGATCGCCGATGATTGCAGCACATCTGTTGAGGGATCAGGACAGTCTGCATTTTGCCGAGCTGCACCCCCAGGAACATGCCGCGCTGTCCTTGGCAATGTCACCGTTCGGGGCGAAGGTGTATCGGCAGGACGGGTTTGAACTGGTGCAATCCCTGCTGCCTCCGACGCCGCGACGGGGGCTTTTGCTGATTGACCCAAGCTATGAGGTGAAGACCGATTACGATCGACTGCCCGGAGTGATTGCCAAACTGCACCGGAAATGGAATGTCGGGGTGATCGCGCTGTGGTACCCGGTGTTGTCGGACAAACGCCACGCCCGGATGATCGCGACGCTTGAAGCGCAAAACTTCCCCAAGGCTATTTGTCATGAGGTGACATTTCCACCGGTGCGCGAGGGGCATCGGATGGTGGGATCAGGGATGTTCATTCTGAACGCACCATTCGGCATCGAGGAAGAAACGACACGGCTGTCGCAGCTATTTGCAGGTCTCTGAGGTCAGCCAAGAAATGCAACCGATACTCCCGCCCTGTTTGCCTGCATCAGAGATACCGTCAAACATGTTGGGCCCGGCAGCGCGCCGCAGGCGCGCTGCCGGGCCCAAAGCTGCAAGGGTGCTCGGTGCAGCCGGGCAACCGCAGGTGCGGGAGCCCCTCACCGCGCCACTTTGGATCAGGTCAGGTCTTTGTAGCTGATTTCGCGGGCATCCGCGCCCGGGCCGGTCTTTTCCCGGCGCACGATCAGGCGGTTCAGCGCGTGGATATAGGCTTTGGCCGAAGCCACGACGGTATCCGTGTTCGCCGACTGACCCGTGGCGATCATACCATCTTCTTCCAGCCTGACCGAAACCGTGGCCTGCGCATCGGTGCCTTCGGTCACCGCATGAACCTGATACAGCTGCAAACGGGCCGTGTTGGGGTGAATCGCACGGATTGCCTTGAAGGTCGCGTCTACCGGCCCGTCGCCATGTTCAGTTGCGATGACGTCCTTACCGTCGACTTCCAACTCGACCGTCGATTCCGCCTGCCCGCCGGTGCCGCAGGTGACTTTCATCGACACCAATTGCAGATAGTCGTCCGCCTCGTCCAACGTCATCAGCGCAATGAGATCGTCGTCGAACACTTCTTTCTTGCGGTCCGCCAGATCCTTGAACCGCACGAAGATGTCTTTGAGTTGATTGTCGCCAACTTCAAAGCCCAGCGTTTCCAGTTTGTCGCGCAGAGCCGCGCGGCCCGAGTGCTTGCCCAGAGGCAGGGATGTGCCCGACAAGCCAATATCCTCGGGGCGCATGATTTCGAAATTGTCGCGGTTCTTGAGCATGCCGTCCTGATGGATGCCGCTTTCGTGGGCAAACGCGTTCTTGCCGACGATGGCCTTGTTGAACTGCACGTTGAAGCCCGACACCGTAGCGACCCGGCGCGAGATATGCATGATCTTGGTCGTGTCGATCCCGGTGTGGAAGGGCATGATGTCATTGCGCGTGCGTATTGCCATCACGACCTCTTCCAGGGCGGTGTTGCCGGCGCGTTCGCCCAGGCCGTTGATGGTGCATTCGATCTGGCGCGCGCCACCGATGACGGCCGCCAGTGAGTTCGCTGTCGCCATGCCGAGGTCGTTGTGACAATGCGTGGCGAAGATCACCTCATCTGCGCCCGGAACCGTTTCGATCAGGCGTTTGATCAGGTCAGCGGATTCCAGAGGCGCAGTATATCCCACGGTGTCGGGGATGTTGATGGTGGTTGCCCCGGCCTTGATCGCGATTTCGATGACGCGGCACAGGTAATCCCATTCGGTCCGGGTCGCGTCCATCGGCGACCACTGCACGTTTTCGCACAGGTTGCGCGCGTGGCTGACCGTTTCGTGAATTTTGTCAGCCATCTCGTCCTGTGTCAGGTTCGGAATGGCGCGGTGCAGCGGAGAGGTGCCGATGAAGGTGTGAATGCGGTTCTGTTCCGCGTGTTTGACCGCCTCCCAGCAGCGGTCGATATCAGCGAAATTGGCGCGGGCCAGACCGCAGATACGGGCGTTCTTGGCGTTCTTGGCGATCTCGGACACCGCTTTGAAGTCACCTTCGGATGCGATCGGAAAACCGGCTTCGATGATGTCGACGCCCATGTCATCCAACAGTTCGGCAATCTCGAGCTTTTCGTCATGGGTCATGGTCGCGCCGGGGCTCTGCTCGCCGTCGCGCAAAGTGGTATCAAAGATCAAGACGCGGTCTTGGTCGGTCACGTTGGTCATGGGAATCTCTTTCTTGTCTGTCCTAAAGCCTGTTGGCGCGCTGGCGTCCTCCTCTGAGCGGGCGCGCCGGATGGCACGCTCAGAGGCGGATTAGGATCAGTAGGCCACGCAGAACCGCGCCGTGAGGGGCGGCTTTGGCAAAAGGGATATCTGCGCAGTTGATCATGGGTTTGAGGTTATACAGACGCCGCCGGGAATGAAAAGAACCAATTTTCGACAAGTTGCGGTGTACGGGGTTGGAAATTCCCGTCCCTTGATTGATCCGTCCATGCCGCTAGCTGGTCGCAGATGGATACTGCTTTGATCATTGGTGCGTCCGGCGGGATTGGTGCGGCCGTACGCGAGCAATTGGAGGCACAGGGCGTTGCGGTGACGTGCCTCTCGCGCTCTGTCGAGGGGTTCGATCTGATGGAGCCAGATCGAGCAAGCCGGATGCTTGATCGCCTATCGGGCCCGTTCGATCTTGTTCTCGTCGCTTCCGGGGCGCTGGAAATTTCAGGCAATGCGCCCGAAAAGACCATTCGATCTGTTTCGGCAATGGCAATGATGGACCAGTTTGCTCTGAATGCCGTTGGTCCGGCGTTGGTGCTAAGCCGGGCCCATCAGTTGTTGCCGCGACAGCGGCGTTCGGTATTTGTTGTATTGTCCGCGCGGGTCGGGTCCATTGGCGACAATCGGATGGGCGGCTGGATCAGCTACCGCGCGGCCAAGGCCGCGGTCAATCAAATCGTCCATACTTCGGCAATTGAATTGGCCCGGACTCATAAACAGGCGATATGTGTTGCGCTGCATCCCGGCACGGTCAAAACAGAGTTTACTCGGAAATATCTGGGACGGCATCCCGCCGTTGAACCCGGTGAAGCCGCGCGCAACCTGATGTCCGTGATCGGCGGGTTGCGCCCGGCGGATACCGGTGGGTTCTTTGACTGGGCCGGAAAACCAGTTCCCTGGTGAACGATCATTCGCCAGACGGATCTGGTTGCTCCGCCTCTGAGAGCGGGTCTGTCTGCTGTGCCGGAGCGTCTACGCCGCCCTGCTGGTCCGGAGTTTGATTTGGTAAAACACCGTTTTCCCAGATACCGGTTTCTTCTTGCCCGTTGGCATAGCGCATGGTTCCGCTGCCCTGCCTTTTGTTGTCGACAAAGTTGCCCTCATAGACGTCGCCGTTCGAATAGGTCGCTATGCCTTCGCCGTTGATTCTGCCTTCGGACCAGTCGCCGACATACTTGAACCCGGCAGGGGTCACGATTTCTCCTTTGCCGTGACGCTTTCCGTTCACGAAGTCCCCGGTGTAGACCGTGCCGTCAGAGTATGTCGCCTTACCTTTTCCCTGACGAACCCCGTTGACCCAGTCTCCGTCATAGATCGAACCGTCCGCGCGGGTCATCACACCCTTGCCGTGGCTTTGTGCGTTTTTGAACTGACCCTTGTAGATCATGCCGGTGGCATAGGTCGCCGTACCCTGGCCTTCGATGACGCCGGCGATCCACTCACCCTCGTAAGTGGAGCCGTCGGGATAGGTGATGCGGCCGTTTCCTTCCGCCAGATCGGCCACGAAATCGCCCACGTAAACCGAACCGTCGGGATAGGTCAGCTCACCCAGGCCTTCTATCTGACCCTGGTTCCAGTCGCCGGTGTACACAAAACCATCGGTTCCGGTGAACGTGCCTGTGCCATGGCGGCGATCATCGACAAAATCGCCCTCGTAGACGTCCCCTGACGCGTGAGTTACTTTGCCTTTGCCCTGACGGCGCCCCTGCACAAGCTCGCCTTCATAAACATCGCCATTGGCATAGGTCAGGCGACCTGTCCCGGTGATCTGGTCCTGCGTCCATTCGCCTTCGTACACCATTCCGTCAGGCATCGTCTGGGTGCCCGTGCCATCGCGCAAGCCGGCGTTGACATCGCCTTCGTAAACGCTGCCATCGGCATAGGTGATCGTGGCCTTGCCTTGCCGCTGACCGTCCACCCAGTCGCCATCGTATACATATCCGTCGGGAAAGGTCAGTTTGCCCTTGCCGTGCCTTTGTGCGTTCCTGAACTCACCCTCATAGCGCGAGCCATTGGCAAATTCAGCGATGCCCGTGCCGTTGATGGATCCGTTGGACCATTCACCGTCATAGCTGCTGCCATTGGCGTAAACGATCTTGCCGCGCCCGTCCGGCTGACCTTTGACGAACGCGCCTTCATAAACCGATCCATCCGGGTACTTGGTGACGCCCTGGCCCTGAATTTCGCCTTCCACCCACTGGCCGGTATATTCGAACCCGTTGGGCAGCCGATACGTACCCGTCCCGTGGCGCAGGCCATTCTCATAAGTGCCCTCGTAGACGCCGCCCACTTCGTCATCCTTGACGATAATCGTGCCGTCCTGCGCAAAAGCGGTCGCAGCTGCCAGGCTCATGGCCACAGCCCCAATTGAGTTTCGGATCACATTCATTTTGGTCCTGCCTGCCGGATCATCGTTGGTTGCATCCCTGGGCGCAAAACTAGGATACCGTCGAGGGCAGGGCAACGGGTTTTGCGGCATTGGCCTTTTACTCGCGCGATGATCTGCTAAATGGCAATAGGACTGACGAGGCAAGAGGGCAGCATGGCCGACCGTTTCCGCATCACTCTGGCGCAACTGAACCCGACCGTAGGGGATATCGACGGCAACGCGGCCAAGGTCGTTGCCGCGTGGGAACAGGGCAAGGCGGCGGGGGCCGATCTGGTGGCGTTCCCCGAGATGTTCATCACCGGATACAACACGCAGGATCTGGTGCTGAAGCCGGTGTTTCATCGCGCGGCCATGGATGCGGTCGAGACTCTGGCCGGGAAATGCGCCGATGGGCCCGCGATTGCCTTGGGTGGTCCGTGGGTCGATGATGGCAAGTTGTACAATGCCTATCTGATCCTGAAGGGGGGGAGGATCACCAGCAAGGTTCTGAAGCACCACCTGCCGAATGAGACTGTTTTCGACGAAGTGCGCCTGTATGATGCGGGTCCTCTGGGCGGTCCGTATTCGGTTGGCAACTTCCGGATCGGCAGTCCCATCTGCGAGGATGGCTGGCACCCGGATGTGGCGGAAACGCTTGAGGAAACCGGGGCCGAGTTTCTACTGATCCCCAATGGGTCGCCCTATTTCCGGAACAAATACGATGTACGTCTGAACCATATGGTCGCGCGCGTGGTCGAAACGGGCCTGCCGCTGATCTACCTGAACATGGTCGGCGGGCAGGACGATCAGGTCTTTGACGGCGCCAGCTTCGGTCTCAACCCGGGCGGAGAGCTGGCCTTCCGGATGCCGGTATTCGACGAAGTGGTTTCTCAGGTGGATCTTGAGCGCGGCGATGATGGCTGGCGCATTGTGCCGGCAGAAATCGTGCCCCAGCCGGATGTGTGGGAGCAGGATTATCGCGCGATGGTGCAGTCCCTGCGGGACTATATGGGCAAGACCGGTTTCAAAAAGGCAGTTCTGGGACTTTCCGGAGGGATCGATTCCGCCTTGGTGGCGACCATCGCGGTGGATGCCATCGGGGCCGACAGTGTTCGCTGCGTGATGTTGCCGTCGGAATACACCAGCCAAGCGTCATTGGACGATGCCGAGGCCGTCGCCAAGGCACTGGGTGTGCACTATGACCATGTGCCGATTTCGGAAAGCCGGGCTGCCGTCACCAACACGCTTGCTCCGCTATTTGCGGGGTTGGACGAAGGCTTGACCGAGGAGAACATTCAGTCGCGCCTGCGCGGGCTTTTGCTGATGGCGATTTCGAACAAGTTTGGTGAAATGCTTTTGACCACCGGCAACAAGTCCGAGGTCGCGGTGGGCTATGCCACGATCTATGGCGACATGAATGGCGGCTACAACCCGATCAAGGACCTGTACAAGACCCGCGTGTTCGAAACCTGCCGCTGGCGCAACGCCAATCATCGAGACTGGATGATGGGGCCTGACGGAGAGGTCATTCGCCCGTCCGTCATTGACAAACCCCCCAGCGCCGAACTGCGCGAAGATCAGAAGGACAGTGACAGTCTACCGGACTATCCCGTACTGGACGCGATACTTGACATTCTGGTCGATCAGGATGGCTCCATCGCGGATTGCGTCGCCGCCGGATTTGACGAGGCGGACGCGCGAAAGGTCGAGCACCTGATCTATATCAGCGAGTACAAACGGTTCCAGTCCGCTCCGGGCACGCGCTTGAGTAAGCGGGCATTCTGGCTGGACCGGCGGTACCCGATCGTAAATCGCTGGCGTGATCGTCACTGAAATCGAAGCCAAGCCCGTCAGATCGGAAACAGTGAAGTTTCCGTGTTGTGCATTGTTCCTTGATCGAGGGGCAAAGCCCGCGCAACCGTGCGAAAAAGGCCATCCCTGGCTTGCTTGGGTGACATTTTTCTGACACATTTTTGCTTGGAAGTTGCCCAATGTGGGGCGGATGCGACGCATTGCCGTTGATGGCGAAGGCTGAATGTGGCGAACGCAGCGTATCCGGGGTTGGATGTCTGAGTGAATGGTTTGGTGTTAAAATGTACGAGGATTATGAAAGATCGCTTCATGCGCCTTTGAAATGGCGCACAATGGAATCTCCGCCGCAAGAATTGGATGAAAAAAAGCTGGATGCAGCAATTGCCGATTTGTTGAATGAACAGCGGCAGTCGGAAGATCAGAAAGCGGCCATGTTGCGGCCAGAGTTTCCGCAATTGCTTCCTCAGGAAGACGTATCCGCGCAAGCGGCGCTGAAGGAAAACCGGTTGTCCGCGATCTTGCGCCAGAAATGGGCGGAACTGTCCGGCGCAGCGTAACCTTCGGCCCGCGCTTTTAACCTCAGGCGTCTGGGTCACAGATGCCGAAAATCGTATGTTGCGGTGGCAGTTTGTATTGCCCATGCTTTGTCTTTTGGTCTCCATAGCGGTCCAAGCGACAGAGTAAGGCCTATTGATGACCGCGCCCAAACCAACTCCTGTAGAACCTGATCTTGCCCTGCCCAAAACCGTTGATGTCGTGGTCATCGGCGGCGGAGTCATCGGCGTTTCAACCGCGTTGGAACTGGCAGAGCGGGGCGCTTCGGTTCTTGTGTGCGAAAAAGGGCAGATTGCAGCCGAACAAAGTTCACGCAATTGGGGCTGGGTCCGTCTTGGGATGCGGGACCCAAGAGAGATACCCCTGATGCAGGAATCGTTGTGCATCTGGCAGACGCTCGATGACCGGCTGGACCGCAAGACAGGTTACACCCGATCCGGTATCCTTTTTGGCGCATCCGGCAGGCGGGATACCGGCAACATGGAACGTTGGCTGCACCATGTCGAAGGATTGCAGACCGGCGCGCGGATGGTTTCGGGCGGTGAGTTGGCAGACCTTTTGCACGGCAACCAATTGGGCTTTGAATCCGCTTTGTACATGCCGCAGGACGGTCGTGCCGAACCTCAATGGACAGCCCCCGCCATTGCCGAAGCCGCGCGGGCTCGGGGCGCGGTGATCATGACGAACTGCGCCGTGCGCAGTTTGGACGTTCAGGCTGGACGTATCGCCGGTGTTTTCACCGAGCGCGGCAAAGTTGCCAGCGGCCGCGTCGTTCTGGCCGGGGGTGCGTGGTCGCGCCTGTTTGCAGGCAATGCGGGGATCGAACTGCCGCAGCTGAAGGTTCTGAATACGGTCCTGCGCACATCCCCCATCGCAGAGGGGCCCGAGACGTCGTTGTGGTCGGATGACTTTGCGATCCGAAAACGGGCCGATGGCGGTTACACAATTGCGTCTGGTCACGAAAATACTGTGGACATCGTGCCGGACAGTTTTCGATTGGCGATGCAGTTCCTGCCGGCTTTTGTACAGGAGTGGAAATCTCTGCGCTTTCGCCTGTCCAAACGCTGGACGATCGAAGCAAAACAGGACCGGAGATGGCTGCCAACCGATGTGACGCCGTTCGAAAAGTGCCGGATCCTAGACCCTGAGCCGTCTCAAAAAACGTTGCGACGCGCCTGGGCCAGTGCATGCAAGGGATACCCCGCTGTGCAAACAGGCGAGATCGTACAAAGCTGGGCAGGTATGATCGATGTGACGCCGGATGCGATTCCCGTCATCTCGGGCGTGGATGATCTGCCGGGAATGTACATTGCCACGGGGTTTTCAGGCCATGGCTTTGGAATCGGCCCCGGGGCGGGGCGGCTGATGGCTGATCTGGTTGCCGAAACAACGGCTTGCGTGGACCCGGCCGCTTTTCGCTTGTCGCGGTTCAGTGACGGTTCAAAAGTGCGGCCGGATCCGGGGTACTGAACGCTCAGCCCATCATCTGGTAGCTAACCGGGACAAAGCGAAAGCCTTCTCCACGGGTCTCAACATACCCGGCGCCGGGGAAGGGCATGTGATAGCCGACCATAGGCACCTTGTCGGCAGCCAGCATGCCAAGAACATCGCGGCGTGCGGCAGTGGCTGCGGCCTTGTCCATGTCAAACCGGACTTCCCATTCTGGATGGGCGAAAGACCAGACATAGTGGTTGGCCAGATCCGCCGTCAGCACCAGACGTTGCCCGTTGCTTTCCAAATGGTAGACCGTGTGGCCCGGTGTGTGGCCATAAGCGGCCACTGCGGTAATGCCCGAGGCAACCTCGCCCCCGTCTTCGACAAAGGTCATTTTCTCGGCCAACGGTGTGACTTTTTCAGCGACCAGATCGCCCACACGATTGCCTGCGTCCTGCGCAGCCCAGAAATCATATTCCGGAGAAGCCGTCACGTAGCGCGCATTGGCGAAGGTGGGCGCGCCTTCGGTGGTCATGCCACCGATATGGTCAGGGTGCATATGCGTTATCACGACCACATCGATCTGATCCGGGGTCACGCCCGCATCTGCCAGCGCGGCCTGTATGCCACCTTGCCCCAGACCGGTATCAAACAGAACCAGCTCTGATCCCGTGTTGACCAGTGAGGGGGTAAAGAAAAACTGTGCGACGTCTGCCGGAATGAAGTTTTCAGCCGAAACCGTGCCAAATTCTTCGTCCGTCGCTCCGCCCCCAAAAATCTCTTTGGCTCCGTCGCGTGGAAAGCTGCCATCCAGCAGGGTCGTGACCGTGAAATCGCCAATATGAAATGACCTGGCGATTGTCGAGTTTGCTTTGGTTTCCGGGCTGGCGGCCAGAACCGGTGCGGCCGCAGCTACAAACGGCAAGGCGACGGCACTTCCCAAAGCGGCGCGGCGTGAAAGTTTTATTGTCATCTTCGTTCTCCCTGTCAGGACATCATTGTTATTGTTGCAGTTAGGGCGTCGAGAGTCTCTTGCCAGTTTATACGCCATTCAGATGGGGTGCATGGATGAATAATACGTGTTAATTTTTGTTCATGGCGCGATCAGACAACAAGACAGTTCCGACAGATCAAAGCGTCGAGAATTTCCTGAGAACGGTTCAACCGGCGCGCCGTGCTGAAGACGCGCACCAGCTTGACAAATTGTTTCGCGCCACCACCGGGTTTAGCCCGGTCATGTGGGGCCCGTCGATCGTCGGGTATGGCCGCTACCACTATCGCTACAAATCGGGTCGTGAAGGGGACTTTCTGGCAACCGGTTTTTCGCCGCGCAAATCCGCTTTGGTGATTTACATCATGCCGGGTTGCGCAGATTTTGCGGAACTCATGGCCAGATTGGGAAAGCACAAGCTGGGCAAGTCCTGTCTTTACGTCAACAAACTGGCGGATATCGACACGGGCGTTTTGCGCGAACTCATTCGCGCCGGATTGGACGACCTCGACAGGGTGTGGCCGGTGAAACCTTTCTGAATCACCTGATGGATCAAGCGGCGGCTGGACAAAAACGCCCCCATGTGACAAGAGCCGCGCCAACAGGAGACACCCATGACAACCACCCGTTTCGCCCCGTCGCCCACCGGTTACATCCATGTGGGCAACCTGCGCACCGCCCTGATGAACTATCTGATTGCCCGCAAGGCAGGCGGTACGTTCATCCTGCGCATCGATGATACCGACCCCGAGCGGTCGAAAGAAGAATATGTCGATGCCATCAAGCAGGACCTGGAATGGCTGGGTTTGCATTGGGACCGGGTCGAGCGTCAGTCGGACCGTCTGGACCGCTATGCCGAAGCGGCCGACAAGCTGCGCGCGATGGGTCGTTTGTACGAAGCGTTCGAAACGCCGACCGAGCTGGATCTGAAACGCAAGAAGCAACTGAACATGGGCAAGCCGCCGGTCTATGACCGCGCTGCGCTGAACCTGTCGGAGGCCGAGAAAGAGAAGCTGCGCGCTGAACGTGGCGACGGCGTCTGGCGCTTCAAGCTGGATCATGAACGTATCGAATGGAATGACGGCATTCTTGGCGACATCTCGATTGATGCGGCTTCGGTTTCCGATCCGGTTCTGATCCGTGGCGATGGTCAGGTTCTCTATACGATTGCGTCGGTTGTGGATGATACTGAAATGGGCGTGACGGATGTCGTGCGGGGTTCAGACCATGTGACCAACACGGCGACGCAGATCCAGATCATCGAGGCGTTGGGCGGGCGTTGTCCGCGCTTTGCCCACCATTCTCTGCTGACTGGTCCGCAGGGCGAGGCATTGTCGAAACGGCTGGGCACGCTGGCCTTGCGCGATCTTCGCGAACAAGGGGTGCAACCGATGGCGTTGCTGAGCCTGATGGCGCGTCTGGGCTCGTCTGATCCGGTTGAGCTGCGCTCGGAAATGGCCGAGCTGATCGAAGGGTTCGATGTAAGCCGGTTTGGCGCCGCGCCGACCAAGTTCGATGTACAGGACCTGTTTCCGCTGACCGCCAGGCATTTGCAATCGCTGCCGCTGTCAGATGTGGCCAGTGCCGTTGCGGATGCCGGTGTTCCAGATGAATTGGCAGAACCTTTCTGGGCCATGGCCCGCGAAAACATCACCACCCTGGCCGATCTCAAGGGCTGGTGGGAGCTGTGCCGTGATGGGGCCGATCCCCTGATCGCTGATGAAGATCGGGAATTCATTGCCCAGGCGATGGCTTTGCTGCCCGAAGGTCCGTTCGAAGGTGACACGTGGGGCACCTGGACCAAAGCCGTGAAAGAGGCAACCGGTCGCAAGGGCAAAGGCCTGTTCATGCCACTGCGCAAAGCGTTGACCGGCATGGAGCGCGGCCCGGAAATGGCTGCGCTGATGCCGTTGCTACAGGTGATCCGCGCGCGCGGCTAATGTGGCGGCATAAAAAATTTCTGGGCCACGTCATCGGCGTGGCCCTTTTTTATGCCGGCTGTACGAACCGAACCGACAATCTTGTCAGGCGGTCATCGACAAAATCACGTTCGACAGGTTTGAGTTGCTGGTGGCGTGGATAACGCGGTTCGGCGCGATCATTCAGGATCGGGGCATCCCATCCGGTTGTCGTCTCAAAGAATCGATCCGCGCCGTCCTCGCCGAATGCCCGCAAGTAACCCTGCACGACAACGTCGATATAGCTGAGCAGCAACGGGTGGTGATTGCTGGGCTGGCTGTGCCGATCCTGCGGGACGGCGTAGACAGCTATTTCGACGTCGTGCGTCAGGGGATGTGAAACCGACTGCGTTGCAGGAATTCGGTCATACGCCCATTCCCGTTCATCCAGCGCGGCCCAGTTATTATTGGGAACATGCGCAATCATGCCTTCGATCTCTGACTTCGGGTCGGGTACAGCAGTCAGAAACGCCACGGGTCGCAGATCGGTATGCCGCCAGGCCCGCCGCCAACCCTTCAGTCGCGCGGGGCGCGGATCGAGGAAATCATGCGTCGCGAGGTTCACGAGGCTGCCATAGCCAAAGAAATAGGGGTCGGCCATCCAAGAAGTGTCCTTTGGGTCGATTGATGTATGTCAAACCGCTTTTTTCCCGGACATGCAATAAGGTTGCATCTTGAATTTAGGGAGGCCCTCATGCGGATTACCAAAAGGACGAATATCGCTGTGCGCCTGTTGATGTATTGCGCAGCTCACCCGGACAGGCTGGTCACGAAATCCGAAATCGCCGAAGTGTGCAACATTTCGGAAAACCATCTGGCGCAGGTGATCAATCAGCTGAGCCAGCTGAACTATCTGAGCACGCAGCGCGGTCGAAACGGTGGCATGTCGCTGGCGCGCCCTGCGGATCAGATACGCATCGGTGCGGTGTTCCGGCATGTTGAAGGGGCTTTGCCCATTGCCGAGTGTTTCGCCGACGCTGACAACACGTGCCCTCTTACGGATGCCTGTCGGCTGAGGCTTGCGCTTCAGGACGCGGCAGAGGTGTTCTATGCGTCCCTGGACGATGTTACCCTGGATGCGCTGGTATGTGACAATGATCCGTTGCTGAGGCTCTTGCAGCCCGTGGCCTGCGTGCGCTGATTTCAATCGCTCGCTCGCAATATGCGCGCCGGACGCACCGCAAGTGGACGCAGGGCAAATGCCAGCCCAGCACATAACGTGACGCCTATCCCGGCCAGTACGATGCCGAAGGCCGATGACCAGATGACCGTGAACTCTGTGTCAAAGATGTAGGTGGCAACCGCCCAGCCGCCCAGAATGCCAACGAACAGCGCGACGTATCCCGCAGCGGCCCCAAGCAGAACAGATCGCAGGCCAAAGCTGCGCAGGATACTGCCACGATCTGCACCCAATGTCCTGAGGATCGCTGCTTCGTATCTGCGGGCAGGTTCGCCCGCCGCCGCTGCGCCGATCAGAACCAAAAATCCGGTCAGTAGCGATACTCCTGCACCGTACGAGGTCGCTGCGGCGATGCCTGCCAGCAGGCCCGAGACACGATCAATGGCGTCGCGCACCCGGATGGCCGTGATATTGGGGAACTGGCCCGCAAGATCCCGCAGGATGGCCGCCTCGGCCTGTTCTTCGGCATAGACCGTCGCGATAAAGCTGTGCGGCGCACCGGCCAGCGCAGAGGGGTTCATCGACATGACAAAGCCCATTCCCGCGGTAGAGAAATCCACCTCGCGCAGGGACGTCAGTTCTGCCGTGATGTCACGCCCCAGGATATTGACGGTCAGTTGGTCGCCCAAGTTCAGGCCCATCTCTTCGGCTTCTTCGGCGGCAAAGCTGACCTGCGGCGCGCCTGCGTAATTTTCGTCCCACCATTCCCCTGCGGTCAGGCGTGTGTTCGGCGGCGGTTGAACCGAATAGGTCACGCCGCGATCCCCTTCCAGCACCCAGTGATCTCCGGCCACCTCCCGAGCGGGCCGGCCGTTGATCTGCGTGATGATCCCGCGCAACATCGGCGCGCTTTCAATGCGGCTGACCGCGGGGTCGCTTTGCAGGCGTTCGGTGAAGCCGGGCATTTGATCTTTCTGGATGTCCACAAAGAAGTACGACGGCGCAACATCCGGCAGGTTGCCCGAAATGGCGTTGCGCAGGGTCCCGTCGATCTGCCCGACCGCAGCCAGCACCGACAGGCCCAGCCCCAGTGACAGAACCACAGATCCTGCACCTTCGCGTGGGTCCGAGATTGCCGACAACGCCCATCTGACTGTGGGTCGCCCGCGGGCCAACGAAGTCCCAGCCCGGGCCAGTTTGCGAATGGCATAAGCGGCGAGGGCCAACAGCGCCAGTGCACCGACAAGCCCGCCGCCGGTCCAGACAGTAAGCCGCGTCGAGCCGCTGAACCATGATGCCAGGGCGATCAGCAACAACAGCCCGGCACCGGTTGCCACGACGTAAATCAGACGTGGAAAGGGGCGGGCCGAGCTCAGCGCGTCGCGAAACAACGTCGCGGCGCGCACATCTTCGGTGCGGGCCAATGGCCAAAGGGTGAACAGGAACGCTGTGAGCAGACCGTATATTGCTGCCTCGATCAGCGGCTGTGGATAAAGGGAAAACACTGCTGGAACCGGCAATTGGCTTTCCAGCAGCGGGGCCAGAACAAGCGGCGCCAATCCACCCAGCGTCAGGCCGATCGCGATCCCCAAGACGGACAGAACGCCAATTTGAATCATGTAGGTTTGAAAAATGGTGGCGCGATCGGCCCCCAAGGTACGCAGAGTCGCAACCGTTTCTGTCTTCTGCGCCAGATAAGCACGCACGGCGGCAGAAACGCCGATGCCTCCGACGGCAAGCCCGGACAGCCCGACAAGGACAAGAAATGCACTCAGGCGATTGACGAACTCGGATATCCCGGGGGCACCGTTGCGTGCATCCGTCCAGCGCATTCCCGTGCCTTCGAATGCCGCGTCAGCCCTTGCGGATACATCCGAAAGATCTGCGTTCCGGGGCAGGATCATCCTGTACTTTGTTGAAAACAGTGTTCCGGGTTCCAGCAGACCGGACGCCTGCAATGCCTCGGTTCGCACCAGAGTGCGCGGCCCAAGGCCAAACCCATCCGCCGCGCTGTCGGGCTCGTCCAGCAAGGCAGCCGTCAGGATGAGCTCTTGCGTCCCAAGTGAAAACCGATCACCGACGGACAACCCAAGCCGGTCCATCAGCACAGGTTCCATCACGGCCCCAGGCAAGCCGAAACTGCCGTTCAGGGCGTCTTCCAGCGGGATCTGGGGTTCCAGCCGTACCGAGCCGACAAGTGGGTACGCGTTGTCGACCGACTTGACCTGAGTCAGCGCTCGTTCCGGACCTGTCGCGCCGGGCACAACGGCCATCGAGCGGAAATCGACAACCTCGGACATCTGGACGGATGTCTGTTGCATCCAGGCGCGCTCTGCCTCATCGGCAAAACGATAGGTGAATTCAAGTTCGGCATCGCCCCCCAGCAGCGAGGCCCCTTCTTGCGCAAGCCCAGCCTGTATGGCCTGCCGCACCGACCCGACGGCCGCGATGGCTGCGACCCCCAACGCCAAACAGGCCAGAAAGATCCGAAAACCGCTCAGGCCTCCGCGTAGCTCGCGGCGGGCGAGCCGCCCGGCCATCCGCAGGCTCATTCCGCGGCCTCCTGCCGGGTCTCTTCGGCGATCCTGCCGTCACGCAACCGAACGACCCGATCACATCTTTCGGCCAATGAATGGCTGTGTGTCACCAGAACCAGGGTTGCATCATATTTCCGGCGCAGACCAAACAGTAAATCAACAATTGCGGCCCCGTTGGTTTCGTCCAGGTTCCCGGTCGGTTCATCAGCCAACAGGATTTGGGGACGTGGTGCAGATGCTCGCGCCAAGGCAACACGTTGTTGTTCTCCGCCCGACAGTTGCGCCGGGTAATGATCGCGACGGTGCGACAGGCCAACGGCGTCCAGCTCTTGCTCGGCCCGGTCGAACGCATCCTTGTGCCCTGCCAGTTCCAGTGGGGTTGCCACGTTTTCAAGCGCGGTCATTGTCGGGATCAGATGGAAGTTCTGAAACACCACCCCCATACTGTCGCGCCGAAACCGGGCCAGAGCGTCCTCATCCATGTCGGTCAGGTCCTGACCCAGCGCCATGATTTGACCGTGCGTCGCCTGTTCCAACCCCGCCATCAACATCAGCAGCGAAGACTTGCCCGAGCCAGAAGGCCCGATTAGCCCCAGCGTCTCGCCCTTGTTCACAGTCAACGTAATGTCATGCAGAATATCGACCCGCCCGGCATTGCCATCCAGGGACAAAGCGGCATCTTGGAGGGCGAGAACAGCAGTCGTCATGGGTCTACCCGAAAAAGGAGCGGTCTTTTGGGATATGGAGCGATCACCACGTTGCGCAAGGCTTTGATGGCAGGCCTTTTCACGTGGTGCGGTTTTGCGGTCACAGCCGAACAAGTGGTGATTGCGGCTTTGGGGGACTCGCTGACTCAGGGCTATGGGCTGGTGGAGGAAAGCGGGTTTGTTCCGCAGCTTGAACGCTGGTTGCAGACGCAGGGCGCGGATGTCCGCATCATCAACGCAGGTGTTTCGGGTGACACGACGGCGGGCGGGGCCGCACGTGTGGACTGGACCCTGACACCGGATGTGGATGGCATGATCGTTGCCCTTGGCGGCAACGACCTGCTGCGGGGGATCGACCCTGCCGTATCAAAGGCCAACCTGCGCAGGATCCTTGACGTGGCGCGGGGCGTGAATGTACCGGTTCTGCTGATCGGTATGCAGGCGCCGGGTAACTACGGGGCCGATTACAAGCAAGCTTTCGACGGAATGTACCCAGACTTGGCGAAGGAGTTCGACGTCCTCTTCGCCGCCAGTTTCTTCGAAGGGCTTGCGGCCGAGGGCGACCCCGGTGCGGTATCGCAGTTCATGCAGCCGGACGGAATTCATCCAAACGCGGATGGGGTGGCAAAGATCGTTGAATCACTGGGGCCGTCCGTTCTGAAGCTGGTTGATCAGGCGGGTCGAGCGGAATAGGCGCCCATCCATGGGCACCTAGACGACCGTGACAACTGTTCCGATCGGGACCCGGTTGTACAAATCGATCACATGCTCGTTCAGCATTCGTATGCACCCGTTGGACACCGCCCGGCCAATGGTCTGCGGCTGCGTCGTGCCGTGGATGCGGAAATAGGTATCGACACCGTTCTGGAACAGATACAGCGCGCGCGCGCCCAGCGGGTTATCTCCGCCGCCGGGTTGGACATAGTCGTTGTCCTTGAATTTGGAGTAAGCGACGGGATCACGTTCGATCATCTCATCGGTCGGGCGCCAGGTCGGCCATTCCTTTTTCACATCGATGGTGGCCGTGCCGGTAAACTCCAACCCCGCTTTTCCGACGCCGCATCCATAGCGGATCGCCTTGCGAGGTTCCGTGACGAAGTAAAGATAGAACGACCGGGGCGCGACCAGCAGCTGACCTGGTACAAACTGTTTCTTGATGCGCACGAATTGCGGCGTTGGATCATACTCGACCGCTTTTTTGGCGCTGGCGATGCCCGGCAACATGCTTGCTGCTGTTCCGGCCAGAAAAATACGGCGTGTAAACATCGAAACCCTCGTCGAATGACCAAAGAAACTGAAACCAATTTCATCATGATACGATATTTGGTCAATTCTAGGGCAGACATCACGTGGACGTGATGTGTCCTGCCTGCCACCCGAGGTGGTGGCGGGAAAGGGGCGAGGGGGATCCCCTCACCCGAAATCAAGCTCAGGCCAGCTGGATGCTGTCGGCGCTTTCGCGGCCGTCACGACCGGCGCGCAGCTCGTACGTGACTTTCTGGTTGTCGGCCAGACCGGTCAGGCCCGAACGTTCGACAGCCGAGATGTGTACGAATACATCTTTGCCGCCCTCTTCCGGTGCGATGAAGCCGAAGCCTTTGGTGGTGTTGAACCATTTTACGGTGCCTGCTGGCATATCCGTGTCTCCTGTTTGAGTGCTGCCCACGGAGTTGCGGCAGCCTGGCGTCGTCGGTCTGTATCGATAGACTGACTGCCGATGAAGGAGACAGTAGGTCGAATAGAAAAACGTAAGCACTTTGCATATGGCATCGGGGCGGGGGTGTGACAAGGGATTTTGTTTGATTTCTACAAAGGCATGAGGGATTTCCGCCGTGTCCACAGGCCCGGGGAGGCTAGTTTTCTTTCACGGTGCCGCAGCCTTGCCTAGCATCCACGAACAAGTTGAACGGTCAATCCTCGTTATCACTGATGTCGTGCAGAGTGGTGTTCATGTCACCAGATGGTCACCGCCTTTTTCACTGCAATGCAGGGCGCGATGCGGGTTGCGTCAATCGCGATCGCTTTCCCGTTCAGGCGTGGGCGATCAAGCCAGTCACGATCGGGATGAAGGCACCTTAGTCGCGCCTGCGTTTGCACCGGTTGAATACCGGTTTGTGACGCGCGCATTCTTTGCCAACATCACGCCTGAGAAAGTCGTCGCGATGGATGGAGACTATCCCGCGCCACACGCCTGACGTTGATGCAAGGCATGCGCTGCGATTTCAGAGACGAAAATGCCGGGCATGCCCGTTACCCATAAAGTGCGTGGGCCTCGGCAAAGGACAACAGACGACGGTTCTTCTCATCCCACAGGTGAAGCCGCGCATTGGCGAGGCTTTCCCGGATGGTCATCCGGTTGCTGTTTGCCAGTTCTTCATGATCACGCAGCACTTCGGTCAGACGGTAGAACGGAATGCGGCTGTAGAGGTGGTGTACATGGTGGATGCCGATATTGGCACTGAACCACTGCAACACCGAGGGCAGGATATAGTGCGAACTTCCGTGCGGCGCCGCTTCATGCAGTTGCCAGTCTGCATCGGCGTCCCAATGCGTGTTCTCGAACTGGTGTTGTACATAAAACAGCCAAACTCCGGCCGTTGCGGCAATCAGAGTCGACGGCAGGAAGATCAGCAACATCGGCATCAGCCCGCCAAAATAGTAGATGGCCACAAGGGCAACCAGAATCGCAAGATTGGTCGCCATCGCGCTGACCCAGAACCTGACGCTGTCTGTCAGACCCAGCGGAAGGCGGTTTTGAAACAGAAACAGATAGCCAGGGCCAAGCACGAACAGAGTAATCGGGTTCCGGTACACGCGGTACCAGAACCTGTTCAGTGGTGTTTTGGCGCGGTATTCAGCCACGGTCAGGGTGTGGACATCGCCCATCCCGCGCTTGTCCAGGTTGCCGGAACTGTTGTGATGCGTAGAATGCGTGCGCCGCCAGACATCATATGGTGTCAGTGTCAGAACTCCGATGCCGCGCCCGATCCAGTCGCTGACGGCCCGGTTTTTGAAGAATGCGCCGTGCCCGCAATCATGCTGGATGGCAAACAACCGCAACAGAAAGGCCGCATTGAGGGCGGAAATCACAAAGGCCAGCCAATAGCTGACTGAAAGTGACATCCAGGACAATGCCCACAGTCCGAAAAAGGGGACAATGCTTACGCCCAGCTCAAAAGCGCTGCGCATTTGGTCCGGTTCGCGATATTTGGCAAGCGTTGTTACCCAGTCACGTGCGGCGGTGGTCTCCGGCTTGTCGCGGAGCGAGAGAGAGGGTTCAGTCATACGCCTGCCAGTCTAGTGTTTGTAGGCCACCGGATAGACGACCACCCCGACATAGCAAGCGGTTTTTCTTAAAGGCGCTGCATTTCACGGTCACTTTTCGGTCAAAGGCCGGCAGAGGTGCCCTTTGCGTAACACTGGGCTCAAGACCTCATGCCGGCGTCCCGGGGCGCAGGGCAATCTACAGGCTTGTCAAGTGCGGTTATCGGGCCTATACGCCTGCGGTGGCTTTCCGCCACGAGAATCAAAAACCAAGAAATGCCGTGTTTGGCCCATCACGCTTCGGGGTCATATCCGGCTTAGGAGAAGCGACATGAAACTGAACGAACTGCGCGACAATCCAGGCGCCAGCCCGAAACGCACCCGCGTCGGCCGTGGTCCGGGTTCCGGCAAAGGTAAAATGGGTGGCCGTGGTATCAAAGGCCAGAAATCCCGTTCGGGTGTGGCCATCAATGGCTACGAAGGCGGCCAGATGCCATTGTACCAGCGTCTGCCCAAGCGCGGCTTCAACAAGCCGAACCGCAAGGAATTCGCCGTTATCAATCTGGGTCTGATCCAGAAATTCGTCGACGCCGGCAAGCTGGACGCTTCGGCTGCGATCACCGAAGACGCTCTGGTTGCGTCCGGTCTGGTGCGCCGCAAGCTGGACGGTATCCGCGTTCTGGCCAAAGGCGAAATCAGCGCCAAGGTGAACCTGGAAGTGACCGGTGCTTCGAAATCTGCCGTCGAGGCAGTCGAGAAAGCGGGCGGTTCACTGAAGGTCACAAAAGCTGCTGCGGCAGAGTAATCGCTTGTGAGCGGGCAAAGACCCGCTTACATAGACCTCAGAGTTTTCCAAGACGCCGTCCGAGCCGGAAAACGGTTTCGGGCGGCGTTTGCATAAGAGAGACCGATTTATGGTATCAGCAGCAGAACAAATGGCAGCCAACACAAGCTGGGCTGCTTTGGGCAAGGCCACCGATCTGCGCAACCGCATCCTGTTCACGCTGGGTTTGCTGATCGTCTATCGTCTGGGCACCTTTATTCCGGTACCGGGGATTGACGGAGCAGCTTTGCGCGAATTCATGGAGCAGGCGGGGCAGGGCATCGGCGGCATGATTTCGATGTTCACCGGCGGGGCGCTGGGGCGGATGGGTATCTTTGCCCTCGGCATCATGCCTTACATTTCGGCCTCGATCATCGTTCAGCTTCTGACATCCATGGTTCCCGCGCTCGAACAGCTCAAGAAAGAGGGCGAGCAGGGGCGCAAGAAGATCAACCAGTATACCCGGTTCGGCACCGTGGCTCTGGCCACCGTTCAGGCTTATGGTCTGGCCGTTTCGCTGGAATCGGGCGATCTGGCGACTGATCCGGGGCTCTATTTCCGCATGTCGACCATGATCACGCTGGTTGGCGGCACAATGTTTCTGATGTGGCTGGGTGAACAGATCACTGCACGCGGGATCGGCAACGGTATCTCTTTGATCATCTTCGTCGGCATCATTGCCGAAGTTCCGGCTGCTCTGGCGCAGTTCTTTGCAAGCGGCCGCAGCGGTGCAATCAGCCCCGCCGTGATCGTTGGCGTGATCGTCATGGTCATCGCGGTCATCACCTTTGTGGTGTTCATGGAGCGCGCCCTGCGCAAGATCCACATTCAGTACCCGCGTCGTCAGGCCGGTATGAAAGTCTACGAAGGCGGCTCAAGCCACTTGCCGGTCAAGGTCAACCCTGCGGGTGTTATTCCGGCGATCTTCGCCAGCTCGCTGCTGCTGCTGCCGGTCACGATCTCGACCTTCTCGTCCGGTGCTGCCAACGGGCCGGTCATGTCGTGGCTGTTGGCCAATTTCGGCCCCGGACAGCCGCTTTACCTGCTGTTCTTTGCCTCGATGATCGTGTTCTTCGCCTATTTCTATACGTTCAACGTGTCGTTCAAACCGGATGATGTGGCGGACAACCTGAAAAAGCAGAACGGTTTTGTGCCCGGCATCCGGCCCGGCAAGAAAACCGCCGAGTATCTGGAATACGTGGTCAACCGCGTGCTGGTTCTGGGTTCGGCCTATCTGGCGGCGGTCTGTCTTCTGCCCGAAATTCTGCGGGGCCAGTTTGCCATTCCGTTCTATTTCGGTGGCACCTCGGTTCTGATTATCGTCTCTGTGACTATGGACACGATCCAGCAGGTCCAGAGCCACCTGTTGGCGCATCAATACGAAGGGCTTATCGAAAAGTCCCAGCTGCGCGGCAAAGGCAAGAAACGTGGCAGAAAGGGAGCTGCTCGTCGATGAACATCATTCTTCTGGGCCCCCCGGGGGCAGGCAAGGGAACGCAGGCGCGTCACCTGGTAGAGACCCGCGGGATGGTGCAGCTCAGCACCGGGGATATGCTGCGCGAGGCCAAGACCAGCGGAACCGAAATGGGCCAGAAGGTTGCTGCGATCATGGACGCGGGCAAGCTGGTCACCGATGAGATCGTGATCGGCCTGATTGAGGAAAAACTGACCACCGAAAAAGGCGCCGGTTTCATCTTTGACGGCTTCCCCCGCACTTTGGCGCAGGCCGACGCGCTGTCGGCTCTGCTTACCAAGCTGGGCCAGTCCCTGCACACCGTGATCGAGATGCGCGTGGATGACGATGCTCTGGTGGAGCGGATTACCGCACGGTCAACCTGCGGCGGATGCGGTGAGGTCTATAACGACAAGACCAAGCCGATCCCGGCTGACGGCAAGTGCACCAACTGCGGCAAGGAAAATGACTTCGTTCGTCGCGCCGACGATAACGAAGACAGTCTGCGCACGCGGTTGATGGAGTACTACAAGAAGACCTCTCCGCTGATCGGCTATTACTACGCCAAGGGCGATCTGCGCCCCGTGAACGGGCTGGCGGACATCAAGGAAGTCACAGCGTCGATCGAGGCCATTCTCGGCTGATTTCAATATGGGCTTGACGGCACCGCCAAAAGCCCATATCGACCCCCATCCCTAAAGGGAATCAAGACCGCGTGCGGGATTCGTCCCAACCGCCCCGACCACCTCGAATAATGCTGAACCCTCTGGCCACACTGCCACGGTAAAGCGTTGTGAAAAAAGGTTCTGGAGTTACGGAACCGCAACGAAAAGGAAAGTGACACGTGGCACGTATTGCCGGCGTAAACATCCCGACTGCAAAGCGGGTACCTATCGCCCTCACATATATCACCGGTATCGGAAACACCTCGGCCAAAGCGATCTGCGAAGCCGTGGGCATTGAAGCGCACCGTCGCGTCAACGAACTGTCCGACGCCGAAGTTCTGGCCATCCGCGAGCACATCGACGCAAATTTCACCGTTGAAGGTGACCTGCGTCGTGAAGTTCAGATGAACGTCAAGCGCCTGATGGACCTGGGCTGCTATCGCGGTCTGCGTCACCGCCGCAACCTGCCGGTTCGCGGTCAGCGTACCCACACCAACGCTCGTACCCGCAAAGGCCCCGCAAAGGCCATCGCTGGTAAGAAGAAATAAGGGAGGGTCTGACCGATGGCACGTGACAAGACTCGCGTTAAGCGCAAAGAGCGTAAGAACATCGCATCGGGCGTTGCCCATGTGAATTCGACCTTCAACAACACCAAGATCCTGATCTCGGACGTACAGGGCAACGCCATCTCGTGGTCGTCTGCCGGTACCATGGGCTTCAAGGGATCGCGGAAATCGACCCCCTACGCCGCTCAGATGGCTGCGGAAGACGCAGGCAAGAAGGCGCAGGAACATGGCGTCAAGACGCTGGAAGTCGAAGTTCAGGGCCCCGGTTCGGGCCGTGAATCGGCACTGCGCGCGCTGGCTGCCGTGGGCTTCAACATCACGTCGATCCGCGACGTGACACCGATTGCTCACAACGGCTGCCGCCCGCCGAAACGTCGTCGCGTCTAAGCGATTTTGAATTGAGCTGGGGCTGTGTTTCTGCACGGCCCCAGCACGTCATTTTGAACCTCGGGCGTCTGCACCTTGTTGGTCATGGGGCGCGGACAGGAATGGAGGGATTACATGATCCACAAGAATTGGGCAGAATTGATCAAGCCGACCCAGCTGGAAGCCAAGCCGGGCAATGATCCTGCACGTCAGGCCACCCTGGTTGCCGAACCGCTGGAGCGTGGCTTTGGTCTGACCTTGGGCAACGCCCTGCGCCGCGTCCTGATGAGCTCGCTGCAAGGGGCGGCCATCACCAGCGTCCAGATCGACAACGTCCTGCACGAGTTTTCGAGCGTGGCAGGCGTTCGTGAAGACGTCACCGACATCATCCTGAACCTCAAGCAGGTTGCCCTGCGCATGGAAGTCGAAGGCCCCAAGCGCCTGTCGATCAATGCCAAGGGCCCCGCGGTCGTCACTGCGGGTGACATCAGCGAAAGCGCCGGCATCGAGGTTTTGAACCGTGATCACGTCATCTGCCACCTCGACGATGGCGCTGACCTGTTCATGGAACTGACCGTCAACACCGGCAAGGGCTATGTCTCGGCCGAGAAGAACAAGCCCGAAGACGCGCCTATCGGCCTGATCCCGATTGATGCGATCTATTCGCCGGTCAAAAAGGTCGCCTATGACGTTCAGCCGACCCGTGAAGGTCAGGTTCTGGACTATGACAAACTGACCCTGAAGATCGAAACCGATGGTTCGATCACGCCGGAAGACGCACTGGCCTTTGCCGCTCGTATCCTTCAGGATCAGCTGTCGATCTTTGTTAACTTCGACGAGCCGGAATCGGCAAGCCGCCAGGACGAAGACGATGGTCTGGAGTTCAACCCGCTGCTGCTGAAGAAGGTGGACGAGCTGGAACTGTCGGTCCGTTCGGCAAACTGCCTGAAGAACGACAACATCGTCTATATCGGTGATCTGATCCAGAAGACCGAAGCCGAGATGCTGCGCACCCCGAACTTCGGCCGCAAGTCGCTGAACGAGATCAAGGAAGTGCTGTCCGGCATGGGCCTGCACCTGGGCATGGATGTCGAGGATTGGCCGCCGGACAACATCGAAGATCTGGCCAAGAAATTCGAAGACGCGTTCTAAGCGCGTCTTCCCCAATGCCCGGCCCGAAGTGGGAATATCCGGGGACCATATGGGCATTCCCGCCCCAAGGAGAGCCGGTGACACGCATCGCCGGCCAGACAAAGCAAAACGCAAAAGAAGGAACTAGAAAATGCGTCACGCACGTGGTTATCGCCGCCTGAACCGTACTCATGAGCACCGCAAGGCGCTGTTTGCGAACATGGCTGGCTCGCTCATCGAGCATGAGCAAATCAAAACAACTCTGCCCAAGGCAAAAGAACTGCGCCCGATCATCGAAAAGCTGGTCACTCTGGGCAAGCGCGGCGACCTGCACGCCCGTCGTCAGGCCGCAGCACAGCTGAAGGAAGACAAGGACGTCGCCAAGCTGTTCGAAGTTCTGGGCCCCCGCTACGCCGAGCGTCAGGGCGGTTATGTCCGCATCCTGAAGGCTGGCTTCCGCTATGGCGACATGGCCCCGATGGCGATCATCGAATTCGTTGACCGTGATCTGGACGCCAAAGGTGCGGCCGACAAAGCCCGCGTTGCCGCCGAAGAGGCAGCAGGCGAAGAATAAGATCTGACCCGAGGTCACGGTCGAACCTCCGTTCGGGAAACCGGACGGAGGTTTTTTCGTTATGGCATGTCCGACATGTTGCGGGGCATACCCGACCGCCGACTTGCAATTCAGATTTTGTGTCAGCATATCTGGGCCAATCGCAAAAAACGGAGCCACCATGATCCGCGTAATGCTGACCCTTGTTGCCTTGACCTGCGCGACGCAAGGAATGGCCGAAACGAAAGTTCCGCAGTCACAGGCCGAGATTTCGTTGGGATTTGCCCCGGTCGTGAAACAGGCATCGCCGGCGGTTGTGAACATCTATGCCAAGATCGTCCGGCAGGGCCGGGCAAGCCCGTTTTTCTCGGACCCGTTCTTTCAGGATTTCTTTGGCCGGGGGTTTGGCGAACCACGTCAGCGGGTTCAAAACTCGTTGGGTTCCGGGGTTATCCTGTCTGACGATGGGTATGTTGTTTCCAACTATCACGTGGTCGGGTCCGCGACCGAGATTCGGGTTGTCACCACGGATCGGCGCGAGTTCTCGGCCGAGGTTGTGCTGGGCCATGAGGAAAGCGATATCGCGATCCTGCGGCTGAAAGAGGCCGAAGACCTGCCCTATCTGACCCTTCGCGATTCCGATCAGGTCGAGGTTGGAGAGCTGGCCCTGGCCATCGGAAACCCGTTCGGGGTGGGGCAGACGGTGTCGTCCGGCATCATCTCGGGGCTGGCGCGCACGGGCACGGCAACCGGGAATGGCCGCGGGTATTTCATCCAGACGGATGCGGCAATCAACCCGGGCAACTCCGGTGGGGCGCTGATCGATGTGAATGGCCAGCTTATCGGGATCAATACCTCGATTCTGACCCGATCGGGTGGGTCAAACGGAATAGGCTTTGCCATCCCCGCCAATCTGGTCGCGCAATTCCTCAAGCAGGCACAGCAGGGAAACGAAACCTTCGTCAGCCCGTGGGCGGGAATGTCGGGTCAACACATGAGCGCGGATATCGCGGAATCCCTTGGTCTGGCCATCCCGTTGGGCGTTGTGATCTCTGATCTGCATGAGCTCAGCCCTTTGCGCGACGCAGGGTTCAGAGTGGGAGACGTGGTAACCCATGTGGACGGGGATGAGGTCAATTCGCCCGCCGAGATGAAGTTTCGGATGTCGGTCGCCGGAGTGGGCGGAACCTCGGTTCTGACCCGTCTGCGCGGCGACCAAAGTGAAGATGTTGAGGTGGCGCTTATCAAAGCCCCCGACGTTCCGGCCGCCGAAGAAACGACGTTGAATGACAGAACCGTTCTTCCGGGGTTGGTGGTGTCCCGGGTCAATCCCGCGGTGATCACCAGGATGGGATTGTCGCTGTCGCTGACCGGTGTCGTCGTGGTGGATCCCGGCCCGTATGGCGGAAGGGCGGGTTTGCGAACCGGTGATATTCTTGAAAGCATCAATGCCGATGAGATCCAGCGCCCTCGGGACGTTGAGACCGCGCTGACCGATCCGGGCCGTTACGTGCAGATAGGTCTGGTGCGCGGGGGGCGGTCCGTCTCTTTGCGGTTCCGGTTGTGACCTGTGAGTGATCTGTTCGATACCGGGGCGGCAGAACCTGCCGCTTCTCCTCACCGGCCTCTGGCTGACCGGTTGCGGCCTCGATCCCTGGCCGAGGTGATCGGGCAGGAGCAGGTGCTGGGCCCCGAGGCCCCTCTGGGTGTCATGCTGGCGGCAGGCAGTCTGTCCAGCCTGATCTTCTGGGGCCCTCCCGGAGTTGGAAAGACCACGATTGCACGGCTGTTGGCACAGGAAACCGATCTGCACTTCGTTCAGATCAGTGCGATCTTTACCGGTGTGCCGGATCTGAAGAAAGTCTTCGAGGCCGCGAAAATACGCCGCCAGAACGGGCAGGGCACCTTGTTGTTCGTGGACGAGATTCACCGCTTCAACAAGGCTCAGCAAGATGGGTTTCTGCCCCATATGGAAGACGGGACAATCCTGTTGGTCGGCGCAACCACCGAGAACCCGTCATTCGAGTTGAATGCCGCTGTGCTCAGCCGGTCGCAGGTGCTGGTGCTGGAACGGTTGAGCCTTGCCGATCTGGAGCGTCTGACCCAGCGGGCCGAGAAAGAGTTGAGCCGCGCGTTGCCATTGACGCCTGCCGCCCGCGATGCGTTGCAAGAGATGGCCGACGGCGACGGTCGGGCTTTGCTGAACCTGATCGAACAGGTTTCGGCGTGGAAGGTGGACGCGCCGCTGGCCCCCGACGCGCTGTCAACGCGTTTGATGCGGCGGGCTGCAAAATACGACAAATCCGGTGATGAGCATTACAACCTGATCTCGGCCCTGCACAAATCGGTGCGCGGATCTGACCCCGATGCGGCCTTGTATTGGTTCGCGCGCATGCTGACCGGGGGCGAAGATCCGCGTTATCTTGCGCGCAGGATCACACGCATGGCGGTCGAGGACATAGGCCTGGCCGATCCGCAGGCGCAGGCCATTTGTTTGCAATCGTGGGAAACCTACGAACGTCTGGGTTCACCCGAGGGCGAGTTGGCGCTTGCTCAAGCGCTGGTCTATCTTGCCCTGGCGCCAAAATCCAACGGCGCCTATGTCGGCTACAAGGCGGCAATGCGGCTGGCCAAGCAATCCGGCAGCGAGCCACCGCCCAAGCATATCCTGAACGCGCCGACCTCTTTGATGAAGGATCAGGGTTACGGCGCGGGCTATGCCTATGACCATGATGCCGAGGACGGGTTTTCCGGTCAGAACTACTTCCCCGAGACGATGAAACGCCCGGTTTTGTATCAGCCGGTCGAGCGCGGTTTCGAGCGTGAGCTAAAGAAACGCCTCGATTATTTTGCCAAGTTGCGGACACAGCGGAACAGCTAGTAACGCAGGGTCAGTCGTGGAGGTTCCGCTGCGTCACAGGCGACAGGATTGAAATTGAACGCTTCCCTTGGGTCAAAGCTTGCAGGGGAGGGCTTGATATGCCGATTTCAATCGACAAATCCGAAGATGTCTGGACCGTCATTCACGACAGGCCGGATGCGCGGAACGCCGTTGATACGGAACATGCCGAGGCTCTGGTCGAGGCATTTCTGAGTTTCGAGGCCAGTTCGGCCAAGGCTGCGGTATTCTGGGGCAAAGGTGGCAATTTCTGTGCAGGGTGGGATCTGAAACTTGCCGCATCGCTGGCCGATCCCGAACGGCGCGAGGCGTATTTCGACCAACATGGCTTTCCCATCGGTTCGGCCCCGTCAACGCTGGGGCCCATGGGGCCGTCGCGGCTGGAGCTTTCGAAACCTGTCATCGGCGCGATAGAAGGCGCGGCAGTGGCCGGAGGAATGGAGCTTGCCTTGTGGTGCGATATCCGGGTCATGGCGGAAACGGCTTACTTGGGTGTGTTTTGCCGCCGCTGGGGGATTACCCTGATGGATGGTGGTTCGGTCAGGTTGCCGCGTCTGGTGGGGCAGGGCAAAGCATTGGAGATTGCTCTGACCGGGCGCAAGGTCGAGGCGGAGGAGTGTTACAGGATTGGGCTGGCGGAAAAGGTCGTTCCGCATGGCGCAGCACGAAAGGCGGCTGAAGACATGGCACATGATATCGCCCGTTTCCCGCAAGAGGCCGTTCGGGCAGACCGCCGGTCGATCATCGAAACCCGTGGAATGCCGGTTCGTGACGCGCTGAAGGTTGAATGGGCCAACGGGTTGGATGCCATTCGCCGCGAAGGAACCGCTGGTGCGGCCCGTTTTCGGGATGGGGCAGGTCGGCACGGCGACTTCTCGAACATCTGAGATCCAGAGCCTGATACCTTGACTCTTGCCGCGTTGCGCGCGACAGACGCCCATGATTTCTGGGACACGGATAAACACGCAATCCGGGCGGATCACCCGCGCGGAAAAAGGGGTAATGGCATGAGTGGCGTGCAGATGATTACAGTCGCCGAAGGGGATGGGGACCAGCGCGTGGATCGCTGGCTGCGCCGCCTGTTTCCGCATGTCAGCCAGGGGCGCATTGAAAAGATGTGCCGCAAGGGAGAATTGCGTGTTGATGGTAGCCGTGCCAAGGCCTCGACCCGGTTGGAGGCAGGGCAGGTTGTTCGCGTGCCGCCTTTGCCGGACGCTGATCACAAACCGGCTGAGGTCAAGCATCACATCTCGGATGCGGATGCCAAGATGATCCAGTCCTGCGTGATCTACCGCGACGATCACATTCTGGCGCTGAACAAGCCGCATGGTCTGCCGGTGCAGGGCGGCAGCGGGCAGACAAGGCATGTTGACAGCCTGTCCGAAGCGCTGCGGTTCGGCTATGACGAGAACCCTCGGCTGGTTCATCGATTGGACAAGGACACCTCAGGTGTTCTGCTGCTGGCCCGCACGCGTGAGGCCGCCAAGGGTCTGACGGCCGCTTTCCGTCACCGCGATACGCGCAAGATCTACTGGGCGCTGGTTGCCGGTGTTCCAACGCCGTACCTAGGGGAGATCAAGACCGGCCTTGTCAAGGCGCCCGGTCATGGCAAGCACGGCGAGGGTGAAAAGATGATCCCCGTGCATATGAACGAAATTGAAAGCACTCCGGGCGCGAAACGCGCGCATACGCATTACGCAACACTCTATCGAGTTGCCGGCCGCGCCGCCTGGGTCGCGATGGAGCCGATCACTGGACGTACGCACCAATTGAGGGCGCATATGGCCGCAATCGGACATCCGATTATCGGCGACGGAAAATACGGTGGTTCGGGTCAGGAAAACCTTGGCGACGGATGGGGTGCGCAACTGGGTGGGATCATCAGCAAAAAGCTGCATCTGCACGCACGGCGGCTGTCCTTCCTGCATCCGGTGACGCGGAAACCAGTGACCGTGACGGCGCCCTTGCCCGAGCATATGAAGCATAGCTGGGACACGTTCGGATGGAGCGAGGATCTGGCGGCTGACGACCCGTTTGAGGCGCTGCAATGAGCGCACCCTTGCGGCTGGTCCTGTTCGACGTCGACGGCACTCTGGTCGACAGTCAGGGCAGCATCGTTCATTCCATGACCGCCAGCTTTCAGGCCGCTTCCGTGCCGGTTCCGACGCGAAAGGCGATCCTGTCCATTGTCGGCTTGTCGCTGCCGCATGCCATCGCACGGTTGGTGCCGGAACAGCCTCTTTCGGTCCAGAACGATCTGGTCGACGGGTATAAAGTGGCCTATCACGCCCATCGTCTTGAATTGGGCGCGGCAAGTTCGCCGCTGTACCCCGGTGCGCGCGAGGCGATTGAAGCGATGCATGCCATACCCGAAGTGCTTCTTGGCGTAGCAACCGGCAAGTCGCAGCGCGGGTTGGACGCATTGATCGAAGCCCACGGGCTGGAACCGTATTTCGTGACCCGGCAGGTCGCGGATCACCACCCGTCAAAGCCGCATCCGTCCATGGTGCAGACCGCATTGGCGGAAACCGGGGTCGATCCGGCCTGTGCAGTGATGATCGGCGACACGAGCTTTGACATGGATATGGCTGCGGCCGCCGGTGTTCGCGGCATCGGCGTCACCTGGGGCTATCATGACCGATCGGCTCTGACCGCAGCTTCTTGCATTATCGAAACCTTTGACCAGTTGCCCAATGCGCTGGCTGGGATGTGGGATTGAAAGATGAGTGACTGGAAACCGAAACGCTTCTGGAAGGACAGCACCGTTGTCGCGGTTGATGGCGGCTTCACCGTCGAACTGGATGGCCGCAGGGTCAAAACACCCGCCAAGGCAGACCTGATCCTGCCAACCCGCCCCATGGCCGAAGCGGTGGCAGGGGAATGGGACGCGCAGGAAAAAGAAGTTGATCCTGCCGTGATGCCGTTCACCCGTTCTGCAAATGCAGCGATTGACAAAGTCCGCATCCAGCACGGGGAAGTGGCCGACATGCTGGCCGATTACGGCGATTCCGATTTATTGTGTTATCGCGCAACCCACCCGCAGGAGTTGCAGGATCGTCAGAGCGCCGAATGGGACCCCGCCCTGGATTGGGCCGAGACCGCGCTGTCTGCCCGTCTGGTTCCGGTTGCGGGCGTCCTGCATCAACCGCAGCCGGAATCCGCCCTGGCGACATTGCGTTCTCGAGTGCACGGGCTGGATGCGTTCCAACTGGCCGCTTTTCACGATCTTGTCAGCTTGTCGGGGTCATTGATTCTTGGCTTTGCGGCCGCCATGAATTGGCGCAATCCGGACGAAATATGGCGCATTTCAAGATTGGATGAAACCTGGCAGATTGAACAATGGGGCCATGACGAAGAAGCCCATCAGGTTGCCGAGGCCAAGAAAGCAGCCTTTATGCATGCCAAACGCTTCTTTGAATTATCGGTTTGATCCTAAATTCCGGTTTTTTGAGCAAATCTGTAAACAGCTTGGGGCCTGATCCATCGATTTCGATGATCCGGCCCTTGACGTTTGTTTATGAATACGCCCAAACTCGGTGCCACTAAAGGGGAGACACCTTTGGGGTAACCTATCCGGCATCCACTTGCCGGGCAGAGCCGTCTCGGACGGGGCGGAAAATCAGGAAGAGGTAAAAATGAAAAAATCCGTAATCTTGGGCGCGGCAACGATTGCCGGTCTTGCTGCTGGCGCAGCCATGGCAGGGACCGTTGACGACGTTAAAGCACGCGGCAAGCTGAATTGTGGTGTGACCACCGGTCTGGTTGGTTTTGCTGCACCCGACGCAAATGGCGAATGGCAAGGCTTTGACGTATCGCTGTGCCGCGCTGTTGCTGCTGCCGTTCTGGGTGACGCCAACGCCGTTGAATTCGTTCCGACCACTGGTAAGACACGTTTTACCGCTCTGGCCTCGGGCGAGATCGACATGCTGGCAAGAAACACCACATGGACCTTCAGCCGCGACGTCGACCTGAAGTTCGAATTCACCGGTGTGAACTATTATGACGGTCAGGGCTTCATGGTTCCCAAGGCGCTGGGCGTCAGCTCGGCCAAGGAACTGGACGGCGCCCGTGTCTGCATCCAGACCGGCACCACCACCGAGCTGAACCTGGCCGATTTCTTCCGTGCCAACAACATCAGCTACGAGCCGGTTCCGATCGAAACCAACGCCGAAGCGCAGCAGCAGTACCTGGCTGGTGCATGTGACGTTTACACCACTGATGCATCGG
Source organism: Ruegeria sp. HKCCA4812 (assembly GCF_013034245.1). Classification (NCBI taxonomy): domain Bacteria; kingdom Pseudomonadati; phylum Pseudomonadota; class Alphaproteobacteria; order Rhodobacterales; family Roseobacteraceae; genus Ruegeria; species Ruegeria sp. HKCCA4812. Next base: position 39,786 of record NZ_WQFQ01000005.1, on the reverse strand, counting down.
GCCTCGCCGCAACCCGCGCCACCTTCGAAGCGCCGGACGAGCACATCCTGCTGCCCGAAATCATCTCGAAAGAGCCGCTGGGCCCGCTGGTCCGTCATGGCGACCACGAGTGGGGCGACGTTGTCCGCTGGACCCTGAACGCACTGATTTCGGCTGAAGAGCTGGGCGTGACCTCGGCAAATATCGACGAGCTGAGCGCCGGCACCGACAACCCGGAAATCAACCGCCTGCTGGGTACAGAAGGCACTCTGGGTGAAATGCTGGGTCTGGACGCCGACTGGGCGGCCAAAGCGATCAAAGCTGGCGGCAACTATGGTGAAATCTTTGCCAAGAACATCGGTGAAGAAACACCGATCGGCCTGGCGCGCGGCCTGAACGCACAGTGGACCGAAGGCGGCCTGCTGTACTCGCCGCCGTTCCGTTAAGGCATCAATGGAAGAGGGCGCGGGGCAACCTGCGCCCTCTTCTACAATAAATTGCTGCGGGCAGATGCAGAGCGGGGAAAACCTCGCCGAAATGAAACAGCTCGCAAGCCACGGGGATCCCAAAATATGTCGACTATGACTGACCCACCGAAAGCTGATTTTCGGTTGTCTATGCTCATAAACGATACCCGCTATCGCTCTCTTACATTTCAGGTGATTGCGGCCATCGTCATTGCGCTTTCCATCTGGTATCTGGGCAACAACCTGATCCAGAACCTCAGGGCCGCAGGGCTCAATATTTCCTATGCTTTCCTCGGCGATTCCGCCGGGTACGACATCAACCAGCGTCTTGTTGAATATGACAGTCAGTCATCGCATGCACGCGCGGCACTTGTCGGTTTGCTGAACACTTTGCTCGTGGCCTTCCTGGCCTGTATCACCGCAACGGTTTTCGGTGTGATCGCGGGTGTTTTAAGACTGTCGAACAACTGGCTCGTGTCGAAGCTGATGGCGGTATATGTCGAGATCTTCCGGAACATCCCGGTTCTGATCTGGATCATCATCATCTTCACGATCATGACGGCCGTGTTGCCGGCGCCCAGCGCGTTCCGGGGGGAAAACCCGACGTCTTCAATGCTGTTTGGGTCCTTTGCCTTTACCAATCGAGGTATTTATTTTCCCCGTCCCGAGTTCGCCAATGGCCTGTTTGCATCGACAGCCCTGAACTGGTTGCTGGTCATCGCCGTCCTGATCGGATCGTGGTTCGTCAGTGGCGAAGTCGAAAAACGCGCGACCAAGAAGCAGGAGGAAACCGGCGAGCGTCCCGCGACGCTGTTGCCGAAACTGGCAATCTGGCTGGTGCCTTTTGTGCTTTTGATGATCATCATGGGCCTGACCTGGGATGTCCCCGAGCTGAAGCGCTTTAACTTCAGCGGTGGACTGAATGCCGGTGGTCCACTGATTGCGCTGTGGTTTGCCCTTTCGATCTATACCGGTGCCTTTATCGCGGAAAACGTGCGTGCGGGCATTCAGGCGATCAGCAAAGGTCAGACCGAGGCGGCCGCCGCGTTGGGACTGCGTCAGGGACGGATCATGAAACTGGTCATCCTGCCCCAGGCATTGCGGGTCATCATCCCGCCGCTGATCTCGCAGTATCTGAATATCACCAAGAACTCGTCTCTCGCGATTGCCGTTGGCTATGCGGATATCACCGCAACACTGGGTGGTATTACCCTGAACCAGACCGGCCGGGCGATTGAATGCGTTCTGCTGCTGATGTTGTTCTACCTCACGGCCTCGCTGCTGATTTCGACGGGGATGAACATCTACAACGCTTCCGTCAAGCTGAAGGAGCGCTGAGCCATGAGTGATCAAGCAACAAACCCGATCGCCTTCGTGGCCGAAGGCACCATCCCGCCCTCACCGCCGCCGGCAAATGAGACCGGCGTCGTCAAATGGCTGCGCGAGAATCTGTTCTCAGGGGTCGTCAACTCGATCCTGACAGTTCTGTCGCTGATCCTGATCTACATTCTTCTCAAGAATACCTTGCCATGGATTCTGAACGGAGTGTGGAATGCCAACTCGCTCGCGGAATGCCGCGAGATTCTGGGGGACAAGACCGGAGCCTGTTTCGCGGTTCTGACGGAACGCTGGCCGCAGCTGATCTATGGGTTCAAGTACCCCGTCGATGCCTATTGGCGGCCGAACCTGGCCTTTGTGCTGATGCTGGTAGCGATTGCGCCGGTGCTTTTCTTTGACTTGCCTCGCAAGATGCTGTTGTTCACTGCGGTCTATCCCTTCCTGGCTTTCTGGCTGATCTGGGGTGGCACGATCCTCGTGCCTCTGGTTGCACTAGTTGGCTGCATAGCCGCCGGTGGTGTCTTCCAGAAGCTGGGCAACAACAACTTTGCGGCCGGGTTCTTCGGAGCAATTGTGACGGCACTGGTCATCTGGAACGTCGGAGGGGCCCTGATCCCGGAAGGCGCATCAGAGAATGCGTGGCTGACGGCCGTTCCCAGCCGTGATTTGGGCGGTTTCATGCTGAACATGATGCTGGGCGTAACCTGTGTGTCGCTGTCGGTACCACTTGGGATCGCACTGGCCTTGGGGCGACAGTCGAACATGCCGCTGATCAAGTGGGTTTGCGTCATCTTCATCGAATTCATCCGCGGCGTGCCTCTGATCACGCTGCTGTTCGTGGCTTCGGTGATGCTGGCCTATTTCTTCCCGCCTGACAGCACGGTCGACCTGTTCCTGCGCGTCGTGATCATGATCACCATGTTCTCGTCCGCCTATATCGCCGAGGTGATCCGCGGCGGTCTGGCAGCGCTTCCGCGCGGGCAGTACGAGGCCGCAGACAGTCTTGGGTTGGATTATCCGCAGGCGATGCGGCTTATCATCCTGCCGCAGGCGCTGAAGATCTCGATCCCCGGGATTGTGAACGTGGCCGTGGGCCTGTTCAAGGATACGACACTGGTTTCGGTCATTTCGATGTTCGATCTGGTGGGCATGATCCGGGGACCCATCCTGGCGTCGACCGAATGGAACGGCGTCTACTGGGAGCTTCTGGGCTTTGCCGCGCTTCTGTTCTTCGTCGTCTGCTACGGCATCTCTCAATATTCTCAGTGGCTCGAGCGTCGCCTTGCCACAGATCATCGTTAAGGAGTTCAACACATGTCTGAACTTGCAATCGACCGCGAAATCGACCGCTCCAAGATGCAGGTGAGCGACGAGGTCGCCATTGAAATCAACAGCATGAACAAGTGGTACGGGTCCTTCCACGTGCTGCGCGACATCAATCTGACCGTCAATCAGGGCGAGCGGATCGTAATTGCGGGACCTTCGGGGTCGGGCAAATCCACCCTGATCCGCTGTCTGAACGCGCTGGAAGAACACCAGCAAGGCAAGATCGTGGTGGACGGGATCGAGCTGTCGAATGACCTGAAGAACATCGACAAGATTCGCTCCGAGGTCGGAATGGTGTTCCAGCACTTCAACCTGTTCCCGCACCTGACCATTCTGGAAAACTGTACGCTGGCCCCAATCTGGGTGCGCAAGACGCCCAAGAAAGAGGCTGAAGAGCGTGCAATGCACTTCCTGGAAAAGGTGAAAATCCCCGAGCAGGCTGACAAGTTTCCCGGTCAGCTTTCTGGCGGTCAACAGCAGCGTGTGGCGATCGCCCGCTCGCTCTGCATGATGCCACGGATCATGTTGTTCGATGAACCGACATCGGCGCTGGACCCCGAGATGATCAAAGAGGTGCTCGACACCATGATCGAACTGGCCGAGGAAGGCATGACCATGCTTTGCGTGACGCATGAGATGGGTTTTGCCCGTCAGGTCGCCAACCGCGTGATCTTCATGGATGCCGGTCAGATCGTGGAACAGAACGAACCCGAAGAGTTTTTCAACAACCCGCAAAGCGAGCGGACCAAACTGTTCCTGAGCCAGATTCTGGGTCACTGACCTGCACAAAGGCTGAAAGAATTAAGGCGGGGTATTGCCCCGCCTTTTTTTATTCGATCAACTCACGCGGTATGGTGAACCCCAGCACCGTCCCGGTTTGCCATCGGACCTCGGCCCAGCTGTTTAAGTCGAACGACATGACGGTTGTTGCACAGGTTGGATAATCGAAAAAGCGTGTATGATTTGGCGGTTGTCGCACCAGACGGTTGGCAAAATCGGCGATCCCGGGATTGTGGCCCAGCATCAATACCGCCGGTTCCGTAGCACCTGAAAGCTCTCGCAGCATGACCTTTGAATCAGCGTGGTAGAGCGCGCTGTGAAAGCTGACTTTATCGGCCTGCAAACCCATGCGATCCCATGTCTCGCGGGTGCGAGTTGATGTAGAGCTTAGGACTTCATCCGGCAACCAACCGTGGTGACGCAACCAAGCAGCGATGGCCGGGGCTGACTTTCGTCCACGCTTGTTCAGCGGGCGGTCATGATCGCCAAGACCCGGGCTATCCCAGCTGGATTTCGCATGACGTGTCAGGATCAGAATTCGGGTCATGACCGATGAAAGGCTTTCATGTGATGGGCCGATTGTTCCGGGTCGCGTCCTGCGCCCGCGCTCAGAGGGCAGGCTAGGCGGGCCAGACACCCGCCCGCCATACAGGTTTGACCTTCAGCGGTGCCCAGATGGTCGTGGCATGCAGCGACGTCATAGAACTCCTGCGCTTTCAGCGCGCTGACCGGGCAGGTCGTCGTGCAAGGCGCGGCACAGCTTTCGCAAGGCGACACGCCGGAAGTGGCCGGGATGGCGAACTCTTCGGCAAAATGCAGTGCGCCCCGATAGGAAATCATCATCCCAACGGTATCATGCACCAATGCCCCGACCGGGCTGCTGAACGTCCGCCCTGATTTGAGCGCCCAGTCGATGAATGGCGTGTACGGGGGGCCGCCGAACGGAAAATACGCCTGTGCGCCCAGCCTTTCGGCCATCTGACCGACGACCCTTTTCGACCATCGGTCAACGGGGTCGTCCTGGTGCCATTCCGGTGAGGCCTTTAATACGGGCCAGAATTCCGGCCCGGCCCCCAACAGGATCAGCGTACCGGTTTCGAGGTCTTTGGCTGCAACGTGGCGAGGATGCAGCGCGCCCATGACCAACAATCCAGCATCACGGCCGGCGTTTTCAACCTGTTCATAAGGCGTCGCGTCAGGATCAGAGGAAGGCTGTGCAAGATGTGTCATGTCTCCTCCTCCTCTCTTGCGGGGATCAGTCCGGGCGTATCAGCGACCCGGCCCCATGTTCGGTGAACAGCTCCAGCAGCACGGCATTGGGTGCGCGCCCATCAAGTATGACGACAGCCCGAACGCCGCTGTGCAGGGCGTCCAGTGCGGTTTCTGTCTTGGGTATCATACCGCCTGCAATGGTGCCTTCGCGGGTCATTTCCCTTATCTGACCGGCCTTGAGTTCGGTCACGACATCGCCCGCCGCGTTCTTGACACCGGAAACATCCGTCAGCAGCAACAGACGGTCTGCCTTGAGCGAAGAAGCGATTGCTCCGGCTGCCGTGTCACCATTGACGTTGAATGTTTCACCGTCGCGGCCTGCACCAAGCGGGGCGATGACCGGGATTACGTCATGTGAAAACAGATCATGCAGGATCTTCGGATTCATCTCGGCAGGGGTGCCGACAAAGCCCAGCGACGCATCCGTTTGATCGCAGACCATCAGGCCTGCGTCCTTGCCGGACAGGCCCACGGCTGATCCGCCCTGATCATTGATCGCCTGTACGATGCGCTTGTTCACGAGTCCGGACAGAACCATTTCGACCACTTCAACCGTGGCCTTGTCGGTCACTCGCTTGCCGTTCACGAATTCGGATTGAATGTCCAACTTGCCCAGCATTGCATTGATCATCGGACCACCGCCGTGGACGACCACCGGGTTCACACCCACCTGGCGCATCAGAACCACGTCCCGGGCAAAGCTTTCCATCGCCTCGTCGCTGCCCATGGCGTGTCCGCCAAGTTTGATGACGACGATGGCTCCATCATAGCGCTGCAGATAGGGCAGGGCGCTGTTGAGTGTGGCTGCGGTGGCGATCCAGTCCCGGTTCATATCTCGTGTCTTCATAGCTAAAGTCCTTCTGGAAAACCGTGTTAGGACCTTTGCCCCACGCTGCCAAGGGCGAAGCTATTCCAGATGCGCAATGATGGACCGCAGGGTCGCGATGCCATCACCCTTTTCGGAAGAGGTAAGTACAATTTCCGGAAAAGCCGCGGGATGTTTGGACAACGCGGCCCGGGTTTGCTCCAGCACCTTCTCGCGATCCTTGGTTTTGACCTTGTCTGCCTTGGTCAGAACGCATTGAAATGTCACGGCGCTGGTGTCCAGCAACTTCATGATTTCGTCATCGACCGGTTTTACCCCGTGGCGCGAGTCGATCAGGACAAAGGCGCGGCGCAGTGTCTGGCGCCCGCTGAGATATTGTTTCAGCAGCTTCTGCCACTTCTCGACCACTTTCACCGGGGCGTTTGCGTAGCCATAGCCCGGCAGGTCCACGAGATAGAGTTCAGGGCCTTGGGTGAAAAAGTTGATCTCTTGCGTGCGGCCAGGCGTGTTGGATGCGCGGGCCAGACCCTTCGTGCCGGTCAAGGCATTGATCAGGCTGGATTTGCCCACGTTCGAACGCCCCGCAAAACAGACTTCCAACCGGTCAGGGGCGGGAAGGCCATTCATGGCGACAACGCCTTTGACGAACTCGGACGGGCCTGCAAACAGTTTGCGGCCTCGCTCCTGGGCGAATTCATCCGGGTCTTCGGCCAGGGGGAAGGGAAGCGCGGTCATAGCAGCTGCACCTCATCGTTGACGCGGATTTCGCCACCCTGGACTACCTCGGCGTAAACGCCGAAATCCTGATGGTCCCAACTGTTCAGGGCGCGCAGGGTGTCTGCGTCCCTCTCACCGGTTTCGGGATTGGCGGTGGTGGCCATACATCGCGTGATCCGCTCGCGGACGCGAAGCACGGCCTCGCCAATGCGCACGTCACGACCCAGCCAGTCAAACTCATCCCACAACGGCAGACCTTCGAACCAGATATTGCCGCGCCATCGAACAATGGACAGAGTCCGGTCCAGTTTCTGTTCGACTGCGCGATGCGATGCCATGTTGCACAGGCTGATCGATGGAAAGTCGCTGTCCGTCATACCGCGCCCCGGAACCCGAACGATCCGGGCAGATGCGGCCCGGTCCGCCGGCATAAGTGGCTTTACCCAGTCCAGAAAAGCCTCTTGTTCGGTGTCCGGCGCAAAACCGAGATCCGGTCGCTGCGGGTGGCGCAATGTAACCCGGTCGCCCTGCAATTCGGCCGAAATGGCCATCAACTGAGGCGCTTTTGAACCGCGGCTGAAATTGAAACAGGGTGCCCATTCCGAACCATCGGTTTTGGCGGCCTCATGAGCGACCGCCCAAACGCGATCCCCGGGCATGGTCTGCCCGGGGATGAGTGTGACTTGGCTCAGGGCTTCTCGCCCATGGCTTTTGATCGGGTGGCGCCAAAGGCTTGAGACCGTTCTGCTCATTTGTTGTCCGTTTTTGGCGTCCGCTTGAAACCGGACTTTATGTTTCCGAATACATCCGGCTTATAGCCCTGGCTGCGCATGATCAGATATTGCTGTGTGAACGTGATAGTGTTGTTCGCGATCCAGTACACGACCAGACCACTGGCGAAACCACCCAGCATGAACATGAAGACCCAAGGCATCCAGGCAAAGATCATGGCCTGCGTCGGATCGGTTGGCGCCGGGTTCAGTTTCTGCTGCAACCACATCGAAATACCCAGCAGCAGCGGCAGAATACCGATGAAGATCAGCGCCATCAGGCTTTCGGGTGCAGGTGCGGCCCAAGGCAGCAAGCCGAAGAAGTTGAAGATCGACGTCGGATCCGGCGCGCTCAGGTCCTGAAACGGGCCGAACCATGGGGCCTGACGCAGTTCGATCGTCACGAAAATCACCTTGTACAGCGAGAAGAAGATCGGAATCTGCAACAGAATTGGCAAGCAGCCTGCGGCAGGGTTCACCTTTTCCTTTTTGTACAGCTCCATCATACCCTGCTGCATTTTCTGGCGATCATCGCCTGCGGCTACTTTCAGGGCTTCCATTTGCGGCTGCAATTCCTTCATCTTCGCCATCGAGACGTAGGACTTGAAGGCAAGCGGGAACAGGATGGCCTTGATGATCAGCGTCAGGCCGATGATAGACCAGCCCATGTTTCCAATCAGGGCATTGATGTTGTGCAGCAGCCAGAAGATCGGCTTGGTCAGGAAGTAGAACCAACCCCAGTCGATGCTGTCGATGAACTTCTGAACACCTTCTACCTGATACTCACGGATGGTTTCCCATTCCTTGGCACCGGCGAACAGTCTGGTCGTGACCTCTTCCGTCGTACCGGGCGCGACTGTCAGCGTCGGCAGAACCGTTTCCGTTTGATAGATTTTGCGACGTGAATCGTATTTGGCAGCGGCCTTGAACGCTGCACCCTCGGCCGGGATCAGGGTGGTCATCCAGTAGTGATCCGTGAACCCGATCCAGCCGCCTTCTTTGACCTGATAGACCTCGGCCTGTGCGCGTTCATTGGGGTCGATATCGAAATCGCGCACATCGCCATAGTCGATCTCATCCAGAACGCCGTCAGACATGACCATGACGCCTTCGTGAAGAATGAAGAAGTTCTTCAGGCCCGGCAGATCACCGTCTTCGCCTACACCGTGGCGAGCCAGAATGCCGTAGGGGGCCATGCCGACCTCAGCATCCGTGGTGTTCTCGACCGACTGGGTGACCGAGAACATATAGTCTTCATCAACGGCAATGGTGCGGCGGAAGGTGAGGCCGTTTCCATTGTCCCAGGCCAGCGTGATCGGAGTGTCAACACCCAGAGTTTCGCCCTGCTCAAGCGTCCAAAGAGTGTTCGGGCCCGGAACGTCCGTGACCGACAGGCCCGCGCCGGGGGCCCAGCCATAAAGCGCATAATAGGCCGAGTCACTTCCAACTGGGGACAGAAGTTCGACGATCGGAGAATCCTCGGCCAGTGAAACCTTGTAATCCTTCAGAGACAGCTCATCAATTCGGCCACCGGCAAGCGACAGGCTGCCCGTCAGGCGGGGCGTGTCGATGCTGACGCGGGGCGCCTCTGGTTCGGCTTCGGCTTCAGTGGCGCTTGCAGTTGCTTCGCCGACCGTACCGGTATCAGCGGCGCTGGGCGTCTGAACCTCATTCCCTTCGATGCTGGCGATTTCAGCCTGTTCCGTGGTTGGTGTGGGTTCCGGCGGGGGGAACAGCACGAACCAGACCAGGATCACGAGAAAGCTGAGCGCGGTTGCGAGGATGAGATTCTTGTTCTGATCGTCCATCTGGGACAGCCACCTTGAGCAGTGAAAGACACCCGCAGGGTTCAACAGAGTGCAGGCCCAAAGGTCAAGCGGAATCGCTCGTCATTTCGTCACGGATTGGTCTTCTGTGGCGCAGTTTCCGGTTCTTCAGCCGGTTTGCCGCCCGATTTTGGGCATTCCGTCGATCTTGTTGCAATGAGACGTGATCCAGCCCTTGGTTTTTTCGAAAGGCATGGGCTTGCCGATGCCAAACCCCTGAACGTGGTCACATCCCAATTGCGCCATCAAGGCGTGTTCCCCGGGCGTTTCAACACCTTCAGCAAGCGTTTCCAGACTCAGCCGTTCTGCCATGGTCAGAATTGCGCTGGCCAACTGCTGCTGGCTTGGGTCCTGGTCCGCCTTTGTCACGAAAGAGCGGTCGATTTTGATCCGGGACACATTGAACCGCTTGATTGACGCGATCGAGGCATGCCCTGTGCCGAAATCGTCCAGATCGATACAGCACCCCATCGCGGCCAAGCCCGTGACATTGCGGGTGATTACGTCATCCGGCCCTCTGGAAAACACGGTCTCCAATACTTCGACCGCCAATCTGTCCGGGGTCAGATCGCATTGATCCAATTCCCATTTCAGGCGGTCGATCAGCCCCGGGTCACGCAATTCGTCCGACGAAAAGTTGATGCCGATGCGTGGTACGGTCAGACCGGCGCGATCCCATTCGCGCATTGCGCAAAAGGCGTGATGCCGCATCGCCTGCCCCAGTTTGCCCATCAACTCCGCCTGTTCGGCAAAGGGCAGAAAGACATTGGGACCCAGCACTCCTTTTTTCGGGTGTTCCCAGCGGGCCAGAGCCTCGAACCCGGACACGCGCCCGGTATCCGTCGAGATCTGCGGTTGAAACCATGGACGAATTTCACCGCTTTCCAGCGCCGCATCAAATTCCTTGCGCAGATTGGTTCTGACCTGAGCCCGGCGACGTGTTTCGGACGAAAAGGCACGAATCGTCGACGGCCCGTTTTGCTGTGCTTCTTGCAGCGCGTTGTTTGCAGCGTTGCACCAATCCGTCGCGGTGCCGTCGGGGACATTGCTGCTGAGGCAGAAACCGATGGAGCAGGACATGTAAACTCCGGTTCCGTTCAGCATGATGGGGTCTTCGACTGCGGATTGTATTCGTCCCGACATCTGTATGCAGGTTTCCAGATCAAGCTGTTGCGCCGGGTGCAGAACAACCATCATCTTGTTTCCATCGATCCGGGTCGCGGAGTCACTGGCGCGGATCATGGACATGACACGAGAGCAGAATTGCTGTGCCACATGGTTTGCTGCTGCTTGGCCATGCAGTTCAAGTATTTGCATATAGTCGTCCAGGATCACAGCGAAACAGGCCGACGTTTCACCGCTGCGGCGACTATCCGAGAGCACCTCTGCCAGAACGGTTTCGATCTGGTCATTCGGCAGCAGGCCACCTTGTTGCCGTTTCCTGTCTGCCTGGTTGGGGGCCATTGCGCCTATACCGGCAATCATCAGGGGCAAGCCCAGGGCCACCGCGACCAAAGCGCGTTCACCGCCAAGCCAGAACGCCCCCAGGCTTGTTGCCGGAACAAAGGCAAGAACGGCTGGGCCGTATGCCACGTTTCTCAAAGCTTCAAAAATACGGTCGACGAAAGGATGATTCCGCATCGGGTCCTGACCTTGGGCATGAATGGTATGCCGAGCCTAGGAAACCAGTCTGAGTCAGTCGTTAACGCAGAAGCGGTATTTCTTCCAAATTTTCCGCTTTTTCGTCGGAGTTTACGGAAAGATTAACAAAATCAAAGAGTTTCGCATCCAGAAGGTGCGACGGGCGTGCATTTGTTAGCGCGCGGAACATAACCTGACGCCGACCCGGACTGTTCGATTCCCATTGATCGAGAATCTGTTTGACCTGCTGCCGTTGCAACCCATCCTGACTGCCGCACAAATCGCAGGGGATGATCGGATATTGCATGGCCTTGGCAAATTTCTCGCAGTCGGCTTCGGCGACGTGGGCAAGCGGGCGAAAAACAAAAAGATCTCCCTCTTCATTCACCAGTTTCGGTGGCATGGTGGCCAGACGGCCTCCGTGGAAGAGGTTCATGAAAAACGTTTCGAGAATATCGTCGCGGTGGTGGCCCAGCACGACGGCGGAACAGCCTTCTTCCCGGGCAATGCGATACAGGTTGCCGCGGCGCAGTCGCGAGCACAGGGCGCAATATGTTCGGCCCTGCGGGACCTTGTCCATCACAACAGAGTATGTGTCCTGATACTCGATCCTGTGTGGCACACCCATGCGGTCCAGAAACTCTGGCAGGACCGTTGCCGGAAATCCGGGTTGCCCCTGATCCAGATTGCAAGCCAGAAGATCGACAGGCAGCAATCCGCGCCATTTGAGTTCGTAGAGGACGGCCAGCAGCGTATAACTGTCCTTGCCGCCCGACAGGCAGACAAGCCAACGCGGCGGTGTGCCGTCCTTGTCATGGGCGGACGGGTCAACCATCCCGTATTGTTCGATCGCTTCGCGGGTCTGGCGCACGATGCGTTTGCGCAGTTTCTTGAACTCGGTGGTCGAGGGCGCGCCGGCAAAGAGCGGGTGGATATCGTCTGCATCATCAAACATGCGCTGCCCCTACAGCAGATGGCGCAACCGGGCAAGTGGCGGGTCAGCCAAGCCGCGCCAGCAGGGCGCCGGTATCCAACCCGGCTACTGCTCCGGGAATGCGGCCGCTGTCACCGGAAAGACGTGTGGCAACAAAGCCATCAGCCACAGCGCCGGGCGCATGGCGCAGCAATTGCGAGGCCGTCAGCAGCAGTGCCGTGCGTTCAGCGTACCAGCGCGCTTCGGCCTCGGGCGGCAGACCGGGCCAGCGGCTGCGATGCGCGGTCAGTGCTGCGTCATAATTTCTGTCTGCGCCTGTCACCGTATCCAACTCGGCCTCCAGAACCTCGGCAGCCAGCGGCTCACGGGCCAGAGTGCGCAGGATATCGAGGCAGATCACGTTGCCTGACCCCTCCCAGATGCTGTTCAGGGGCGCTTCACGATAGATCAGGGGCAAGGGCGTGTCTTCGACATACCCCATGCCGCCCAGCACTTCCATCGCTTCGACGACGACGACCGGGCAGCGCTTGTTGTTCAGGAACTTGGCCAATGCGACGCTGATCCGGGCAAAGGCCTTGTCTTCGGGCGTTTGACCGTCAAATGCCTGCGCCACACGCATTCCCAGAGTCACTGCGCCTTCCCAGTCCAGAACAAGGTCGGACAGGACCGCTTGCATCAGCGGTTGATCAATCAATCGGCGCTGAAATGCGCTGCGGTGTTCCACCCAATGATGCGCTGCGCTGAGCGCGGCACGCATCAGCCCGGCCGGTGCCATGGCTGTATCAAGCCGCGTGTGGTGCACCATTTCCAGTATGGTGCGTATGCCCGCGCCTTCTTCGCCCAACTGATAGGCCAGCGCGTCATGATACTCGATTTCCGAAGATGCGTTGGATTTGTTGCCCAGCTTGTCCTTCAGACGCATCAGGTGGATCGCATTGCGTTCGCCCTCGAGCCAGCGGGGCACCAGAAAACAGGTCAACCCGCCGGGCGCCTGTGCCAGTGTCAGGAACCCATCCGACATTGGCGCGGAACAGAACCACTTGTGCCCGCGCAAGCGCCAGTGATCCCCGTCGCGGGTCGCAATGGTCGTATTGGCGCGTATGTCCGAACCGCCCTGTTTCTCGGTCATCGCCATCCCTAGCGTCGCGCTGGTCTTTTGACCGATCGGTTCCTTCGAAGGATCATAGTGGCGGGCCATGAGTTTTGGCTGCCAGAGCGAGGCAATGTGTTCATTGGCGGCCAGTGCAGGGATTGCTGCATAGGTCATGGTCATCGGGCAGCAATGCCCGGGTTCGACCTGTCCGGCCAAATAGACCATCGCCGCATGGGTCGCGTGCCCTCCGGGCTGTCTATCCCAGGCCAGTGCGGCATAGCCCGCCGATTGGCTGATCTGCATCATCTGATGATAGGCCGGGTGAAAGCGCACCTCGTCCAGGCGTCTGCCGCCGGGATCGAACAGCCGCAGTTCTGGCGGATGCCGGTTGGCTTCCCGACCCAGTTCCCGCGTTTCTTCGGTTCCGAGTGTTTTGCCATATGCCACCAGTTCCAAAGCGCGCGCGCCCGCTGTCTTTGCTGCGTCTTGCAGGACCGGATCGGACAGCCAAAGATCGATGCCGCCGCGCGCGGGCGGTTGGTTCAGGACATCGTGGGTTGGCAGGGTGTCGCGCGCTGGGGATTTCATTGGGACCTCGGGTTGTGCTGGTCCAACTGTTCAGGCGCGGCACTAGCCGGTCAAGTCTGACGAGGGGTCAGGACGAAGGGTCGTTATGCTTGTCGTCAGGTACCGGATCGTATCCGTCGCCGCCCCAAGGGTGGCAACGGCAGATCCGATGAGCGGCCAGGTAGGATCCTTTGACCGCCCCGTGTTTCTCCAGCGCCTCAAGCGCATAGGCTGAACACGTGGGTTGGTAGCGACAGTTGAAACCGACCCATGGGCTGAAGATCAGCCGATACGCCCGAACAGGCAGGGCGACGATATGGGACAGGAAGGTCATTCTTCGGCCGCATGCACCTTGCGGAGCGCATAGCGCAGGTCGTCCAACAGTGCGTCATAGGGGCGGTTGGCGGTAACTTCGGCGCGGCCGATCAGAACGTAATCCCACCCGTCGCGGCCGGCTTCGGGCAATACGGCCCGCGCGGCTTCGCGCAGACGGCGCTTGGCGCGGTTGCGGGCCACGGCATTGCCCACTTTTTTCGAGCAGGTGAACCCCACGCGAATCCCGACGCCCTCGCCGGGCGCGCGCTTGCGGGCCTGAACCATCATCGAAGACGTGCCTTGTCGGCGGGCACGCGCCGCTTTCAGAAAGTCGGACCGTTTCTTGAGAACGGTCAGAGGTGCAGATGCACAAACGGACGCCGCCGGGGGCTTGTTCCCGGGGTGGTTCCTACCAACCTCAGGGGCCTCCGGCGGCGTCATGTTCATAACCTGATCGGTGAGCGGTTTACGCGCTCAGCGATTTGCGGCCGCGTGCGCGGCGTGCATTCAGGATCTTGCGGCCGGCCTTAGTGGCCATGCGCGCGCGGAAACCGTGGCGGCGTTTGCGAACCAGGTTCGAAGGCTGATAGGTGCGTTTCATCGCTCCGTCTCCAATCTATGCGGTCGGGTGCGGCGCGGATTCGCCTGCCCGTGGTGTTCGAAGCCCGTCCTCTACTGCCAAGCGGGGGGTAAGTCAAACCCCAACGGCCAGGTTTTCGCAGCTTTTGCAACAATTCTGTAACCGGCAACGGCAAAAGGTTTCAAAATACCCGTTTATCGCCGAAATCCCTCACATTCGGTGCCACACAGATCAAGGCCCCGTGATCCCCCTGTTGCAGGCCGGTCAGTCAGCGCATCTTGGGCATAAGATGAAGCACAAAGAACCGGAAAATCTGATGTCCGACACAAGCCAGGCGCCGCGCAATGGTTTCGCGCGCCACATTCCGTTGCTTGTAATCCTGAGCGTTGCCGTTGTCGGCTTTTTCACACTTGGGGATTACCTGACTTTCGAGACCTTGCGGGACAATCGCGAGGCGCTTCTGGCGTGGCGGGACGGTCACTATTGGGTCATGGCAGCCGCTTTTGTCGCCATTTATATCGTCATAGTGGCCTTTTCACTGCCCGGTGCCGCGGTGGCTTCGATGACGGGGGGTTTTCTTTTCGGTCTTTTTGCGGGAACCGTTTTCAATGTCGTGTCCGCCACCATCGGTGCGTCGGCGATCTTTCTGGCGGCGCGCTGGGGCTTGGGCGAAGCCCTGACGTCGCGCCTGGAATCATCAGAAGGCACGGTCAGGAAACTGAAGGACGGTCTGCGGGAAAACGAAATCTCGGTGTTGTTTCTGCTGCGACTGGTGCCGGTCGTGCCGTTCTTTGTTGCCAATCTCGTGCCGGCTTTGGTCGGTGTGAAGTTCCGCAATTTTCTTTTGACGACCGCGCTGGGCATCATCCCCGGAGGTATCGTGTACACGTGGATCGGGGTCGGTTTGGGCGGTGTATTCGACCGTGGGGAAACGCCTGATGTTTCGTTGCTGTGGGAACCGTTCGTGATCGGGCCGATTACAGGGTTGTGCGTATTGGCCGCCTTGCCCATCGTTTTCAAAGCACTGCGCGCGAAAAGAGGCACCTGAACCATGAAAGAGTTGAAAACCGATCTCCTGGTCATTGGCGCCGGGTCCGGAGGATTGTCCGTCGCTGCGGGCGCCAGCCAGATGGGCGCGGATGTTGTCCTGCTGGAAGGGCACAAGATGGGTGGGGATTGCCTGAATTTCGGCTGTGTCCCGTCGAAGGCGCTGATCGCAAGTGGCAAAGCGGCCCACGCTCAGGCGCATTCCGTTCGTTTTGGCGTCGCTGATACAATCCCTCAGGTCGACTACGCCGCAGTAAAGGATCATGTTCATGATGTGATCGCGCAGATCGAACCGATGGACAGTCAGCAGCGGTTCGAAGCCTTCGGCGTGAAGGTCATCCGCGAATACGGCACGTTCATATCCCCTGAAAAGGTGCAGGCCGGGGATCATGTCATCTGTGCACGTCGCATCGTCATCGCGACCGGTTCATCACCGCTGGTGCCGCCGATTCCGGGGTTGGACACGGTGCCCTATTATACGAACGAAACCATCTTTGACTTGAGAGAGCGGCCAGATCACCTGCTGATCATCGGGGGCGGACCGATCGGGATGGAGATGGCGCAGGCCCATATACGCCTCGGCAGCAAGGTGACGGTCGTCGAAGGGCTCAAAGCCTTGGGCAAAGACGATCCCGAGGCTGCCTCCGTGGTGCTGGATACCCTGCGCAGTGAAGGCGTGGACATCCGGGAAAACGCCATGATCGCGCAGGTGCGCGGAACAGAGGGCGCTGTGGAGGTCGTTGCCGAAAACGGTGAAACTCACCGGGGCTCTCATCTTTTGATCGCCGTCGGTCGCAAAGCCAATATCGAGCGTCTGAATCTGGAGGCAGCCGGAATTGAACGCACGAGAACCGGCATCATGACGGATGACGCGCTGCGCACGACCAATCGCCGCGTCTATGCGATCGGAGATGTGGCCGGTGGCCTGCAATTCACCCATGTTGCAGGGTATCATGCAGGTGTCATCATTCGTTCGGCCCTGTTCGGTCTGCCGTCCAGGGCGAAAACGGAACATATTCCTTGGGCCACCTATACGGACCCGGAGCTGGCCCAGATCGGACTGACCGAAGCTCAGGCCCGCGAGGTGCATGGTAAAAAGCTCGAAATCGCCCGCTTTGACTATCTCCACAATGACCGGGCGATTGCCGAGCGCAAAACCAAAGGCTTCGTCAAGGTCATGGTCGTGAAAGGCCGACCCGTCGGCGCCACAATCGTCGGGCATCAGGCGGGTGAGTTGATCAACTTGTGGTCGTTGGCTTTGGCCAATAACCTGAAGATGGGGCAGATCGCTGCCATGGTTTCACCCTATCCGACGATCGGAGAGCTTAACAAACGTGTGGCGGGTGCTTATTTCTCGCCAAGGCTGTTTGAGAATCAGACAGTTAAACGAGTGGTCAGGTTCGTCCTGCGCTGGATTCCCTGACCTGAGGAGGGGCGCAAATTGAACTCGCTGTCGGGCCGATTTCTGATCCTGACGACGGTCTTCGTCATGTTGGCCGAGGTTCTGATCTTTGTCCCGTCGATCGCCCGATTCCGCGAGGACTTTCTACTGAACAGGCTCGAACGCGCGCAGATCGCCTCGCTGGCTTTGCTGGCGGACGACATGCTTGCCGAAGATCTTGAGGCGGAACTGCTGGCAAACGCAGGCGTCTACAATGTCGTATTGCGACGGGATGAGGTTCGGCAACTGATGTTGTCGTCGCCGATTCCCGATCCAATCGCCGACACGTTCGATTTGCGGGATGCAAGCCCATGGGTTTTGATCCGGGATGCGCTCAGCCGCTTTCTCAAGCCCGAAAACGAAGTCGTCCGGGTCATCGGAGAACCGGTAAAGGGGGCAGGCCTTCTGATCGAAGTCACTATGGACAGCATGCCGTTGCGAACGGCGATGATTGACTACGGGTTGCGTATTCTCGGTCTCTCCTTTGTGATCTCCATCATCACGGCGTTTTTTCTGTTTCTCGCCGTGCGCGTCGTACTTGTGCGGCCCATCAAAAGCGTCGTCGGCTACATGCAGCGCTATGCCAGTGCGCCAGAGGACGCGCGTGGCATAATCTCGCCGAATTCGAAGGTGACGGAGCTGCGAGAGGCCGAGGAGGCACTGAAGATGCTGCAAACGGACCTGACCCAGGCGCTCAAACAGCGGGAAAGGCTGGCGCAGCTTGGGGGGGCCGTCGCCAAAGTCAGCCATGACCTGCGCAATATCCTGACGTCGGCGCAGCTGTTTACCGATCGGATCGAGGCCAGCGATGATCCGCTGGTGCGGCGGATGGCGCCGAAACTGGTGAATTCCATCACCCGGGCAGTGTCTCTTTGTGAAAGCACATTGGCCTTTGGACGCGCGGAAGAGCCCGCGCCCACTCTGACTATGGTTCCGATCCGCGCAATCGCGGCGGATGTCGCGGCCAGCGAACAACTCGCCGTCGCTGATGCCTGCGTCGAGATCGTGAACGAAGTGCCGGACACCCTTGTGGCCCGTGCCGACCCCGAACAATTATACCGCGTCATCATGAACCTCGTGCGCAACGCAAGACAGGCGCTGGTTGCCTCCGGAAAACCTGGCCGGGTTACCATTGCGGGCTGTGAAAACGATGACACTTGGTGCATCGAAATCCGCGACACAGGGCCGGGTCTTCCCCCCAAGGCGCGCGAAAACCTGTTCACGCCTTTCCAGGGCGGGGTCCGAAAGGGTGGCTCGGGTCTGGGGCTGGCAATCTCGCAAGAGCTGGTGCGCGGCCATGGCGGGGATCTGGTTTTGAAAGAGACCGGACCCGAGGGAACAGTCTTTGAAATCAGCCTTCCGCGCGGGGACATGACTTTTTGATTTTTTTTTGAAGAATCGGCTTGCACGTCTCGGGCAGCAGGTCTAAACACCGCCTCACCAACGCGGACCGATAGCTCAGCTGGATAGAGTACTTGACTACGAATCAAGGGGTCGGGGGTTCGAATCCTCCTCGGTCCGCCACTTTCCTTTTATAAAACGTCAGAGATGTTTGACCTTTCCGTCACAACATTGACCCAACTGCCTTTCGAACCCGACTAGGCTTGGGGAGATCGATTCGTCTTGGCGGCCAATGCGATGCTGGGATCTGTGTGGACGAGCTCGTGTTACAACTTAACTTGCGCAACGCAATTTCTGGAAGCAGTAGCTTTTCGATCGGTTAGAGAAGCTCAGGTTTTCTCTGCCGGGAGCGCGGAGCAATACCCCAGAATCTTGCCTTTCACCTCGACTGCAAGAAAAGAAAATCTTGACCAATACTCGTCTAGGAACTTTCGTCGCTGCGCGAAATGAAAACTGCTCTACGAAGAGTGTTGCTTAAATTCGATTCTGAAGGAAACCTACCCGTTTCTAGGACCTCTCCGATTTCCTCGGGGATTCTTTGACTTGTTTCTAACAGTTGTTTCCCTGACTCACCGACACCACTTTCTGAGCTGATGTCTCCTAAGCGGTTGATTGCATCACAGATTCGCTGAGGTGTTGGGGGTATGGAGAATCCGAGTGATGTCCCATCAAAGAACAGGGGACCAACAGGAGCCACTCTACTGAACATCACCAGTCCTATTTTGTTGATTGATTGGGGGCAAAACAGAATTTGCAGAGGAAACATTTTTTCGGAGATAGTGTTTAAGCTCCGGTTCTTCGTTCGTGTTTTACGATCCGAAGCAGAAATTGCCAATTTTTCGATTTCGTAGCCGTCGGCAAGAGTTACACCAGAGACATTCAGCGCATTGTCTAACCGTGCAAGTTTACAGGTCTTTCCTGGGACATAAAAAATATACAACGGGTAAGTTGCGACTGCTGCTCTTGCTGTATCGCACAACACCTTGGCCTGTAGCACCTTTGAAGCTCCGGATTGATGATACAGTTCCCTAAAGGAGTGGCGTCTCCACTGCTTCCCTTTTCCATAAGATCGCTTGGCTTGAATCAATAGCCGAACAAATGATTCGTTGCTCCGGTCAACGAAATTCCATTCCATATCAGCACCCGTGGAAAGTTCGTTTGGAAAATCAACGACAACATTTTTTCCTCCGAGTGCAACAATGTTGGCCATCAACATATCAGTTATAGTTTCCTCTCTGAAACTCTTCTGAAGTGTCGCAGATCTGTCCAAGAAGTTTTCGGTGAAGGCCGGAAAATTGCGGGCCATATGACAAAGCATGACAGTGTTTTCCTTCGGTCAAGTTTGCATACGTGAAGCTACGTCGTTCAGAGAATCCCTATTTTGAAGCTCACTTGACCACCCAGCTGCAAATGAAATGTCGTCAGAGTCCGGAAGCTTGTCTTCGGGAAGAGATCTGATTTTTACGCGGGCTGGCAATGCAGCAGCTTCGCCCAAAAAAAGAGACTCTTGCCTAGGCAGCGAAGATAAAACTGAAGTCATATTAGAGAGGCTGTCGGGCAAGAAACGTTTAACATGTTGTTGGTCTTGGCTATTTGACAATCTTAAAACGATCCACGAATTGCACTGTGAAATAACAGTGCCTTCAACATCTGCTGGGCGCTGCGAAATCAACATAAGACCTAAACCGTATTTCCGCCCCTCGCGGGCGATACGGCGAACAGCATCTTGGGCGACCGCGTATTGGGCTTCGCCTCGATCTGGAACATATCGATGCGCTTCCTCACAAACCAACAAGATCGGATCTCGCTCTCGACCCTCTCGATTTTGAGCGAGCTTATATTGGAACAATAATCTGGCGATCGAGGCTGTAAGGGGCCCCGCAACTTCGTTGGGCAGGCCAGAAATATCGATGACCTTAATCTTTGTCTGCTGTTCGTCAGCAACAGATAGAAACTGAGCCAAAACATCGGAAAGTGTCAGCGGCTGAGCATCATCCAAGTGATCGCTCAAAAGGAACGAAATCCTCGTATCAGATCTCAAAACAGACACTTTATCGAGAATTGACGAGAATTTTTGTTTAGCCCCGTCAGTCTCATCGTCCCACTTACCTTTGAAGTACCGCTTGGTCTGTAGCTCACTAATATGGGCCACAAATTCTGACAACCTAAAGGGTCGTGGTTTATCTCTGTCAAAATTCGCGATTGCTTGCTCACGCTCTGCGCCTTTGTCGGGGTCGTCTGAGGGAAGAACTATTGGTTCCTGAGGATGCTGATCGGCTCCAAGAGTTGCCAAATCAATATCAGCCGCCGCCATTGTGAGACCTGCTTCAACCATCCGTGCATGGGTCAGAGCTTTGTAAACGATGTTAGATTGAGATGTGGCTTCATTCTCAGTTTTACCAACAATCAACGAACGGAACTCATCACTCGACATTAGCCAGAATGGGAGTTTCAAGTTTGCATGTTCAACAGCAGCCTCGTTTGGCGCATCATAAGCACGGTACAGCGACGCGTCGTCTCCAAAAGCGGCAGCATATTCCCCATGAGGGTCAATTATCACGATTCTTGGATTGGAAGGCTGCCCTTCGATAGGTTGATGAGCGATCACCGAATGAAGGATGGACGCGACCGTCCCCGACTTCCCGGAACCTGTTGAACCGAGGATTGCGCTGTGTTGGCCAAATAGTTTATCGATATTTGCGCGGCAAGCGACACGGGTGGCTCCAACGTAGTCGCCGATTGCGACATGACAATCTATGCCATCGTCCCGAGCGCTTTCGACACTTGCATATAGTCGTTCAGTTTCCCCCTTCGTCATCAAAAATACGGACTGCAGAGGAAGTGGGAATGTGCTTATACCGCGCCGGAAATCCAACTTTTCTTCCTTTGGTTGCCACCAAGCTTCCCCGAGCAAATCGGCTTCGATGACTCGCTTGTCAAATGTAGAGACAGCGCTTCCAGTCGAGGCGGCAATCGCTGCAGCTTCTTCATCTGACTGAAGGCGCAAAAGGCTAACCGTTGCAAAGATGACCTTTCTGCCGACATGCAGTTTGATCACACTGCCAAGCTGACCGACAGAGTAGCTTCTCCCACGATAGCCTCTAGTTAATTCAGTGATGCGTTTGTCGAGGGCAATCTTGATGGAGTTTCCAGCAACTTCGAATACCGTGCCAATCTCCAGCCCAGGTTCGACGGCAAAATCGGTCATGCCATTGCCTCCTGAATATCCGCAGGCAGGCCATCCGAGAGCATTTCAGTCACGCCAGTGAACGTCCACCAATCACGGCCCTCATCGAGTTCCCAGAACGGGCCGCGGTCGCCGTTATACAACCCTTTGTTTGAAACGATATATATCCTCTCTCCCCAGGAAGTCTTCCGCCAGTCGTCAAGGATCGGAGGTAACGCATCTCTCTCTTCTGAAAACGCAACCAGCGTAAGTTGGCTATCTGGAGCAGACATAGCAACTTCAATGTCCTGGTTGATATGCTCATCGCCAAAGGAGTATCCGCAAACCAATAGGACCCGCTCTGAGCCATCAGCGAGGTTCACGCGAAACCGTTGGAATAGCTCGGCAAAGGGGTCAAGTTGAGTGTTTACGTATTTTGTAGATTGCGGATAAATCACCACTTGGTTCTTAGGTGCAGGATAAGCATCATGATGTCTGACTCTAAGGAGACGCGAGGCATCATCCTTAGGCGCCACCCAATCGATGGAGCCGTGGAGTTTTACCACCCTTGCTTTATGGGGTGGGTTAGCGGCACCCCCGTAGCCGGCCCAAAATGCGATGCTGCCACCAGAGAAGCCGTCATCATAAGGCACGCCACGCAATGCGAGTGCATCTTCAATAAGGGTGTCGTAGTTGGTTGTGAAGAACTCTACTGGCCCACGCAGAGCTTCCAGCCCAGCTCGATTGCGTCCAAAGACTGCTCGCACAAAATTAAGGTGATGTTCGATGGTCACAATAGGCTTTTCGGAGGTGCCTACACTTGGATTTAACTGCTGGCCATCTTCTGCCCAGTTTTCGCGATAGCCCCACCTGATTGTATCCGAGATGATCTCCAGAAGTGCGTTGTGCAACTTGGTCAAGATATCAAAGCCGACCTTAGCATTTCCCAACTGTGCACTTTGATCACGGGACCTCACCGACATGGAGATCAAGTCTGCCAAGTGGGTTAAAAAAATTTCTATGTGCGCGTTTTCGTCAATGTCACTTTCAATAAAATCGATCGTAGAAAGTATCTCGCCCTCATCTTTGAAAGTTTCTGTCCTTGCCAGTTCCAACACGCGCCTTGTCAAAGGATACATCAAGGGGATGTTTGACATGAAGCTAGCGCCAGCAGCCAGCAGCCACGTTTGTTTCGGTGTGTTGAATGCTTTTTCGAACTGCTCGGCTATATCGTTTGCTTCGTCCGTTATTTTCAGAAATCCGTTATCAATCAATAGGTTTGAGGGTGGCTGATATTTGGATCAATCACAACCAAAAGTTGAAGATCTTAGTGAAAATATCTACTGCTTTACTCAATGCAGGGAAGTCTCACGCCCGTTGCGGTCTCCAGTTTGGTTCCCTGTGGAGGTTGGCGTTGATCAACTGTTAGGTAAGGCGGGGCCTCGAGCGCCAATTGACAGGTCGCCACTCAGCTGCAAAGGCCGTGGCATTCATTGAAAGCTGTCTAGAATAAGACCATCTGTTTTCGAGTGGTAATTGACCTTACGTGGCCGCGTGCGAGCAGGAATTTCGCTTACCGCGCGTGGATGGGTACTATGAAGACATCGCCCGGCCTTTGGTGCGGCAACTCATGACTGAGACTTCCTGCGCCGTAGAAAATGCGCAGCAACCTTCATCAGTGGGAGTTCTACAAGCAACGAAGGCAGCAGTAGCACTATCAAAACCATCGATGCCCCCACCATCCAATCCGGTCTGTAATCTTCAGGCACCAATGGTACATTGAACTCCGAGCTAAGCTGCACAAGGCCAAAGTAGATTGACGTGACGGCATACAACTGGTCTCGTATTTGCATCAAAACCTGAGCGGGTTTTGAGAAGTTGTCCTTCCTACGCGCACGGCATTCCAGACGTAGTTGTTTCAAAAAGCTCATGCCCTCCGCAGGTACAACGCTATTAGGGTAGGCTACCTCAGGTGACCGAAGGCCGAGTTCTTGGTACAGAGCATTCGTCGACAAATGATCGACCTTAAACGCGTCGATGAACCTGAGACGCGTCGCCTGCGTTAACTCCCGATTTTGGTATTCGTAGTTGCGAAGGGTTCTCGCGGAAATCCCGATCCGTGCTGCAATTTCAGCCTGGCTTAGATCTTCCGAATCTCGGAAGTCCTTCAAGCGCTCTGATGCGATCTTGCGCACAATGACGTCATATTTCTCCTTGTCGCGCGTCATAGAATTTTCCCACAAACCGCTTGGCACAAAGGTACTCAAGAACCTTAGTTGATGAAATCTTCGGTATTGCAAGTGGATAGCCGACACCGGAACAATTGTACCTCGCGGAACATCTGTTCCGATTCTAAAATTGTTTAAATACAGCCTGTTGCAGTGTTGACCATCGGTGATGGAGTTCCTTAGCTGATGGTAATTTTTCTTTTGTTGCGATCTATCGATTGGACACATCCTGCATGCGACAACCCACCAAAAGTGACCTGGACGCCCATGAGAGAATGAAAGCTGAACTGAGGATCAGGGGAACATCTCTGGCTCAGTTGGCCCGCGATCTGAGGGTGACTGACTCAGCCTTGACGTTGGTCGGAAAGCGTATGTGCAGATCTCAGAAAATCGAAAAAGCGCTGGCCGATGCGCTCGGCGTAGCGCCGGAAGCGTTGTTTCCAGATCTAAAAGAGGGGGGAGCCAAATGACCTAAAATTAAAAGGCCCTCGAGAGCTGGTACTCTCAAAGGCCTTCAAATTGAGGTGCATTCAAGTTTGTAGACCAAAATGCACCTCTTTCATGACCCAAAATCCGGGACCGGTCAAGCCTGCAGGTAAGCCTGCAGGGCGGTCCCGCTCATCCATACCTGAAGGAGGGTATGTGGGTTTCCGGTCAGAACCGGGCCTCACTGATAGTCACATGACCGAAAGCAACATCGATGATCACGCATATCGCCCACCGTCTGAGAGCACAGGAATCAGAAGCTTCGCGGCACGGTCGAAATCGAGCGTCAGGGGGTTTGCCATCTTCGAGATGCCAGCAGACAAACACCCGCGACAAATCATCTATGAAAGCAATCTGGAGCGGAAAACGCTCCTGACGCTCTGCGCCCAAGCCGATATCTGGAATGTTCGCGATCAGCCGGGACGAATTTCTTTCGAGGGTCTTACTGGCAAGCGGGAAACGCACATCCCCGACTACTTGGCTCAGTTTCGATGCGGATTGAGGGTAGCCATTGCGGTTAAGCCATATGATCGGGTCCAAAAGATCAATTTTCGCGCCACGCTCCGCGCAGTCGAAAAGTGCATGTCACCGAGCTTTGCTGATCGCTTGGCTTTGGTGACCGAAAAGAGCCTAAATCCCGCAGAGGTCCAGAATGCAGAGTTTCTGCATTTGTGTCGCCAGCACAAAGACCGTGAAGCTGATCTCTTGGTTGCAAATGCGGTTGCCGGTCTTGTCGCTTCAACCAGCATTGCGGATTTGGTAAGCGAGGTTGGTTTGGGTGGGCGCGGCTTCCGAGCCGTTTTTCGAGCCATCTATGATGGTCGATTGTCTGCAGAAAAACGCAGTGTCATCACACCTTTGACAAGCGTGTCATTGCCAGAGATGCAGCCATGACGAAACTGCGGATTTCAACGTGTGATGCCATAGTCGCGCGCGGTGAAGTACATATTGTCGAGCACGCAAAAGAGCACTCGGTACAAATCAAAGCGCTGTACGGCGATGGGGAACGCGTCAACCTTACCCATGAAGAGCTTCGGCAACTCATCGACGAGGGAGTGTTTTCAATCGAGTATGGGTATTTTGCGAGTCGGCAGGTGGCACGACGTGCATCTGCTGGGCGAACTCTGATTGACAGACTTCCACAGACCGAAAAGTGGCTGGTCTTTTGGAAGGAATTGTTCGTACGGCTGTTCTTGGCTGCAGAGGCTCAAAATGAAGTATCGCGCTCCGAGGCGTCGTGCATCAAGTTCATTCCTGAACTTCATCGGCGTGTGAACGAACAGATTTCGACTGATCTATCAAAGTCAAAAATTGATGATGGATTTGCTGTATCCCTTTCATGGCCTGCACCCGGTCGGGGGAGTTTGATGAAATGGGTGCGCGTCTGGGCTCCCACGCGAGATCCAATGACGCTGGTGCGCAAAACGATATTCAATGGCGCTAACGCGAAAGGTATCGACGCCGAACGCGAAGCTATTATTGAATCCCATTTGCCCGAGTTTCTCCACGTCAGTGAGATCTCCGTCACTCAGCTTCACCTCGCGATCTCGGGTGACATTCGAGAGCGAAACAAGATCCGCAAGTTGAGTGATCTTCCTCCGCTGAAGGACGTCTCCGAAAGTACGGTGCGCCGCCGGGTCAAGGCCTTGGATGAGTTTGAAGTCGTCGCTGCTCGCAAAGGTCTTTCGGTGGCGAAGAATGAACTTGGAGCTCACTCAGGCGGTCTCGATGTCAGAGCCCCACTGGAACGCGTGGAGATGGATGAGTGGCAGATCGACTTGATGGCCATCCTTGCAGAGGCCGGTATTGACTTTACCAATGACAGTTTGCGTGACGTCGAGATTGGTCGATATTGGATTTGCGCAGCTTTAGACACAGCCTCAAGATCCATACTGGGCCTAAAGCTCTCGCGCCAACCCAGCTCAGAGGACGCAAAGGCTGTCCTTTGGATGGCGATGCGCGACAAGTCTGACATCTCAACGCAACTCGGTTGCGAAACAAACTGGAAGCAATTTGGTCACGTCCATCATGTAGCTGTTGATAACGGTCATGCTTTCGTGAACGTGGACTTCAAAGCGGCGGTTTCGGACCTTTCGATTGGATACTCGGTCTTGCCAGCTGGTGTTCCAAAGCTGCGAGCCCGAGTGGAACGTATCTTTCTAACACTGGCCATGATGCTTATGCCCTACCTAACAGGGCGCACATTCGGCAACCCAGTCGAAAGGGGGGACTATCCATCCGAAAAATATGCAGTTCATACGGCCGAGAGTATCATTGAGCTGTTAGTTCGGTTCATTGTTGATATCTATCACGTCAAAAGCCACCGCGGACTGGAATATGCTTCGCCGAATGACGCATGGGACAAGCTTTGTAATCAGTTTGGCTGGTCCCCCGCTCCCAGCGAGCACAAGCTGAGGCACGTTCTTGGTCTGGATATGACCCGCAAATCCGGGAGACATGGAGTCCTCGTCTGTGGGATCAACTATCATTCGACCGGCCTTTCGCATCATTTCAAAAAACATGGCTCGCAAGAACTTGACCTGCGCGTTGACCCGGAAAATCTCGGCCACGTCTCTATTTGGTTTGATGACGCTTGGCGCTCGGTGCCCGCGCTTATTGACGGCGTTGAGGGGGTGTCTTTTGCGTCCTGGGAGCGGACGATCTCAGATGTGCGCCAGAAAAATCGAGCGGCGACAGACATTAATCAAGAAACCATCGACAGGGCCATTGCACGGATGAAGGCAATTGATGCTGAGCAACGTGCTTGGCGACGCTTGGGGCCGATCGGCGTGTCAGCACGTGAAATCCAGCGCGCGGAAAATGAGACATTCTGGGGTCTGAATCTCAAACCTGATCCCGAAAGCACAGAAGCTCACATCGAGATGAACCCGAAATCGAATGGCGGGTTCCTGTCAGACATCATTGGTGATCGCACCAAAGGGAAACGCGAACTTTCAAACGAGAATTTCGATGTCAACGACGATGAACCAGTTGAGTTATGGAGGTTTAGTGATGACGATGAATAATCCTCAAATCAGGCGGATCGTCCAGGATTTGCGGTCTGCATATGTGCCAACCAAGGCTTACCGAAAGCTGGAGCAGAACTTTCAAATGCTGCTGGACCAACGTCGGGCGGACTTGGCGGAGGGCATCACGTCTAGTGTTCGTGGAATTGTCCTTATTGGACAGTCTGGCAGCGGCAAATCAACTGCAATCCGGGAACTGGTCAAACAAAACCGGGCCTTGATTGCGTCGAACCCGGAAGAGGAAGTCTGCGAGTTCATCGGGCTACAGGTTCCTTCCCCAGCGACGATGAAGTTCGTGGGGGCGGCAACCCTGAACGCGTTGGGATATCCTTATTCCGGAAGCCAGTCGGGGCCGGTGGTTTGGGATATGGTCAAACGCCAGTTGGAACTGAGGCGAACACTGTTCTTGCATCTGGACGAAGCGCAGGATTTGGCGCGATATCAAACCGACAAAGAACGCCAGGCGGTCGTAAACACACTCAAGTTTCTGATGGAAAACAGTCAGTGGCCGGTTGGGCTTGTTTTGACCGGGATGCCAGATCTCAAGAACATCGTTAATCAAGATGCGCAGCTTGCACGACGGCTGTATCCGATTGAGATTGATCGATTGCATGACCTTCGGCATGCAAAGTCCGTAGTCGATCTCGTAAAGGGATATACCCGTCGCGCAGGCATTGCCATTTCAGATGAACTAAAGTCCGAGAGCTTTGCGCGCCGCCTTATGCATGCAGCGGACTATGAGTTTGGGCTTCTGGCTGAATTGACGGTTCAATCTATTACGGAGGCGATTACGTCCGCAGGTATCACTGTGGCGTTGCAGATTAAACACTTTGCGGAGGTGTTTCACGCGCGGTCAGCAGCCATTGATGGGCTCAACCCTTTCATTGCGGAGGATTTCACACGGATTCGTGCCCGTGATGTTCTTGGCGGGGTAAGTGTATGACAGCTCCCCTTGTGCTCGCGCCCCCTCTTATTGAGGGAGAGTCACTCAACGGATACGTGAGCCGATCTGCGCAGCTTTTCGGGAGGACACCGCGTGATTTCTGCACGGACCTTGGAATGCGTTGGCCGTATCTGTGCAGCGGGCATGATGATCAGATGGAACGTTTGGCCTGGTTAATCGGTGAAAGCCCTGAGAAGCTTAGTGCGCATACTGCAGGGAAAGTAGGAGAGGGTCGTTTCAAGCTTGGACAGACCGTTGTGACCCTTGGAACGATGCGTCGAACTGCCGTACGTTTGTGCCCGCAATGTGTGGTGACGGCATTAACTGAAATCGGACCTCATGGTGTGTTTCAACTTCTGGAATGGGCCGTCACGTCTCTTCATACATGTGGGCGGTACAAGTGTTATTTGATGACACTCCCGCCCGCCAAACATGCTCACACAAACTATGATTTTGTTGCCCGGGTACTGGACAATATTGATGCCGTTCAAAGTGCCTGCATGAGCCCTGAGACAGCGCAGCAAACTGCGTTCGAACGGTATATTCGTGAGCGAATTCAACGAGGCCCAAAAAACGACTGGCTGAAAGATCTCGATCTGACGCAAATACACCGCCTTTGTCTGAACTTGGGTGCTGCAATCGAAGGTCTCAAAATGAAGATCATGAAGACCCTTGGTAGCCAGCAAGAACGCAGCTTGTGCCAACTGGGCTTCAAAAATGTGCGCGCTGGACCGGATGGCTTCAAAGTCGCGCTGAAACGTTTGCACCGACAAAGCACCTCAAACCGACCCTACTTCAGTGCAGATATGGGGCTTTTTTATCAATGGCTCAGAGAGTATTATGAAGACCCAACCTTGGCACCGTTGGTTGACCTGACATGCGACCACATATTCGAAACCTATCCAATCCCGACAGGGAAGGAAGTCTTCGATCGGGTGGCTCCCAAGCAGACGTTGCTGAACATGCATGAGGCGCGAAAAAGATCGGGTTTCGGCGTCATGTTCCTGAAAGGGCTGCTTGGTCATTTAGACGGTGTGGATCTAGCAGAAGCCAACTTGCGAACTGATGTTCGAGTGGATGAGCTTGCACGCGCACAGGCATACGTTGAAGGTCTGATCAATCTCGAAGATGCAGCACGGATGCTTGGTCTCTCTAGGTCTCAAATAAAGGCGCTACAGTCATGCGGCGTTCTCGACATGATTAAAATCACGTCTTCACTCCGGTATGTACTGCGAAATCAAGCGGGAAAGCTGCTTGATAAACTCAACGGTTTGCCAACTGCACTTCCCTACAGATCAGTTGTCCCTCTCAGGGAGTTTTGCCGCTCAAAGCAAGTTACTATGGTTCAAATCATCGACCTTTGGGTGCAGGGCGAACTCGACGGAAAGCTCTGTCGCGGTGAGGGAGTTGGGTTGCAAGCAATTGAAGTTGAGTGATCCCTGCTGTCCGAAAAAGTTCTGGTTGAGCTCATTGGGGACCTCTCTGCCGATGAAGCTGCGAGGTATCTCAAGGTCAGTGTGGCTTTCATTCGGCTGTTGCGAGATGAGGGGTACTTAGAGGCAGTTTCTCGAAGGAATCCTGACACCAATCATGTGAAGCAATTCATCACCAAACGAAGCATCTCAGAATTCGAACAGCGGTATGTTACGCTCGGGCAGCTGGCGGAAAACCTTAAGATGATGCCATTTCATCTCGCTCGCAAACTTGATCGTGATGATGTACCGCCGATCAATTGCCGGATAGTACAACTAAGAGTTTATTCGAAAGATGCGTTAAGCAGATGGTATGGTGAAGATGCCTGAAGGCCAGATCATCCAAAGATCGCAAGCCTTGCTTCGTGAAATCTCAGTGGTCGGCACATCGCAGCCGTGTTGCTGGCGCTGTGGAATGTCGGAACTGATTGGGAGTTGCAACAACCAGCCATGAATGAAGACCAACCTCAGAAAAGACTGCCCATGCCCAGTGCACGTGACTTTCGGAAGGAGCTTCGTGAGCTGAAGCGCACGGGTGAAATTTCGACACCAGCGGGGCAGAAAAGGCTGCGCGAAATTCTCAAGATATTGGGGGTCAATCTGGATAATCCCGGCGGCGAGTACGACACTCACTTTGAAGTCCGAACGGAACCTTTTACAGATGAAGAGTTGTGGGAGAATACCCCTCCGTGTTTTCGGCATTTGCTACCGCCGGAGGTGATCCAGAAATTTGACACGGAGTAGCTGGGTAGGCGGTTAGGGTCAGGACTCATAGCCAATTGATGACGGTTGCTGCGAGGGCGATCACTGAGAGGAAGACCTTTGGGCGCCTGTCGTTTCGAGTGGCGACGCGGTGCCAGCCCTTCAGTCTGCTGAACATGATTTCGATCCTGTTGCGGCGTTTATAGCGGCGCTTGTCGCAATTCACGGTCTTCTTGCGCTGCTTTCGACCGGGGATGCATGCGCGTATCCGCTCAGGCTACCTTAGTTCCCTTGAGTTTCGTGCAGACTGCCTTCTTAATGGGGATAAAGTTAACGAAGATATCTCGAAACTTGTATACTTAGCGCATATGAAATCATTGATTGTCGCACAGGCGTCGGTTTGATTAGCGACCGAGAATGCTCCACCCGCCTACCGATCTTAGTGAGCTGGCTCGGACAGATCTTGGAACGGGTCGAAGGGTTTCAGCAGCGGTGCAAATCGGATGTCTGGCTGTGTCGTTGTTTGCAATTCGTCCAGCGTTCGCAAGGTGGCGTCAAGCGGATCAAACGGGAATGGCTTTAGCGCGAGGTTGTCAGCAGGTGGAAGCTTGTTAAACAGTTTTTGTCCATGTGCGTCCCAGTGTGTCGGGATAATCCGCCGCGCGCCCGTGACTTCGACGATAGTCTCGGTGAGGGATTTGCGGTGTGTTTTAGGTTTCAGACCCAATCCCCCGATACCAAAGAAAACAACATCTGCCTTTGCGCGTGGCCCCGCTGCCGCGAGGCGTGCGCCTACATCGCCCGCGCTGCCGATAATCAGCATGGACCAACCGCTTGATCGGTGGTGGATCTGAACAGAGACGCCATGACCTTCGCCCATTTCGTGAATTCGGGCGGGGAAAGTGAAGTTGTCGCGCGTCTGTTTTCTATTAAGAAAGTGTTGGACAAAGCTGTCGAAATGTGGCGTACGGATGAGCGCGACTTCGAAATCGCCTGTACGAAAGACTTTGGGCGGGTCCAGCTCTCCTGCAGGTGGTTTCTCAGGTTTAATTGACCAATCAAACTGCGTATTATCTTCACCAAGCATCTGTATTGCGGCCTTGGTCAATTGTTTCACCGACGGATCGGCGATAAGCCGGGCGCGGTGCATTGCCGCGACGATGGGGCTGTCCATCGCGTGGTCGTAGTGGGCGTGCATTGGTATCACATAAGACAAGCCGCGATGTGCAGCTGCGGGACAGTCAACTACGTTCTGCGACGGTTGGCCTGCGCAGAAAAACCGGTTTAGTCCCAGTTGTTTTGCCGCTCGCTCGATCTCCGGCATATCCGGTTCAATTTTCCGGACAATCATATGTTCTTCTCGTGAATAATATCCATCGATGACGATCTGGGTTTTGTTGTCTTGGATCAACAGCGTGGAAATCCCGGAATAGGTCACAAGCACCGGGCCTTCCTTGGCGGCGGTAGACAGCGTGCTGTCACGAACACGGTCTTTGAATTGGTCCGCGCAGGCGGATAGAAGTACAAGCGCGACAATGCCAGCAGAAATCGTCAGCCGAAGATCGATGCGCTGTCTCATTGTTCCGCTCCGCTCAGTTCGTCGAGATCGAAGGTCGCCATGATTTTGTATCGCTGCCCCCAGACTCTAACGCGGCTGCCGTTGGATTTATCAAGCGAAACTAGAAGGTCTGCGTTCGATTGTCGCTGCAGGTCGCGAATGAGCTCTAGGTGATCGGGGTTGCGGACTTGCAAATCGGTGCAATTGCCTTCTGCAATCCCTAACCGGCGAGTAACTGGCCCGGAAGGGACAAGTGTGATGACGGGTCGCGAAAAATGTTCTGCGCTGTGGATCGGGTAGTCTCGAGCGAGCGTCTTGATCGTCTCAGCCATGATCTCAGCGATATCGGTGAAATCCAGAGGCACAACTTTCGCGACTTCAGGTGTGATGTGATTGTCGCCATTATTGTTGCGGTCACTAAGGCGTTTTCGGGCCACGAAGATCCAATCGTGTATGACACAGGCGGGGCCAAAGCCCCGAACACTCAACCCGCCGAAAGCCTGCACTGAACGGGGCACGAAACCACTATCAGTATAAAACGCCGCTGGGATAGCCGTTAGCGGGCGTGCATTGCTGCCGGGTTTGACTGGGTGGGTAAATGCGAACTCCCTGCCTCCCACAGGCACACAACGGAACTGACTGTCACCGACAGCAGACTCCGCGCCCGCAGCAACCCAGGCTACCAGCACTGAGCCGGTGAATGCAGTCGCATTGATCGAATTATGATTGACATTAACGCATCCAGAGACAAATCGCGCCTCAAACAACCGTATCAGATTGTCCACGATTTATGTTCCAAAATAACATCCGTTAACTGGCGGCAGACCAAAACAATCTCACTCCAAGTCGTATCTCTCATAGCAACAAATTCTGTATCCAACGTTCTTTTGTCCTCGCGTCTCAGTAGCATGCAAATTGGCTTCCAAACCGCAGAGCAAAATAAGCAGGCTACCGCTGCCCGAGTGCGTCGCGTGCTAAAGCCACTAGGTTTGAGGGGGGGCGTATCAAGGCGACTATGGTATTGTACTGGGGCGCGTCTTCGAAGAATCCCTTCAATCGGCTATACTGTTTTCCTCGCCGGTCCAGTCCCAAATATCTTAAGGCGTTAGCTCCCAGAATGGCAATTTGATCGGATTCTTCGAGTGCGGATGCCTTTAACGCATTGCGAACGTCATTATAATAACTTGCGTGTTGGTTCTCACGGCCAAGCATAG
The DNA here is from genome assembly GCF_013034245.1 of Ruegeria sp. HKCCA4812. Lineage (NCBI taxonomy): Bacteria > Pseudomonadati > Pseudomonadota > Alphaproteobacteria > Rhodobacterales > Roseobacteraceae > Ruegeria > Ruegeria sp. HKCCA4812. The sequence goes on along the minus strand of NZ_WQFQ01000005.1, from coordinate 6,671 downwards.
TCCAGTCCGAACCATACATCAGGCGAGATTTGAGGTTTTCTCTCTGGTCCAGCAGGTTATCCAGCAAATCAATTATTTCTTGTGACTGAACGCGATTGCTGTCTGTGACGTCGGTCCAGTATCCTAGATCGACATAGACATTATCGTATTTCGCGATTAGTTCTGCGGCCTGCCATTCGTAGGCCTGCGTCTGGATTGGGCATCCGGGGGCGGTCCGGAACCGTTCCTCATCAAAGCCACCAAAATGGGCGATGTTTAGTCTTAGATTGCTCCACGCCGGGGTTTCCAACACTGGTTCCCAATTTGCAGCCGATGCGTTTTGCCCGGTGCAGGCATCGGCACCCAACGAATTGTTGCCATGCGTCTTTATTGGGACATCTTCGGCAGCGCACCAATCGTATAGGGCGCGCAACTCGTTATCGATTTCTTGCCCTGTCACCCCCAACTCCCGTAAGGCGCGGGGCCTGCGGGCGCCCGGAGCGTCGAACCTATCGTTGCCCAGTGGCAAAAAGCCCATCGGTGGATACAGCTTGATACCTGCAAACCCTTGGGATTCGACCGATTTCTGGATGGTTTGCAACCAACTTGAATTTCCGTTTTTGCGGTAATAAGCGGCGCGCAACGGGCAAAAGGGTGCGAAGGGTAAAATCAGGGCACCGCGCTCCAACAAGGCCATACGCGACAGCAGGTCAATCTGATCTGTGATGTCGCGCCCGCTGCGGTCGGCATCCCGGTCCTGCCCGGCTCGAAGCCAATAGGTGAAGTCGACAAGTGATGGCGAGAACACTTTGATCCCGTTGGAGCCAAGGGGATCATTCGTGCTGGCCTGTGCAGTTTGGTGGGCGTACAGCCGGATCAACTCACCCAGTATATCCACGCGGCTGCGGGTCAGCAGCCCGGCCCACATCAGGGTTTGAACCAGGCTTTGATCCGGGTTTCTGCGCTCGGACAAAGATTTGAAACTCGGAGCGTCCGGAAGCGCTTCATCCGCGTAAATGGCATCGGCGATTTGTCGGGCCTGATCGCCGGCACGGGCAACATCGCGAACGTTCCCGGCCAATCCGACGGGGTTTACCGGGATGTCACTTTCGGCGGCCAGCAGTGTAAACAAAATTTCGTCGCCGGTTGCCGGGGGCAATGTGCCGTCGGTGGCGAAAGCCCCCTGACGCACACGTCCTGCCGCATCCACACGGCTCTCCAGAGCAACCAGTCCCGCCTCGACTGAGCGGCGGTCCTGTATCAACAAATCCCCTCCGTCACGAATGGGCAAGCGCTGTAATTCCGCGATTTCGATCAGCTCTTCCGACGCGGTTGGTGTCCCGCGCGCGGCCAAAACGATGTCAACGACCAGATCAACGAGCGATCGTGCTACAGATGGCCCACCGGGCACCGGGGTCTCAGGGTCGCGCAGTAGTACCTGCTCAACAAACCCCGGTATCGGCACATCGGTTGCGTTGAATATGTGATTGTGGATGTCCACTGGCACTGAGGGCAGGCCGTCAGGGCTGACATTTCTGTCCTCACCCTGGCCATAACAACCAGGTAATGCAGTCGTGGCTAATCCCCCGATTAATATACTGCGCCGCGTTGGCATGATTGCAATTCTAGTAACATCCATAAAATTCGTTCCGGCGTTTCAATGATCAGTACGTAGAAAGGCGTTAATGCGATCAATCAAGTGATATGCCCGCCTCCACTAGAAATTCTCTTACGCTGCTCAAGCCTGCCGCCTTGTTAAGCCCGTCGCAAGTGTCATCAAAGGTTTCGTGCCCAGTGTGGTGAATGCCTACTACCTCGCCAGCATCGTTGAACGCTGGAGCTCCCGAGCTGCCCGCTTCTGTGTCGCAAGTGTGGGCAAACAACCTACCTGCGTCTTGGCCTGACAATTTTCTTTTGGTACAACCTCGAGAGATTTTCTTTGTTTGTAACGCTGGATGATGCACAATCGTCAAGTTGTCGCCTATGGACGAATTCGAAGCAAATACAGCAGGAGTGGGGGGGGCATCGTTGGTGATTTTACCAAGGCGCAACAGAGCAAGATCGTCCTCCGATGAACGATGAACCATCGAAGCGCATGGATATTGACGGCTAGTACTATCTCCATCCCACGAAAAATCGACAAAACCATTACCTTCGCAAATGTCATGCGCCCATCTCGATTCGCCAGCGCCACCGCAGTGGTCATTGGTAAGGAACAATAACTCTGGCTCGACACTTACTAGAATGCCGGTACAGCTCCAAACTGCAACTCCATCTAGATTGTTGCCAGCACTCACAACAAACATTCCCACAGGTTCTGAACGTCGCTTCCAAAACTCTTCAACTGGACCGCCAGCTCCGTCCGTTGGATCATATACATCGCTCCAATCCGGTTGCCCGTTCGAGTCTTTTATGGAGTAGAATGGAGTGTCTGCTCCCATGCCCACGGCTTGATAGAAAACCGTCTTTGCGGGAGGAGCGTCGCGCTCGTGTTCAACAAACAGTTCAACCTTATTCGTATAATACCTGTCAGTCCAAAATGCTTTTCCGTCCGCATGCGAAGAGTGGATTGATTGTAGTGGTCGACCTTGGCCGTCACGAATTCGCACTGTCCAATCATGCGCGTCATCTACTAAAGGCTCAATCCGCACTCTCAAGTAGCGAACATCTTGCTCTTGCAACGGCAATCGGCTTCCCGGAACTAAGTTTCGCTCCCAAGACTTAAATATGCCGATATCAACCGCAAATTCGTGTTCGCGTTCGGGGCATGGCGCAGACTCAGCGACTGATACTAAAGATAGAGCCAAAACAGTAGTAGCTGAGAAAATGACGTTTAGTTGCATGCGCTAGTGTCAGTTTCAATTTTTGCAGAGTCCTCGAGCCGAGGTGGAGTTAAAATAAACTCGATTTCATTGGCTTTTAGAACCATAACTGATGGTTCCTTTCCATCTGAAAAAGTTACTTTCACAAGCGGATCTGAACCGATGACTCCTGGCCCTGTGCGTCTAACAGTACCGAATGATTGGAGCTCTTGGCTACTTGGTTCGTGAAAAAGAAAATACTCCCTGTCACCGTCAGTTGTATCGTATCCTACAAAATGGCGGAGTAAGCGAGGGGTAACGGCCCCGCCATCAGCGTCTTGCCCCTCAATGAGCGGAGACTCTGGGCTAATCTTATCCACGCACCATTGAAGAAGTTTTGCCGGACGAACCCTCTTGCCCCTCACAGCGACATGATGAGACGTGGGGTCAAGCAGCGCCTTTTTTGCATCCACAACTCCGGTGGCCAATCCATTCCGAAGGCCTTCGTTAATAGGGGGAAATACCGCTGCCTGGATTCGGACTTTAGATTCTCTCGGTGTCCAGTGGTAGTTAGGCCAAACACATGACATAGAAGAAATAAGTCCCGCAACTAGTGCAGATGCCTGAGAAGTGCCTTGCGCAATCCCATACTCAGTTTCGGTCGCGGGTGCCGGTATTTTGCCACCGTAAGCAGCAACGTGTACAAGACCATCATCCGAAAAATTCGAGTAGTTGGAAAGTTTGGCGTTTCTCGATCCACAGTTCTCACACGCGGCAACGACTAGAATGTTTTTTCTGTCGCCAATATTTGCTGGAGATCGATCTGATTGGGCGCTGATATTTATGCCGCCGTTGCTATTATTTCCCGCGGCAACGACCCAAATGTTGTTCCCCCAACGTATCGTTTGCACGTATGGTGGGTTGTTCAGTCGAAAATTGGAGTCCTGTTTTAATTTCTCTTTTTCATCATCGTCATCATATTTCCAACTGCTTGCAAAGAGTACGACTTTCATCTTCGCGTAGACACTAAAGTCGCGAATAGCTCTATTCGTCGCCGCGACCTTTCTAATATCAATAAACGGCTTGCCTGATTTGGCATCCTTCCAAATCAAATGCGAACTGGGTGACACCCCAGTAAAGTATTCAGGGTCATTTCGGGAAATCAGTATCCCCGCCAAATGTGAAGCGTGGTGGATGTCATTTTCAATTTCACCGACAGATAAACACTGTAAATTTGGCTGGCCATGTTGATAGCTCTCATCTACCTTATGGGCAATTGCGGGATGCATGGCGGGGGCTCGGTCAAAAAGCACAATTTTCGAACAGTTGTCCCGGCAGTCGCAGGTGGGCATTTCCTCCAACCCCAAGAATTTTGAATAACTCGGTTTTTCAATCAAGCACGAGTCTAGCCAACTCTCTCCATCTAACGAATCCAATCCCCCATAGGATTGCACTTCATCTAATTCGAAAACTTCGATTTCATTTCGACCAATTACGGGATTAAATCTACGGAGTGATTTGACTATCTGTCTACTTTCTTCCGTGTCTGGGACGGATGCAGAAATTTCGAACCCATTTAGCTCAATATATCCGGTTGGTTCGGTTGTTGAGGTGCAATGTGAGGTCGCAAGTAAGCCCCAGGGCGTTTTAACTCTCGTACATCGAAAGGTTTCAAGTGAATTTGATTTATCATATACTTGCACCGCACCGATCGATTGTATTGGCAGGTCCGGATACGCAACATGGCCCTTTGGGATATCTACAGCTGCTAGTCTTCCAGAGGAGAGATCTGAAATAAGTCTTTCTATCTCAATCGAGCATCCCAGCCTAATTTCCGTACTGCGAAATCCAAGTTCTTTGATTGCAGTATTGCATGGTCCTTGGTTGCTTATCGGTTTTGTCTTGATTTTTACAAGATCGTTTTGAATGAGCGTTCTCGCAATGCGTGCCCAATCGTTTGGTGGGTCGTTACTAAACACTTCAATAGCGTATTCTTTCCCGCGTTCGGACGAGATGGGCGAGTCCGCCTGCGCCCACTCCACCGTTGGATAAACAAACGCTCCGAAAAGAGAGCTTAAAACTACTCTACGAACATGCATTGGTCGCCTTTCGTGTACAGGCAGCGGAACCCCTCTATGTCAGATGATCTCAAACCTAGATCGAAGCTTCCGCCCTCTCCGCACAAGTAGTGCATTACTGAACCCGGAGTGTAGGGTGTAATCGGTTTGTACGTCCCGCCTTCAGAAGAGCAACCTGGAACATCATTAATATGTTCGTGTCTGAAACCAAGAATGTGCCCGATTTCATGCCGCATTACACCGGTGCGATCAAAGGACATTGTATCGGAAAAGTAGGCGGGAAAAACCTCTATGCGCCACATATCTTTTGGGTAACTTGGGAAGAAGGCGCGTGCAATCGGTCCATCAATATCGTCCAGGAACGCGATGACAAAGCTCGCTTCTTCCGCTGATTCTACGCGAGTGAAGCTCACACCACACTCGGGGCAAGCATTCGTCCAGGAAGTTGCCCCATTGACAAAGCTGGATAGCGTCAATTCGGCTTCTTCGGATGACCTAAAGGTACTTTGGTCAAAAAAGTAGGTTAAATTTCGGTCTTCCGGTTCGCGCAGAAAGTCGTATTTACCGGCTACAATGTTAACGATGAGTTCCGAAGAGACCTTCGCGCTTCCCGCCGCCTCCTCGTCGTCCACCAACTGTCTGTTTCTAAGATAGCTCGGAACTTCGCCTCTTGTAATGATGATGTCACCTTCCACGATAAAGAAGCCCGAGCCCTGCGGTGCTTCAATCAGTGTTTCAATGAATTCTTCAACGATTTCATCATCGTTTGGGTTTTCTATGGCAGCTTTCAGCGCTTCAGAAGCATCGGCTGTTTGTGCGGATACCATCGACGAATGCGTTAGAAAAAGCGCCAATCCTGCAAGTATTGCTTTCATGACTTCCCCCGAAATTTCTTTATTTCAATGGCGACATTATCGCCATCAATCGCTAATCCAGCAAGAAATTTCTTCAATTTTGTTAATCAAACACAATCGATAAAGCATCGAGAATATGCGTCGAATGCGGCAACGGATTGATTGAGTTTTGGATCATTGCCTCGATTTCGCTGGCTCGGGATCAGTACTCTCGCTTCTAGCCCGGCGTGTATTAAAAAAAAGGGCCGTCAGTGATGGTAGTGCAGGAATTAATACGCAAAGTAGTTTATGGTCAGGGATGTTCACCAGACCGTTCGTCGAAAAAATTAAGCTGCCGTTTTGTAGGTTGGGTCAAGTATCAGGATTTCCAACGTGTTGATCCTTAACCGATTTTTCCTTACCACAACTAGTACGTACAGCAAGCTTTCTTCCGAAGAGCGAAGCTTTTTCCATGTTCGGGCGCAAAAATTCTTACTGCCGGCGTGTGCAGCAAGAAACCTCAACATAAGAACTTCTCTTATTTGAGGCATAGAAGGTAGGGTCGATGAATGGTCGTTACTTGATCTGGGTCAGGAATGCTTGACGTTTGGGTCAGAATTGAATGACTAGATTTGCGCAATTCTTGAGGTCTTGGCCATCGATTGAGTCAAAGATCTGTGACGTTCCACACCTTTGAATTCATTGGAAAAAACGGCGGTTTTTACCAGCTACCCGCCAACATACCCGCCAAAGCGGTGGCTAGTTTCGAATGGGCTGTAGACATCGACGGATTGATACCGGGAAATAACTCGTCAGTTCAAACTGACTATGAGTTACCTGATCGGGTTCAGCCAAATATTCTATCCGTTTACTGTTTTTTGCTGGGCGACAGACTTCCATACAAGTTCTAAGTTAACTCCTAGGCTCAGGATGCATTATTTTTTGCTGCGCTGCGTGACTCGCGGCTCCCAGAACGGAGC